>NZ_JAHTGR010000009.1:0-324606 GCF_019166075.1 Duganella violaceipulchra | reverse complement strand
CTGACATTCGGACACGAGCTCTGCCGTAGGCGGCGCCTACGGCAGAGCTCGTGTCCGAATGTCAGACTTGACCCCCGTGTGCTGGGTCCGACCCTACGACTGCGGCGCCCGCAACTTGCTGACAGTTAAGGGGGCGAGGCGTGACCGGCAGGATCGCGGCTGACTACGCGGTTGCGGCCGGTTTCCTTGGCGACGTACAGCAGCGTGTCGGCGTGCGCCACCCAGGCGCGCGCGACGGCCGCCGGATCGCCTTCGGCCTCGCCCGGATTCAAACAGGCCACGCCGATCGACACCGTCACCGACAGCTGCAATTCCTGCGACAAGGCGATCATGCTGCCGGCCACGCTGGCGCGGATGCGCTCGGCCACGAAGGCGGCGCTCTCCAGGTTGGCGTCGATCAGCAGCACCACGAATTCCTCGCCGCCGAAACGCGCCAGCGCGTCCGAGGTGCGCAGCTCGTTCTTGATGCGGCTCGCCACTTCGCGCAGCACGTCGTCGCCGCCGCCGTGGCCGACCGTGTCGTTGACGCGCTTGAAGTGGTCGATGTCGATGTACATGAAGGAGATCGGATACTGCTGGCGCCGCGCGCGCGCGATCTCTTCCAGCAAGCGCCGGTCGATGTAGCGCCGGTTGTAGACGCCGGTCAGCGAATCGGTCAGGCCGATGTACTTGAGCATCTCGTTGCTGATGACGTTTTCCAGGCAGATGGCGATGATCGACGCCATGTGCTCGATGAAGTCCGTGCCCAGGCTGGGCGTGAAGCGGGTCGGGTCGCAGCTGCCCAGGTTGAGGCTGCCGATGATGCGCTTGTTGCGCAGCAGCGGCACCAGCGCCACGCTTTGCAGCCCGGCCGGCGGCTGCGGGAATGGCGTCGCATGGCGCTGCGCGTCGTACATGCCCAGCAGCGGCTTGGGCGTCGGCGTGTAGGCGTTGCGCACGCCGAGGTCGAAGCCCAGGCCGTCCAGCGTCTCGACGAAGATCAGCTCGGGAAAATCCTCAAACACCACGTCCAGCTTGGCCATGACGGTGCGGATGTCGGCGTCCTCGTCGATCAAGGTCAGGGTCACGCTGTCGAGCTCGGAGATCACCGGCAGCACGCGGAAGATGGTGCCTATCAGTTCGGGAAAATTGGCGGCGCTGACGATGTCCAGGTCGAACGCCTGGTGGCGGGTCATGATCGAGTGGTTGCGCTCGGCCTGCTCCAGCAGGTAGGCCATGCGCGCACGCAGGGCCTGGTTTTCGGCCGCCAGATCCACCGCGCGCGCGGCGTGGTCGGTCTGCGGCGAGAACTTGCCGCTTGCAGTTTGCGTCATATATGCCCTTACTCATCAGCTGGTTTCATGCCAGATGTCACATTACGCCAAGTTTTAGCGCTTGGGAATGCCTGGCTGCGTTAAAACGCCAGAGTAACGACGATTTCCTGCCCAACCCGCACTTGCTGGCCCTCGCCCGCCACCAGGATGCTGTTCATGCCGAAGCACAGGGCGCCGTCCAGCTCCGGCTTGGCGCGGTAGCCTTGCATCAGGTCCAGCGGATCGGGACCGAACTCGCCGGTGGCCTGGTCGACCGATGGCATAGGGCAGCGCGAGCAGGGCTTGACCGGTTTCAGCAGCGCTTCGCCCAGCTGGAAGGTGTCGACATAGTCCTCCTCGAACGCTTCGATGCCGGCCACGACCAGGTTGGGACGGAAGCGGTTCATCGGGATGGCGTCGCGGCCGGCGTGGCGCAGCTTGTCGTTGAGGTCGTCCAGCGAGGCGGCGCCGGCCACCAGCATCGGGTAGCCGTCCGAGAACATGGTGGTGGCGGCCACGCCGCTGGTCCAGGTCCGGCTGACGGCGCGCTCGGCCTTGGCGTGGAAGCGCGCCAGACGGCACGGCACGCCGATCGCCTTGCTGAACCATTCGGCGCTCAGCTCGTCGCAGTCGTAGGCCAGCACGGTGTCGTCCCAGACTTGGGTGGTGAGGGTGGGCGCCTGATCGGGATCGGGCAGGTCGAGCGGGATTTCCAGGCGCAGCATGCCGGGCGCGCGCAGTTCCAGCGTGCTGCCCTTGAGGCTGGGGGTGATCAGCGCCATGCGCGGATGTTCGCGCTGGGTCAGGCAGACGCCGGCGCCGTCGACCACCATCCATTCGCGGTCGTAGATCTGCGCGGTCATTAGGCCGGTGACGGTGAGCGTGGCTTCCTGCAGGGAGATGCCGGCGCAGGACTTGATCGGATACAGCGTGATTTCGGAGAGGATGGGCATGCTCGGCACCAGTCGTTAGGCGGATGAAAACATTGCCATTATACGAGCAACTGAGCGAGCAACCGCGCGAGCACCGGCGGCGGGCCGCTGGCGGCCCGCCCCATCCCGGATTACTCCTCGGTCTTGGCCGCGGCCTTGGCTGGACGCGGCGCGCGCGGCGCGGCCGGCTTGCGGGCCGCCGGCTTGGCGGCAGCCTTGGCCTTGGCAGGCTTGGCGGCCGGCTTGGCGTCGGACTCGGCCGAAGCCAGCGGAACCGGTGCCGGCACAGGCGCCGGCGCCGCCGCTTCGACCGGGGCCGGAGTTGGCGCCGCCACCGGCTGTTCGCCATGGACCGCTGCCGCACCCTTGGCGCCACGAACATTTTTCGCGTTCTTGCCGCCCTTGGCAGGCGCGGCGGCGTCGGCCTTCGGCTTGGCGGCCTCTTTCAGCTTGCGCGCTGGCGGTTTCGGGCCGCCCTTTTTCTTGGCGGGTGCGTCGTCGGCCACCACCGGCGCGCTGACGGCGACCGGTGCTTCGACCGCAGCCTGCGCCACCACCGGCGCTTCGCCGGCGGCGACGGCCTCCTGGCCCTGACGCTCGCCCTGCTTGCGACCACCACGATTGCCGCGACCACGGCCACGGCCGCGCTCGGCGTCGCCGGCCGGTGCGGCCGCTGGCGCCTCAAACGCTACAGCCGCTTCCGGCTGGCCGGCCAGTTGTTCCGGCTCGACGTAGCTTGGCTGCTGCTGTTCGGCGTCGTCCTCGTCGCCATCGCTTTGTCCCGCCGCGCGCGCCTGCTGCGCCTGGCGCTCGGCCTGGCGTTCGGCAAAGCGCTCGGCGGCGGTGCGGCCACGGCCACGGCTGCGGCGCGATTCCTGCTTGCCGCCGTCCTGCGCCTCGGCCGGCGCGCCGTCCACCGACGACTCGCCCGGCGTTGCCACGCCGGTGCCGCGATACACATAGGCGCCGGATTTTTCGTCACGGCCGAATTCCAGCAAACCGCGCGCCTTGCATTCCTCGATCAGGTTGCCGAAGGTGCGGAAGCCATAATAGGACTCGCTGAAGTCCGGCTTGCGGCGCTTGATCGCCTCTTTCAGCACGGAGGCCCAGATCTTGCCGCTGTCGCCGCGCTCGGAGACCAGCGCCTCGAAGGTGTTGGCGGCGATCTCCACCGCCTGGTTGCGGCGCTTGTCCATCTCTTCGCGGCGCACGCGCTCCTCTTCCGGCGAACGCTTGACGGCCGGCTTGGCCTCCGGGCTCGCTTCGCGCTTGGCGCGGCGGCTCTCGCGCACCAGGTCGTCATAGAAGATGAATTCGTCGCAGTTGGCCACCAGCAGGTCCGAGGTCGACTGCTTGACGCCGACGCCGATCACTTTCTTGGCGTTCTCGCGCAGCTTGGACACCAGCGGCGAAAAATCGGAATCGCCGGAAATGATGACGAAGGTGTCGACGTGCGACTTGGTGTAGCACAAGTCGAGCGCGTCGACGACCATGCGGATGTCGGCCGAGTTCTTGCCGGACTGGCGCACGTGCGGGATTTCGATCAGCTCGAAGTTGGCCTCGTGCATGGGCGCCTTGAAGGCCTTGTAGCGGTCCCAGTCGCAATACGCCTTCTTGACCACGATGCTGCCCTTGAGCAGCAGCCGTTCCAGCACCGGCTTGATGTCGAACTTGTCGTAGTTGGCGTCGCGCACACCGAGCGCCACGTTTTCAAAATCGCAGAACAGCGCCATGCTGACGTTATCGTTGGAAGATGCCATGAAGAGTATTTTTTCTAGTGAAGGGTGAGACGGGCGCGGAAGGCAGACGCTGCGGTCCGACGATCAGGCAATCCGGCGATTATACCCAACAAAGCCGACCGCGCGACGAACACGACAACCAGCGCCGCCGCCAGTGTTGCGCCCGGCCCGCGCCGGAGCGGCGCGGCGGCACCGGTCGGCGCGCCGCGCGCCGGCCTTTTTACGGCGTCCTGGCAAACATGCCGGCCATCGCCGTGACGTCGCGGCCAACGCCGCGATAGCCGATGAAACGGCCGGTCTCGTCGAACATGGGCTCGCCGCTCACTTGCAAATATTGCAGCACGCCGCCGATGGTCCGGCTGTAGACGAAGTCCAGGAAGGCCTTGCGCTCGGCGATGTTCGATTGCAGCAGCGCATGCTCGGCCACGTCCCAGCCGCCGGTGTCGCTGCTGCCGATGCCCACCATGTCGGCCACCGGCCCGAACCAGTTGGTCAGCTGGCCGTCGACATCCTGCTCCCAATACCAGTCGGTCGACAGTTCGGCGAAGCGCTGGAAGCGCGCCTCGCTGGCGCGCAATTGCGCCGTGCGTTCCAGCACCGTGAATTCCAGCTGCTGGTTGTAGCGCTGCAGCTTGCGGTGCAGCAGGCGCACTTCCAGCAAATTGCGGATGCGCGTCTCCACCTCGACCAGCTCGAACGGCTTGCCGACGAAATCCTTGGCGCCGGCCTGCAGCGCGCGCAGCTTGTGGCCAGGCTGCGCCGTCACCACCAGCACCGGCACGTAGCCGTCCGGCTCGATGTCCTTGAGCGCCGCCAGCACGGCGAAGCCGTCCATGCCGGGCATTTGCAGGTCCAGCAGGATCAGGTCGTAGTGGTGCTTCAGGTGCAGATCGCACACGGTGAACGGGTCCATCGTGCTGCTGACATTGGTGTAGCCGGCGTTGGCCAGCATCCGCTCCAGCAGCATGACGTTCGCTTCCTGGTCATCGACGATCAGGATTTGGGCGCGGAGTATTTCAGATGGGTCTATCATGATGCGCTTCCGTGGGTGCGGGTGTAAAGGCTGCCATGCCCGGCCGCGAATTCCAGCGCCAGATCCAGCGCGCCCATGAATTCATGCACATTGATGGGCTTGGTCAGGTAGCGGAAGAAGCCGGCCTCAACCCCTTTTTCTATGTCGCGCGGCATGGCGTTGGCCGACAGCGCCACCACCGGTATGTGCGCCGTGGCGGCATCGTCCTGCAAGATCTTCAGGCAGCCGTAGCCGCTCACGCCGGGCAGGTTGATGTCCATCAGGATCACATCGGGCTGGTAGGCGCGCGCCAGCTGGATGCCGCTGTGGCCGTCGATCGCGGTCAGGAGCTTGAGGTCGCTGCGGCGCTGGATCAGTTGCTCCACCAGGCTCAGGTTGGCCGGGTTGTCTTCGATGTATAACAGCGTTCTCAGCGAGGCATAGTCCTTGCCGGGGACCGGTGCCGCGAGGTCGAACGCGGCGATCTCCAGCACCGGCTCGTTGCTGGCGGCCAGCTCGATCCAGAAGGTGGTGCCGACGCCGATCTCGCTGCGCACGCCGATCGATCCGCCCATCAGTTCGGTCAACTGCTTGGTCACCACCAGGCCGATGCCGGTGCCCTCTTCCGCGCCGTCTTCCTGGCCCAGCCGGTTGAAGGGCTGGAACAGCTGCGCCATCTGCGTGCTACTCAGGCCGGCCCCGGTATCGGTGACGCTGATGCGCACCATGCCGTCGCTGCCGGCCTGGCACTCCACCGTCACCTGGCCGCCGCGCCGGTTGTACTTGATGGCGTTGGACAGCAGGTTGATCATCACTTGCTTGACGCGCGTGCGGTCGGCATGCACGAAGAACGGCTCGCTCATCGCGGCGAAGAACAAACGGATGCCGCGCTGTTCGGCCTGCGGGCCGATCAGCGCCTGGCAATCGCGCAGCACTTCGGACAGGCCCATCGACTCCTGCGACATGGTCACCTTGCCCGATTCGATCATCGCCAGGTCGAGGATTTCATTGATCAGTTGCAGCAGGTACCAGCCGCCCTTGAGGATCTGGTCCAGCGAGCGCTGCTGCGAGGCGCTGGGCGGCGGCTTGTCCGACGCCAGCAGTTGCGCAAAGCCGAGCACCGCGTTGAGCGGCGTGCGCAGCTCATGGCTCATGGCCGACAGGAACTCCGACTTGGCGCGGTTGGCCGTCTCGGCCAGCGCGCGCGCCGCCTCCAGTTCCACATTGGTGTCCTGCAGCGCCAGCTGCTGCTCGCGCAGGCGCTGGTCGAGCAGCGCCTGTTCCTGCTCGACCCGCTTGCGGGCCGTGTTGTCGGTGCCCATCAGCAGATAGCCGATGACTTTTTCCTCGGCGTCGCGCAGCGGGCTGACCGAGACGATGGCGGGAATGCGGCTGCCATCCTTGCGGATATAGGTCAGCTCGTAGATGTCTTCGATGCCGCGCGAGGCCTTGAACACCAGCGCCTCGAAGCCGGGCAGGATGGTCACGCCCGCTTCGACGCTGAGCGCGGCGGCGCGCGCGATGATTTCCTGCGCATCGGAAAAGCCGGCCGGCGTGATCCGGTTCACCACTTCGGCGGCGCTGTAGCCCAGCATGCGCTCGGCGCCGACGTTGAAGATCTGGATCACGCCCTGGGCGTCGGTGGCGATGCTGGAGAAGTTGGCGCTGTTGTGGATCGCCAGTTGCAGCGCGTCGGCCTTGAGCAGCGGGCCGATGGACGGTCTGATGGATTTCATTGGAGTCCCTGGCGTTGGTGCACGTCCGACATCAGGCGCGCGAATTCTTTCTTGACCACGCCATAGCACTCGCAGACGTCGTTTTCCAGTCCGGCCCGGTCCAGCACGGAAATATGGCCGCGGCGGTTGCTGATATAGCCGTTGGCCTGCAAGCGGCCGGCCGCCACCGTCACCCCTTCGCGCCGCACGCCCAGCATGCTGGCGATCAGTTCCTGGGTCATGGTCAGCTCGCTGGTCGGCAGGCGGTCCAGCGTCAGCAGCAGCCAGCGGCACAGCTGCTGCTCCACCGTGTGATGGCGGTTGCAGATCGCCGTCTGCGACATCTGGGTGATCAGCGCCTGGGTGTAGCGCAGCAGCAGGCGCATGACGGGCCCGGCGCGGTTGAACTCTTCCATCAGGATGTGCGCCTTGAGGCGGTAGCCATGACCGGCGGTCTGGACCACGGCGCGGCTGGGCGTGGTATTGCCGCCCATGAACAGCGAGATGCCGAGAATGCCCTCGTTGCCGACGCCGGCGATCTCGGACGAGCTGCCGTTCTCGAGCACGTAGTGCAGCGAGACGATGGCCGAGGTCGGGAAGTACACGTGATCGAGCTTGCCGCCGGATTCATACAGCACATCGCCCAGCCGCATCATGATCGGTTCAAGATAGGGCGACAGGCGGGCGAACTCGGCGTCCAGCAGCGCGGCCAGCAGGTGGTTCTGGTTGGGGTCGTTAAGACGCATGGAGACATTCCTTGTTCCAGTCGTCAACTAGGCGGGGGGCGAGGACGGAGAACGAGGACCGTCCGTCAGAGTAACACACGTGGGTGAATACGTTTGGTTTGATGCAAGTCTGGCGTGCGGGCGGATTTCGGGCGGCAATCGTGCTAGTCTGAAGCACACATAACATTCCAGAGAGGTTGTATGTCCATTTATCGTGCCGAGGGGCTGGAAGCATTCCGTGACTATGAGGCCGCGCTGGCGGAAGAGCATGCGATGGCGCACGAACTGGCGCAGTGCGCCAAGATCGAGGTCTACAATTTGCTGGCCGCCGACCTGTTCGAGCGCGTGACGGCGGCCCGCGCCAGGACGCAGGCGGCGTTCAAGCTGGTCGAGAGCTTCAAGGCCTGAAGCGACCGCCCCGCAACGGCGAATGCTTATTTCGGCGGCACGGAGCCGGCGACGGGACTTCCGGGGACCACCGCGATATTCGTGTTGTGGGCGGCGGTAATCAGCCAATGACCGCCGCGCTTGATAAATACCTGGGTAAACAAGCCCTCGCGCGGCGTGCGCGCTGTGCCATCGGGATTCTTGTCGCCGCGCAGCCCCCACGTTTGGTGGGCAATGGCGACGTCCGGCTTGAGAAAACGGATGTCCAATTTCAGGTTGGTCCACACACTGTCCTTGAACATCATTTCGTGGACCAGCGCATGGTTTTTCTTGATCTCGGCCGGCCCGATCCATCTCCGCCCATTGACCTGAACAAAATCGGCGTCTTCGGTGAAGAGGCTGGAAAGCGCCTCCATATCGTGGCGGTTCCAGGCGTCCTGCCAGCGATTTTCGACTTGCTGGATCGCCAGCTCGTCATCTGAAGGGGCCGCTTGAGCGGGCGACAGATCCATCGCCGTCAGGGTCATGAGTAACGCCAGCTTGAGTGGAAATCGCATCAGCGCCCCCTGGTTGCAAATCATGTCACGTTGATAGTTTAGTCATGATCCAGTCTTAGTCAAGGGCGATTCAACCGGCCGCGCCAAAATCAAAGAACCCTGTGCCCCCCTCTCGGCGGGGTAATCCGGCCGGCATCGGGACATTCGCCTACCAAGCACCTCATGCCGGTGGTGGCCCAACCTTGATTTACTCGCCAAAAATTCCCAAAACAAGCATTGTGAAAATTCAGAAAAAGGCAGTACATTGGCACCACTCCATTAACGAAACGCCACCATGCCACGCCTGAAGGCCAAAACCCTTTCCATTCGCACATCCGCCGAGATCAAACAGCTGCTCAGCTTGGCGGCGGAGCGTGAGCGCCGGTCCGTGGCGTCTATGATCGAAATCCTGGTGCTGGAGTACGCCCGCCAGCATGGCTTGCAAGCTGAAATCAATCAACCAACGCCTCCCATCAAAGGGAGCCAGTCGTGATCCTGCTCTCCCGGTTAAATCCAGCCCTCGCTGGCATGCACACCGGCATGCCTACTACCTACTTGAAGTTCGCTCTGCAGAGCCAGTCCATACAAGAACAGCTTCACGGGCGTGCGTCGGGATCGACGGTCACCGGCATCAAACAGAGTGAACTACGTAAGCTGCAATTGACGTTTCCGTCGCTAAAGGAGCAGCGTCGAGTGGCAGGTATTCTGGGCTCACTTGACGAAAAAATCGCCCTCAATCGCCGCATCAACCAAATTCTCGAAGGCATAGCGCAAGCCATCTTCAAATCGTGGTTTGTCGATTTTTCTCCGATCAAAGCCAAGATCACAGCCATTCAGGAAGGCCGTGACTCGATGCGCGCCGCGATGAGCGCTATTAGCGGCAGGCTCGACGCCGAACTCGATGCCCTGCCGCACGATCAATACAACCAACTCGCCGATACCGCCGCGCTGTTCCCGGCTGAGATGGAAGATTCAGCGTTGGTGGCGATGCCTAGAGGGTGGGCTTCGGCGGCACTTTCAACCGTGTGTGAATTGAATAGCAGCTGGAGCGCAAGAACGCTGCCAGCTTCGGTGAGATAGTTGATCTCGCCAATACAAAGAACGGTGATGTTAACGACGTGCAAACGATGGAAAGTTCGAACATTCCGAGCCGAGCGCGCCGAATTTTGGAGGCAGGAGATACCATTGTTGGCAGGTGCTGGCTTTGGCTAAACTCACTGATAACGGAGATGCCGCCGCGTGAAACCGCTTAAGCCTTGGCGCTCATTTTCCGACCAATTGCAGCAGCTGCAAGGCCGAGGTCTACACGTAGACAATCCCGCTGCGGCGCTCGACTATTTGGAGCGCCTGGGCTACTACCGCCTGAGTGGCTATTGGTATCCTCTGCGAACCATAGACCCGGCCGCATCCATGGCGCAGGGCAAGGCCGTTCGGCTGGACAGCTTTACGCCAGGCAGCCGCTTCGAAGACGTGGTGCGCCTGTATGTGTTCGACAAGAAGCTGCGGCTACTGGCACTCGATGCGTTGGAGCGCATCGAGATGGCGGTTCGGGTGGACGTGGCGCACCTGCTGGGACAACGCGACCCGCGTGCCCACGAAAACCCGGCATGCTTACATGGGAACTTTGCCAAGAAGGTGATCGCCAAGGGAACGGACGCGGGCAAGACGCAGCATCAAGTCTGGCTGGCGAAGTACCAGTCCATGCTGCACCGGGCTCGCAAGGAGCCCTTTGTCGCGCACCATCAGCAGCAGTATGGCACCTTGCCGATTTGGGCGGCGATTGAGGTGTGGGATTTTGGTTTGCTGTCCAAGCTCTTCGCCGGTATGCAGCACGCTGACCAACAGACGATTGCTGCCCTGTACGGCGCACCGACTGGTCAGGCCTTCGCACAATGGCTGCGCAGCTTGAACTTCATCCGTAATGTGTCGGCGCACCACAGCCGACTATGGAATATCAACGTGCTGGAAGTTTCGGCAGTGCCTGTTACTTGGCCTGGCCAGTTGAAAAACGTGCGCCCGTTTTTCTACTTCTGCCTGATGCAGCATCTACTTCGCGTGATTTGTCCGAATTCGAGTTGGGGCCAGCGCTTTAAGACTTTGCTAACCAATGATTTCCCGGCGGTTCCCAATCAACAAATCTCGCTGTTGGATCTGGGGGCATTCCCTGGCTGGGAGGGATTGGCGCTATGGCCACAGCCGTGATGGCGCATCTCAGCGCACAAATGAAAACCGACGCGTACACAGAGTGCAGAGGCGTCGGCCGTATTGCTTGCAATGATAGGTCAGTCGGCTGTCCGGGTCAAGCCACACGTGTCGATGCCCAGGTGGGAGCACAAACGGAGCAACTATGCTGAATGAACAACAACTCGAAGAACTCTGCCTGGGCTGGTTCCAGGCGGCCGGCTGGCGTTACGCCTACGGTCCGGACATTGCACCAGACAGCAACACCCCGAAGCGTACCGACTATCGGCAGGTGGTGTTGCGTGAGCGTCTGCTTACCTCGCTGGCCCGGATCAACCCCCACATGCCGCCGACAGCCCTGGAGCAGGCAGTGCATGCGCTGCTGTCGGGAAGCGAGCCGCAGATGGTTATGCGCAACCGCAGCACGCACCGCCTTCTGTTGAACGGCGTGATGGTGGAATTTGCGCAGGGTGATGAAAAGAAGACCGATCTCGTGCACTTCCTCGACTTCGCGCAGCCCGCCAATAATGACTTCCTGGTGGTCAACCAGTTCACCATCACCGGCACCAAGCAGCCTCGCCGTCCCGATGTGATCGCCTTCGTGAACGGCTTGCCGCTGGCGGTGGTGGAGCTGAAGAATCCCGCCAACGAGCAGACGGATGTGTGGGATGCCTTCAACCAGTTGCAGACCTACAAGGACGAGATCAGCGACCTGTTCAACAGCAATGCCGCCCTAGCTAGTGGTGAGCGATGGCTGGACCGCGCGTGTCGGCTCGCTCACCGCGAACGCGGAACGCATGCTGCCCTGGCGCACCATCGCCAACGAAGACGACCGGCCCCGTCTCCAGATGGAGTTGGAAACGGTGGTGCGTGGCTTCCTCCGGCCCGACTTGTTTCTCGACTACGTGCGGCACTTCGTGCTGTTTGAGCAGGATGGCGGCACTATCATCAAGAAGATCGCGGGCTATCACCAGTTCCATGCGGTGCGGGAGGCGGTGCGCGCCACGGTGATCGCCGCGCGGGACGCCGACAAAAGCGTACTGGCGGTGCACGAAGAGCGTGCCACCTACGGCAAGGACGTCAAACCGGGTTCGCGCAAGGCGGGGGTGGTTTGGCACACACAAGGCTCAGGCAAGAGCATCACCATGGCCTGCTATGCGGATAAGCTGCTGCAGCAGCCCGAAATGAAGAATTCAACGCTGGTGGTAGTCACCGACCGCAACGATCTGGACGGCCAATTATTCGCCACCTTCAGCGCCGCCAGTGATCTGCTTAAGACCGCGCCGGTGCAGGCCGGGGACCGCGACGAATTGCGCGAAATGCTGGCTTCTCGCGAGGCTGCCGGCATCATCTTTACGACGGCACAGAAGTTCGCGCTGCTGGACGGTGAAGAGACACACCCTCTGCTTTCTGGCCGCACCAATATCGTAGTGATCTCGGACGAGGCTCACCGCAGCCAGTACGGCACCAAAGGGAGGTTGGATACCAAGACCGGAAAATACGTGTTCGGCTACGCCAAGCACCTGCGCGATGCGCTGAAGAACGCCACCTTCATCGGCTTCACCGGGACGCCCATTGCGCTGGAGGACAAGGACATCCTTGGGCTGGAGGACGGAAAGACGCACTTTCTCGACACCATGGCGGCCGTGGCCAAGGCGTTTTCGCTGTGTGGAACGCTGGATGAGGCGGGACTTCTACGCAAGGAGATCGCATTCTTCTCGCCCATCAAGGCGGCCATTGCCAAGTTCACGACTGTGGACAAGAAGCGCAGCGACGCCGAGAAGAACAGCGTACTCAAGCAAATCCTGGACAACGCCATAACCTCGGACGGCGTGATGGACGTGTTCGCGCTGGCAGGCCTGGACAAGCCTAACATTGGACTGTTGTCGGACCAATTCCTTGAAGACGTGCGCCAGATGAAAAGCCGCAACCTGGCCGTGGAGCTGCTGGAAAAGCTGCTGCGCGACGAGATCAGGGCGCGAGCCCGCCACAACGTGGTGCAGGAAAAGAAGTACGGCGACCGCCTGATGGAAACTCTGCGCAAGTACCACAACCGCGCGATTGAAACCGCCCAGGTCATCAAGGAACTGATCCAGATGGCCAAGGAGTTCCAGGCCACGCTGGAGCGGGAGGCCGCACTTGGCCTCAGCCATGACGAAATCGCTTTCTATGACGCGCTCGCCAACAACGAGAATGCCGTGCGTATGCTTGGCGACGAGGTGCTCAAGAAGATCGCGATCGAGATCACCGAGAAGCTACGCGCTAGCACCACAGTCAATTGGCAGGTGCGCGAAAGCGTGCGCGCGAAGCTGCGCATTCTGGTGCGGCGATGTCTGCAGAAGTGGAAGTACCCGCCCGATCAGCAACCCAATGCTGTGGAGCTGGTGCTCAAGCAGGCAGAAGAGCTGTCCAATAGCTGGACGATCTGAGGACAAGTGATGGCAGAAAACCCGCTGCGGGAGCGAATTGAACGTCGATAGCAGATGCATAAAACCCCGCAACTGCGGGGCTTTATGCTTTTCATGCCGGCTGGGCCGGCACGCCACAGCGAGAACTAGACGTTGAACAGGAAGTTCAGCACATCGCCATCCTTGACCACGTATTCCTTGCCCTCGGCGCGCATCCTGCCCGCTTCCTTGGCGCCGCTCTCACCCTTGTACTGGATGAAGTCGTCATAGGCGATGGTTTGCGCGCGGATGAAGCCGCGTTCGAAGTCGGTGTGGATCACGCCGGCCGCCTGCGGCGCGGTGTCGCCCACATGGATGGTCCAGGCGCGCACTTCCTTCACGCCGGCGGTGAAGTAGGTCTGCAGGCCCAGCAGCTTGTAGGCGGCGCGGATCAGACGGTCCAAACCAGGCTCTTCCATGCCCATGTCGGTCAGGAAGGCGGTCTTGTCGGCGTCGTCCAGGTCGGCGATTTCCGCTTCGATCGAGGCGCAGATGGCGACGATGGGCGCGTTCTGGGTGCCGGCGTAGGCGGTCAGCTGGTCCAGCAGCGGATTGTTCTTGAAGCCGGTGTCGGAAACGTTGGCCACGTACATGGCCGGCTTGGCGGTGATCAGGCACAGCGGCTTGATCAGGGCCATTTCGTCGGCGTCCAGGCCCATGGCGCGCACCGGCTTGGCTTCGTTCAGGTGCGGCACGATGCGCTCCATGATGGCCAGCAGCTTGGCGGCGTCCTTGTCGCCGGAGCGGGCTTTCTTGTTTTCGCGGTGGATGGCTTTTTCCACGGTGCCCAGGTCGGCCAGCGCCAGCTCGGTCTGGATCACTTCGATATCGTCCAGCGGGCTGACCTTGCCGGACACGTGGATCACGTTGTCATCTTCGAAGCAGCGCACCACGTTGACGATGGCGTCGGTTTCGCGGATGTGCGACAGGAACTGGTTGCCCAGGCCCTCGCCCTGCGAGGCGCCCGCCACCAGGCCGGCGATGTCGACGAACTCGACGATGGCGTTGACCATGCGTTCCGGCTTGACGATCTCGGCCAGCGCGCCCATGCGCGGATCCGGCACTTCGACCACGCCGACGTTAGGCTCGATGGTGCAGAACGGATAGTTCTCGGCCGGGATGCCGGCCTTGGTCAGGGCGTTGAAGAGGGTGGACTTGCCGACGTTAGGCAGGCCGACGATGCCGCATTGTAAAGACATGGAATTCCTTGTTAAATCAATTGGTTAGCGGTGCCTCAGATCGTTAGTCACGCCAACAATATTGAGTTAGGCTGAATTTCGAAGTTGCACAAAGAGCGGGAAACTGGAGCAAACCGCACGTGACGCCGCAGTTTCTTCCCCATGTTGTCCCTGATAATGAGCATTATAACTCTCTCGGATGCCTTGATCCAAAGGCTCAAGGCGGCGATGCCAGGGTTTCCAAGCAATGAAAGCATCTTGACGTGATATCACTAGGAGATGATAATTGACTCAATCTCAGAAGTGGGAAGTGTTTTTTCACGACGAATTTGACCCCGAATTCGATGCCTTCTCAAAAGATGTTCAAGATGAATTGCTTGCGGTTGCTGTCGCGGTGAGGGAACTCGGACCTGCCGCAGATCATCCACATGCCGAAGCGACTCAGCCAGCCAAAGTGCAGACGAAAAGCAGCAAAGGCAAGAAATAGGAGTTTGCCATGGGACGAAATCTGAACGATGTTATCAACAACCTGCAGGCTGACCGTCAGAAGAAGATTGCGGCGCTTTCTCATAAAAAAATTGAAGAGATGATTGCGCACGCGGCGACGCTTACCGATTTCCGCAAGGCGGTAGGTAAAACCCAGGTTGAAGTAGCCAAGGACCTGGGCATCAACCAGAACGCGGTTTCTCAACTTGAAAAACGTTCCGATACCTATGTTTCAACGTTACGCCGATTTCTGAAATCTTTGGGATTGACGCTTGAACTATCGGTTCTCGACAAGAACGGCGTTCGAATTGACTTGCAAAATTTCCTACAATGGTCTGACAGGTCGGTCGGCGACGATGCCGAAACATTCGCGCGTGCCGCCAAGCCACCAGCCAGAAAAACCGCTGTGAAGGCTCCCGCAAAAGAACCAGTTGCCGCAGCCACGAAACGAGCAACGCCGCGCGCAAAACGTGCGGGCGCCTAGCGCAACGCGTCATTGAAAAGGAACAGAAACTTGCATTCCGTCGGCAATCCCGTCGATCCATCGCATTCCGCCCTGCCCGCTCATTCGTCCCGGCTACAATTGCCGCCATGAATACAAGCTCCCCCTTCCAACTGGCCTGGCGCTCGTTCTGGATGTTAAAAAAGCACCGCCAGGAACCGCTGTGGGCGCAACTGGCGGTCGGCGCCGCCCTGGCGCTGCCGATCGGCTCCGTCATGATGCTGATTAACGGCCTGCTGACCGGACGGGTGGGCGATCCGGGCTGGTGGCGCGCCTCGCTGCTGTTCAACCTGTCCATCTGCCTGTGCGTGGCCTACAGCATGCTGGCGATCACCCGCATCGTCGAACAGCTGCTGCCCGCAGCCAGCATCGAGCGGCTGTCCGAGGCGGCCGGCTGGCGCGCCGCGCTGCTCATCAACGCCATCGCCGTCGGCGGCGTCGTGTTCGGCGCCGCCTTCAGCCTGAGTTTGTACACCTGGCTCACCGATTGGAATGGCTGGGCGGTATTCATGGAAGCGAGCGTGGCCCAAACCGAATTCCTCGCCTTCGTCCTGGTGGTGGCGGCGGCCAACTGGTTCTGGTGGCGCCTGCGGGTCAAGCAGGACCGGCTGCTGCACCAGGCGATGGAAGCCCAGCTGCGCCTGCTCCAGGCGCAGATCGAACCGCACTTCCTGTTCAACACGCTGGCCAATGTGCAAAGCCTGCTCGAGCGCGACACCCCGCGCGCCCGGCTGATGCTGGAGACCTTCACCGACTACCTGCGCTCCAGCCTGGGCCAGCTGCGCCACACCGACAGCACGCTGGCGGCCGAGCTGGCGATGGTGCGCAGCTACCTGACCTTGCTGCAGATCCGCATGGAAGACCGGCTGCGCTTCGACATCGACGCCAGCGACGACGCGCTGGCGGCGACCTTGCCGACGCTGCTGCTGCAACCGCTGGTGGAAAACGCCATCGAACACGGCCTGGAGCCGAAGATCGAAGGCGGCCGCATCCGCATCCGCGCGCGCGTCGTCGACGGCCAGCTCGACATCTGCGTCGACGACGACGGCCTCGGCCTGGACGGCCCGCGCCGTCCGCGCAAGCGCGGCAGCGGCGTGGCCCTGCCCAACATCCGCGAACGGCTGCGCACCCGTTATGGCGCCAAGGCGGCGCTGACGCTGGCGCCGCAGGCGGTGGGCATGCAGGCCTCGCTGTCCCTCCCCTACCGGACGCTGGCATGACGCGCGCGCTCATCGCCGACGACGAACCGCACCTGGCGCTGTACCTGAAGGAGCAGCTGGAATTGCTGTGGCCGGAACTGGAGATCGTCCACCTTGCCCGCAACGGCGTGGAGGCGGCCGCGTGCATCGAGGAGCTGGAGCCGGACCTGGCCTTCCTCGACATCCAGATGCCGGGCCTGAGCGGGCTGGAAGTGGCGCAGGGCATCGAGGGCGACACCGGCGTGGTGTTCGTCACCGCCTTCGACACCTATGCGGTGCAGGCCTTCGACCATTGCGCGCTCGACTACCTGCTCAAGCCGCTGAAGACCGACCGGCTGACGCAGATGATCGAACGGGTCAAGGCCACGCTGGCCCTGCAGGCGGCCGGCCGCAGCGCGCAGCCCGACGCGCGCCTGTCGCAAGCGCTGCACCAGTTGACGCGCGGACCGGCGGCGCCGGCCCGCCTGCGCTTCGTGCGCGCCGGCCAGGGCGAATACGTGCACCAGATCGCCGTCGGCGACATCCTGTACTTCCACGCCGACGACAAGTACACGGTGGTGCAGACCACCAGCGGCGAACACCTGATCCGCACCACCATCGTCGAGCTGAGCGAACAACTTGATCCCGAACAGTTCTGGCAGGTGCACCGCTCCACGCTGGTCAACCTGGACTACCTGGCCGGCACCCGGCGCGATGAAAGCAGCCGCCTGTTCCTGCGCGTCAAAGGCCATGCGCGCGAGTTGCGCGTCAGCCGCGCCTACGTCCACCTGTTCCGGGCGATGTAGGCCGCTGGCGATTCGTCGGCGCGGCTGTCGATTCATCGCTTGCCGCTGCCGTCCGTGCCGGCCCTGTGGGATCGTTGTCTCCTCGCAAACATTGATCCCACAGGACTCTTCCATGAAAAAAACCCTCTCGCTGTTGTCGATGCTGATGTTGAGCGGCCCGCTGTTCGCGGCCGACGCCGCCCTGCTCGCGCCCTCCATGGTCACGCTCAAGGGCGGCGAATTCGTCATGGGCAGCACCGCCAATCCGAAGGACGACGGCTATCCGGACTCGGAGCCGCTACACACCGTCAACATCAAGAGCTACCGCCTGTCCCGCTACGAAACCACGGTCGGACAATTCCGCCAGTTCATCGAAGCGACCGGCTACAAGGCCGACGGCGATTGCTGGAAGCTGGCGGCCAACGACTGGGGCATGGAAAGCGGCAAGGCCGGCTGGAACGCCGCCGCCAACGCGCCCGGTGACTATTACCCGGTGATGTGCGTAAGCTGGGACGACGCCCACGCCTACCTGCAATGGCTGTCGAAGCAAACCGGGCGCCACTTCCGCCTGCCCAGCGAAGCGGAATGGGAATACGCGGCGCGCGCCGGCAGCAGCACCCGCTATCCGTATGGCGACGATCCGGCCGCGCTGTGCCAATACGCCAATGTTTATGACCGCAGCGGCAAGACCGCCATCACTCGCCTGACCGGCAAGGACAGGAAGGAAATCGCCTGCGACGACCAGGCGGAGCTGACCACGGTGGTCGGCATGTACCAGCCGAACGCCTGGGGCCTGTACGACATGCTGGGCAACGCGGGCGAAGTGGTCGAAGACTGCCAGCACCTGAGCTACCAGGGCGCCCCCGCCGATGGCGCGCCCTGGACCACCGGCTGCGAACTGTTCCACGGCTCGTCCATGGTCATCCATCGCGGCGGCAACTACAACAGCGGCCCGGCCGGCGCCAGCCCGACCTACCGCGCCCATACCGGAACGGACAACCGCAGCAGCGTGGGCGAAGGCTTCCGCATCGCCGAGGATGTCAGTGGGGACGTGGTCCAGGATGGCACCGCCAGCGCCTTCGACGCCGGCCTGGCGAAGGCGCTGGCCGGCGAACGCAGCCGCCGCGCAAAATAGGCCCGCGCAACACCACGCAAAGGAATAGTGGACTTATTGCCGTATAGCACTATCATACAGACAGTGCTATCTGCAGGAGTCCACGCCATGCCAGCAATCGCCGCAACGGCCCCGATCTACATGCGCAGCAGGCGATTCGATCGCCTGTTCGTGCTGGGCATTCCGCTGCTCGCGCTGGCCGTGGGCGCGCTGGCGCTCGGCTTCCCGCAATACTTTGTGCTGATTATTTCGCTGGACCTGGCCTTGCTGGGCTACCACCATGTCATCTCCACCTACACCCGCCTGCTGTTCGATCTGAAGTCGGCGCGCCAGCACTGGGCGCTGTTGTTGCCCTTGCCGGTGGCGGTGTTCGCCGGCGTCTACCTGCTGATCGTCTGGGGCGGTTTGGCGGCGGTCGCCACGCTGTACATGCACTGGCAGTGGTATCACTACACGCGGCAAAGCGAGGGCATCAACAAGGCCTATGGCATGAAGACGCGTAGCGTCCAGGCCGGCAATGCCGGGTTCAACCGCGTCACATTCTACCTGGTGCCGGCCGCCGCCTTCCTGATGATGAGCGCGCGTCCGGATGCCACTTTCCTGTCGATGGAAGTGTGGAAACTGCCGGTGCCGCAATGGCTGGCCCTGGCCAGCCTGGCGGCGGCGCTCTGCTGCCTGGCGTGGTGGCTGGCGGCGCAGCTGCGCGCGCTGCGCGACGGCACGCTGGGCCGGCTGCATTTCGCCTACCTGTGCTCACACTACCTGATCTACCTGGTGTCGTATGTCGCGATCCACGACATCACGAGCGGCTGGCTGATCATCAACGTCTGGCACAACGCGCAGTACATCGCCTTTGTGTGGCTGTTCAATTCCAACCAGTTCAAGGGCGGCGTCACCCCTGAGCAGCGGGTGCTGTCATGGCTCAGCCAGGAAGGCCGCTGGCCGCTCTACCTGATGGCCTGCCTGGCGCTGACCGGCGTGGTGTACCGGTCGATCGACATGTCCAACGCCTACTTCGCCAACTACACGCTGGTGCCGCTGGTCGTGATCGCCTACCAGGGCATCAATTTTCATCACTACATCGTTGACTCCATCATCTGGAAGCTGCGCAAGCGCGACGTCCAGAGCGCGCTGAAGATCGTCTGACCATGCCGCACACCGGACTGGCCGGCAAGCCGGGCCGCTACCCCGTCCTCGATGCGCTGCGCGCCGTGGCCATCCTGCTGGTGCTGGCGCGGCACTGGGCGGTTGCGTCGCAGGCCACGTTCGGCGTGGTGCCTGGCGGGCCGCTGGCGGTGCTGGCGGCCAATGGCTGGATCGGCGTCGACCTGTTCTTTGTGCTCAGCGGCTTCCTGATCGGCAGCCACTTCGCCGGGCCGCATGCCGCGCCGTTCACGCGCGCCGCAGTGATCGACTTCTACCGCCGCCGCGCCTTCCGCACGCTGCCGCTGTACTGGGGCGTGATCCTGCTTTGCTGGCTGGCCGCGCCGTGGACGCTGGGTGCGGGATACTCCAGTCTGTCCTTCGCCACGCACCTGCTGTTCATGCAGGATTACCTGGGCTCGGACGTCATGGTCACGCTGTGGTCGCTGGCGGTGGAAGAGAAGTTTTACCTGGCCACGCCATTGCTGCTGTTCCTGCTGGCGCGGACGGGCACGCGCTCCGCCTGCATCGTGCTGGCTGTGGTGTTTGGCGGGTTATGCTGGTCTATGCAGAGCAGTGCCCGGAGCATCGCGCCGGGCGACTACCCGGCCTTCTTCTGGGCGATACGCGCGCCGTTTCACCATGCCGTTCTGGGCATCCTGGCAGGCGTGCTGGTCGCCGTCGAGCATGGCGCATCCAGTACGCGGCGCGCGCCGCGCGTGCTGTTCCTGGCGCTGTCGCTGCCGCCGCTGTCGCTGCTGACGTATAGGGATTGGCTGACCCAGGGCGACTGGTCGACGGTGTGCTGGATCATCGCCCTGTCGTCGATGCTGTTCGCGCTGCTGGTGCGCTGCGGCCTGGCCGTCAATGCCCAGTTGCCTTCGTTTGGCGCCGCGCGTCCGCTGCGCTACATCGCGCGGTTATCGTATGCGCTGTATCTGGTGCACTATCCGCTGATCGGGCCGGCCACAAAACTGTGCCACGCCCTGCTCGGCGACATGCAGCAGGCGCCCGTGCCGGGCAGCCTGCTGTTCCTGGCGATCTACGGCGCCATGTCCTGGGCCGCCGCGTGGCTGCTGCACGTCGCGCTGGAAAAACCCTTCCTGCTGTTGCGCGACCGTGCCGTCGCAACCCGACTCAACGCTCCTTCACGAACAGCGCGGTAATCATGCCGAGCACGCTCACGGCGATGACATAGTAGGCCGGCGCCAGCGGATTATTCTTCAACATCAGCGCCACCACCACCGGCGTCAGGCCGCCGAAGATGGCATACGACACGTTGTACGAGAACGACAGGCCCGAGAAGCGCACCTGCGCCGGGAACGCCTTGACCAGCACGCAAGGCACGGCGCCCACCACGCCGACCGTGAAGCCGACCAGCGCGTACAAGGGCAGCAGCAGATCCGGCCGCGCGTGCAGCGTGGTGTAAAACACGTAGGTGCTGATCGCCAGCAGCAAGGCGCCGCCGAACAAGGTGGTGCGCGCGCCGATGCGGTCGGCCAATACGCCCGCCACCAGGCAGCCGATCGACAGGCACAGCGTCGCCAGGGTGTTGGCCATCAGCGAGGTATGCGGGTCGAAGCCGTATATCTTTTGCAGCAAGGTCGGCGTCATCAGGATGACCACCACGATGGCGGCCGACAGCATCCACGTCAGCAGCATCGACACCACCACCGCACCGCGGTGGTTGCGCAGCACCGTCTTGAGCGGCATTTCGTCGGCCAGCGCCTTGCGCTGCTGGAGCTCGGCGAAGACCGGCGTCTCATGCAGCCAGCGGCGCAGGTACATCGCGCCCAGGCCGAAGAAGCCACCCAGCAGGAACGGCAAACGCCAGGCGCCGTCGAGTACCTGCTCCGGCGTGAAGGCGGTGTTGATGCCGGTGGCGACCACCGAGCCCAGCAAGATGCCGGCGGTCAGGCCGGCCGTCAGCGTGCCGCAGGCATAGCCGATATGGCGCGCCGGCACGTGTTCCGACACAAACACCCAGGCGCCCGGCACCTCGCCGCCCACGGCCGCGCCCTGCATCACGCGCAGCAGCAACAGCAGCATGGGCGCCGCCAGGCCGATGCTGGCGTAGGTCGGCAGCATGCCCATCAGCAGCGTCGGCACCGCCATCAGCAGGATGGACATGGTGAACATTTTTTTCCGGCCGAACAGATCGCCGAAGTGCGCCATGATGATGCCGCCCAGCGGACGCACCACGTAGCCGGCGGCGAAGATGCCGAAGGTTTGCACCATGCTCAGCCAGCCCGGCATAGCCGGCGGGAAGAACAGCTTGCCGATCACGGCGGTGAAGAAGACAAAAATAACGAAGTCATAGAACTCCAGCGCGCCGCCCAGGGCGGCCAGCGACAGGGTCTTGTAATCCTGGCGGGTAAGCGGTCGGGCGGGTGTGGCGCCGTGGTCCATGCCGGGGGCTGGGGCGATGGCTGCTGCGTTATCTTTTATCTGCATGTCTGGTCTCGCTTTTGTTGGCGTTGTTATCGGTAGCCGGTTCGCGGCAAGCATAGAATACGCAATTTTTCCGGCGATGAGTAAACCGGATCGACAAATGCTAGACTGCTGGGCAAAAATCCATCTCCCTATTCGAGGACACCTATGCCATCCGCCCGCCCGCTTGCCGCGCTGACCACTTCCGCCCTGATTGCCGCCTTGCTGATGGGCGCACCGCCCGTGACGGCGGCCGCCAAACCGGCGACCACGCAGCAGGCCGGACAAGCCCAGAAGCAGCTGGCCAGGCTGGCGGCGGCCTTCCACACGGCGCGCTGCAAATTCGATCCGCTGCTGTTCGCCACCGCCAACGGCGACGGCCGTTATGACGACCAGCTCGGCCTGGCCATCTCGCCCAAGGTGCGCTCGCAGCAATTCGCGCTGTACCGCCAGATGCAGAAGCAGCTGATGACGGTGCGCCGCGACCAGCTCGGCCAGCAGGAGCAACTGACCTACGACCTGCTGTCCTATGAACTCAACAACGCGATGCAGCTGGAGTCCTTCCCGGAACACCTGCTGCCGCTGAACCAGCTCGACAATGTGCCCAGCGTCCTGGCCAACTACGCCGACGGCAACGGCTCGCAGCCGCTGGGCACGGTCAAGCAATACCAGGCCTACCTGAGCCGCCTGAACCAGTTGCCGGCATGGATAGACCAGGCCATCGCCAATATGAAGCTGGGCATGCGCAGCGGCATCGTGCAGCCGAAGGCGATCACGGTGGCGATGCTGCCGCAGTTCCAGAACCTGCGCAGCGCCACGCCGGAAACGAGCATCTACTACTCGCCGGTGACGCGCTTCCCGGCCGGCTTCTCCGACGCCGACCAGCAGAAACTGAGCGCCGCCTATATGCGCGCAGTGGACAGCAAGATCGCGCCGGCGCTGACCCGCCTGGTCAGTTTCCTGGAAAACGAATACCTGCCGGCCAGCCGCGCCAGCACCGGCTGGAGCGCGCTGCCGAACGGCGCCGCCTGGTACGCCGCCCGCATCAAGGACAGCACCAATCTGCCGCTGACGCCGGACGCGGTGCACGCGCTGGGCCTGAAGGAAGTGGCGCGCATCCAGCAGCAGCTGGCGGCGCTGGGCCCCAAGCTGGGCTACGACGGTCCGGAAAAACAATTGCCACAGTGGGTGGCGGCGCAGGAAAAATTCAAGATCTTCACCACCGACGAGCAGGTGCTGGACGCCTACCGCGACATCTACGCGACCGTGCAAACCAAGCTGCCGACCTACTTCAGCCTGATCCCGAAAGCCAAGCTGGAGCTGCACCTGGAGCCCGAGCTGACGCGCGCCACCGCGTCCGACCACTACACGCCGTCGGCGGCCGATGGTTCGCATCCCGGCGTGTTCTGGCCGGTGGTCAACGATCCGAAAAAATATAGCCGGGTCGACATGGTCAGCCTGTTCCTGCACGAAGGCGTGCCCGGCCACCATCTGCACGCGGCCTTGCTGAAGGAACTGGACTTGCCGGACTTCCGCAAATTCAGCACCGAGAATCCGAACAGCGCGGCCTACACCGAAGGCTGGGCGCTGTACTCGGAAACGCTGGGCCGCGAGATGGGCTTGTATGAAGATCCGGTGGCCTACTACGGCCACCTGAACGCGGAAATGCTGCGCGCCGCGCGGCTGGTGGTCGACACCGGCATGCACGCCAAAGGTTGGAGCCGCGAGCAATCCATCGCCTACCTGGCCGACACGCTGGGCTGGAGCGAAGCGCGCGCCAAGAACCAGATCGAGCGCTACATGGTATGGCCGGCGCAGGCGTTGAGCTACAAGATCGGCTCGCTGAAGATCCTGGAACTGCGGGCGCGCGCGCAGCAGGCGCTGGGCGACAAGTTCAGCTACCAGAAATTCCACGAAGTCGTGATCGGCGACGGCACGCTGCCGCTGCCCATCCTGGAAGCGCGCGTCGACCGCTGGATCGCCGCCAAATAAAATTGGGGTCAAGTCTGACATTCGGACACGGCCTCTTCCGTAACGGCCGTTACGGAAGAGGCCGTGTCCGAATGTCAGACTTGACCCCCGCTTATATGGTCGTTTCGATTGAGGCAATGTTGCAAATGTGATAGCTTGCGATATTGACTCAGGAGAGCCGCTCATGGAATTCCTTTTGTTTATCTTCGGCGCGTTCACACTGAGCGTGGCCTGGCGCGCGCGCACGGAAGCGAAGCAGGCGCGCAAGATCGCCTCGGAATTGCAGCGGGAAGTGGACGCGCTGCGCGAGATGCAAACGTCCATGCAGCGCAGCGCCGCGCCGTCGTCTGCAACGCCAGCAGCGCAGCCTGCGCGCCCGGCGGCATCGACGCCTGTCTATGGGCCGATAGCGACAACCATGCTCTCGCCGCGTCCCCCACAGCCCGCACCCGTCGCAGCACCGACGCCGGCAGCGATAGCCACGTCGGCACCAGCGGCAGCACCAGTGCCGGTAGAGGCGCCCGCGCCCGCAGCCCCATCGCCCCGCCCCGCTCGCGCCGAACCAGCGCCACCGCCTGCGCCCCGGCCTGAGTCAACGCCGCCGCGCTGGCTGGTGGCCGCCAAGGCCTGGCTCTTCGGCGGCAACCTGGTCGCCAAGCTCGGCTTGCTGATCCTGTTCATCGGCGTCAGCTTCCTGCTCAAGTACACCGCCGCCCGCGTGACGGTGCCGATCGAATTCCGCCTGGCCGGCATCGTGCTTGCCGACATCGCACTGCTGGCCTGGGCCTGGCGCATCCGCCTGAGCCGTCCCGCCATCAGCCTGCCCGTGCAGGGCGCGGCGCTGGCCGTGCTGATGCTGGTGACCTTCGGCGCGTTCCGCCTGTACCAGCTGATCCCAGGCTCGCTGGCCTTCGCGCTGCTGTTCGTGCTGACCGTCTTCACCTGCCTGCTGGCGGTGCTGCAAGACGCCATGTGGCTGGCCATCTTCGGCATCGTCGGCGGCTTTGCCGCGCCCATCCTGGCGTCCACCGGCGGCGGCAGCCACATCGGACTGTTCTCGTACTACGCGCTGCTCAACGCCGGCGTGTTCGCGCTGGCCATGCTGCGCTCGTGGCGTCCGTTGAACCTGCTGGGCTTCGCCTTCACCTTCGCCATCGGCACCGCCTGGGGCGTACTGCGCTACACGCCGGACAATTATCTGTCGGTGCAATTGTTCCTGCTGCTGTTCTTCGCCTTCTACGTCTCGATCCCGCTGGCCTATGCAAGCCGGCAATCGGTCAAACTGAAAAACTACGTCGACGGCACGCTGGTGTTCGGCACGCCGATGCTGGGCTTCGGCCTGCAGTTCAGCCTGGTGCACGGCTACCCGTTCGGCGTGGCCTACTCGGCGCTGGCGCTGGGCCTGTTCTACATCGTCCTGGCCACCGTGCTGCGCCGGCGCGACAAGGTCGCCCTGCTGGCCGACGCCTTCCTCGCGCTGGGCATCGTGTTCGGCACGCTGGCGATGCCGTTCGCGCTCGACGGCCGCTGGACCTCCGCCGCGTGGGCGCTGGAAGGCGCGGGCATCGTCTGGATCGGGCTGCGCCAGAAGCAGACGCTGGCATGGATGTTCGGCCTGCTGGTGCAAGCCGGCGCCTGGCTGTCGTTCTTCGGCACCGTCACCGGAATGTCGCCGGAAAGCGCGATGGAATCGAATCTGTGGCTGGGCTTCATCCTGCTGTCGATCACCGCCTTCCTGATGGCGACCCGCTTCCGCGCCCAGCAAGACAGCGGCACCAAATTGTTTGCCGCGCTGGCGGCGCTGTTCCTCGCGTTCGCATCGATCTGGATGGTGGCCGGCGCCTGGACCGAAATCTTCCTGCGCACCGACGGCGCCAGCCAGGCCAACCTGCTGGTGGTCAGCGGGCTGGCGGCGGCGGCGGCGCTGTACTTCATCGCCCGCAAGATGGCGTGGCAACTGGCCAGCGGCTTCGCCCTGGTCGCACAAGCCGTCGCGGGCGTGATGCTGGCCGTGCTGGCGCTGACGCAGTGGAACTGGATCTCCGTCACACCCGACCTGCTCGACCGGCCGATACTGGGCGCGGCCATGATCTGCGCCGGCGCCCTGTTCAGCAGCTGGGCCCTGATGCGCTACGACGGCCAGCAAGCCGGCAGCGCCGGCTACGGCCTGTCGCGCCTGGCGATGTTGTGGGCCGGCCTGTGGTGGTTCGCCCTGATCCTGCCCGACCTGGCCGGCTGGCTGGCTATCCGCTACCAGATCATGACCACCGGCGCCTGGGCCAGCGACGACATCCTCGGCCCCGGCATCTACGGCATGCTGATCGCCGCGGGCACCGTGGCGATCGTGATGCTGGCGCGCCGCCTGCAATGGCGCAGCCTGCGCGCGCTGACGGCGCCGGCCTGGGTCGCGCTGGCCGTCGCCAGCGCCCTGATGCTGGGCGGCTTGTATTTCGACAACCGCCTGCCCGCCGCATCCACCTGGCTGGCCTACGCCGCGCTGTGGCTGGCGGGCGAATGGCTGCTGCGCGTCTGGCCCGCCAACGGCTGGACGCTGCGCGACGTCCCGCTGCAACTGCTGCACATCGTGCGCACCGGCGGCCTGTGGTTGATGATCTGGCCGGTCGCGGCGATCTGGATCACGCGCTGGCTGCACGGCGCCAACAGCGCCGAAGCGCAGCTGCTGGCCGACGCCGGCTGGGAGACCAGCGCCAGCTGGGCGCGCTTCATTCCGGCCTGGCTGATGATGGCCGCCGTCGGTTGGCTGATGCAGCGCAGCCGCGCCGGCGGCTGGCCGGTCGCGCCGCTGGCCGCATGGTACCGGAGCTGCCTGATCCCGCTGGCCTGCGGCTGGGCGCTGCTGCTGGTGGCGGTCTGGAACCTGTCGCAGAACGGCGCCATGGCGCCGCTGCCCTACGTGCCGTTGCTGAACCCGCTGGACCTGACGACCTGCTTCGCCATGCTGATGGCCTACGGCTGCTACCGCCTGCTGCGCGACATGGACGAAGGCGGCACGCTGCGCCACCAGCTGATCGCCTCCTGGCCGCCGAACTGGGTGGCGCCGCTGCCGCTGTTCGCCGCGCTGGCCGGCTATGGCTGGCTCAACCTGGCGCTGCTGCGCACCGTCTCCAACTACATGAAGGTGCCGTACGAATTCGACGCCATGTTCGCCTCGCAGTTCGTGCAGGCGATGCTGTCGCTGGTGTGGAGCGTCACGGCGCTGCTGATGATGCGCTACGCCGCCAGGCGCGTGCTGCGCGCCGTGTGGATAGGCGGCGCGGTGCTGCTGGCCCTGGTGGTCGCCAAGCTGTTCCTGGTCGACCTGTCCAACGTGGGCGGCGTCGAGCGCATCGTTTCCTTCGTCGGCGTGGGCGCGCTGATGGTCGGCATCGGATATCTGGCGCCCTACCCTACAGAATCGGAAAAGTCATGAAGAGCATCCTGATCGCGGCAGCGGCCGCATCGGCCATCGCCTCGGCGGCGGCCAGCGACACGCCGCAGGACTACACCCACCTGCTGCCGCTGACCACCGGCGCCAAACAGGGCGTGCTGCAAGTGCGGCTGTCCAAGGACGTCTACCTGCATGCGCGTTCGCCGCTGCTGGATGACGTGCGGGTGTTCGACGCCAGCGGCGCCTTGCAGCCGTTCGCGCTGCGCACGCCGGCGCCGGCCACGCGCACCAGCCGGCGCGAGCTGCCGTCCTCCATCTTCCCGCTGATGAGCACGGCGACAGCGGCCGGGCAGCTGGACCTGGATGTCAGCACGGCCACCGACGGCCGCCTGCTGTCGGTCAAGGTCCGTCCCGACAACGCGCGCGACAAGGCCGCCCAGCCGCCGCACTTGGCGGGACTGGTGCTCGACCTGGGCAAGGATGCGGCCGACACGCCGGTCAGCGCGCTGCGCTTCACGCTGCCGTCCGGCCAGCGCGAGTACAGCGCACAAGTCTGGCTGGAGACCAGCGCCGACATGAAGCACTGGGATACCATCGGCGCCGCCGACCTGAACTGGCTGGTCAACCAGGATGCGCAAACGCTGTCCAACGACCGCCTGGAGTTCGACGCGCGCAGCTTCCGTTATGCCCGGCTGAACTGGCGCAGCGGCACGCCGATCCAGTTCGCCGGCATCACCGCCGAGCAGCTGGTCCACGCCGATGTCGCCCAGCCCGCCGAGCAATTGCTGCTGCAGGCGGCGACCGGCAGGCAGGCACAGGACCTGGTCTACGCAGTGCCGCCCGCCGTCGCGCCGGGCAAGGCCGGGCTGCAATTTAGCGAAGCCAATATTGTGTTGTCCGGCACGCTGGGCAGCTATCGCGAACTGCCGGCAAGGCAAGCAGGACAAGGCCCGGCCTGGCGCTTCGATCCGCTCGCCAGCGCGACGTTCTACCGCATCGCCCAGGGCGAGCAGGTGCGCAGCTCCGGCGACATCGAGGTGCCTCCCGTGCATGCGACACAATGGGTGCTGCGGACCACGGCGCCAGCAACAGCAAGGCCCGCTTTACGATTGAGCTGGCAGCCGGCCACGCTGATCTTCCTCGCCAATGGCAATGGCCCCTACACCTTGGCGGTCGGCCGCGAGCGCGCAGCGCCGGTGGTGCGCGAGTTGAGCCAGGTCGCGCCCGGCTTCTCCGATGCGGAATTGCAGAAGCTGGAACAAGCCAGCGCCGGGCCGGCCAGGCAGCAACAAGGCAGCGGCGCACAGGACGCCACGGCGGCGCTGAGCGCGGCCAACGCCGCCCAGCAGCGCCTGTTGGTGCTGTGGGGTGTGTTGCTGCTGGGCGTGGCCGTGCTGGCGTTTATGGTTTGGCGCCTGCTGCGCCCATCACGTTCATGACGGCCAAGGTCATCGCCTGGGCGGCGGTCTTGATCGACGGCTCCGGCACCGGCGCGTAGTACGGCGAGTGGTTGAAGGCGATCGGCTTGCCGCCCGGCCTGGCCGCCTCGGCCACCGCCTTCGGATCGTAGACGCCGGTGAAGAAGAACATGCCCGGCACGCCCTCGTTGACGTAGGCCGAGAAGTCTTCGCTGGCCGTCATCGCCGGCATGCGCGAGACGTTGGCGTCGCCGAAGGCTTTCTTCAGCACGCCCTCGGTGCGCCTGACCAGCGCATCGCTGTTGTCGATCGCGGCGCCGCCGGTGATCAGCTCGACATCGGGCGCCGGCGCGTCGGCCATCGCGGCCGAGGCGTTGGCGACGCGGCGCACGCCGGCCAGCAGTTTCGCCCGTACTTCCGGGCTGTATGAGCGTATCGTGCCGCGCACGCGCACGCTGTCGGGGATGATGTTGCCGACCGTGCCGCCGTTGATCGCACCGATGGTGACGACGCCGAATTCCTTGGGATCTTTCTCGCGGCTGATGACGGTCTGCACATCGACCACGAAGCGGGCGGCGATGGTGATCGGATCGAGCGCCTTGTCCGGCGCCGAGCCGTGGCCGCCGCGGCCCTTGAAGGTGATTTCGATGGCGTCCGAGTTGGACGACACCGGCCCGCTGTTGTAGCCGATGGTGCCGTAGGCCAGCGGCCAGCTGTGCAGCGCGAAGGCGTAGTCCGGTTTCGGGAAGCGCTTGAACAGGCCGTCGTCCAGCATGGCCTTGGCGCCGCTGACGGTTTCCTCGGCCGGCTGGCCGATGAACATCAAGCTGCCCTTCCACTGCGACTTGAGCGCCACCAGGGTGCGCGCCGCGCCCAGCCAGGCGGTCATGTGGACGTCGTGGCCGCAGCTGTGGGCCACCATCGTGTCCTTGCCGTCCAACAGCGCGTGCGCCTTGCTGGAATAGGCGTAGCCGGATTTCTCCTCCATCGGCAGGCCGTCCAGCTCGGTGCGCACCAGCACGGTCGGGCCGGCGCCGTTCTTGTAGATGGCCACCAGGCCGGTCTTGCCGACTTTTTCCGTCACCTCGAAGCCGATCGCGCGCATCTCGGCGGCCAGCTTGGCGGCCGTATGTTCTTCCTGGAAGGCGATTTCGGGATGCGCGTGCAGATCCTTGTAGATCGCGTCGAGCTTGGGATACATGCCGTTGATCTGGCTGGCGACGGTGGCGGAAGCGTCCTGAGTCTGGGCCTGGGCGGCGTGGACGATCAATAATGCGGCAAGCGGGAGCAGCTTCATCGGTGGTTTCCTGGTCTGGGGGATAACCGGACCAGCATACCACCACTGGGGTCAAGTCTGACATTCGGACACGGCCTCTGCCGTAATGGCCATTACGGCAGAGGCCGTGTCCGAATGTCAGACTTGCCCCCCGCTATCAGGCGGTGTGCAACTTCATCGTGGCGGCGTCGAACTTGCCTTCGACGATGAGCGGCATCACCAGCAGCGACTTGGCTATGGCTTGCTCGATCAGCTCCTGGTCTTCGCGGCGCGGGCGGTGCAGCACGAAATCGGCCACCTGCTGCGCCAGGCTGAGCGTGCGCGGATGGCCGATGCCCAGGCGCAGCCGCCAGTAATCCTGCGTGCCAAGCGCGGCGGTGATGTCCTTCAGGCCGTTGTGACCGCCGGAAGAACCGCCCTTCTTCAGGCGCGCCGCGCCGGGCATCAGGTCCAGCTCGTCGTGCACGACCAGCACCTCGTCCGGCAACATCTTGAAGAAGCGGCACAGGCCGCCGACCGACTGGCCGGAGCGGTTCATATACGTCTGCGGCTCCAGCAGATAGACCTCCTGGCCGGCGACCGCGCCCTTGGCCATCAGCGCGTTGTACTTGGTCTCGCGCTGCAGGCGCGCGCCGATGTCGTTGGCAAGGTTGTCCACCAGCCAGAAGCCGGCGTTGTGACGGGTTTGTTCGTATTCGGGACCGGGATTGCCGAGGCCGACGATGAGACGTATGGACATGAGGTGCTCAGTCAAATAAATGGGATTATCGCGCAAACCCGCACTGCGGCCACATGGGGTCAGACCCCGCACGGGGTCTGACCCCGGCATCCGGGGTGCGGGGTCAACGCTCAAGCATAAAAAAAGCCCGCCTGGCACAGGCCGGCGGGCTTTCGCTGCAACCGCCCGGAGGCGGCGTCAGTGATTACTTCTTGGCTTTAGCAGCTGGCTTGGCGTCAGCAGCTGGAGCTTCAGCGGTTGCAGCGGCTTCAGCAGCTACGTGACCAGCAGGTACCGAAGCGGTAGCGATGGTCAGGTTCGAACCGTGGGTGACCGCGGTCACGCCAGCTGGCAGAACCAGGTCAGCGATGTGCAGCGAGTGACCAACGTCGATGTTCGACAGGTCAACGGTGATGAACTCTGGCAGGTCTTTTGGCAGGCACGTTACTTCGATTTCATTGGCGACGTGGCTGATGGTGGCGCCGTGCAGTTTGACTGCCGGGGACACGTCGGCGTTAGCGAAGTGCAGAGCCACTTTCATGTGCACTTTGGCGTTTGCATCAACGCGCTGGAAGTCAGCGTGCAGAACCAGTTGCTTGAACGCGTGAACTTGGAAGTCACGCAGCAGAACTTGCTGGGTGACACCGTCGATTTCCAGATCCAGGATCGACGAGTGGAAGGCTTCTTTTTTCAGCGCGTGGTACAGCGCGTTGTGATCCAGCGAGATGGTCACTGGCGCTTCGGTACCGCCGTAGATGATGCCAGGGGTTTGGCCCGAATTGCGCAGGCGGCGGCTCGCTCCGGAACCTTGCAATTCGCGTTTGAATGCAACAACTTTCATGTGTAACTCCAAAAATAACAGGGCTCGCGCCCCGTGTTATGAAGCCCCCGCGACCAGGGTGCTTCGAAAATGAGCGCATTGCGCTCATGAAACTGGGAAGTACAACGGCTCGCCAGGCATATTTACCTGGCGAGCCGCCTAAAAACTGACTAAATCGTTTATCTTTAGTCGATAAACAGGGAGATCACGGAATCGCCCTTGATGATGCGTTTGAACGTCTCGGCCAGCAGCGGTGCGCAGGTCAGCTGACGGATCTTGCCGCAAGCCTTGGCCGCCTCGGACAGCGGTATCGTGTCGGTCACGACCAGCTCGTCCAGCGACGAATTGGTGATGCGCTCGATTGCCGGGCCGGACAGCACTGGGTGCGTGCAATAGGCGATGACTTTCTTCGCGCCGCGCTCTTTCAGCACTTCGGCAGCCTTGACCAGGGTACCCGCGGTGTCGACCATGTCATCCATGATCACGCAGTTACGGCCTTCGACTTCACCGATGATGTTCATCACTTCGGACACGTTGGCCTTCGGACGACGCTTGTCGATGATGGCCAGGTCGCAGCCCAGGCGTTTTGCCAGGGCGCGCGCGCGCACCACACCGCCGACGTCCGGCGACACCACCAGCAGGTCCTGGTAGTTCTTCTTCTGCAGGTCGCCCAGCAGAATTGGCGAAGCGTAAATATTGTCAACCGGGATGTCGAAGAAGCCCTGGATCTGGTCTGCGTGCAGATCCATGATCAGGACGCGCTCGACGCCCGCTTCTTCCAGCATGTTCGCGACCACTTTGGCCGAGATCGCAACGCGCGCCGAACGCGGGCGACGGTCTTGACGGGCATAGCCGAAGTAAGGAATAGCTGCGGTGATACGGCCAGCGGACGCGCGTTTCAGGGCGTCGACCATCAGGATCAACTCCATCAGGCTGTCGTTGGTTGGGGCACAAGTCGATTGCAGAACGAAGACGTCCTTACCGCGAACGTTTTCGTTAATCTCAACCATCACTTCGCCGTCCGAGAATTTCGAAACGTTTGCCTTGCCGAGAGGGATGCCGAGATTTTTAGCGACTCCTTCTGCCAATGCAGGATTAGCGTTGCCGGTAAAAACCATCAGGTTTTCGAAAGCCATTGGGAGTCCCAGAGATAGTCGATGAAATTTTTGAAAAGTCGCCAGCGAAAACCGCATGGCGCTGTACTTGGAACTTAGTGTATGGTTCGCGCTGTGGCGACGCCATCTTTGCCCTACCTGGCCGGAGACAACTTACGCCTCGACGGGTCCAGATACAAACGAATGGCAGGGGAACAAGGATTCGAACCTTGGTATGCTGGAATCAAAATCCAGTGCCTTAACCAGCTTGGCGATTCCCCTACGCAACTGACTGCTTGTCGTTACATGGCCGGTATTTTACAGCCATTTTCACGCTAAGCCAAATTTTTTTACTGCCTCACAACTTTTCGATGATCGGGTGGCGATCCAGCGCTTTCGCTTTCCAGGCTTTCCACTTCGCCGGCACTTTTGCAAGCACCGCATCCGCTTCGTTCTCGGTTGCTACCGCACTGAACACACAAGCACCGGAGCCAGTCATCCTGGCGTCACCGTAAGCACCGAGCCATTCTATCGCCTCTGCTACCGGCGGGAATAACTTCGTTGCCACTTGCTGCAAGTCGTTCTTTCCAAACCCTTTTAAACCGATTCGATTTTCGAGGTGGCTGGAAAAGTCCGTTATTATGACGACCGGAGTATCCCTTGTCAAATGTTCTGAGCAAAAAATTGCTGCCGTCGGCACCGCGACGCCCGGTTCGATGACGACATACCAGCAATCCGGCGCCTTGACCGGCCGCATCGCCTCCCCCACGCCTTCGGCAAAAGCGGTCTGCCCGAAGATGAAAAAGGGGATGTCCGCGCCCAGCGGCAGGCCCAGCGCCATCAACGCCTCCTTGCTTAGACCGGCCTGCCACAAATGGTTCAACGCCATCAGCGTGGTGGCCGCGTCGGACGAGCCGCCGCCCAGGCCGCCGCCCATGGGCAGCACCTTGTCGATGGCGATGTTCACGCCGGGCGGCAGCGCGCCCGTGCGGCGCAGCACGTCGGCCTGCAGCAGCCGCGCGGCGCGGATGATCAGGTCGCTCTCTTCCGGCACGCCGGGCAGCTCGGTCACGCGGCGGATCTGGTGGTCGTCGCGCAGCTCGAAGTGCAGCGTGTCGCCGTGGTCGATCAACTGGAACACGGTTTGCAGCAGATGGTAGCCGTCGGCGCGGCGGCCGTTCACGTGCAGGAACAGGTTCAGCTTGGCCGGAGCCGGGCAATTCTTCAGACTGGTCATGGTGTTTCTTATTCTGCGTTCGGGCGGATGGCGATGCGGATCGCCATGTCGTCGACCTGTCCCGCGCCCAGGCGCGTGAGGTCGATGCGTTTCGGTTGCGGCGCGGCCGCTGTGTCGTCCTGCCAGGTGACGTATTCGACTTTCCAGCCGTCGCGGGTGATCACGCTGTCGTTGGCCGGCGAGGCGACGAAGCGCTTGCCGCCGGCGTCGATGGCATAGCCTTGCAGCCAGTCGCGCAGGCCGGAGACCGGCAGCGTCCAGCCCAGCGTCTGCGCGCTCAGGCTGTCGAGGTCGGGCGCGGTGCGCGGCTCCTTGCCGCTTTGCGTGAGCGTGGCCGATCCCGGCGCGACATGGATCACGGCGACGATCTGGCCGGTCGGCGAGAGCAGGCTGACGTCGGTGGCGGCCTTGGTCTGCTGCCAGGTGAACTTGCCGCTCAGCGATTCGCGCTTGCCGTCCTTGCTGTAGTTGATGGCGATGCCGCCGCCAAGCTCGATGCTGTCGCGGTACGGCGCGACCACGGCGGCCGAACGCGGTGCGGAGGTGGTGGCGCAGCCGGCCAGCACCGCGGCGGCCAGCGCGGCAGCGAGCATGGCGGCGGGTGCGCGGCGGCGCAGCTTGAAGAGGGTCATCGGGTATCGCTTACAGGCTTAGTTTTAAACGGGCGAGCGTGCTTTTGAGCGCGTCGTTTTTCGGGTCTTTGGTTTGCGCTTCCTGCCACATCTGCTGGGCGCCGGTCTTGTCGCCCTTGACGAACAGCACCTCGCCCAGGTGGACGGCGATTTCAGGATCGCCGCGCAAGGCGTAGGCGCGGCGCAGCAAGGCTTCCGCTTCGCTCAGGTTGCCCATGCGGTACTGCACCCAGCCCATGCTGTCCATGATGAAGGGATCGCCCGGCGCCATCTTCATGGCCTTGTCGATCAGCGAGTAGGCTTCCGGCAGGCGCTCGTTGCGCTCGGCCAGCGAGTAGCCCAGCGCGTTGTAAGCGTGCTGGTTGTCGGGCGCGGCGATCATCACCTGGCGCAGCGCCTTCTCCATCAACTCCACCTGGCCCATCTTTTCGGCGATCAGCGCGAAGTCGTACAGCAGGTCGGGATTGTCCGGGTAGCGCTTGACGGCGTTTTCCAGCACCACGTAGGCGGCGCGGTTGTCGCCGGCGTCGCGCAGGATCTGGGCGTCGGCCTGGAAGATCTGCGCCTGGTCGACGGCCTCGGTCGGCTTCAGTTCGGCCAGCTGCTTGCGGGCTTCGTCGACATTGCCTTTACGGGCCGTCAGCTGCGCCATCTTCATGCGCGCGGCCAGGTAGATTTTTTCATCGCTGCCGTCGACCTTGTCCAGCCAGTTGTAGGCGGCGTCGAAGTCGTTGCGCTGCTCGGCGATCTGCGACAGTATCATCAGCACCTTGGACGGGTCGCGCTCGTCGCTTGGGTGGTCGGCCAGCACCTTGATGAAATCGGTGAAGTACTTCTCCGCGTTGGGCATGTCGTTGGACTGCATCGCCATCACGCCCAGCGCGTACAGCGTGGCCAGGTTGTCCGGCTGGTCTTTCAGCAGGGTCAGGAATTCCTTGCGGGCCGGTTCGGTCTGCTTGGCGTCGGCCAGGATGCGGGCATAGGCGGCGCGCACTTCACGCGACTTCGGATATTTGTCCAGGAACGTGGACAGCACCTTCAACGCGGTGTCGATGTCGCCGGACACTTGCGCCATGGTCAGGATGGCCAGCTCGGAATCGGGCTTGATGCGCAGCGCCTGTTCCGCCTCGGCGCGGGAGCGCTCGTTGTCGCCCAGCGCGAAGGCGCCCTGCGCCAGGATCAAATGGCTTTCCAGCGTGCCGCTGTACGGCGCCAGCACGCGCTCTTCCAGCGCGTAGGCGGCGCTCTTGTCCTTGGCGCGCAGCAGGAATTGCTGCATCTGGAACATGGCCAGCGGGCGCGCCTGCACCGGCGCGGCCTTCAGGCGCTCGACAAAGATCTGCTCCGCCTCGCCCAGGTCGTCGTTGACGACGGCGAAACCGAGGAAGTATTGGGTGGCCTCGTCCGAATCCGGCGCCAGGCCGCGCCACAGGCGGATGGCCGACAGCGCTTCCGGGCCCTGCTTGGCGGTCAACGCCATTTCGGCGGCGCGGCGCGCCAGGCGCGGATCGCGCGTCTGCTGGGCCAGCGCCAGCAGGGTGATGTAGGCGCCCTGCCACTGCCCTTGCTTGAATTCCAGCTCGGCCTTGGTGATGCGGAACAGCATGTCGCTGGTCAGTTCGACATTGGGCAACGCCTCCTCGGCCGGCGCCGGTGCGGCGGCGAGCGGTGCGGGACTCTCCGCCGCCGCGTCGGCGGGCGCCGCAGCGGCGGACTCCGGCTCTTTTTGCGGCGCGACGGCGCACGCGGACAGCAAGGCGGAGAGGGTTACAATGGCGAAAGCGTTTTTCAAGGGAAGATCCTGGCAAGTCGGCAAAAGGTACAGAGGCTACCGGATTCTACGCGTAACACTCCGATTGCGTCTTTTGACTAGTGTAACCAAATATTCCGCCACGACCAGAGTCAGCCGCCTCAATATTTCGACCGTTTGCGAACCAGATGCCAGAATTACCAGAAGTTGAAGTCACCCGGCGCGGCGTTGCGCCGCATATCGAGGGGCGCACCGTGCATCAGGTGGTGCTGCGCCGCGAAGGCTTGCGCTGGCCGTTTCCGGCGCAGCTGCCGCAGTTGCTGGCCGGCCACCAGGTGCTGCGCACCGGCCGCCGCGGCAAATACCTGCTGCTGCACTTCGACCATGGCACGCTGATCATCCACCTCGGCATGTCGGGCCACCTGCGCATCATGCCGACCGATATCGCACCGGAAAAACATGATCATTTTGATCTCGTGGTCGAGACCCCGGACGGCCTGCGCGTGCTGCGCATGAAGGACCCGCGCCGCTTCGGCGCCGTGCTGTGGCACGACGACGCCGACGGCTTGCTGGAGCACCACGCGCTGCTGCGCGAGCTGGGCGTGGAGCCGCTGGAGGCTGGCTTCAGCGGCAAATTGCTGTACGATCAGACCCGGCAGCGCAGCGCGCCCGTCAAGCAGGTGCTGCTGGCGGGCGACATCGTTGTCGGAGTCGGCAATATTTATGCTTCGGAAAGCTTGTTCCGCGCCGGCATCAACCCGAAGACGCCGGCCAAACGCATCAGCCTGGCGCGCTACGACAAGCTGGCCCAGGCCGTGCGCGAGATCCTGGCCGAGGCCATTGTCCAGGGCGGCAGCACCCTGCGCGATTTTATTAGCGTCAACGGCCAATCCGGGTATTTTCAGCAGACTTATTTCGTCTATGATCGTGCAGGTGTTCCCTGCAAGGTGTGCGCGGCGCCGATACGGCAGATCAAGCAAGGGCAACGATCCACGTTCTACTGTGTGAATTGCCAAAAATAAGGGCAGACATGATGGTCAGGGATTTCGAACAATACAGCGCCTGGCGGCAAGGCGTCGTCACGGCGTTGAAAGATTATCAAGCTTGGGTGGCTGGCGCGTCCCTGACCGACGCCGCCACCGACCAGCGCATCGTGCGCACGCTGGCGCGGCTGGCCGACGACAAATTGTCGGTGGCCTTCGTCGCCGAATTCTCGCGCGGCAAATCGGAATTGATCAACGCCATCTTCTTCGCCGACTACGGCCAGCGCATCCTGCCGTCCGCCGCCGGCCGCACCACCATGTGCCCGACCGAGCTGATGTACGACGCCAGCTTCGCACCGTCGATCCGCCTGCTGCCGATCGAAACGCGGGCCGAGAACCTGTCCACCAGCGACTACCGCGACCAGCCGGCCGCCTGGACCGTGCTGCCGCTGAACCTGGACGCCGGCGCCGATATGCACGAGGTATTCAAGCAGGTCAGCATGACGCGCCACGTGCCGGTGGAGGAAGCCAAGCGCTACGGTCTGTACGACGAGGACGATCCCGACATGCCGGTCACCTTGGACGATGCCGGCCTGGTCGAGATTTCGCTGTGGCGCCACGCGATCATCAACTTCCCGCACCCGCTGTTGAAGCAGGGCCTGGTGATCCTCGACACGCCGGGCCTGAACGCCATCGGCACCGAGCCCGAGCTGACGCTGAACCTGATTCCGAACGCGCACGCGGTGCTGTTCATCCTGGCCGCCGACACCGGCGTGACCAAGAGTGACATCGAAGTCTGGCGCCAGCACATCGGCGCCGGCGCCGGCCGCCTGGTGGTGCTCAACAAGATCGACAGCATGTGGGACGAGCTGCGCAGCGAAGCCGAGATCAACATCGAGATCGAGCGCCAGCAGGCCAACGTAGCGCACGTGCTGGCGCTGGAGCCGCGCCAGGTGTTCCCGGTGTCGGCGCAGAAGGCGCTGGTGGCCAAGATCACGCAGGACCCGGCGCTGCTGGAGCGCAGCCGCCTGCAGACCTTGGAAGGCGCTTTGTTCAACGAGCTGATCCCGGCCAAGAAGGAAATCGTGCGCAAGCAGCTGAGCGAGGAATTGCATGCGCTGAGCTCGGCGCAGCTGGCGATGGTCAACGCCCGCAGCCGCGGGGTGGTCGAGCAGCTGCATGAGCTCAAGGGCTTGCGCGGCAAAAACCAGAGCGTGATCGCCCACATGATGCGCCGCATCGACGTGGAGAAAAAGGAGTTCGACGCCAGCCTGTTCAAGCTGCAGGCCACGCGCGCCGTGTTCACGCGGCTGTCCACCGAGCTGTACACCAGCATGGGCATGGACATCGTGCGCGACGATATCGAACAGGTGCGCCAGGAGATGCAGCGCAGCCGCTTCTTCACCGGCGTGCGCGAGGCGGTGCGCAACTACTTCGAACGCATCCGCGCCAGCCTCGACGCGGCCGAGCACAAGACGGTGGAGATCAGCGAGATGATGGGCGTGATGTACCGCCGCTTCTCCAACGAGCACGGGCTGACCCTGGCCTTGCCGATGCCGTTTTCGCTGGAGCATTACCGCGAGGAGATCGAGGCTATCGAGGCGATCTACTACAAGCAGTTCGGCACGGCGACCTTGCTGACCACCAGCCGCGTGGTGTTGATGGAGAAGTTCTTCGACACCATCGCCTCGCGCGTGCGCGGCTGCTTCCGCGCCGCCAACAACGATGCGGAGGCGTGGCTGAAGGTGATCATGGCGCCGCTGGAGGCGCAGATCCGCCAGCACAAGGATCAGTTGAAACACCGGCTGGCGTCGATCCAGCGCATCCACGATGCGACCGACAGCCTGGAACAGAAGATCGACGCGTTTGAAGGCAGCCAGCAGGAGCTGGAGGCGCAGAAGGCGCGGCTGAATGAATTGGCGGGGCAGATCAGCATCGCCATCAACGCGGAATTCGTGGCGCTGGACGCCGCCGCTTAAGTTTAGGAAAAGAATGAAAGTTGTAGCAGGTGAGAATTTTGCGGACCCCAGTTTCTCGGCCGATTTGATCGGCTGGCAAAAAGTGCATGGACGCCATGTGCTGCCGTGGCAGAACACGCGCGATGCGTATCTGATCTGGCTATCGGAAATCATGTTGCAGCAGACGCAGGTGTCGGCGGTGCTGGGCTATTACGCGCGCTTCCTGGAGCGCTTCCCTACCGTGCGCGACCTGGCTTGCGCGCCGGTCGAGGATGTGATGGCGCAGTGGAGCGGCCTGGGCTACTACACCCGCGCGCGCAACCTGCACAAGTGCGCGCAGCGCGTAGTGGCCGAGTATGACGGCGTGTTTCCTTCCGATCCTTTGCTGTTGGCGGAGTTGCCCGGCATAGGCCGTTCGACGGCGGCGGCGATCTCGGCGTTTTCCAGCGGCACGCGGGCGGCCATCATGGACGGCAACGTCAAGCGCGTGTTCGCGCGCGTGTTCGGCATCGACACCTATCCGGGCGAGCGCAAGACCGAGGAGATGATGTGGCGCCGCGCCGAGGCGCTGTTGCCGGAGCTGGGCATCGAGTCGTACACGCAGGGCTTGATGGACATGGGCGCGACCTTGTGTACGCGCAGCAGTCCTTCGTGCGAACGCTGCCCGATGCAGCCGCGTTGCGTGGCGTTTTCCACCGACCGCACCAAGGACCTGCCGGTGCGCAAGCCGAAGAAGGCCAGCCCGGAAAAGCATGCGGTGATGCTGGCGATTATCGACGGCGGCCAGGTGCTGCTGGAACAGCGTCCGCCAAGCGGGATATGGGGCGGTTTGCTATCACTGCCGGAGCTGGACGGCCATCTGCTGGCCGAGGACGATGAGGTGGAGGCGGCCGATGACGATGCGCTGATGCTGGCGGTGGGCAAGTTCGGCGAGATGGAATCGCACGAGCGGCTGTCGACGGTGACGCATGTATTCACGCACTACAAGCTGCACATCGCGCCCTATCGCGTGACCCTGGCGCGGCGGCTGGCGATGGCCGCCGAGTCCGGCCACGTCTGGTACGACGCCGCCAAGATCGCCGACGCCCCGCTGCCGGCGCCGATCAAGAAACTGCTGCTGGAATTGGTCGGCGACAGCAAGGCCGCGCAGCAAAGGATGTTCTAAGGCCAGAGTTTAATGGCCGCCACCACCACGCCGGAAATGGAAATAAACGCCGCGATGGCCCATAGGGTCATGCGCGTTTCCAACTTAGCCAAATACAACTTCAGATCGGCAATATCTTCCTTGGTCGCGTAATTGGACTGAATGATGGAGACCTTGGCCTCAAGTTTGGCAAAATCTTCCTTAGTAGCGTAGTGTGGGCGTATGGAAGCCGTGTCCGCAGCGAGCGCGGCCACCTCTTTCTCCACCGAGGTCAAACGCCTATCCAGTTGTGTGATTTGCTCGTCCATCCACCTATCATGCGCCGAACACCGTTGATGCTCAAGAGCGCACGATTGAGCCCACTCAAAGCTCGTCGAGCGAGAACAGCCGGCGGTGTTCGCGGATGGCGTAGCGGTCGGTCATGCCGGCGATGTAGTCGGCGATCTTGCGCGCCTGTTTGCCGACGTCGCCCGATTTGTCCTGGTAGTCCGGCGGCAGGAGCACCGGCTCGGCCATGAACGAGTGGTACAGCTCGCGCACGATGCGGCTGGCTTTCACCCGCATGCGGTTGACCTTGTAGTGACGGTAGAGATTCTCGCGCAGGAAGCGCTTGAGCTCGGTGGCGTCCTTGCGCATCGGATCGGAAAAACGGATCAGCGGCGGCGCGGCGCGCACCTCGTCCAGGCTCCTGGGCGCGGCATCGGCCAGCAAGGCGCTGGAGGTGGCGATCAGGTCGTCGGCCAGCGCGGTGATCAGGCGGCGCAGGGTTTCGTAGATCGCGCGCCGGCCCGACAGGCCGGGGAAGGTCACCTGCACATCGCGCCACAGCCGCGCAAAGAACTCCACCTGCTCCAGCTGCTCGATGGTGATCAGGCCGGAACGCAGGCCGTCGTCGATGTCGTGGCTGTTGTAGGCGATCTCGTCGGCAAGGTTGGTCAGCTGCGCCTCCAGCGACGGCTGGGTGCGGTCGATGAAGCGCTGCGCCACCGGCCCCAGCAAGCGCGCATTGTTCAGCGAGCAGTGCTTGAGGATGCCCTCGCGGGTCTCGAACATCAGGTTCAGGCCGTTGTAGGCGCCGTAGTGTTCTTCCAGCTCATCGACCACGCGCAGGCTCTGCAGGTTGTGCTCGAAGCCGCCATGGTCCTGCATGCATTCGTTGAGCACGTCCTGGCCGACGTGGCCGAACGGCGTGTGGCCCAGGTCGTGCGCCAGCGAGATCGCCTCCACCAGGTCCTCGTTCAGGCGCAGGTTGCGCGCCAGCGAGCGGCCGATCTGCGCCACCTCCAGGCTGTGCGTCAGCCGGGTGCGGAACAGGTCGCCTTCGTGGTTGAGGAACACCTGGGTCTTGTATTCCAGTCGGCGGAAGGCCGAGGAATGAATGATCCGGTCGCGGTCGCGCTGGAACTGGCTGCGCGAGGCGTGCGCCGTTTCGTCGAAGCGGCGCCCCGCTCCGCCCGCCGAATGGGCCGCGTAGGGGGCGAGGAATTCGTCGGGCAGCATGGCTTAGATGCTGGCGGCCAGCGTGGCCAACAGCAGCTCCTGCGGCGCGTTGGTGATGCTCGGCGCGCCCAGCGGTTTCAACAGGATGAACTTGATGGCGCCGCCCTCGTTCTTCTTGTCGACCTCCATCAGCTCCAGCCAGCGCTCGGTGCCCAGGTCGGGCGCCTTGACCGGCAGGCCGGCCGCCACCACCAGCGCGCGCATGCGCGCCACGGTGGCCGCGTCGACCAGGCCCATGCGGTGCGACAGATCGGCCGCCATCACCATGCCGCAGCCGACGGCCTCGCCGTGCAGCCACTCGCCGTAGCCCAGGCCGTTCTCGATCGCGTGGCCGAAGGTGTGGCCGAAATTCAGGATGGCGCGCAGGCCGCCTTCGCGTTCGTCCTGGCGCACCACCTCGGACTTGATCTCGCACGAGCGGGCGATGGCGTAGGCCAGCGCACCCTTGTCGCGCGCCATCAGCTTGACGATATTGGCTTCGATCCAGTCGAAGAAGGCGGCGTCGATGATGGCGCCGTGCTTGATCACCTCGGCAAGGCCGGCCGACAGCTCGCGCGCCGGCAGGGTTTCCAGGGTCGAGGTGTCGGCGATCACCGCGCGCGGCTGGTAGAACGCGCCGATCATGTTCTTGCCCAGCGGATGGTTGATGCCGGTCTTGCCGCCCACCGAGGAATCGACCTGCGACAGCAAGGTGGTCGGCACCTGGATGAAGTCGACGCCGCGCATATAGCTGGCGGCGGCGTAGCCGGTCAGGTCGCCGATGACGCCGCCGCCCAGGGCGATCAGCGTGGTCTTGCGGTCGGCCTTGGCGGCCAGCAGCGCATCGAAGATCTGCATCAGGCTGGACCAGTTTTTATACTCTTCGCCGTCCGGCAGCACGATGGCCGTGACCTGCTTGCCGGCCTGGCGCAGGCCGGCCTCGACGCGCTCCAGGTATAGCGGCGCGATGGTGGTGTTGGTGACGATGGCGACCTTGTCGCCGTGGACGTGGCGGGCCAGCAGCATGCTGTCTTGCAGCAGCCCGGGGCCGATCGAGATGGGGTAGCTGCGCTCGCCCAGCTCGACATTTAACAGGATGGTGGATTCTTCGTTCATCGATGGTTCGGCTTGTGTGACGCAGTTGGGCGAGGCTACGCAAGCCCGGGTTTCCAGCTGGGTCAGGATGGATTGAACCATCGATTGTACGTTAGGTCGGCCGGTATCGATGACGATATCGGCAATTTCCATGTACAAAGGATCACGGGTGGCCATCAATTCTTCGAGTTTTTTGCGCGGATCGGCCGTTTGCAGCAGCGGCCGGTTCTTGTCGTGCGCCGTGCGTTGCAGGATGCTGTTGACGGTGGCGCGCAGGTAGATCACGGTGCCGCGCTGCTTCAGGTAGGCGCGGTTGTCCGGGTTCAGGATGGCGCCGCCGCCGGTGGCCAGCACCAGGTCGGGTTGGGCGGTCAGCTCGCGGATCACGTCCGCCTCCCGCCGGCGGAAGCTCTGTTCGCCTTCAATTTCAAAAATCCAGGGGATCGAGGCGCCGGTGCGGGCCTCGATCTCGTGATCGGAATCGATGAAACGCAGACCCAGTTTGCGGGCCAGGATGCGGCCGATGGTGGTTTTCCCTGCCCCCATCAGGCCGACTAAAAACACATTTTGCATTGAACCCCGGTTTTAATTTGTATTGGTACAGGACGTCACATCGATGCCATACGGGCTGTACCGGCCCGGCGGCGCCACGCCCGCCGTCGTGAAGTCGGACGCCAAATACGGCAGCCTGATATTGGTAGTATACAGCGCCTCGGTGCCCGTCACCTGGCCGCGGATGGTCAGCGCCACATTGATCCAGTTGGCGTGGTCGCGCGCATACGTCAGCGACACCACGGCCTGGCCATTGACGTCAGTGGTCGCGGTCGGTGTCACGACGACGGTACCATTTCCTGGAGTCAATATTCCATCCTGGTTCACGTCTTCGCCTGGCTGCTTGATGTTATCACTGTTGACGTCCTCGTTGAGGCAGGCGAGCGGCAGCGGGTTGTTGCCGGACAGGTCGAGCACCCAAGGGCCGGTGGTGCCGACATAGTACAGCTGCCCCTTGTAGTAGTAGCGCGGGCGCACCGAACTGGTCAGCTTGATGCCGGCGGCCGGGTTGCCGGCGGCGTCGGTCACGGTCACGGCGTAGTCGACCTGGTAGCTGGTCGTGCTCGGAATGCCGATGGTATTGCCGGTACCGGCGCTGATCGAGGCCGCCCGCTTGGCCACGGTCAGCTGGACCTGGCCGGCGTTGTTCGACGCCCCCTGCAGCTGGGCCTGCACCACCACGCCGTTCGGCTTGGTGTCGTTGGGACCGGCGATGTAGCTGACCGAGGCGGTGCCGTCGGCGCCGGTGGTGACCACCGAAGGCTGGGTCAGCGTGCCGGCGCTCGGATCGCTGACGAAGGAGAACGCGACCACGGCGTTCTTGACCAGGTTGTTTTCCGCTGTGCCGTCCAGCACGGTGGCGCGCAAGGTCGATTGCTGCACCGTGCTGCCATTGGCGTTGACGCCGATAACCGCCGGGTCGGCCTGGACACTGACGATCGCCGACGAGGTGTACGGTGCGACGAACTCCAGCAAGCCCTGGGTCGACAGGTTGCTGGCGGTGGAGGTGGCGGTCAAGGTGGCCATGCCGGGATTGACCGCGCGCACATAGGCGGTGGCGTTGCCGTTGACCAGGGTCAGCGCGCTGGTCGGCGTGGCGCAGCCGACGTCGGAATAGATGGTGCCGCGCGAGGTGTTGAGCGTGACGCCGCCCGCCTGCGGCACGCCGCCGATGTCGCTGTGGACCGCGACCTTCTGGCAGGTGTTGATGTTGGTGACCGACTGCGGCGCGCCGGCGCCGTCGACGCCGCTGACGGTGAAGTTGGTGGCGCTGACCACGATCGAGGTGTTGGCGATCTCGCCGGCCGAACGCACCACGATGGCGTCGGTGCCGGCCGTCTGCGCCACATAGCTGAGCACCAGCTGGCCGGAGGAATCGGTGATGGCCGGGCCGCCGCCCTTGACGCTGAGGCTGTTGGCGCCGCCGGCGCTGAAGGTGACGGCCTGCCCCGACAGCGCGCTGCCGGCCGAATCGACCAGCTTGACGGAGACGTCGGTGGCGGCGCCGACCTTGACGGAGCTGCTGTTGTTGATGGTCAGCTTGTTGCCGGTCACCTTGATCGGCAGCGTCCGCGTCTGGGCGCCAGTGGCGGACGCGGTGACGGTGAGGGTGCGCGAGGTCGGATCGTTCCCCCGGTCCAGCTTGGCCGTGACGCGGCCGTTGGCGTCGCTGACGTGGTTGGCATAGACCAGGTTACCTAAGGAGTCGACCTGCAGCGCCACGGAGACGCCCGGCAACACATTATTGGACGAATCCTTGACCACCACCGACACCGTCACTTCGCTGCCGGCCGCGCCGGACGAGGCCAGCTCGCCGGGGTTGGAGGTCAGCGTCAGCGTCGGCATCGCCGTCACCACCTTGACCACGATCGGCGTCGAGTTCACCGTGCCGACGCTGGCGGTGAGGGTGATCTCGCCCGCCGCCGGGCTATCCTTGATGCTGAGTTTTTCCACCACCTCGCCGCTGGCGTTGGTGACGCGGTTGGTGTTGCTGATGATGCCGGCGCTGGACTTGAAGGCCACCGTCTCGCCCGCCAGCGCGTTGTTGTTGGCGTCCTTGACGATGGCCGTCAGCGTCACCTCGGTGCCGGCCAGGCCGGACGAATCGATGGTGGCCGGGTCGGCCTTGAGGGTCACGGTGGCCACCTTGCTGACGACCGGCGGCGGCGTGCCATTGCCGTTGCCGCCGGCCGAGCCGCCGCCGCCGCCACAGGCGGCCAGCGCAGCGGCGACGCCGAGCGCCGCCAGCCAGCGGCCGCTGCGGAGTATGGGTTGGGCCAGGCCCGTGGATAGCGCGTATGTCATGTCAGATCCTAGTTAAGCGAAGTACGTGTTCTTGGACAATTGATCAGCGGGTCGAGAGCCGCTCGGCGACGATCTTGGGCGTGATAAAGACCAGCAATTCCGTCTTGTCGCTGGTGCGGCTGTTGCTGCGGAACAGATAGCCGAGCACCGGCACGTCGCCCAGCAGCGGCACCTTGTCGGTGGTGTTGCGCTCGGTCTGCTGGTAGATCCCGCCCAGCACCACGGTGCCGCCGTTCTCGACCATGACCTGGGTCTTGACGTGCTTGGTGTCGATGGCGAAGCCGGCGCGGGTTTCCTGGCCGACGCTGTCCTTGTTGACGTCGACGTCGATGACGACGTTGCCGTCCGGCGTGATCTGCGGCGTCACTTCCAGCCGCAGGTTGGCCTTGCGGAACATGATCGAGGTGGCGCCGCTGCTGGTGGCCACCTGGTAGGGCAGCTCGATGCCCTGCTCGATCAGCGCGATCGCCTTGTCGGCCGTGATCACGCGCGGGCTGGAGATGATCTTGCCGGTGCCGTCCGCCTCGATCGCGGACAGTTCCAGGTTGAGGAAGCGGTTGGCGGCCGACGAGAACAGGCTGACCGCCAGGTTGCCGGCCTGGGCGCCGTTGATGGCGCCGGCCGGCAGGTTGATGAACTGGCTGTTGCTGTAGCTGGCGTCGGTGGCCTTGATCTGGCCGGTCGTCTCGCCCACGCCGTTGATGTTGCCGCCGATGGCGACCCGGGTGTTGCTGTTGCCGAGCTGGTAGCCGGAGTCGCCGCCGCGCTGGGTGCGCAGGTCGGCAAAGCCCAGCTTGGCGCCGAGGTTGCGGGTGAAGGTGTCGCTGGCCTCGACGATGCGGGCCTCGATCAGCACCTGCTTGGAGGCGACGTCGGTCTTGGCGATCAGCTTGCGGATGTCGTCGAGCTTGGAGGCGATGTCGGTGACGAACAGCTGGTTGGTGCGCGGCTCGATGATGGCGCTGCCGCGCTTGGACAGGATGCGGTTCTTGCCGTCGCCGCCGCCCTCCAGGCCGAACACGGTCTTGAAGGCGTCGGCCTTCTGGTAGTTCAGCTGGAAGATCTCGGACTTCAGCGGCTCCAGGTCGGCGATCTGGGCGCGCTGCTCGAGCTCCAGCTTTTCCTTGGTCAGCAGCTCTTCCTTGGGGGCGATCCACAGCACCGAGCCGTTCTTGCGCATGTCCAGGCCCTTGGCCTGCAGCACCACGTCGAGCGCCTGGTCCCACGGCACTTCCTTCAGGCGCAGGGTCAGGTTGCCGCTGACGCTGTCGCTGGTGATGATGTTCAGGCCGGAGATGTCGGCGATCGCCTGCAGCGCCGCGCGCACCTCGACGTTCTGGAAGTTGAACGACAGCTTCTCGCCGCGGTAGCCCTGGGTGCCCTGGGTCAGCTTGTTCGGGTCTTCCTTGAGCGGCTTGACGTCGATCACCAGCTGTGTGTCGCTCTGGTAGACGGTCTGTTCCCACAGGCCGCGCGCCTCGATCATCATGCGCGTGTTGTCGCCCTGCGGCACGGTGGTGACCAGCGCCACCGGCGTGCCGAAGTCGCTGACGTCGAGCCGGCGGCGCAGGCTTTCCGGCACGCCGGTCTTGAGGAAATCGACCACCACGCCGTTCGGGGTCTGGCGCACATCGACCGCCACCTGGCTGTTGGGCAGGTCGACCACCACCCGGCCTTCGCCGTTGGCGCCGCGGCGGAAGTCCATGTCCCTCAGCAGTTGCCGGCCGGGCGGCACGGCAGGTGCGGCCGCAGCCACCGGCAAGCCGCGGGCGTCGACCGCCTGGGCCAGGCCGCCGGAACCGTCGATGGTCAGAATCACGGCGTTGCCGTCGATGGCGGTGGCGTAGTTCAGGCTGCGCTTCAGGTTGAACACCAGGCGCGAGCGTTCGCCGGCCTGCACCACGTTGACGCCGCGCAGGTCGCCCAGGCTCAACTCCTGCACGGTCTTGCCGGTGGCGTTGGAGGTGGCGCCGAAGTCGAGCGCGATGCGCGGCGGATTGGTGATGGCGAAGCCGATCGGCAGCTTGCCGGGGGCGTTCTTCAGCGCGATCTTGACGATCACGTTCGAGCCCTGCTGGTTGGCGCTGATCGATTCGATGGCGTTCGACGGCGGCGCCTCCGGCGCGGCCTGGGCGCGCACGACGCCGGCCACTTGCATGGCGAAGGCAAAAGCGAGCACCGGCATCCAGCTGGCGACGGCCAGGGCGCGCCGGGGCGTGATGTGAGCGGTCATTTGGTGTTCTCCTTGCTTTCCTGCAGTTCCAACTTGGACATGCGTTCGACCCAATCGCCGCCCGCATCCTGTACGATTTCCTTGACGCTGACGCTGTTGTCGCTGATGGCGGTGATCAGGCCGAAGTTCTGGCCCACGTGCTGGCCGACCACCACATGGTGCAGGTTGCGGTCGACCTGCAGCAGGCCGTACAGCAAGCCCTTCTGCTGCACGGTGCCGACCATCTTGACGGTGTCGAGCGGGAAGCTCTCCAGCAATTCCTTGCGCCGCTCGGTGTCCGGCTTGATGCCGTTGGTCCCCTTGGCCGAGGCCTTGGCCAGCTCGGCCAGCAGCTTGTTGGGATTGAAGGGGTCGATCGCATCGGCCTGGGCGTAGGCGAAGGGGATGAAGGTCTTGGGTTCGGCCAGCGGCGGCACCGCCACCTTGGCCTGGGCGTCGACCTGCTTCATCCAGGCGCGCACTTCCTGCACGTCGCTGTCGCCGCAGCCGGCCAGCAGCGCCAGCACGGGGGCCAGCAGCATCGCGGGGATCAGGGTTCTCATGATTTTTTCGCCGCCTTCTTCTTGTCGGCGGCGGCCTTGCGCTGGGCGCTGACCTCCTCGGGATCGAGATAGCGGAAGGTCTTGACCACCGCTTCCAGGGTCAGCACGCCGTCCTTGCCGGTGTTCAGGCTCATGTTGTTGAGCGTGACGATGCGCGACAGGTTGGCCATATTGCCGGCGAAGGCGCCGATGTCGTGGTAGCTGCCGGTGACGCGGATGTCGATCGGCAGTTCGGCGTAGTAGTCCTTGACCACCACCTGGGCCGGCTTGAAGGACTCGAACTGCAGGCCGCTGCCGGTGCCGGCGCGGCCGATGTCCTTGAGCAGCGCGTCCATCTCGGCCTTGCTCGGCAGCTGTTTCTGCAGGCGGTCGACGTACTGGTCGACCTGCACTTTCTGCGCCCGCAGCGCTTCCAGGTTGACCGCCTGCGACGTCTTGAACTTGTATTCGTCGCGCAGCTTGAGTTCGGCCTGGGCGCCGGCTTCCTGCTCGTCGAACTGCGAGCTCCAGTAGCCGAAGTAGCCGGCCGCCACCACCGCCGCCGTCACGCCGATGCTGCACAGCACGCGCGGCGCCAGCGGCCATTGGCCCGGATGGCGGTCGCCGAGGTTGCGGAACTGGTCGGCCAGTTGCTCGCCCATCAGGTTGATATTCAGCTTGGCCATGGTTATCCGCGCTCCTGGCTCTTGGCCGGCGACGGCGCGTCGCTGCCGCCGGGCTTGCCCTTGGCGCCGCTGGCGGCCGCATCCTTGTCGCGCGGGCGCTTGATGTTGACCGACAGGTTGAACTCCACCACTTTCTTGGCGGTCTTGCCCTGGCCCAGGCCGGTGGACTTGACTTCGACCAGTTCCGGCCGCTCCAGCCATGGCGACACGCCGGCCAGGTTGCCCAGCAATTCGGAGACCCGCTCCTGCGACTGCGCATAGCCGCCGATCGCCACTTTCTGGCCTTCCTGCTTGAAACCCTTGAGGTAGACCCCGGACGGGATCTGCTTGACCAGCTCGTCGAGCAGATAGACCGGCTGGTTGCGGTCGCCCTGCAAGTCTTCCACCGCCTGCTGGCGCGCCTTCAGCGCTTCGATTTCCTGCTTCAGCGTGGCGATCTCGGCGATCTTCTTGTCGAGGCCGGAGATGGCGGTCTTGATCACGTGGTTGCGTTCGTTCTGGATAGAGATTTCGCGGGCGTTGTAGCCGCCCACCAGCAGCACCACGCCGACGCCGACGATGGCGCCCAGCGCCAGCAGCGCGTAGAAGGCCGCCTTTTTCTGTTTGCGCTTTTCCTCGCGGTGCGGCAACAGGTTAATTTTAATCATCAGCCAAACCTCCGCATCGCCAGGCCGCAGGCGACCAGGTAGGCCGGGGCGTCGCTGCGCAGCTGCGACTCGCGCACCGAGGCGGCCAGCTGCATGCCCTTGAACGGCGAGATCACGGCGCTGTTGATCTTGGTGCGGCTGGCCACCAGTTCCAGCAGGCCGGGCAGCAGCGCGCAGCCGCCGGCCAGGAATAGCTGGTCGACCCGCGTGTAGGGCGTGGAGGTGTAGAAGAACTGGATCGCCCGCGTCACTTCCAGCGCCGCGCTTTCCAGGAAGGGCGTGAGCAACTCGGCGTTGTAATTGTCGGGCAGGTCGCCGGATTTCTTGCGCGTCTCGGCCTCGTCAAAGCTCATGCCGTAGGAGCGCACGATGTCCTGGGTCAGCGCGTTGCCGCCGAAGGGTTGCTCGCGCTCGTAGACGGTGACGCCGTCCAGCATCACGGAAATATGGGTGACCTGGGCGCCGATCTGGAACAGTGCGATCACCTGGCCGGCGCCCGCCTCGGGCAGCTGGGTGGTCACGCGGTCGAGCGCGGCGCGCGCGGCGTAGGATTCGATGTCCATCACGGTGGCCTTGAGGCCGGACGCCTCGGCGATGGCGACGCGGTCCTCGACCTTTTCGCGGCGCGAGGCGGCCAGCATCACTTCAATGTCTTCCGGCGAATTGGCGGCCGGGCCGATGACGTCGAAGTCCAGGCTGACCTCGTCGAGCGCGAACGGGATGTACTGGCTGGCTTCGGATTCGACCTGCACTTCGAGCTGGTCTTCCGACATGCCGGCCGGCAGGATGATTTTCTTGGTGATGACGGAAGCGGGCGGCATGCCCAGCGCGACCAGCTTGGTGCGGGTGCCGCTTTTCTTCCAGACCCGGCGCACGGCGTCGACCACCTGGTCCATGTTTTCGATGTTGCCGTCGACCACGGCGCCGCGCGGCAGCGGCTCGGCGGCGTAGCGCTCGAGCCGGTATTCGCCCTTGCCGCCCTGCGCCAGCTCGACCAGGCGCACGCTGGAGGTGCTGATGTCGATGCCCACCAGCGGCGGATTGCCCTGCCCCAGCAACGCCTTGATATCCATCATACGAGCCTCCCGGCGCCATGGCTGGCGCCCGTACTTCTTTGCCGCCGAATCAATATTCGAACAGTTTGCATTGTGGAACTCGTTTGAAAACCAGCGTTTAGACAGCTTATATAAGACCGTACATTAAATCCTGCCTATATAAGTGTAAAGGTATTTCTATTGTGCACAATTGCCTTGGTGTGAGGGTTTCACCACACTTTTTTGACCGGCTGTAGCCTCAAAAACAACTCAGTTGTTTTGTTACTTACGAGCAAAAATCCCTGACGGCTGGCAGCGCGCGCCGTGGCACTTGCCGCTCGCTTATAATGGCTCGCATACATAACAGAAAGATCGAACTGCATGGCTTCTTCCAATTCGGCACCTCCACCATCGAATCCGCCCGACGCCTCCAGCAAAGGCAAACCCTTGGGCAAACCCGCCTCCCGCTTCTTCCTCCTGGCCGGCCTGTCCGTGGTCGGACTGGGGCTGGTCGGGCTGCTGCTGGTGGTGTTCGGCCTGGCGATGGCCTACCCCAACCTGCCCGAACTCGACACGCTGACCGACTACCGGCCGAAAATGCCGCTGCGCATCTTCTCGGCCGATAACGTGCTGATCGGCGAGTTCGGCGAGGAGCGCCGCAACCTGGTGCGCATCAAGGACATCCCCGACGTGATGAAGAAAGCCGTGCTGGCGATCGAAGACGACCGCTTCTACGAGCACGGCGGCGTCGACTACACCGGCATCCTGCGCGCGGCGGTGCACAACGCCACCGGCGGCGCCAAGCAGGGCGCCTCCACCATCACCCAGCAGGTGGCCCGCAACTTCTTCCTGTCGAGCGAACAGACGCTCAAGCGCAAGGCCTACGAGGTGCTGCTGGCCTGGAAGATCGAGAAGAACCTCAGCAAGGACCAGATCCTCGAGGTCTACATGAACCAGATCTACCTGGGCCAGCGCGCCTATGGTTTTTCGTCGGCCGCACAAATCTATTTCGGCAAGAACCTGAAAGACATTAGCGTGGCCGAGGCGGCCATGCTGGCCGGCCTGCCGAAAGCGCCGTCGGCCTACAACCCGGTGGTCAATCCGAAGCGCGCGCGCACCCGCCAGCAGTACATCCTGCAGCGCATGCACGACCTCGGCTACATCACCGACAAGCAGTACGAGACCGCCAAGGCCGAGGAACTGAAGGTCAAGACCGACAGCAGCGAGTTCGGCGTGCACGCCGAGTACGTGGCCGAGATGGCGCGCCAGCTGGTCTACGAGCAGTTCAAGGAAGACACCTACACCCGCGGCCTGAACGTCTTCACCACCATCACCAAGGCCGACCAGGACGCCGCCTACCTGGCGCTGCGCAAGGGCGTGATGGACTACGAGAAGCGCCACGCCTATCGCGGCCCGGAAGCCTATATCGACATCCCGCAGAACAAGGAAGAGGCGGACGACGCGGTCGAGACCGAACTGGCCGACCACCCGGACAGCGACGACATCGTGGCCGCCATGGTGCTGTCCGCCACGCCGCAGCTGATCACCGCCGTCACCGCCACCGGCGAGGAAATCAAGATCACCGGCGCCGGGCTGGAGATGGGCCGCTCATGGCTGTCCGACAAGGCCGCGCCGAACAAGCGCATCCGCCGCGGCGCGGTGATCCGCGTCATGCAGGAGGGTAAGGACTGGCAAGTGACGCAGCTGCCGGAAATCGAATCGGCGTTTGTCGCGGCCGACACCCACGACGGCGCCATCAAGGCCATGGTGGGCGGCTTCGACTACAACCGCAGCAAGTTCAACCACGTGACCCAGGCCTGGCGCCAGCCGGGCTCGTCGTTCAAGCCCTTCATCTACTCGGCCTCGCTGGAGCGCGGGCTGTCGCCGGCCACCATCATCAACGACGCGCCGATCTCGTTCGACGCCGGCCAGACCGGCGGCCAGGCCTGGGAGCCGAAGAACTACGACGGCAAGTATGAAGGCCCGATGACCATGCGGCGCGGCCTGACCAAGTCCAAGAACATGATCTCGATCCGCATCCTGCACAAGATCGGCGCCAAGTACGGCCAGGAATACACCACCCGCTTCGGCTTCGACGCCGACAAGAACCCGCCCTACCTGACCTTGGCGCTGGGAGCAGGCAACGTCACGCCGCTGCAGATGGCCGGCGCCTACGCGGTGTTCGCCAACGGCGGCTACAAGGTCAGCCCCTACCTGATCTCCAAGGTGACGGACGCGGACGGCAAGATCCTGTCGCAAGCCAATCCGGACAAGGCCGGCGACGAGAAGAACCGCGTCATCGACGAGCGCAACGCCTTCCTGATGGACAGCATGCTGAAGGACGTGGTGCGCTTCGGCACGGCGACCAAGGCGCTGGTGCTCAAGCGTCCCGACCTGTCGGGCAAGACCGGCACCACCAACGATTCGATCGACGCCTGGTTCGCCGGCTACCAGCCGCATCTGGTGGGCATCGCCTGGATCGGCTACGACCAGCCGAAAAACCTGGGCAACAAGGAAACCGGCGGCGGCCTGGCGCTGCCGATCTGGATCAGCTACATGCAGAAGGCGCTGAAGAACATCCCGATCGAGGAACGGGCGGTGCCGGAAGGCGTGATGCTGGTGGGCGACGAGTACTACTACGCGGAGAATCCGCCGGGCACCGGCGTGCACAACATCGACGGCGCCTCGCACGGCACGCCGGCCGAGGAGAAAGCCAAGGACGCCGTGAAAAACGAGTTGTTCTAGAAATCGAAGCAAACCAAGGGGCCGCAAGGCCCTTTGTTTATTGACCGTCTATTTCGGGAAGATGTATGAAGTTTTTGTTTTCTTTGATTGCTTTGTGCTCTGCCTGTTCCGCCTTCGCAGCGGATCAGAGTCAGTTTGCCACGGAGGCGGTAGCGTTTCTGGATGCCGAGCTTCCGCAGATGGATCAGGCTGTTGCTAACAAGGACCGCAGTTATTTTGGTCCTGCGCATGCCCGTGTGCAGGCATTTTTCGAGAGTTGGAACAGCTTGCACAGCGACGCGTTGGAGCGTTATCCAAGCTGCGCTCATGCAATGAGCGATTTTCTCATCGTGGGCCTGTGTAAGCTGTCACGTCCGGGCACGCTTTGCGAAATCGAGACTTTCTTCCCAAAAGTAGACAAAGATATCGAACAGTGCCGCCTCTCGGCCAAGCCGGCTGGGGACGCTCCGAGTAACTAAGCTTTGAATAGAGCGGACTTCCGTTTGGGGCGGCGTCAGTCTGCAGTGAGAATTCGTGAGTTTTGCAAATTAGCAAGCTGCTACCCTGAATGCCGTCGACCGAGTTCGGCCAGAAGCCGCCGGTCGACGGAAGTTACAAAATACGCATTTTCGCGATGCTTCGACCTAGTATAGTGTCCTGTCAACAACTACCTTCTTTTTTTACTATGACGTTCCAGTTCCGGCGTGCTCAATCGCTAGCAATCTTAAAAAATACAGGCATGTGGCGGTGCAGTTATGAACCTCCATATTTGCGCGCCCTTTGGCGCATGGGCGTTAAGATTCCACCGCCTCATTTTGTGCCGTTCTCTCGAATGGTTATCTTTGCGATGGCTTGGTTCAGCGTGGCTTGGGGGGCCATCATGTGGCCGTTAGTTTGGTCGAAGCAAGGGATAACAGGCATGTCTGCCGTGGGTATTTCTTGCGGAACCGGACTATTCTTTGGTTTTTCAATGGCGATCTACTTTGCCTATGGAAGGCGTAAATACCATTTACCCCAGTGGGCATCGCTGGATGAAGGTCAACCGCCACAATGATTCATGGTGCTTTCGGCACCAACCGGCCACCAGCAGACTTTCGATTTTTTGTTACCGTTTTAAAAAATATCTTGAGCTCACTAGAAGAAATTTGGTCCTATCGTGAGGAAACGGCGTACCCCAAGTCGTTCGGCAGCCTGAGCCGGGGAATTTTTTTAAACTTGAAGCAAAAATGTTTGAACAGATTTTCAATGTTCAAGACGTAGACCCGCGTTGGTTGCATTTGGGAGTAATGGAATTCAAACCAACGCCAACCAGAAACTCTTAGCTGTATGTTACATCCGGCGCATCCAATCCATGGGAGACGGAGCCGCTGGATTGCCGCCCAGATGAGTATTCTTGGCTCGGAGTCGAATTCGTGATAGAGATACCCAGCCAGGCAGATTGGCCAATCAATACACTTCGCAGATTGCTGGCCTACCACCTTTTGGTAATCTATGGTAATTTTCGCAATTATTATTTTATATAAATCAATTAATGAATATTTCTAAATTTAAGAAAATCTCTCTGTTTGCAATACTTTTTATGTTTGCGATATTGACTGTTGGTTGCGCCACTGTGCCATTTCCCAATTACAAAGGACCTGACGGAGCAACGCTTGCGTTCACAATGATAACAAGCGGTCCTTTGGCCCCAAAACTTATATTAAAGCGTGTGGATGAGGACAGTGTCATAGAAATATTATATACAAGCGATCACGATAAGATACTTATTTCATCTTCGCGAGAAGGGAATCTTAGGAAGGTTGGTATTAGTAGACAAGTTGCAGCTGGTAAGTACTTGTTGCTTGGGGCGGGACTCGGGGGCGATGACGACATTATTCGCACTTCTAAGGAGTTTGAAAGGCCTATCCCTATCACGATCTTCGCACATGAAGTAACCTATATTGGTTCATATGGCGTGGACTTCAAGATTCTTCCCAGTGCTGCAAGAAAGACAAATGGCAATGTAACGACGGTTGCTCTTTCTGGGTTTACTCTGGATATTTCCGTGGAGGATAAAATCAGGTCTGATTTAGAGTTTTTATCAATTACAAAACCAGAATCTGGTGCGGCAGGTATAAGAAATGCAACTCCGTCAATTGATAAGAATTGACTATGGGGTTTAGAATATTAGATAAACTCACATTTCCTAATAACGATATCGACCAGCTGGAGTTTAGGTCTGATACGAACTTCCGCAACGGGGCGGTAGCGGATGTGCCATTTCTTCGCTCATCCGCCATCCTGTTACAAGGAAAACCTGAATCGGCGAACTTTATTGTTCCAGCACCACCGGGCTGCCGCCCTGGGCCGTGACCATCTCCGACAGCGAGTAGAACAGCTCGGAACCGTCGCGGGTGTTGAGCCACTTGCCGTCCTTCTGCTTGTAGTGGTAGCCGCCCGAGCGGGAGGCCACCCACAGCTCCTGCATCGCGGCCTGGCTGTTGACGATGATCTTGGAACCATTGTCGATAAACTCGATTTCCAGCACGTTGCCGCTGCGGCTGCACTCGACGTCGAGCATGTCTTCGTCGTTCAGACGGTCCAGCGCGGCGGCGATGGCGGTAAGGGTGGCCTCGGCCTGCGCCAGGAATTCTGATTCGCCCATGCTACACTCCAGTATCTATAGTCAATCCATGATTTTATCGTGAAGTCCACATTCCGTTTGTTTATCGGCTCAGTGAGCGGCATAACCGCCCTGTGCCTGACCGTCTTGTTGAGCGGCTGCGGCCAACCCGGCCCGCTGTACCTGCCCAAGGCTCCACCGGCCAAGCCTGCCAAGAGCTCTGAAGCTGCCCCGGTTCCATCCACTCCAGCACCCCAACAATAATCCTTATGTCGCAATTTTCCTATGTAAATGGCGTGCTGCACGCCGAGGGCGCGTCGCTTGCCGCCATCGCCGAGCAGTTCGGTACCCCGACCTATGTTTACTCGAAGGCGGCGCTGCTGGCCAATTTCGCCTCCTACGCCGACGCCTGCGCCGGCCGCGACGCGCTGGTCTGCTACGCCATGAAGGCCAATTCCAACCTGGCCATCCTCGACCTGCTGGCGCGCCAGGGCGCCGGTTTCGACATCGTCTCCGGCGGCGAACTGCTGCGCGTGCTGGCGGCGGGCGGCGATCCGCGCAAGGTGATCTTCTCCGGCGTCGGCAAGAGCGTCGATGAAATGCGCCTGGCGCTGTCGCACGACATCCTGTGCTTCAACGTCGAATCGATTCCGGAATTGCACCGCTTGAACGAGGTGGCCGGCGCCATGGGCAAGACCGCGCGCGTATCGCTGCGCGTCAACCCCAACGTCGACGCCAAGACCCATCCCTACATCGCCACCGGCCTGAAGGCCAACAAGTTCGGCGTGGCCTTCGACGACGCGCTCGACACCTACCGCGCGGCCGCCAAGCTGGCTCACCTGGAAGTGGCCGGCATCGACTGCCACATCGGCTCGCAATTGCTGGACGACGCGCCGCTGCTGGAGGCGCTGGACCGTTTGATCGAACTGATCGACAAGCTCGGCGACGAGGGCATCGTGCTGCACCACCTGGACATCGGCGGCGGCATCGGCATCAACTACGGCGAAGCGGGCGAAGCGGCGCCGGTGCCGGTGGGAGACTACCTGGGCCGCCTGTTCGCCCGGATCGACGCTTGGCGCGCGGCGCGCTACGCCGGCAAGCCGATCAAGGTGATCTTCGAGCCGGGCCGCTCGATCGTCGGCGATACCGGCGTGCTGCTGACTAAGGTGGAGTTCATCAAGCACGGCGAAGAGAAGAATTTCTGCGTGGTCGATGCGGCGATGAACGACATGGCGCGTCCGGCGCTGTACCAGGCGTGGATGGACATGCAGCCTGTGGTGCAGGGCAAGGCCGGCGCGTTGACGTATGACGTGGTCGGTCCGATCTGCGAATCGGGCGACTGGCTGGCGCGCGACCGCGAGCTGGCGGTGGAAGCTGGCGACCTGCTGGTGATGCACAGCGCCGGCGCCTACGGCATGACGATGGCGTCCAACTACAACACGCGCGGGCGGGCGGCGGAAATCATCGTCGACGGCCACGTCTGCCACGTGGTGCGCCAGCGCGAGAACCCGGCCGATCTGTACGCGCTGGAAGCGTTGATCAAGTAAGCCGTCCAGCCAGCGAACAAGAGCCGCCCGCTTCACCGCCGGCGGTTTTTTTCATGCGGGCTGGTTTTCGACAAAAATCTCTTTGATATTTTTGGCGTCGAAAATTCGGTCGAACCAAAGATCCAGATCATCCATTTCCGCGTACTCGATACGGCCATTCAGTCTCGCCGGTATCTTTCCAAAGCGCTTCGCAAGCAATTTCCTCAAGCGCTCGCGATGTTCATACAGAGCAGCTTCATAACGCCATGCATCGGCGAAATTTTTGATGACGGGAACACTCATCGCATGGCCCTCCTCAGCCACATTAGCTATCTTGATCTTACGCTCACGAGTAAGCCGCTGCAATCGGCGCGCGCTCCAGCGGCTCAAACCAGACCATACCGGGGTACTAACAGCGAACTCCGGCAACTGGCACCACGCAGTTGACTCATCAACAATTTCCGTCTCCGTTTCCAGTCGCACCACACGAAACGCGGCGGCGGCAAAATTGTTGATCGATGCAATCGCTGAAAGTTCAAGTCTCGTTTGATCAATCAACAGATAGCGCTGCGATGCCTGCAACAGCAGCAAGTCATCGGGCACTGAAACGACCAGGTCAATCAACGTTCGGCTCGCTGTCCATGGCTTGTCGCCGTTATAAAGCACGACTGGAAATACGGGCGGCAATCTGCCGGGGCGAGGTAGTTCGTGGCGTTTGATCAGGTCCTGATACAGCAGGCCGATATAGACCTGCATACGCAACGCCATCCAGTGATCGGAGCGGGATTGGAATTCGAGCAGCAGGTAGATGTAGATCCACTCTCCAGCGAGGCGCGCGCGCCAGACCATATCGCTGTGGCGCTGAACCCCGCCGTCGCTGACGTAGCTGCCATTGACGCGTTCAAAGCTGGTTAAATCCAACTGGCGTACCCATTCGCCCGATACGAAACCCAGCAACAGGTCGCGCACCATTTCTGGATGCGCGAACAGTTGCTTGTATGCGGTGTCGTCCTCGCTGGCCATCAACCCAGTGTAGCGAGGAGAAGCGCGCCGCTGTTGGGGCCGCTCAAAGTAAGCCCCTCAAGCCGCAGTCCGCTTAATCCTTGCAGCGGAACTGCGCGCGCAGGCGCGCCAGCTCCTCGGGTTTGAGTTTCTGCTCCGTGGCTTGATCGATGGAATTCTGCTCCTCGCGTACCAGCACGAAGTATCCATCGTCCTGCCTCATCCAGACCAGATAGCCGCAATGGGTATTCATGTTGGCGAACTGGGCGGAAAAATCGACGGCGGCATAGGTTCCCGGCGCGGCTTGCGGCGGATCTTTGTACCAGCTTATCTTGGTGATGGTGCGCCGGCGCACCTCGCCCGCCCTGGTATTGAAATCCTCCGACAGCTTGCGCCAGCCTTCGAACGGCATCTGCTTTTTCAGCATCTCCGACTGCAGCTGGTAAGCCGCCTCGTACCGGCGGCCATCCACTGCGGCAAAATAAATCATGCTCTGGCGTTCCACGGCCTGCGCCTGCTCGGCAGTAGCCTGCGCCGGCGCCGGCTTGCTTTGCAGCGCCTGGGCCATGCCGGCGTTCAGTTCCTTGAATTCCTCGATCAGCTTGTCGCAGGCAACCTTGTCGGCCTGGCATAGAGCGGTCATCGCGACATGAATACCGCCGCCCTGCTCGACGATTCCGCGCCTGACTACCGCCGGATGGGCGGGATGCCCGGCCGGCGTAAACGACCAGATGGCGTTCGCCGGGCGGTCGTCCACGATGGTCCATCCGTCCCGCGTCGACACGCGAGCGCCCTGCTTGCTCTTGAGCGCCTCCAGCGCGGCGGCAACCGTCGGGTAGCCGATTCCTCCGCCAGCCTGGGCGGAGGCCGTCACCGGCATCAAGATTAACGTAGACAGCAACAGTGCTCGCATCGGCCGACCTCTTGGAAAATCACCATCGTACCCGCTGCCCCAGGTCCTGGGAACGACAATAATCAAGCCCGGGCAGCCACGCTGGCCTTGGTGAACTTCCAATAGACGCGGGCGCCGAGCAGCACGGCAAGAATACAAGCGAAGATGATCGGCTGCGTGAAGTTGTGCTTGCCCGCCTTCATCCACCAGAAGTGCAGGATGGCCAACGGTGCGATCACGTAGATCAGCCGATGCAGCCACTGCCAGCGCTTGCCACCCAGCCGCTTGACCATCGCGTTGGTGCTGGTCGCTGCCAGCGGTATCAACAGCACGAAGGCGATGAAGCCCACCGTGATGAACGGCCGCTTCAGCACATCCTTCCACATCTCCTGCAGGTCGAAGAAATGGTCGAACCACAGGAAGGTCATGAAGTGCAAAAAGCCGTAGAAGAACATGTACAGCCCCAGCATGCGGCGCAGCTTGATCAGCCAGTTCCATTTGCTCAGCTTGCGCAGCGGCGTCACCGCCAAGGTGAAGCACAGGAAGTACAAGGTCCAGTCGCCGGTGCCGCGCGTGATGAATTCCAGCGGTTCGACCAGTTGCCCGGTCAAGGTCAGATACACCATGCGCGCCAGGGGCACCAGCGCCAGCACGAAGATGGCGGCCTTGATCAGGCCGGCCTGACGCGGGGTAGGGTTGAACGCCATACGCTTAGAAGAACTTCTTCAGGTCCATGCCCGCATACAACGGCGCGACGTCGGCGTAGCCGTTGAACATCAAGGTCTTGCGCTTGCGGGCCAGGAAGCCGTCCTCGCCGATGCGGCGCTCGGACGCCTGCGACCAGCGCGGGTGGTCCACCTCGGGATTCACATTCGAATAGAAACCGTACTCGTTCGGCGCCGACAAATTCCACGAGGTGCGCGGCTGCTCCTTGACGAAGCGGATCTTGACGATGGACTTGGCCGACTTGAAGCCGTACTTCCACGGCAGCACCATGCGCACCGGCGCGCCGTTCTGGTTGGCCAGCGTTTCGCCGTACATGCCCAAGGTCAGCAAGGCCAGCGGATGATTGGCTTCGTCGATGCGCAAGCCTTCGGTGTACGGCCATTGCAGCACGCGGCTGCCCACGCCCGGCATCTGCTTCTTGTCGGCCAGCGTGACGAACTCCACGTATTTGGCGTTGCCGGTCGGCTCGACCTTCTTGATGATCTCGGAGAACGAATAACCGATCCACGGAATCACCATCGACCAGCCCTCGACGCAGCGCAGGCGGTAGACGCGCTCTTCCAGCGGCGCCAGCTTCAGCAGCGCGTCGATATCCAGGATCATCGGCTTCTTCACTTCGCCTTCGATGCTCACCGTCCATGGACGGGTCTTGAGCGTGTTGGCGTACATCGCCGGCTCGCTCTTGTCGGTGCCGAATTCGTAGTAGTTGTTGTAGCTGGTCGCGTCCTTGTAGGGCGTCTGCTTGTCGAGCGCCGAATAGGAGGGATTGAGTTTGGCGGCCAGCTTGGGGTTGACGCCCTGCGCGAACGCTTCGCGGTTGGCCATCTCCAGCAGCGCGGCGCTGCCGATGGCGCCGGCGGCGATCTGCTTGATGAAGCTGCGGCGCGACTCGTAGACTACACGCGAGGTGATTTCTGATGAAAACGGCAACTCGATGCCGTTGGGGCTACGCTTGATCAGCATGCTGACTCCAAAGAAGGTTGAGACTTGGTCGCCCCAATAGCCTGAACCTTACACCAATCTGGGCCAGCAAAAGTTCACATCGCGTTTACAACTTGCCGTAGGAGTGCAGACCGGACAGGAACATGTTCACGCCCAGGAAGGCGAACGTGGTCACCAGCAGGCCCACCAGCGCCCACCAGGCCGCCGGACGGCCGCGCAGGCCCGTCATCAGGCGCATGTGCAGCCAGGCCGCGTAGTTGAGCCAGACGATCAGCGCCCAGGTCTCCTTCGGGTCCCACGACCAGTAGCCGCCCCACGCCTCGGCCGCCCACAGCGCGCCGAGGATGGTGGCGATGGTGAAGAAGGCGAATCCGGCCGAGATGGCCTTGTACATGACGTCGTCCAGCACCTCTTCCGACGGCAGGCGGTCGACCAGGTGGCCCGAGGTCTTCAGCAGATAGGCCGCCGCCACCATTGCCGCCAGGGCAAAGTTGCCATAACCGATGAAGTTGGCCGGCACGTGGATCTTCATCCACCAGCTTTGCAGCGCCGGCAGCAGCGGCTGGATGTCGGCGGCGTCGCGCGAGGTGGTGTACCAGAACAGGAAGCCGATCGCGGCGGTGATCACCATGGTGACGAAGGCGCCCAGCTGGCGGGTGGCGTAGCGCTGCTCGAAGTACAGGTAGAACATCGCGGTGATCAGCGAGAACAGGATGAACACTTCATACAGATTCGACACCGGGATGTGGCCGACGTCGGCGCCGATCAGGTAGGACTCGTACCAGCGCACCATCATGCCGGTCAGGCCCAGCACCACGGCGGCCCAGCACAGCTTGGAGCCGATGCTGGAGGCCATCTCGGAGCGCGCGGCCAGGCCGATCACGTAGAACAAGGTCGACAGGCAGAACATCACGCTCATCCACAGGATCGCGGACTGGCTCGACAACATCATGCGCAGCCAGAACTTCTTGGTGCCGTTATCGAGCTCACCGGCGTACATGGCGATCGCGCCCAGCGCCAGCAGGGCCACCAGCGGCATCAGCCAGCGCGCCGGCTTCCAGTGCCAACCCAGCGCGGCGAACACCGGCGCGGCGGCCAGCAGGATGCCCTTCTCGTAGACGTCCATGTATTGGCCGTAGGTGTTCAGGCCGTACAGCGAGCCGGCCAGCAGCGCCAGCGCGAACAACCAGTCGAACGCGGTCAGGCGCTTGAAGTAGCCGGGCGCCTGGCTATAGGTTAGTGTCGATTGCGTCAGTTCCATCATTTATCTCCGTGGCTGCTACAGCTTACGCCGATTGCGGCAGCTTTTCTTTCAAAGTTTCAAACTCGCGTTCGAAGTCCAGCGTTTTGCGCTGGGTGCTCATGGCCATCAGCGCCTCCGTGCCGTCGCCGTCGTCCTTGATCCAGACCCACAGGCGGCGCTCGCGGATGTAAAACATCGAGAATACACCCAGCACCAGGAATACACAGCCCAGGTAGACCACCTTCTTGCCCGGCGAACGGGTGACCTGGAACACCGAGGCCTGGATCTGGGTGAAGTCGTCCAGCTGCAGGTAGACCGGCGCGCCGTAGAAGAAGGCGTCCGACAGGGCGTTGGTGGCCAGTTGCAGGAAGCGGGCGTGCTGTTCGTCGGCGCTGGCCGGCGCCAGGCCGTCCCTGGCGCGCGCGGCCTGCCACAGGTCCCACAGGCTGCCGTTGAGGATCTTCATGAACACGTCGGCGGCCTTTTCCTGCTCGGCGCCGGGGATCTTTTCCAGGAACTGCGAGATGGCGACGAAGCCGGCCGCCTTGTCGTTGCCGGCGAAGATGGTCAGGCTCTTCTCGGCCGAGGCTTGCAATTGTCCGCGCAGCGCGTCGCCGTTGGCCGACTGCGGCGTGGCGCGCTCGGCGTAGTGTTTGGCGGCGGCGGCGCGCAGGCCGGGGTCATTGAGGGCGGCGCGCAGGCGCATCCATTCGTTGACGCTGTGGGCGTCGTCGGCCGGAATGCGCAGGAAGCTGAATGGGTCCGACGGATTGATGCGCATGCCGGCCAGGAACACCGTGGCGCCGTCCACCGTCACCGGCTGCATGTAGTTCTGGTATTCGCGCGCCTGGCCGGTCTTGTCGCGCAGCTTGTAGGTCACGCTGGGGCCGACGTTCTTCAAGTCCTTGTTGTGGGCGTTGCGGCCGGCCGAGCCGGTGTGCTTGTCGAGGCCGTTGGCGAACTGCTCTTCCAGGCTCTTGCCCTTGGTGACGGCGCGCGCGTCCTGCGCGGCGGCCAGGTTCTCGACGTTGAACGGACGGAAGCCGGACCACTCGACGGTGTAGGTGTCGCCCATGGCGGTGCTGCTGCCCACTTCGCCGGCGATGTCGAACCTGGTGGTGGCCGCGCCGACCATCGGGAAACCGGTCAGCTTGAGCTTGCTGCCGCCGTCGTCAAAGCTGGACTGGTAGATCGCCAGGCCCTTGTACAGCAAGGGTTTGTTGACTTCGATGACGGCCTTGACCACTTCGCCGCTGGCGTGGTCGCGCACTTCCACCGCGCTGGCGAACAGCTTGGGCATGCCGGTGGTGTAGAAGTCGATGGTGAATTTTTTCAGGCTGATGGTGAACGGCAGGTCCTGGATCAGCACGCCGTCGGGACGGGTGATGATGGCGCTCTCGCTGGACTGGCCTTCCGGGATCATGGTGTTGCCGCGGAAGGTGGGATTGCCCAGGCCGAGGCGGCTCTGCGCCGGCACCGCCGAGATCAGGCCGCTGCCGTTGAACGGCACCTTGCCGAGGAACCATTCCTGCAGGCGGATCGGCACGTCTGAATCGAGCAGGCCGCCGATGCAGATGATGACGATGGCCGAGTGCGCGAAGATGTAGCCGAACTTGTTGGCCGCGCCCTGCTTGGCCGCCACCAGGGTGCCGTTGTCCTTGTCGACCAGCTTGACCTTGTAGCCGGCGTCGGCCAGGCGGGCGGCGGTCTGCTGCGTCAGCGCGGCGCGCGCCAGCGGCGAGCGCCATTGCATCTTGTGGTGGAAATTGCGCAGCGAATTCTCGCGCACGTGCTCGCGCCAGCTGCGCATGTCCTTGAGCATCTTGGGGGTGTTGCGGAGGATGCACAGCGAGGTCGACGTCACCAGCGCGGTCATCAACAGCAGGAACCACCAGGCCGAGTACACGCCGTACAGGCCCAGCTTGCCGAACACCTCGAACCAGAACGGCCCGAACTGGTTGATGTAGTTGTTGGTCGCCTCGCCCTGTTTCATCACGGTACCGACGATGGCGGCGATGGCGATCATCGCCAGCAGCGCGATGGCGAAGCGCATGGAGGAAATCAGTTCGACGAATTCACCGACGATGGGACGACGGGTCTTCAGTTCGATGCCGGTGGTGCTGGGGCTGCTGCTCATGCTGGAACTATCTCAAAAAAAGTATGCTGCCGGCAGCATATCAACAAAAAGGGCAGCCCGCTTACGCTGCCGCCCTCTATGCACTATCAACTACGCCGCAACCCAGGGCTGCGGCCAGCTGCTTATTTCAAGCCGGCGACGTAATCGGCCACGGCTTTCATTTCCTCGTCCGACATGCGCTTGGCGATGGTGGTCATCTGCGCGCTGTTCTTGCGGCCGCCGGCCTTGAACAGGCCCAGCTGGGCTACCGTGTAATCCTGGTGCTGGCCGCCGATGCGCGGATATTGCACCGGGATGCCGGCGCCGGCCGCGCCGTGGCAACTGGCGCAGGCTGGGACGTTCTTCTCGGCGATGCCGCCGCGATAAATCTTCTTGCCCAGTTCAACCGTGTCCTTGTTCTTCGCTGCGCCCGGCTTTTGCGCCTGGGTGGCCAGCCAGGCCGAGATGTTGTGCTTTTCCTCGTCCGTCAGCATCTTCGCGTAGGTCGTCATGATCGGTTGATTCCGGTCATCGCCCGAAAAGTTCACCAGCTGCTTGTACAGATAGCCTTCGTGCTGGCCGGCCAGTTTCGGATTGACGCTGATGGTGGAGTTGCCGCCGGCGCCGTGGCAGGAGACGCATGCCGGCAGGCCGCGCGCGTTGTCGCCGCTGTCGAACAGGGTGCCGCCTTTGGCCGCGTCGACTTTGGGCGCCGCCGCTTCGGCGTGGGCCGGTTTTTTTTCTTCTGCGGCGGTTGCGGTGCCCGCAATTGCCAGCAGGCCGACCAACAAGGAAGTTACAAACGGTGAAAACGCACGATTCATTCAAGCACCCTCAAAAAAGTTTGTCGAAAGTATGCCGCAGGCTAGGCACGAGATGCTATGGCAACACTTCGTAACCACTCATTGTACAATAGCTTTCCAGCATATTTGCTCCCTTTTGTTGCATTTCCCCCATCCCATGTCCAAACTCTGGCAAGCCCGCTTCTTTACGACCGTTAACCAATTGCGCGATCTGCCCGACACTCACGTGCCGGAAATCGCCTTTGCAGGTCGCTCCAACGCCGGCAAATCGACCGCCATCAACATCCTGTGCAACCAGAAAGGCCTGGCGTTCGCGTCCAAGACCCCTGGCCGTACCCAGCACATCAACTACTTCTCGATCGGCGGCGCGCACATTGCGCAGCACCGCAAAGACCCGACCATCGTCGAGGAAATCGAGTGCCTGCTGGTCGACTTGCCGGGCTACGGCTACGCGGAAGTGTCCGGCTCGGCCAAGCTGCACTGGCAACGCCTGCTAGGCGACTACGTCCAGCGCCGCGAACAGCTGGCCGCGCTGATCCTGATCATGGACTCGCGCCGCCCGTTCACCGACCTCGACATCCAGATGCTGGAATGGTTCGCCCCGACCGGCAAGCCGATCCATTGCATCCTGACCAAGGTTGACAAATTGAACCGCAACGAATCCGTCAACGTGCTGCGCCAGGCGAAAGCCAAGCTGGCCAGCTATGTCGACGAAGACGGCGAAGGTTTCCCGTTCACCGTACAACTGTTCTCCGCGCTCAAGCGGGTCGGCATCGAAGAAGCCAACGACAAGATCCTGGAACTGGCCGGCGTCACCGACGACGAAGCGGCCGCCCAGGTGCCATTGATCGAGATGGAAGACGACGCCGAGCCCGACGAGCAATAACCCCACTGTTTAGGAAAGTTTTAGCGATGCACAATCCACACGTTTCCGCCCAATTCCCCGCCATCCGCATGCGCCGCATGCGCCGCGACCCGTTTTCGCGCGCATTGATGCGTGAAAACAACGTCACGGCCTCGGACTTGATCTATCCGGTGTTTATCCTGGAAGGCACGCAGCAGCGCGAGCCGGTGTTGTCGATGCCGGGCGTGGAACGGGTGTCGGTGGATCTGCTGCTGAAAGTGGCGCAGGAATGCGTGGAACTGGGCATTCCGGTGCTGGCGCTGTTCCCGGTGATCGACGCCGCCAGGAAGACGCCGGACGGCATCGAAGCGACCAATCCGGACGGCCTGGTGCCGCGCGCGGTGCGCGCGCTGAAGCAGGCTTTCCCGCAGCTGGGCATTTTGACCGACGTCGCGCTGGACCCGTACACCAGCCACGGCCAGGACGGCCTGATCGACGACAACGGCTATGTGATCAACGACGTCACCACCGACATGCTGGTGCGCCAGGCCCTGTGCCAGGCCGACGCCGGGGTCGACGTGGTGGCGCCGTCGGACATGATGGACGGGCGCATCGGCGCGGTGCGCGCGGCGCTGGAAGCGCACGGCCACATCCACACCCGCATCATGGCGTACTCGGCCAAGTATGCGTCGGCCTTCTACGGCCCGTTCCGCGACGCGGTCGGCTCGGCCAAGAACCTGGGCAAGAGCGACAAGAACACCTACCAGATGGACCCGGCCAACAGCGACGAAGCCCTGCGGGAAGTGGGACTGGACCTGGCCGAAGGCGCCGACATGGTGATGGTCAAGCCGGGCATGCCCTACCTGGACATCGTGCGCCGCGTCAAGGACGAGTTCAAAGTGCCGACCTTTGCCTACCAGGTCAGCGGCGAGTACGCGATGATCAAGGCCGCCGCGCAAAACGGCTGGCTCGACCACGACAAAGTGATGATGGAGTCGATGCTGGCGTTCAAGCGCGCCGGCGCCGACGCCGTGCTGACCTACTTCGCGCTGGACGTCGCCCGCCTGCTCAAGGCTCAAAAATAACAAAACAACACCGGGGTCAAGTCTGACATTCGGACACGAGCTCTGCCGTAAGCAAGGTTACGGCAGAGCTCGTGTCCGAATGTCAGACTTGACCCCGGGTTGGTTTTAATCCAGCGTGACTTCCTTGCGGTTGTCGCGCGAGACGCGGTCGATCATCTTGTTGTAGGGATCGACGCCGACCTCGAACGGCTGCTCCTTGACCGTCACCGTCACCACCGGATCGCTGCCCTGCAGCACGCGCTTGTCGCTGAACAGCACGCGCTCGTCGCGTTCCTTGGCGCCCTTGGCGCGGGCGAACACGGCGATCTCCACCGGCTCGTCATAGACGCGCGGCGTCTCCTTGCCCTTGCCGTCCGCTTCCATCTTGGCCAGGTGCAGCGTCATCGTCACATCCCACTGCCCGTCTGCTCGCTTGTGCGCCTTGGCTTCGGTCACGCGGTTGTCGTAGAAGACGATCTTCTCGAACAGGTCGGTGATCAGCGCCTGCTTGTCCGGCGGCGCTTCGGCGCGGATGTAGGCCAGCAGCTCGCGGCTGGTGGTGTACGGCGCCTGCTGGTAAGCCTTGTCGGTCAGGAAGCGCTTGAGCGCGCGGTTCAGCGCCGCCTCGCCGATCTCGTCGCGCAGGCGGTAGAACACCAGGCTGCCCTTGCGGTAGTGGATGTACTGCTGGTTCTCCACGCGCATCAACGGCCGCTCTTCCACCAGTTCACCGCCGCGTTCGCGCAGGTACTGGTCCAGCTCGAAGCGCAGGAAGCGGCGCAGCTTGTCGCGGCCGTATTCCTTCTCCATCACCATCAGCGCCGAGTACTGCGCCAGCGATTCGATCAGCATGGTCGAACCCTGCATGTTGGCGCTGACCACCTGGTGGCCCCACCACTGGTGCGCCATCTCGTGCGCGGTGACGTAGTAGACGTAGTCGATGTCATCCTTGTCGCGCAGGTCGGCGATGAAGCCGATCGACTCCGAATACGGAATGGTGTTGGCGAACGATTGCGCGAAGCCCTGGTAGTTGGGGAACTCCAGCACCCTCACCTGCTTGTGCTGATACGGGGTGTAGTTGGCTTCGAAGTAGTCGAGCGATTTCTGCGCCGAGCTGATCATGCGGTCGACGTTGTAGGCGTGCTTGCTGTCGTAGTAGATCTCGATCGGCAAGCCGTGCCACTCGCCCTTGCGCACGTCCCAGCGGGCCGACAGGTAGGCGAAGAACGGCACCATCGGCCGGTCCATTTTGTAGTGGAAGTAGCGGCGGCCGTTCTGCTCCCAGCGCTTCTGCAGGTAGCCGGGGGCGATCGCGATCTGGTCGGCGCTGGTCGAGACGGTGGTCTCGAAGTTGATCCAATCCGCCTCGTTGCTGAAGATGGCGTTGGCGCGCGCCTTCTCGTCCTCCAGCTTGGCCATGCGCACCGGCTCGCCCAGGCCGCGCTTGCGGCGTTCGTTGCGGTCGGTCAGCTCGGCCTGCTGGTTGTAGCCGAAATGCGGGAAGAAGGCGAAGTTGTTGAAGAAGGTGCCGTTCAGGTTGACGCTGTCGGCCGCGCCGCCGTTGGTGAAGCCCTGGTTGTGCACGTCGACGGTGAACGACAGGTCCAGCCGCGCGGCCGGCGCCAAGGGCTGCGCCAGTTTGATGATGCTGAAGCCGGCGACCTTGTCGTCCAGCACCACTTCGTGCGGCGGCAGGTTGTCGAAGCGGGTGTCGAGGTCCGGATTGCGCTGGATGCGCAGGACGGCCAGCGGCGCGCCGGTCTTGTTTTCCATCAGGTAGCGGCCGCGGATCGCCACCCGGCGTTCGGCCGGGTAGATGTCGACATCGGCGCGCACGTCGGTGATGCGCGGCTGCGGCAAGTCCTTGTACTGGCGATACAGCTTTTCGTAGCGGGCCTGCTTGTCCATCGCCACGTCGGACGCTTCGTACTTGTTGAGCACGTTGGTGTTGTAGAAGATCCAGGCGCCGCTGCCGACGAAACCGGCCACCAGCATCGCCAGCGCGAAGCCGGAGCGACCCTTCAGGCGGCCGCCGGCCACGCGCACGCGCTCGCGCCACGGACGCGCCAGCCCGCGCACCCAGAACGCCTGCGCCAGCACCATCAAGGCCAGGCTGAACAGGCCCCAGTAGAGGCCGAACCACGACCAGCCCTTGAGGAAGTGGCCGTAGCCATTCATGTCCGAATAGCGCAGGCCCGGCATGGCGCCGAAGTTGTACAGATTGTGGTCGAAGTGCATGATGCTCAGCACGATCTGCGACACCATCAGCACGATCACCAGCAGGTAGCCGAGGAACTTGTTATTGGTCAGCACTTGCAGCGCCAAGGCCATCAGTCCCATCAGCACGAAGAAGGCCGATTCCAACAGCATGCCTTTGACATACAGGCCCGCTTCGATCGTCGTGCCGCCCTTGACCAGCTGGAAGCACGCGGCCGCCAGCACGCCGGCCAGCAGGAAGCCGAAGATCACGCCGACCAGCGCGATCGACTTGGCCAGCAGCGGCGCCCAGTCCGGCACCGGCATGGCGTCGCTGACGTCGGCGATCTTGACCTGGCGTTCCTTGAAGATCAGCTCGCCGGCGTAGAAAGTCAGCACGATGATCAGCATGAAGTTGAAGCTGCCGGCCAGGGTGCGCAGCATCAGCCCGGTGACCGGATAGACGGTGGTGCCGAAGTTGGCGCCGGCCTGGGTGGCGCCGCCAACGAAGTTCAGCACGCCGAACAGCAGCATCACCAGGAAGGGCACGCTCTTGAACACGCCCATGGCGTCGAAGCGCAGGATGTGCCAGCACTGTATCCAGCCGGTCGCCGCGCCGAAGCGCGCCACCGTGCGCGGCAGCGCCAGGCCGGACGGGGCCGGTGCCGCGCCGGCGGCGTCCGCCCTGGCCTTGCCGAACCAGCGGCGGCCGGTGCCGGCGCGCTGCGGTTTGAACAGCACCAGCGTGGCGCCGAAGAACAGCAGCGCCACCGCCAGCCACAGCGCGCGGTTGGCTAGCAGGAAGCCGCTCAACGGCGGCAGGCCGGCGTTCGATTCGGCGGTCGAGAAGTAGCGCACCGCGCGGCTGAAGGCGCGCACGCCGAACGGGTCGAGCAGCACGGCGGTCCATTCGTTGTTGATGTCGCGGGTGAACACGCCGGCCACGATCCACAACACGAAGAAGCCCAGCACGCCGACGTAGACCAGCATCATCGAGCGCGTGGTCGACGCCAGCAGCATCAACAAGGCGCCGATGAAGACCAGGTTGGGGATGACGAAGAAGCCGAAGGCCCACAGATAGGCGAACAGCGGCTGCGGGCCGACGCGGGCGGAGTCGACCCACGGCATCAACGGCCCCAGCAGTATGCCGGCGGCGATCAGCACGAAGATCGCCAGGCAGGCGACCAGGCCGGCGATGAAGCGCCCGGCCAGGTATTGGTACTTGCGCATCGGCGTGGCGAACAGCATGTCGGAGATGCCGACCTCGCTGTCGCGCAGCACGGTGCCGGCGATGAAAATGGTGACGATGAAGGTCGACACCACGGTGAACGAGCCCATCAGCTGAGCCACGACCACCGGCGCGTTGCGGTGCACATTGCCGATGGCGCCGCCGACCTGGATGGCGTCGCTGGTGGCGGCGCCGAAGGCCATCAGGCCCAGGATCATGCCGGTCACCCACAGCAGCGGCTGGCGCAACTGGTAGCGCAGATCGAATTTAAAGAATTCCATTAACATGGCGCGCCCCTCAGACCACGGCGGCCGCGCTGGCGGCGGCATTGCGCACGTGCAGGAAGTAGACGTCTTCCAAGTCCGCCTCCACCGCCACGAAGCCGTCGTCCGGCTGGCTGTCGGCAAACACATTGATCTGCGGCTTGCCGCCGACCAGGCGGGTGTGCAGCACGTTCATGCGCCGCTGGTATTCCGGCAAGGCCTCGGCGCTGACGCTGCGGCGCCAGACCTTGTTCTTCAAGGTGTCGATGGCGGCCTGCGGCTCGCCCTGCAGCAGCACCTCGCCCTTGACGATCATCGCCATGCGCGGGCACAGGTCGGTGACGTCGTCGACGATGTGGGTCGACAGGATCACCACCACCTGCTCGCCGATCTTGGCCAGCAGGTTGAGGAAGCGGTTGCGCTCATCGGGATCGAGGCCGGCGGTGGGCTCGTCGACGATCACCAGCTTCGGCGCGCCCAGCAGCGCCTGGGCGATGCCGAAGCGCTGGCGCATGCCGCCCGAATAAGTGCCCAGGCCGCGCTTGCGCGCTTCCCACAGATTGGTCTGCTGCAGCAGCGCCTCGACCGCTTCCTTGCGCTCGCCGCGCGCGGTCAGGCCCTTGAGCACGGCAAAGTGGTTGAGCAGCACTTCGGCCGTGACCTTGGGATAGACGCCGAAGTCCTGCGGCAGGTAGCCGAGCTGGCGGCGCAGCGCCTCCGGCTGGGCCAGCACGTCGAGGCCGTCGAAATGGATGCTGCCGCTATCGGGGTCTTGCAGCGTGGCGATGGTGCGCATCAGCGACGACTTGCCGGCGCCGTTGGGGCCCAGCAAGCCGAACATGCCGTTCGGGATGTCGAGGGTGACGTCGTTGATGGCCTTGACGCCGTTGGCGTAAGTCTTGTTCAGCTGTTTGATCGATAGCATGGAACACAATCTCCTGATAGGAAACGGACGCAGTCCGCGGCAACGCTACCTTAAGATAAAGTTGCCAAGCTATCAGGATTTTTGCGACCAACGGCTGATTTGGGGGATCGAACCGTAGTTTTTTGGCAAATCAGCGCCCGGGGCCGCGCGAGTACTCGGGGAACATTTCCTTCAGCAAGAAGGCGATCAACTCCTTTTCGTCTTCCTTGCGCGCGCTCATCGTCACCACCTTGCCCAGGCGGCGCGAATCCCATTCGAAGTCGCCCGGTTTTTCCTTGCGGATGATCTTGACCATTTCCTTGGCGACCGCCGTCTCGATATCCTGCTCGGCGCCCTGCTCGACGTGGATCTGCTGCAGCCAGCGGCGCTTGAAGTTGGTGTTCCAGCCGCGGAACTTCACGTCGGCGCTGTGGTAGCTCTTGTCGACCTGGAAGATGCCGCCGGTGTCGTCCTTGTCGGCGCCGCTGGTGCGGCCCTGGGCGCCGGCGATATTGCCCTTGGCGATGCGCAGCGAGCGTTCGGCGTCGCTCTCGGCCGGGGCGCTTGGCGCCGGTTGCGGGTTGTTGGCCTCGCGCGCGGCGCGGCGCTTGGCGATCATCTCGGACATGTCCTGCTCGGGCGGCGGCGTCATCGTCGCCTGCACCGGCGGCACATAGGTTTCCAGCTTGGGACGGATGGCGGCCGGCGCATCCTTGGTGGCGACCTGCTTGCGCGGCGGCGGCGGCTTGGTGGCCTTGGACACTTCAGGTTTCTTCTGCTGCGGCTTGTTCTGCGGCTTGTCCGGCAACGGCGCGATGTAGACCATCACCCCACCCTTGGGCGGCGCGGAATGGGTGTTCTTGGGCGTGGGCGAGAGGAAGTAGTACAGCACGCCCAGCAAGTGCAAGGCGATGGAAATGCCGACGCCGATGCGGTTGGACTTCGACTTACGATCCCATGCGGCGAACCGCTCCCCAGCCTCAGGCAAACGCTGGCCGCAAGTTTCGCAATATTCGGAATTTGCAGAGAGTAAATGGGAATCGTGATGCAAAATAGCAAACCTTGGTTGGAACGAAGTCGACAAAATGCGGCCATAGTGCCAGAGTCCCACCGTTTTGGGAACCGCTGTGCAAGGCCATGATAACGCGCCGGACAGCGGCGCGTGCGCTCCAGGGGATTTAACAGGAAGAGCTTACAAGTTCCGCGTCTTGACGGGTGTTACCGTATGTATCAACCAGCTTCACAAAGTGACGCGCGGCAACACTGCCGAGGTCGCCGGGGCGTCCGCGCGGCGGGCGTCGGGCTGGGGGATGGCGTCCATCAGGGCCACCATGGCGTGCACGCTGCGGTCGGCGTCCAGCACCTGGCGCGAGCGCATTTGCGGCCGTGGCAGGGCGTGCGTGTAGTAGTGCGCCCCCTCGACCAGGTAGCCCAGCGCCCAGATGTTGCGGGACGGCTGGCCGCAGTCGTCGCGCGGCCGGCCGGCGGCGTCGATGTCGATGCCACCGGGGTGGAAACTACCGTTGAAATACGGCCGCGCCAGGCCCCGCCTGAGCACATTACGGATAAGTAAGGAATCGTCGATCGTTGGAAAAAACCCATCCAGCCGGGCGATCAGCAGCACATCGACCGGGTGTTTGACCACCCCGCCGCCGAATTGGGTGCTCAGCACATAGCAGGCATTGCGCTCGTCGAGCTCGATGCTGCTGTGGGGACCGGACAGGATCTCGATGACGCCTGCGTCCAGCAGCGCCAGCAGTTCCTGGTTGCGCCGCAGCGGCGGCCCGAAGGCGCTGCGGTTGATGGCCGGGTGGTAGCGCTCCAGGAACTGGCGGTGCGAGGCCGGCGTCAGCCCGCCATGTTCGATCGCCGCCTGCAAGGTGGCGCGCACGTCGCGCAGCACGTCGGTGGCGGCCTTGGTCGCACTGTCAATATTGCCCAGTTTTGCTTCAGCCAGGTCCTCGCGCAGCCAGTCGTGGAAGAATGCGCGGAACTCGTCCAGCGTGGCGAACTGGCGCGCGCCCAGCGGGAACAGCAGCTGGTCGATCAGCGCGTCGTCGTCCGCCGTCGGCACGAAGCTGGCGGGATCGAGGACCGCCTTGGCCAGCGTGCTGTGGTAGACCCAGGCCATTTCGCGCTTGAGCAGCGGCAGCAGTTCGCGCTCGAAATCGAGCTGGCGGCTGCCGCGCGAGGCCAGCGCCAGGCGGCGCAGCGCGGCCACCGCGTCCGGCGTGAAATAGTGCGGCTGGTGGCGACCGTCCAGCCCCTTCTGGTTGACGCCGCGCGCGGCGGCCGGCAGGCAGTTGCGCGAGCACAGGGTCAGCTGCGGCTCGCCGCCGGAGCGCTGGTAGCGCAAGCCGTGCTCGCCGCGCACAAAAGCGCCGCCCCGCCCCACCGTCAGCTCGGCGATGATGTCGTGCGCGCTCAGCCCCAGGCCCTGGATGGCGACGCGGGCGCCGGCGCCGATGCCGTTGAGCTGCGCCAGCGGATAGGCGTGGCGCACGAAGGCCAGCCGGCTGTTGTGGCGCGCGTGCTCGCGCGCGAAGGCGGCCAGCTTTTCGTCGAGCTCGCTGGGCTGGTTGCGGCCGTGGCCGGTGGTCAGGAAGACGAAGTCGCTGGGCACCAGGAAGCCCGTGTCGAGCTCGACGGTGCAAGCGCCGTCTGGCTGGCGCCACAGGTCGCGCGCGCGCAGGCGGTGGTGGGTCAGGCGCACGCTGGACGGCAGCGCGGCGGCGATCTGGCCGTAGGCCCAGGCCAGGTATTCGCCCAGCAGGCTGCGCGGCAGGTAGTCAGCTTCGGTGATGTCGGCGCCGCCGTGTTCGCCCAGCTGGTAGTAGCGCTCGCCCACGCGGCGGTAACCGGCCTGGCGCGCCCACGCCGTCAGCGAGGGCGTGGCGCACACCGGCGGATACTGCACCGCGCCGGGGGCGGGAAACAGCGTGACCTGGCTGGCGATGGTGTTGATCAGCAGGTGCTGCGGCTGGCGCGTGCCGTGCACGCCAGGGCCGCAGTCGCCCGGCTCGATCAGGTTGATGTCCAGCGGCAGCTGGCGGCCGGCGGCGATGGCGGCGATGCGCTCAAACGCGCTGAGTCCGCGCGGGCCCATGCCGATGATGGTGACACTGTAGCGTTTCATCTGCAACCGTCCTTTATCGTGGTCAACTTGCCCATGATAAAGAAACGGTCTTTAAAGCAACTTGCTACCGCTCAATGCTTGACCGTGTTCACGGCCTTCAGTGGCACGGCGTGCACACCTCCGACGGCCGGGACGTCGCCGGCGACCAGCTCGGCGTCGCTCATCGGGCCCGTGCCGCTGTACTTGTCGAGGAACAGGTAGATGACCGGCGTGATGTACAGCGTGATCACTTGCGAGAAGATCAGGCCGCCCACCACCGCCAGGCCGAGCGGCTGGCGCAGCTCGGCGCCGGCGCCCAGGCCCAGCGCGATCGGCAAGGCGCCCATCAGCGCCGCCATGGTGGTCATCATGATCGGGCGGAAGCGCAGCACGCAGGCTTCGCGGATCGCCTCGGCCGGCGTGCGGCCTTCGTTGCGCTGCACGTGCAGCGCGAAGTCGATCATCATGATGGCGTTCTTCTTGACGATGCCGATCAACATCAGGATGCCGATGATGGCGATCATCGTCAGGTCCAGGTTGAACAGGCGCAAGGTCAGCAAGGCGCCGACCGCGGCCGACGGCAGGCCGGCCAGGATGGTCAGCGGGTGGATGTAGCTCTCGTACAGCACGCCCAGCAGCACGTAGATCACACCCAGCGCGGCGATGATCAGGATCAGCTGGCTGCTTTGCGAACTCTGGAACACCGCCGCGTCGCCACCGTAGTTGGTGATGATCGATGGCGGCAAATGCATGTCCATGCCCATCTGGTCGATCTTGGCGGTGGCCTTGCCCAGCGGGACGTCCGGCGCCAGGTTGAACGACAAGGTGATCGCCTGCAGCTGGCCCTGGTGGTTGACGGCGGTCGGGCCGATGGTGCGCTGGACCGTGGCAAAGCTGGACAGCTGCACCAGGTTGCCGCTCTTGTTGCGCACCGAGATGCGGGTCAGCGCGTCGTCGAACTGGCGGTCGGCGGTGGCCGCCTCCAGGATCACGTAGTAGCTGGCGGCGGGCGAGTAGATGGTCGACACCTGGCGCTCGCCGAAGGCCAGGTAGAGCGCGGTGCGGACGTCGCCGATGGCCACGCCGAGGTTGTTGGCCTTGTCGCGGTCGATCTTGAGCGATGCCTGCAGGCCCTTGTTCTGCGAATCGCTGGTGACGTCGCGGAACTCGGGATCGGCGCGCAGCTGGTCGAGGTATTTCTGCGCCCAGTCGTTGAGCGCCCCGGGGCTGACCGATTGCAGCGTGTACTGGTAGCGGCTCTTGGACTGGCGTCCGCCCAGCTGCAGGTTCTGCACCGGGCTCAGGTAGACCGAAATGCCGGCCACCGTCCTGGTGGCCTTGCGCAGGCTGTCCAGCACTTGCGGCATCTTCTGGCGCTGGTCGCGCGGCTTAAGCACCAGGAACATGCGGCCGCTGTTGCCGCCGCCGACAAACGAGGTCACGTCCTGCACATTGGGATCGGCCTTGATGACGGCCGCCACGCGTTCCTGCAAGTCCATCAGCGAGGCCGACGAGATGTCTTCCGACGCCTCGGTATTGACGCGGATCTGGCCCAGGTCTTCCTCGGGGAAAAAGCCTTTCGGGATGGTGATGTAGAGCACCGCCGTCAATGCGAAGGTGCCGATCGCCGCCGCCAGCACGAGGTAGCGGTGGTGCAGCGCGACGTCCAGCGTGCGCACATAGCCGTTGCGCAGCGCGGTGAAGCCGGCCTCGAACCAGCGGCCGATGAAGCCGCCCTTGTCGTGCTCGGGATCGATGGCGTCGGCCGGCAGCAGGCGGCTGGCCAGCATCGGCACCAGCATCAGCGACACCGCCGCCGACACCAGCACCGACAGCGCCACCACCACGGCGAATTCATGGAACATCAGGCCAATCACGCCCGGCATGAAGAAGATCGGAATGAACACGGCCACCAGCGAGACCGAGATCGAGATGATGGTGAAGCCCATTTCCTTGGCGCCCACCAGCGAGGCTTGCAGCGGCTTCTTGCCCAGCTCGATGTGGCGCACGATGTTCTCCAGCACCACGATGGCGTCGTCGACCACCAGGCCGACCGCCAGGGTGATGCCGAGCAGGGAGACGTTGTCCAGACTGTAGCCGAAGGCGTACAGCAAGGCCAGCGCACCGAGCAGCGAGATCGGCATCGTGATCGCCGGGATGAAGGTGGCGGCCGCGCGGCGCAGGAACAGGAAGATCACCAACACCACCAGGAAGATGGTCAGCAGCAGCGTCAGGTTGACGTCGTGGATGGCTTCGCGGATCGACACCGAGCGGTCGTTGACCAGGTTGATGTTGATCGACGCCGGCAGCTGGTTCTTGAAGCGCGGCAGCAGGCGGCGCACGCCGTCGACCACTTGCACGGTGTTGGCGTCCGGCTGGCGCTGCACCAGCAGCACGATGGAGCGCTCGCCGTTGTAGCTGCCGGCGGTCTTGACCGACTGGAAGCTGTCCTCGACGGTCGCCACGTCCTTCAGGCGCACCGGCTGGCCGTTGCGCTGGGCCACGATCAGCTCGGCGAATTCGGAAGCCTTCATCAGCTGGGCGTTGCCCTGGATGGTCAAGGTCTGGCTCGGGCCATCGAGGATGCCCAGCGGCGTGTTGGCGTTGGCCGACTTGATCGCCTGCTGCAATTCATCCAGGGTCAGGTTGCGGGCGTTCATCAGCTCGGACTTGGCGCGCACCCGCACGGCGAAACGCTTCTGGCCGTTGACGCTGACCTGGGCCACGCCCGGCAGGGTCGACAGGCTGGGCGCGATCAGGTTTTCGGCGTAGTCGTTCAGTTCGGCCAGCGTCAGCGACGGCGAGTTCATGGTCATGAACAGCACCGGCGCGTCGGCCGGGTTGACCTTGCGGTAGGACGGCAGGTCGGTCATCTCGATCGGCAACTGGCGCTGGGCGCGCAGCAGCGCCGCCTGCACATCGACCGCCGCTTCGTTGACGTTGACGCTGGGGTCGAACTCCAGGGTTAGCGAGGAATTGCCCAGCGTGTTGGTGGAGGTGATCAGCGCCAGGCCGGCGATGGTGGAGAACTGTTTCTCCAGCGGCAGCGCGACGGACGAGGCCATCGTATCCGGCGCGGCGCCCGGCAGGTCGGCCGAGACATTGATGACCGGGGTGTTGTAGCTCGGCAGCGCCGCGACCGGGATGTAGAAGTACGACAGCACGCCGGCCAGTATCAAGGTCAGCGACAGCAGCACCACCATCACCGGCCGGCGGATGCATAACTCGGAAAGGTTCATGCTCAGCCTTTCTGCTTGCTCGTGTCCGCAGGCTTGTCGGCCCCGGCGATACGCACTTTGCCGCCCGGCCGCAGGTTCTGCTTGCCGTCGACGATGACTTTCTCGGCGCCGCTCAGACCGGACACGGCGGCGCTGTCGCCGAAGGAATACACCCGCTTGATGTTCACCACCTTGGCGGACTGGTCGGCGTCGACCGCATAGACGAAGGTGCCGCGGGTGTTGCTGATGATGGCGTTTTGCGGGATCACCATGGCGTCCTTCAACACCTGCGAGACGAGCTTGGTGTTGACGTACTGGCCCGGCCACAGGTTCGTGTCCTTGTTGTCGAACTGGGCCTTCACGCGGATCACGCCGGCGATCGGATCGACGCTGTTGTCGATGAAGCTCAGGGCGCCGCTGATTTCCTTGTCGGAGTTGCCCAGCACGACCTTGACCGCCACCGCGCCCTCGTGCTGCGCCTGCAGCAGGCCGGCCAGCGCCGACTCCGGCAAGGTGAAGGAGACGTTGATCGGATCGAGCTGGGTGATGGTGGTCAGCGAGGTGGCCAGTTGCACCAGGCTGCCCGGATAGACGTTGATGGCGCCGACGCGGCCGTTCATCGGCGCGCGGATCGCGGTGTAGCTGGCGTCGACCCCGACCGAGCGGGCGGCGGCCACATCGGACTGCAACAGCGCGCGCGCGGAATCGACCTGGCTCTTGAGCGTGTCGACCGCGCCCTGGGCGATGAAACCCTTGGCCAGCAGCTCCGTCGAGCGCTTGTACTGGCGCTCGTAGTCGGCCAGCGCGGCCTGGTCGCGCGCGACCTGGGCCTGGGCCTTGTCGACGTTGGCGCGCTCGCTGCGGTCGTCCAGCGTGAACATCAGCTCGCCCGATTTGACGAACTGGCCTTCCTTGATATGCACCTTGGCGATGGTGCTGGTGGTTTGCGGATGCAGGTCCACCGTGCTGATCGGTGTGACGGTGCCGTTCGCTTGCAGCACCACCGGCACATCCTGGCGCACCGGCGCGATGACGCTGACGGTGGTCGGGCCTTGTGTGCCCGCGCCGTTGGCGGTTTTCGGCTGTTCGGCCGTTGTATGCGTCATGCTCCAGACGCCGCCGCCTGCCACCACGATGGCGCCGACCAGATATGCTAAGGATGATTTTTTCATTATTTTTTGAACCAGGTTTACTGTCGAAAAACATTGCCGCCCTGCATCAGGCGGAATATTGTCGCACAGTATTTGCCGGGAAAACCGCGCCGTGGCCATCGCCGCGCGCATTTTTCCGGGCTGGAGTTGGTGGGCGCGGGGTTTAGGCGCCGGCGTAGTATTCGGGCACGATCAAGGTGACTTCCAGGCCGCCGTCCGCATGGTTGGACAGCATGACGTTGGCGCCGTGCTGTTCGGCGATGTTGCGGGCGATGGTCAGCCCCAGACCGGTGCCGCCCGATTCGCGCGAGCGCGAGGTTTCAATCCGGTAGAACGGTTCGAACACGCGCGCCATCTGGTCCTGGTCGATGCCGGGACCGCCGTCGCGGATGCGGATGCGGGCCGCGCCCACCATGCGCTCGACGGTGACGTTGGCGTAGTGGCCATACTTGACGGCGTTGTCGATCAGGTTGACCAGGCAGCGGCGTATCGCCAGCGGCCGGCCCATCAGCGCCATCGCCGCGCGGCCGCGCAGTTCGACCTGCTGGCCGCCGTCGGTGGCGTCGCTGCACACGCTGTCGAGCAGCGAGTCGAGGTCGAGCGCCTGCATGGTTTCGGTGGTGTCCATGCTGCGCGCCAGGTCCAGTCCCTCCTTGACCATTTGCTGCATCGCCGACAGGTCGTCGACCAGGCGCTGCTGCAATTCCGGGTCGCCGACTTTTTCCAGCCGCAGGCGCAAACGGGTCAGTGGGGTTTGCAGGTCGTGGGTGATGGCGGCCAGCATCTGCGTGCGCTGCATGATGTGCTGGCGGATGCGCGCCTGCATGGCGTTGAAGGCGGCGCTGGCCTGGCGGATTTCGGCCGCGCCGCTCAACACCAGCGGCGCGTGGTTGATGTCGTTGCCCAGGTCCTTGGCGGCCTGCGCCAGCTGCTTGAGCGGACGCACCGTCATGCGCGTGACCAGGTAGGCCAGCGCGGCGATGCTGAACAGGAAGGGCAGTATCGCCAGCAGCTCGCTGTGGCCGGACGGCGGCGGCGCGCGCGGCGGCAGCACGGACAACTTGAGCACCTGGCCGTCGTGCAGCTGCACGTTCATGGTTTCGCAGGTGCCGCGCCATTGGCTCGGCGCGAAGATATTACTGCTCTTGCGCGGCAGGTCGCATACGGCCGGATGTTCGTCCAGCGGACCCAGCTTGTAGCCCGCGCCCAGGCGCTGCTGCAAGCTGGTGGAAAACTCGGTCGGCGGCAGCGCGGTGGCCAGCGGCAGGTCGGTCGCCTCCAGCCGGACGGTGCCGCGGTGGGCCATGCGCAGGTAGGTGGGGCGCGAGGCCTCGGGCAGCACGTCGGCCGTGGTGATCAATTGTTCGGCCCGCTCCAGCGCGTGGAAGTCGCGGTAGCGCTCCAGCGCGCGCGTGCGTTCGCCCACCGCCAGCCACTGGGTCAGCGCCGCCGAGGCGACGATGCCGAGCAGCAGGATCAGGAACACGCGCCCGGTCATGGAGCCGAAAAAGGCTTTCACGCTTGCGGCTCCACGGTCACGGTGCCGGCCAGCACGTAGCCACCGTTGCGCACGGTCTTGATGATTTGCGGCAGGCGCGCGTCCTCGCCCAGCTTCTGACGCAGGCGGCTGATCTGGATGTCGATCGAACGGTCGAAGGGGTCGGCGTCGCGGCCCTGGGTCAGGTTGAGCAGCTGGTCGCGGTTGAGCACGCGGTTCGGATGTTCGAGGAAGACCTTGAGCAGGCGGAACTCGGCGCCCGACAGCATGATGACGATGCCGTCCGGGTTGAGCAGGTGGCGCGCGGTCAGGTCCAGCGTCCAGCCGGAAAAGCGCAGCTGTTGCGCCTTCTCGGCGCCGCTGCCGACCGGCATCGCGTTACTACGGCGCAGCACGCTGCGGATGCGCGCCAGCAGCTCGCGCGGCTCGAACGGTTTCGGCAGGTAATCGTCGGCGCCCATTTCCAGGCCGAGAATGCGGTCCAGCGGTTCGTTGCGGGCGGTCAGCATGATGACCGGCAGCGTGGAGTGGGCGCGCAGCTTGCGGCACAGGGTCAGGCCGTCGTCGCCGGGCAGGTTGAGGTCGAGCACCACCAGGTCCGGGCGGCCTTCGTCGAGCAGCTTCCACATGGCGGTGCCGTCGGCGGCGCACAGGGCGCGGTAGCCATTCGATTCGAGGTAGTCGGCCAGCAGGGTGCGGATGTCGCGATCGTCGTCTACGATCAAGATTGTTGATGTGGGTTCCATGTGCTAATTATCCCCAGTTAGACGGCGCGTGACCAATCACCAATTGTATCGTCTTGTATATCCCCCTAGGGGCGAAACATCTGGATACAAAATCCGGGCCCTGGGAAACTTGGCGGCAACCTTGCGCTGCCACTATGCATCAAGCGCGGCGCCGAATGCATCGCGATACCTAACTTTCAATGATAGAGGAACGACCATGAACGTCTTACGCAAAAGCATATTGATCGGTTTTACCGTGCTGGGCATGGCGGCGGCGCAGGCGCAGGATACTGCCCCGCCGGCAGGCCGCCACGGCGCCGCTGTCAACAAGGAACAGATGCAGGCCAAGATGGCGGAGATGTTCGCCAAGCGCCAGGCCAGGATGCACGAACTGCTGAAGCTGACGACGCAGCAGGAGTCGGCGTGGGCCACTTACCAGGCGGCCATCGCGCCGGCCGCGACGGGCGGCACGCTGCCGGACCGCGCGGCAATCGCCAAGATGTCGGCGCCGGACCGCATGGCCAAGATGCTCGACCTCAGCAAGCAGCACCAGGCCAGGATGGAAGCGCACCTGGCGGCGCTGACGACGTTCTACGGCCAGTTGACGGCCGAGCAGAAAGCTATCTTCGACGACCACAGCATGGGTGGCGCGCATGGCGGCCATGCCGGTCCGCGCGGCGGCTGGCACGGCCACCGCGACTGAGCTAGTTCAGCCGCGCCAGCGATGCGGTGAACTTGGCCGCATCCTGGAAGCCGATGACGCGGGTGCCATCGATTTCCTTGCCTTGCTTGTCGAACAGGATGATGCCCGGCGGGCCGAACAGGCCGAAGCGCTTCAACATGGCTTTGTCGTCGGCGTCGTTGGCGGTCACGTCCACTTGCAGCAGCACGCTGCTGGCCAGCCGGGCGCGCACTTGCGGATCGACGAAGGTCAGTTTTTCCATCTCCTTGCAGGACACGCACCAGTCGGCGTAGAAGTCCAGCATGGCGGTCTTGCCGCCAGTCTGCATCAGCACTGCGTCGAGCTGCTGTACGGTCTTGATGCGCTGGAAGGCCAGTGGCGCCTCATGCTTGCCGCCGCTCAGATGCGCCAGCGGCGCCAGCGGATCGCGGCCGCCGCTGATCACGCCCACCAGCTGCATCAGGCCCAGCACGGCGACGATGACGCCGACCGACTTGGCGAACCACTTGCCCCGGTTCATCAGCAGGTACATGCCGTAGCCGATGAGCAGCGCGGCCCAGCCCATCATCTGCACCGCGGCCGGCAGCACCGGCGACACCAGCCACCAGCCCATCGCCAGCATCAGCAGGCCGAAGAAACGTTTGACCGCGTCCATCCACATGCCCGCGCGCGGCAGCAAGGCGCCGGCCGAGACGCCGACCAGCATCAGCGGCACGCTCATGCCGACCGCCATCGCGAACAAGGCGCTGCCGCCGACGACGATGTCGCGGCTCTGGCTGATGTAGACCAGCGCGGCGGCCAGCGGCGCGGCCACGCAAGGACCGACGATCAGCGCCGAGATCGCACCCATCACGAACACGCCGGCCAGCTTGCCGGACGATTGGCGGTTCGACACCGTGCTCAGTTTCGATTGCAGCGCGGCCGGAACCTGCAGCTCGTAGAAGCCGAACATCGACAGCGACAGCGCCGCCATCAGCAGGCCGAATGCACCCAGCACCCACGGGTTTTGCAGCGCGGCGGCCAGCCCCTCGCCCGCCAGGCCGGCGGCGACGCCCAGTGCGGTGTAGACAATGGCCATGCCGAGCGAATACGTGACCGACAACAGCAGGCCACGGCCACGGCTGCTGTTGGCGCCCTCGCCGACGATGATCGACGACAGAATAGGCACCATCGGCAGCACGCACGGCGTGAACGACAGGCCCAGCCCCAGCAGGGCGAACAGCGGCAGGATGACCAGCAGCTTGCCCGACTTGAGCGCAGCTTCCAGATGGCCGGCATCGCCGACCGGCGCGGCGGCCACCGGCGGGTTCAGCGGCGGCAGGATAGTCGCGGTCGGCATCGGGATGGCGCGGATGGTGACGCCCGGCGTCAGCGCCGCAGGCTTGCCTTCGCCAACGGTGGCGCTGGCGCTGGCGGCAGGCGCGCTGGCAGCCGGCAGCACGGTCAGTGGCGCCGCCGTGACGTTGATTGACGTTGCAGGGATGGTGGCGGCGGGCTTGGCGCCGGCGGGCGCGGCGGGCAGCGGCACCGAGCCGCTGGCGACCAGCGAGGCCTTGTAATCCTGCGGCGCATAGCACAGGCCCTTGTCCGAGCAGCCCTGCCCCACGACCATCAGCGTGAACGGGCCGTCGGCCTCCACCGGCAAAGTCATGGTGACGGTCTTGCGGTAGGTCTCGACGTTTTTCTGGAAAGTCTCGTCGAAGTGGACGGTGCCGGCCGGGATGGACAGCGCGCCCAGCTTGGCGCCGTTGGCGCTGAACTTGTAACGTTCGCGGTACATGTAATAGCCGTCGGCTATCTGGAAGCTGACCGACACGGTGTGGCCGTCGACCATGCGGGCCGAGAACTTGAACGCCACGTCGGGTTCCAGGAAGCCGTCGTCGGCCAGCGCGGGACGCGCCATCAGCAGGGCGGTCAGCGACAGCAGCAACATGAACAGGCGGGCAAGACGAAGCATGTGTTTTCTTTCGGCGAAATGAGCACGAGCATAGTACACCTAGGCTACTTTTTGCGCCTGAGGCCAGCCTTAAAGCCTGCTAAACTCGGCTTTTCCCCGTGATGGAGCAACCGATGACGACACTACGCCCCCTGCTGTTTTCCGTCCTGGCCCTGGCCGCAGGGGCCGCATGCGCCCAGACGCCCGCCAAGGCGCTGGCCACGGTGTCGCCGCAGGATTTGCTGGCCCACATCAAGACACTGGCGTCGGACGATTTCGAGGGCCGCGCGCCGGGTACGCCGGGCGAGGCCAAGACGGTGGCCTACCTGGAGCAGCAGTTCAAGAAACTGGGCCTGAAACCGGGCAACCCCTATGGCGGCTGGACCCAGGCGGTGCCGATGCGCGGCTTGCAACCGACGCCCAGCTTCAGCTACACGATAGGCGGCCAGACGGTGGCGCTGAACTTCCCCGAAGACTATGTGGCCCATTCGACCAGCCAGCCCAGCAGCGTCAACGTCAGCAATTCCGAAATCGTGTTTGTCGGCTACGGCGTGCAGGCGCCCGAGTACGGCTGGGACGACTACAAGGGTGTCGACGTGCGCGGCAAGACTATCCTGATGTTGATCAACGATCCGGCCGTGCCCGATCCGAAAGACCCGTCCCGGCTGGACCTGACCATGTTCAAGGGCAGCGCCATGACCTACTACGGCCGCTGGACCTACAAATACGAGATCGCCGCCAGGCTGGGCGCGGCGGCGGCCATCATCATCCACGAGACCAAGCCGGCGGCCTATCCGTGGGACGTGGTGCGCAGCGGCGGCAACGGCGAGCAGTTCAGCCTGCTGCACGACGGCGCCGATCCCGACGCGCCGCCAGTGCCGGGCTGGCTCCAGCTGGACAAGGCCAAGCAGATGATGGCGGCGGCAGGCTACGATTTCGACACGCTCAAGCAGCAGGCGCTGAGCAGGGATTTCCGCCCCGTCAGTCTGAAGGGCACGGCCGACTTCAAGGTGGAGAACACGGCGCGCACGGTGGACTCGAACAATGTGCTGGGCCTGATCGAGGGCAGCGATCCCAAGCTCAAGCATGAGTATGTGATCTACAGCGCGCACTGGGACCACCTGGGCATCGACCCGCGCCTGCCGGGCACGCGCACGCAGCAGATCTACCACGGCGCGCTGGACAACGCTTCCGGCACCGCCGCGCTGCTGGCGCTGGCCAAGGCCTACAAGGCGCTGCCGAAGCCGCCCAAGCGCTCGATCCTGTTCCTGGCGACCACGGCCGAGGAACGCGGCCTGCTGGGCGCGAAATACTATGCGGCCCATCCGCTGTATCCGCTCAAGCGGACGGTGGCCAACATCAATATCGATGGCATCAACGCCTGGGGCAAGACGGCGCAGATCGAGAACGTGACCTCGGGCCATTCCAGCATCGACGAGCTGCTGACCAAGTACGCGCTGCTGCAGGGGCGGCAGATGGAGAAGGACTCGCGGCCGGAGTTGGGCAGCTTCTACCGCGCCGACCAGCTGGAGTTCGCGCGGGTGGGCGTGCCGGTGCTGTACACCAAGGCCCGCAGCCGCTTCCTGGACCAGCCGGACAGCTATGCGCACGACGTGGTCGACCGCTACGTCGCGCATGACTACCATCAGGTGACGGACGATGTCCGCGGCGACTGGGACTTGCGCGGCGGCGTGCAGGACATCCAGCTGCTGTTCCAGGTAGGGTTGGACATCGCCCAGGGGACGACGCCTACATGGAACGCCGGTTCGGAATTCAAGGCGGCCGGTGAGCGGCGCCTCAAATAAAAAAAGCCAGGCAGAGCCTGGCTTTCTTCATAACACGGTGACAACGGCGAAGATTACTCTTCTGCGGTTGGCGCTGCGTCGATGTCGGTGACTTCTGGACGGTCCATCAGCTCAACGTAAGCCATAGGAGCGTTGTCGCCAACACGGAAACCCATTTTCAGGATGCGCAGGTAGCCGCCGTTGCGGTTTGCGTAGCGTGGGCCCAGTTCTGCGAACAGCTTCAGAACCATTTCACGATCGCGCAGACGGGAGAATGCCAGACGCTTGTTAGCCAGGGTGTCGGTCTTGCCCATGGTCAGGATAGGCTCAACTACGCGGCGCAGCTCTTTAGCTTTTGGCAGCGTGGTTTTGATGGCTTCATGACGCAGCAGGGAAACGGTCATGTTGCGCAGCATTGCCAGACGGTGGGACGAGGTACGATTCAGTTTACGGAGGCCGTGACGGTGACGCATGGTACTTCCTTTCAGGTGTTTAAATCCGAGTTCTTCGATCGCTCACGTTAGCCGTGAGCGCGGACCGGTTCTAGGGATAACACCCGGCACAACATGTGCCGGGCGGGTACGACAAATCAGTTGGCAACAGGGCAGAACATCGCTGCGCGATGTCCAGCACTGTCACCCAATCTGTTATTTTTCCAAGCCAGCAGGCGGCCAGTTTTCCAGCTTCATGCCCAAGGTCAGGCCGCGCGATGCCAGCACTTCCTTGATTTCGTTCAGGGACTTGCGGCCCAGGTTCGGCGTCTTCAGCAGTTCGTTTTCCGAACGCTGGATCAGGTCGCCGATGTAGTAGATGTTTTCGGCTTTCAGGCAGTTGGCCGAACGCACGGTCAGTTCCAGGTCGTCCACTGGACGCAGCAGGATAGGATCGACCAGCGGTGCGCGCGAAGGAGCTTCAGCAGCGGCTTCGGTGCCTTCCAGGGCGGCGAACACGTTCAGTTGATCGACCAGCACGCGGGCCGATTGACGGATCGCTTCTTCCGGCGAGATGACGCCGTTGGTTTCGATGTTGATGATCAGCTTGTCCAGGTCGGTACGCTGTTCCACGCGAGCGGACTCGACGAAGTAGGAAACGCGGCGCACTGGCGAGAACGACGCATCCAGAATGATGCGGCCGATGGTCTTGTTGGTGTCTTCGGACAGGCGGCGAACGTTACCTGGCACATAGCCACGGCCTTTTTCGACTTTGATCTGCATGTCCAGTTTGCCGCCGGCGGTCAGGTGAGCGATCACGTGGTCCGGATTGATCAGTTCCACGTCGTGTGGCAGATCGATGTCCGAAGCCAGGATGGCGCCTTCGCCTTCCTTTTTCAGGGTCAGGGTGACGGAGTCACGGTTGTGGACTTTAAAGACCACGCCCTTCAGGTTCAGCAGCAGGTCAACAACGTCTTCCTGCACGCCGTCGAGCGACGAGTATTCGTGTACAACGCCCGCGATCGTCACTTCGGTCGGCGCGTAGCCCACCATCGACGACAGCAGTACGCGACGCAGCGCATTACCCAATGTATGGCCATAGCCGCGTTCGAACGGCTCCATCACTACTTTAGCGTGGCCGGCGCCGAGCGCCTCTACATCGATAATACGTGGCTTCAACAGACTGTTTTGCATGTGGTGTCCTCTTCAATACCCTCGGCGCGTTAGGCCGATAAGGCTGATGGCATCAGTGAAAACGCCCGCTGGTCACAGCGGGCGGGTTTTTTTACAACTAGACTACGGATTAACGCGAGTACAGTTCGACGATCAGCGATTCGTTGACGTCGTTGGCGATCTCATTGCGCTCTGGCAGGGACTTGAAGGTGCCTTCCATTTTCTTGGCATCGACCGACACCCAAGCTGGCATGCCAACTTGTTCAGCCAGCGACAGCGCTTCAACGATACGCACTTGCTTCTTCGATTTTTCACGAACAGCGATGACGTCGCCGACTTTAACCACGTACGAAGCGATGTTAACCACTTGGCCGTTCACGGTGAACGCCTTGTGCGATACCAGCTGACGCGCTTCAGCGCGGGTCGAGCCGAAGCCCATGCGGTATGCAACGTTGTCCAGGCGGGTTTCCAGCAGCTTCAGCAGGGTTTCGCCGGTGTTGCCTTTACGACGGTCGGCTTCTGCGAAGTAGCGACGGAACTGACGTTCCAGAACGCCGTACATACGCTTGACTTTTTGCTTTTCGCGCAGTTGGTTGCCGTAGTCCGAGGTGCGGGCACCCGATTTCACGCCGTGCTGGCCTGGTTTGACGTCCAGTTTGCACTTGCTGTCCAGCGAGCGACGTGCGCTCTTCAGGAACAGGTCAGTACCTTCACGACGGGAGAGTTTTGCTTTAGGTCCGATATAACGTGCCACGATGCTTCCTTTTTTTAAATAATAACGCCCCAGCCATCCTGCGATGGTTAGGCGCTAGTCTGATCCTCAGGGTGGGCCAGACGGTGGCTCAAAATGCGAATAACCCGCCGAACGTTGTTCGACAGGCGACAACAGCCGGGCAGTATAACCGTTTCCGGTCTCCTGCTCCAGCGATTTCTGCAAGTCGGAAGGAGGCGAAGCGAGCTTCGCCGCCGACCGGACTATTAGATACGACGACGTTTTGGAGGACGGCAGCCGTTGTGCGGTACTGGGGTAACGTCCTGGATCTCGGTGATCTTGATGCCCAGGTTGTTCAGTGCGCGCACTGCGGATTCACGACCAGGACCAGGGCCCTTGATACGCACTTCCAGGTTCTTCACGCCGCATTCCACTGCGACTTTACCAGCTGCTTCGGCCGCAACCTGCGCTGCGAACGGGGTCGATTTACGCGAACCCTTGAAGCCAGCACCACCGGAGGTCGCCCACGACAGAGCATTGCCCTGACGGTCGGTGATGGTAATGATGGTGTTGTTGAAGGAAGCGTGAACGTGCGCGATACCTTCGGCAACGTTCTTCTTGACCTTCTTGCGGACGCGCGCTGCTGCTGCGCTGCTTTGTTGCTTAGCCATGTGATTTCCCTAGATTATTTCTTGAGCGATTGAGCGGCTTTGCGCGGGCCCTTGCGGGTACGTGCATTGGTGCGGGTGCGCTGGCCGCGGACCGGCAGGCCCTTACGGTGACGCATACCGCGGTAGCAACCCAGATCCATCAAACGCTTGATGTTCATGGACAGCTCACGACGCAGGTCGCCTTCGACGATGAATTTTGCTACTTCATCGCGCAGCTTTTCCAGTTCGCTGTCGTCCAGATCCTTGACCTTTTTAGTGGTCGCGATACCCGTTGCGGCGCAGATGAACTTTGCGCGTGGACGGCCTACACCGTAGATGGCCGTCAGGCCGATTACGGTGTGCTGATGATTGGGGATATTAACCCCTGCAATACGTGCCATTCGTTATTCCTCGATAAATAACGGTTATTAACCTTGACGCTGCTTGTGACGTGGTTCGACGCAGATTACGCGAACAACGCCCTTGCGCTTGATGATCTTGCAGTTGCGGCAGATCCGCTTGACTGAGGCGTTAACTTTCATTTTGCTCTCTCTTCTTGGTTCGATTTACAGTTACTTGGTCCGGAACACGATACGTGCACGGCTCAGGTCGTAAGGTGTCAGCTCTACCGTCACCTTGTCGCCAGGAAGAATGCGGATATAGTTCATCCGCATTTTACCCGAAATATGCCCGAGCACCACGTGTCCGTTTTCCAGCTTTACTCGAAATGTTGCATTCGGGAGATTCTCAAGAATCTCGCCCTGCATCTGTATGACGTCGTCTTTTGCCATTCGGTATGTTTACCGCGCTTATCGCGTCGGAATTCCGCCCTTGAAATTTGCTTTGCGCAGCAGCGATTCATATTGCTGCGACATCACGTAGTTTTGTACCTGGGCCATGAAATCCATGGTCACAACTACAATAATCAACAGAGAGGTACCGCCAAAATAGAATGGTACCTTCCACTCGGCTTGCATGAATTGCGGCAACAAACAGACCAACGTAATGTAGACGGCGCCGGCCAGTGTCAAACGTGTCAGGATCTTGTCGATGTAACGGGCTGTCTGCTCACCGGGACGTATCCCTGGCACGAAGGCCCCGCTCTTCTTCAAGTTGTCCGCTGTTTCCCTGCTGTTGAAGACCAGCGCTGTATAGAAGAAACAGAAAAACACGATCGCAATGGCGTACAACAGTTCGTAGATGGGCTCGCCTGGCCCCATCGAAGCTGCCAAATCTTTCAGGAACCGGACGACCGGGCTGGCCGTATCGGCACCCGTCGTGAACCAGCCCACGATCGTTGCCGGGAACAAGATAATCGACGAAGCGAAGATCGGTGGGATCACGCCGGCCATATTCAACTTCAATGGCAGGTGCGACGTCTGTCCACCGTAAATCTTGTTGCCCACCTGGCGTTTCGCGTAGTTCACCAGAATCTTGCGTTGGCCACGTTCGACAAATACCACGAAGAACGTCACCGCCACAACCAGGATCATGATGATGATCGCGGAGAACGCGCCGATCGCACCGTTGCTCACCGACGAGGCCAGGCCTCCCAGTGCGCCCGGCAGACCGGCTGCGATACCCGCGAAGATGATGATCGAGATACCATTACCGAGACCGCGCTCGGTAATTTGCTCGCCCAACCACATCACGAACATGGTTCCGGTCAACAGCGTAACGACCGTAACGAAACGGAATGCATAGCCTGGATCCAGCACCAGACCAGCTTGCGACTCCAGTGCGACTGCAATGCCCAACGCTTGGAACGTCGCCAGCACCACCGTGAAATACCGGGTGTACTGGGTGATCTTGCGACGGCCTGCTTCGCCTTCTTTTTTGAGCGCCTCCATCTGCGGGGACACGATCGACACCAGTTGCATGATGATCGAGGCCGAGATGTAAGGCGTGATACCCAGCGCAAAGACTGTGAAGCGCGCGAGAGCGCCACCACTGAACATGTTCAACATGCCCAGGATGCCACCCTCTTGCGACTTGAACAGCGCGGCCAATTGTACCGGATCGATCCCGGGAACCGGGATGTGAGCGCCGATACGATAAACCACCAATGCGCCAAGCAAGAACCAGAGCCGGTTCCAAGGGAAACCAGCCGCTGCACTTTTAGCAAGTTGTGGATTAGTCGCCAATTTTCGCTCCGATCAAGCTGTTAGCGGTCAACTCAGGCTACCGAGCCGCCGGCTGCTTCGATGGCGGCTTTCGCGCCAGCGGTCACTTTCAGGCCTTTGAGGTTCACCGCTTTGGTGATCTCGCCGGACAGAATGACGCGCACGTCGCGTGCCAGCACGCCCAGTACGCCAGCTTGCTTCAGGACCAGGATGTCGATGTCGCCAACGGCCAGGTTGTTCAGGTCGGACAGACGCACTTCAGCTTTGAAGGTGGCGTTGAGCGACTTGAAACCGCGCTTAGGCAGACGGCGTTGCAGAGGCATCTGACCGCCTTCGAAACCGACTTTGTGGAAGCCGCCCGAACGCGATTTTTGACCCTTGTGACCACGGCCCGAGGTTTTACCCAGACCGGAGCCGATACCGCGGCCGACGCGACGCTTGTAGTGCTTAGCGCCATCGGCTGGTTGTATGGTATTCAGTTCCATGATTTCTCCGTGTGTAAGCCCGAGGGCTTACGCAACTACTTTAACGAGGTACGAGACTTTGTTGATCATGCCGCGCACGGATGGGGTGTCCTGCAACTCGGCAACCGAGTTAACACGACGCAGACCCAGACCGCGAACGGTGGCACGGTGGTCTTCACGCGTGCCGATCAAGCCCTTGACCAATTGTACTTTGACGGTTTTAGTTGTCATAATGTCCACCTTAGCCCAGGATCTCTTCTACCGACTTGCCGCGTTTCGCAGCAATCTCAGCAGGAGTACTCATTTTTGCCAGACCATCCAGCGTGGCGCGCACCAGGTTGTAAGGGTTGCTCGAGCCGGTGGATTTCGCCACGACGTCGGTCACGCCCATTACTTCGAAGATTGCGCGCATTGCGCCGCCAGCGATGACGCCGGTACCTGGTTTAGCAGGCGACATCATTACTTTCGACGCGCCGTGACGACCGGTAACGGTGTGCTGCAGGGTGCCGTTCTTCAGGTTGACCTTGATCAGGTTGCGACGGGCTTCTTCCATTGCCTTCTGCACACCAACCGGGACTTCCTTCGACTTGCCCTTGCCCATGCCGATGCGGCCATCGCCGTCACCAACCACGGTCAGCGCGGCGAAACCCATGATACGACCACCCTTGACCACTTTGGTCACGCGGTTGATCGCGATCATTTTTTCGCGCATGCCGTCATCCGGCTTGTCGCTTGCCATTTTTGCTTGCATTTTTGCCATGATCGTTCCTTAGAACTTCAGACCGGCTTCGCGCGCGGCTTCTGCCAGCGCCTTCACACGGCCGTGGTAACGGAAACCGGAGCGGTCAAACGCGACTTCGGTAATCCCTGCTTTCAGTGCTTTCTCTGCGACGCGCTTGCCGACGATCGCGGCAGCAGCAGCGTTGCCGCCCTTGCCCGATTTGCCAGCCAGTTCGTTGCGCACTTCGACTTCTGCCGTGGACGCCGATACCAATACTTTGGCATCCGGCGAGATCAGGTTCGCGTAGATATGCAGGTTAGTGCGGTGTACCGACAGGCGGTTCACTTTCTGTTGCGCGATCTTGATCCGGGTTTGGCGTCCGCGGCGCAGACGTGATTCTTTCTTGTCCATCGTCAGCCCCTAGTTACTTCTTCTTGGTTTCTTTAATCTTAACCACTTCGTCCGAATAACGGACGCCCTTGCCCTTATAAGGCTCAGGGGAGCGGTAAGCGCGAACTTCAGCAGCCACTTGGCCCACTTGCTGACGGTCGATCCCTTTGATGATGATCTCCGTCGGCGTTGCGGTTGCGCAGGTGACGCCTACTGGCATCGAGTGAACGACAGGGTGCGAGAAGCCCAGCGACAGATTCAGCTTGTCGCCTTGCGCTTGCGCCTTGTAACCCACACCAACCAGGTTCAGCTTTTTCTCGAAACCCTTGGTCACGCCAGTGACCATGTTGTTGACCAGTGCGCGCAGCGTACCGGACATGGCATTGGCTTCGCGGCTGTCATTAGCGGCGGCAAAGCTCAGGGTTCCTGCATTGTTTTCCACCGTTACCTGGCCGTTCAGGGCCTGGGTCAAGACGCCCAGCGGGCCCTTGACGGTGATCGCTGCTGCGGAGATGGCGACTTCAGCGCCAGCTGGCACAGCGATTGGCATTTTAGCTACACGAGACATGTCTAACTCCTTATGCGACGTAGCAAATAACTTCGCCGCCGACACCGGTAGCGCGTGCTTTGCGGTCAGTCATGACGCCTTGCGGAGTCGACACGATCGCCACACCCAAGCCATTCATCACAGTAGGGATCTCGTCTTTGCCCTTGTAGACGCGCAGGCCCGGACGGGACACGCGCTCAAGGCGCTCAATGACGGGACGGCCAACATAATACTTCAAACCGATTTTCAGTTCCGCTTTGCCACCAGCTTCGGCTACGGCGAAATCTTCAATGTAACCCTCGTCCTTGAGGACGTTGGCAATCGCAATTTTAACTTTCGACGATGGCATGGCCACGGTCGTCTTTTGCACGCCTTGGGCGTTACGAATGCGGGTCAGCATATCGGCGATAGGATCGCTCATACTCATTGCATATTCTCCTATTACCAGCTTGCTTTAGTCATACCCGGGATCTCACCACGCATGGCGAATTCACGGAGCTTGATACGGCCCAGACCGAATTTACGGAAGGTGCCGCGTGGACGACCGGTGACGGCGCAGCGGTTACGCTGGCGGGTCGGAGCCGAGTTACGTGGCAGCGCTTGCAGTTTCAGGCGCGCTTCGTAACGTTCTTCTTCCGACTTCGACTGGTCATCAATGATGGCCTTCAGCGAAGCGCGCTTGGCAGCAAACTTGTTTGCCAGGTCGACGCGTTTCTGCTCACGGTTAATCAGTGCGAGTTTTGCCATGATCTTCTTAGTTCCTGAACGGGAATTTAAAGGCGGCGAGCAGAGCTTTCGCTTCGTCGTCGGTCTTGGCGGTGGTGGTGATCGAAATATTCATACCACGCAGCGCATCGATCTTGTCGTACTCGATTTCCGGGAAGATGATCTGCTCTTTGACACCGATGTTGTAGTTACCACGACCATCGAACGAGCGGCCATTGACACCACGGAAATCGCGCACGCGCGGCAGAGCCACGGTGATGAAGCGATCCAGGAACTCGTACATGCGAGCGCCGCGCAGGGTGACCATGGTACCGATCGGGTAGCCTTCACGGATTTTGAAACCCGCGATAGCTTTGCGCGACTTGGTGGTCACTGGCTTCTGGCCAGCAATCTTAGTCAGGTCGCCGACAGCGTGTTCGAGGACTTTCTTGTCCGCGATAGCCTCACCAACACCCATGTTCAGGGTGATCTTGGTCAGACGTGGAACTTCCATCACCGACTTGTAACCGAATTTCGCGGTCAGGTCGGCGACGACTTTTTCTTTATAGAATTCTTGGAGACGTGCCATGATTTCTTAAGCCTTCACTACTTCGCCGGACGATTTGAAGACGCGGACTTTTTTGCCATCCACCTCTTTGAAACCGACACGGTCTGCCTTGCCAGTCGCTGCATTGAACAATGCAACGTTGGACACGTGAATCGGCATAGTCTTATCGACGATACCACCTTGTACGCCAGTCATTGGGTTAGGCTTGGTCGCTTTTTTAGCGACGTTGACGCCTTCAACCACGACATGCTCAGCATCGATACGCTGCTGAACGACGCCACGTTTGCCCTTGTCTTTCCCGGTCAGAACGATGACTTCGTCGTTTTTACGAATCTTATCCATTACGACTCCTTACAGGACTTCCGGTGCCAGGGACACGATCTTCATGAACTTTTCAGTACGCAGCTCGCGCGTCACTGGTCCAAAAATACGGGTACCGATCGGTTCCAGCTTGGCGTTGAGCAGAACGGCAGCGTTGCCGTCGAACTTCACCAGGGAACCGTCTTGGCGGCGAACACCTTTAGCGGTGCGCACTACCACGGCGTTATAAATTTCACCTTTTTTGACACGGCCACGTGGCGCAGCAACCTTAACGGTTACCTTGATCACGTCGCCAATGCCAGCATAACGGCGCTTGGAGCCGCCCAATACCTTGATGCACATTACTTCCTTGGCACCGGTATTGTCAGCCACTTCGAGCCGGCTTTCAGTTTGAATCATAGTATTCTCTTTCCCAACTTAAGCCGAAGAATCCACACAATGCGGACCTGCGGTCAGTCTTGGTCCCGCCAGAGCGCTCATGAAGAGCCCACTGTTTGGGTGCTTGACCTTCGTCTTGCTACTGACCGCACGGTTCAGCGTCTGTGGCCAGACACTTTGCGGCGTTACATGAACGAAGCCCGCAAGTATTACATACAACTCGCGGGCTTGCAAGAACTAATTGAAAATCGCCCCCGGACCGAAGACCGGAGGCGACGACTTCAATTAAACGATTTGCGCGGCTTGCACCACGCGCGTCACGGTCCATGCCTTCGTTTTGGAGATCGGACGACCTTCCACGATTTCCACCGTGTCACCGGCTTTCACCTGGTTGGTCTCGTCGTGCGCGTGATACTTGTTCGAGCGCACGATGATCTTGCCGTACAAAGGATGCTTGACGTGACGTTCGATCAGAACGGTGACGGTTTTGTCCATCTTGTCGGACACCACTTTACCGATCAGGGTGCGCTTGAGCGACTTTACTGGTTCGGTCATTTGGCTTCCTTCGTGTTCATTACCGTTTTTACACGTGCGATATCGCGACGTACCTTCTTGAGCTGCGAAGTGTTGCTCAGCTGCTGCGTAGCGGTTTGCATACGCAGGCCGAACTGGGCCTTCAACAGGTCATTCAGCTCTTTTTGCAGAGCTGCCTGGTCTTTGCCGCGGAGTTCAGATGCTTTCATATTTCACTCCTGTTATTGGCCGACTTGACGGACCACGAAAGTGGTCGCCAGTGGCAGTTTGGCAGCGGCCAGGCGGAATGCTTCGCGCGCCAGTACTTCATCTACGCCGTCCATTTCGTACAGGACTTTGCCCGGACGGATTTCAGCGACGTAGTATTCCGGATTACCCTTACCGTTACCCATACGGACTTCGGCAGGCTTGTTCGAAATTGGCTTGTCCGGGAAGATACGAATCCAGATACGGCCACCACGTTTGATGTGACGGGTCATGGCGCGACGTGCGGCTTCGATCTGGCGTGCCGTGATACGACCACGGGCAACGGCTTTCAGACCGAACTCACCGAACGACACCGAAGTGCCGGTGCCATGCGAAATGCCGGTGTTACGGCCTTTCTGCTCTTTACGATACTTCCTGCGTGCTGGTTGCAGCATGATTATTCTCCTGCTTTCTCGGCCGGCTTGGCGGCAGTGCGAACACGAGCGCCTGGAGCCGCTGGCTTGGCGCCGGCGCCTGCTGGACGCGGACGGCCAGCTGGTTTGCCGTCGTCACGACGTGGGCCACGTGGCTTCTTCTCGTCCGGCGGGGTATCGATGACTGGTGCATCGCCGTTCGGCGCGCGGTCACCCTTGTATACCCACACCTTGACACCGATGATGCCGTAGGTGGTCGAAGCTTCGCTGGTACCGTAGTCGATATCGGCGCGCAGGGTGTGCAGTGGCACACGGCCTTCGCGATACCACTCTTTACGAGCGATTTCGATACCGTTCAGACGGCCCGACGACATGATCTTGATGCCCAGGGCACCCAGACGCATGGCGTTTTGCATGGCGCGCTTCATGGCGCGGCGGAACATGATGCGCTTTTCCAGCTGCTGGGCGATCGAATCGGCGATCAGTTGCGAGTCGATTTCTGGCTTGCGGATTTCTTCGATATTGACGTGCACTGGCACGCCCATGATCTTGGTCAGCGCGGCCTTCAGCACTTCGATGTCTTCGCCTTTTTTACCAATGACCACGCCCGGACGCGAGCTGTAGATCGTGAAGCGCGCGTTCTTGGCTGGACGCTCGATGACGATGCGGCCGACCGAAGCGTTCTTCAGCTTGGTTTTCAGGTAGGCGCGTGCCTTCAGATCTTCGTTCAGCATCGAAGCGAAGTTGCTGTTGCCCGCGTACCAACGCGATGCCCAGTTACGGGTAACCGACAGGCGGAAGCCGGTTGGGTGAATTTTTTGACCCATTTTTAGCTCCTTAGTTGCCGACGGTCACGTAAATGTGACACGATTGTTTCGAGATGCGATCGCCCCGGCCCTTAGCGCGTGCAGTGAAGCGCTTCAGGATCGGGCCCTTTTCGACGTAAATGACTTTTACGAACAGTTCGTCGATGTCGGCGCCATCATTGTGCTCGGCGTTCGCGATGGCGGACTCCAGCACTTTCTTGATGATGGTCGCGCCCTTTTTTGGGCTGAATTGCAGAATGTTGAGTGCAGCGTCAACTTTCTTGCCGCGGATCTGGTCAGCCACGAGGCGACCTTTCTGATCCGACAAGCGCACACCCTTGAGGATAGCTTTGGTTTCCATTATTTCTTCGCCTTCTTGTCAGCGGCATGGCCCTTGAACGTGCGGGTCAGCGCGAATTCACCGAGCTTGTGACCAACCATGTTCTCGGAAACGTACACTGGCACGTGCAGCTTGCCATTGTGGACGGCGATCGTCAGGCCGATGAAGTCAGGCATGATGGTCGAACGACGGGACCAGGTTTTGATTGGCTTTTTGTCTTTGGCAGCTTGCGCGGCTTCGACTTTTTTCACCAGGTGGGCGTCACAGAACGGCCCTTTTTTCAATGAACGAGTCATGTGCTACCCCTTATTTCTTGCCGCGGCGCGAGACGATCATGGAAGAAGTACGCTTGTTGCTGCGGGTCTTCTTACCCTTAGTCTGTTGGCCCCAAGGCGACACTGGATGACGACCAGCTGCAGTTTTACCTTCACCACCACCGTGCGGGTGATCGACCGGGTTCATGACCACACCGCGAACGGTAGGACGAACACCGCGCCAGCGCATCGCGCCGGCTTTACCGATTTTACGCAGGCTGTGTTCGGCATTGCCGACTTCACCCACGGTTGCACGGCACTCGATGTGCACGCGACGTACTTCACCCGAGCGCAGGCGAACCTGGGCGTAGGTGCCGTCACGGGCCATCAGGACCACGCCGGCGCCGGCGGAACGGGCCATTTGGGCACCCTTACCTGGCAGCATTTCGACGCAGTGCATGACGGTACCGACCGGAATGTTGCGGATCGGCAGGCAGTTGCCCGACTTGATCGGCGCTTCCGAACCATTCATCACTGCATCGCCAACGGACATGCCCTTGGTTGCGATGATGTACTGGCGTTCGCCGTCGGCGTAGCACAGCAGGGCGATATTCGCGGTGCGGTTTGGATCGTATTCGATCCGTTCCACTTTCGCTGGAATGCCATCCTTCTGACGCTTGAAGTCGATCAGGCGATAGTGCTGCTTGTGACCACCGCCGATGTGGCGGGTGGTGATGTGGCCGTTGTTGTTACGACCAGCAGTTTTCGATTTTTTCTCAACCAGGGCTGCGAACGGACGACCTTTGTACAGGTCCGGGTTCACAACTTTCACCATGCCGCGACGGCCTGGGGAGGTTGGCTTCATCTTAACGAGTGCCATTATTTAGCCTCCTCGGAGAAATTGATTTCCTGGCCAGGTTTCAGGCACACGAAAGCACGCTTGGTATGGTTGCGGCGGCCGGTGTGAGCACCGGAACGCTTCTGCTTACCTTCGCGGTTGACGGTCTGCACCGATTCCACTTCCACTTTGAACAGCAGTTCAACAGCGGCTTTGATTTCTGGCTTGGTCGCGTCGGTGGTTACACGGAACACGATCTGTTCGTTCTTTTCCGCGACCATGGTGGCCTTCTCGGAAATGACCGGAGCCAGCAGCACCTTCATCAGGCGCTCTTCGCTAAATTTCAATGCGCTCATGCCAGCATCTCCTCAATCTTGGCCAGTGCAGCTTTCGTGACCAGGATCTTCTTGTAGAACACCAGGGACATTGGATCTGCGTGACGTGGTTCAACAACCAGTACGTTAGGCAGGTTACGCGATGCCAGTTCCAGGTTTTCGTTGGCGACGTCGGTGATGATCAGAACCGAGTCAAAGCCCATGCCGGTCAGCTTTTGCGACAGCAGCTTGGTCTTTGGCGCTTCGATCGTCAGGTCTTCGATGATCGTCAGGCGATCTTCGCGGGCCAGCTGGGACAGGATCGAGCAGATACCTGCGCGATACATCTTCTTGTTCACTTTGTGGGTGAAGTTCTCGTCAGGCGAGTTCGGGAAGATGCGACCACCGCCGCGCCACAGTGGCGACGACGACATACCAGCACGAGCACGGCCGGTACCTTTTTGGCGCCATGGCTTCTTGGTCGTGTGGTGGACTTCTTCACGGTCTTTTTGTTTACGGTTGCCGCTGCGAGCATTGGCTTGGTAAGCAACGACGACTTGGTGGATCAGGGCTTCGTTGTAGTCACGGCCGAAAATGGTGTCGGCGGCAGCTACGTTAGAGGCGGCTTGACCTTGAGCGTTCAAGAGCTTGAGTTCCATCGTTTAAGCTCCCTTCTTTGCTTTAACTTTGACAGCAGGCGATACAACAACCTGGCCATTTTTCGCGCCTGGGATCGCGCCTTTGACCAGCAGCAGCTGACGGTCGGCATCGATACGGGCGATTTCGAGGTTCTGCACAGTGCGGGTGACGTCACCGAGGTGACCGGTCATGCGCTTACCAGGGAACACGCGGCCTGGATCTTGCGCCATACCGATGGAACCTGGAACATTGTGCGAACGGGAGTTACCGTGGGTAGCACGGCCCGAAGCAAAGTGGTGACGCTTGATGGTACCGGCGTAGCCTTTACCGATCGTGACACCTTGAACGTCGATCTTCTGACCGACTTCGAACAGGGAAGCGGCAACAACATCGCCAGCTTTCAGTTCGGCAGCTTTGGCTGCGTCAACGCGGAACTCTTTCAACAGAGTACCAGCTTCGACACCGGCTTTAGCGTGGTGACCAGCAACAGCCTTCGTTACGCGGGAAGCGCGACGTTGACCGAATGCGACCTGAACCGCGGTATAACCGTCGGTTTCAGGAGTTTTGATTTGCGCAACACGGTTGTTCGATACGTCCAACACGGTGACTGGGATCGAATCCCCGTCATCGGTGAAGATGCGCATCATACCAACCTTGCGACCGAGAAGGCCAAGGCTCATTTTTTCTCCAATTCCCACCTACGATTGGGCGGGGATATGTTGAACTACTAAAATTAGTACGGACCAATAAAAAGACGTATCCATACCGAAGCCGGCTAGTGTAGCGCGAAAAGACCCTTGACGCAACAACTTAATACGGGGTATGTCGGGTTTCCGCGGCGTTGTCCGCGCACTCCCACGATGCACCCGCAGAACAAGGCGCCATGCCGATCGCGGCTGAGTCGGCCAAGACGAAGATGCGCGTAAATATTGTCATTACGCAAGGCACATATGGACGTTTCGGACGAAGCTTCACAGCAACTCCAGCCCGTTTGAACGGACGTCATCATGCACGGACTCAAGCCTGAATTTTCACCTCCGTTAATCGCCAGCCTAGGATTTCTCCTTCTCGCCCTAATCATCGGACGAGACCACTCATGTCATGGCGGACTGGAACTCTATGTTATCGCCGGCTTGATAGGCTTGGCATTCTTGCTGAGCGCGCCTTTCTTCAAATCACGACAGCGCGCCTTCGTTGCTCAATTCGGGTTGAGCATTGCATACGCGGCAATCGGTGCGTTCGCCTGGGCCGGATCTTTCCTTATCGGCAACATGAATTTCATGTGCAGGCTTTTTTGATTTGGCCGGCGCGCGCTTCAGCGTTCGGGCACGTGGATGCGGGCCTTGATGTGCTTCAGATGGGCGACGATGGTGAAAGTCATCACCACCAGCAGCGACCATGAGCTCCACTTGCTGACATGCACCGCCGACCAGGCGCCCAGCTGGTTCGGATAGCGCCACACGCCCCAGAAGGTGCTGATGTTCTCGGCCAGATGAAAAACCCGATCAGCACGAAGGCCAGCAGCATCGGCATGCGGCGGTCGCAGTCCAGCGGCCGGAACACCACCGTGGTGCGCGCATACAGGCCGAGCGCGCAGGCCGCCAGATACCAGCGATAGTCGCCGATGTAATGGTGGGTGAAGAAGTTCACGTAGATCAGCACGGCGATCAGCACCGCCATCCAGTACGGCGGATGATGTCGGATGCGCAAGTCGAACAGGCGCCAGGCCTGGATGATGTAGCTACCCACCGCCGCGTACATAAAGCCCGAGAACAGCGGCACGCCCCACAGCTTGGTATAGGCGAAGTCGGGATAGCTCCACGACTGGATCGCCCCGGACACCTTGAACACTTCCAGCGCGAAGCCGACCACATGGAACAGGCTGACCGCCTTCAGCTCGTCCCACGTCTCCAGTCCCGCCCACACCATGCCCAACTGGATCGCCAACGCGACGAGCAGCAGCACATCGTAGCGCGGCAGGCCCAGCACGCCGGCGTGCGGCACCAGCAGCACGGCGCCGAAGAACAGCGCGACGAACAGGCAGGCCCTCGCCTCCTTCAGGCCGAAGTACAGGAATTCGGCCGCGAAGCGCGCCCAGCCGCGCAGACCGGGGCGGACGGAGTAGTCGAGCAGGTGGTGGTCCAGCGCAGCAAGCATGGTCGTTCCGGTTGAGTATTAGGCAAGCGACTCTAGCGCCACGGCGCGGCGCTGTCCAGCCGCGACAGGCGAAAAAAACCGGGCAACGAGTGCCCGGTTTTTCAGACTGCCCGTTCCAAGCGATTAGAACGTGTAGCTAGCGCTCGCTGCGAAGGTGCGGAACTGCGGCGTGGTGAACGTAGCACGGTAGTTCACTTGTGCGTCCTTGTTCAACAGGTTGTTGATGTACAAGGCCAGTTTCACGTTCTTGATGCCGGAGTATGCCAGGTTGTAGTCCACCGTGGTGAGGCTGCGCACGCGTTCGCATGCAGGCATGTTGGCGGCGCTGACACCGCTGGTGGCGCAGTAGTTCAGGCTGTCGTCGCTGTTCAGACCGTAGCCACCGGAGTAGTTGACGGTCGTGCCGTGGTCGAACGCGCCAACTTTCAACGAAGCACGCAGCTTGGTGTTCAGGCGCGCCTTGGCGTCGTAGTTACCCGCCGAGTTGATGCCGTAGGCGTTGTCAGCCACCGCGAAGACCTGGTAGTTCAGCGCGTAGTTACCTTCCAGTTTCAGACGCAGATCGCCCACGTTCGGGATCTTGACGCGGCCAGCGATGTCGAAGTCGACGCCCGATGCCTTGGTCTTGCCGCTGTTGACGTATGGGTTGTAGATCAGACCCAGCTGGCCGATGCCCTGGAAGTTGACGGTGTTGCTTGGCGCGTATTTCTTGACCAGGGTCAGGAACTCGTTGTCAGTCGCGGTGCTGTCCACACGCACCAACTGGCCGGCCGGCAGCGTCGCCTCGCCTTTCAGCACGTCGCCAATGTCACGGGTGCCGATTTCGTTCTTGCGCTCGATATTGTAGTAGTCGAGTGCCAGGGTCCAGTTCTTGACCGGCTCAAACACCAGGCCCAGCGTATACGAACGCGAGGTTTCCGGCTTCAGGTCGGGATTCGACTTGGTAAAGCTCGGCACCGAACCCTTGCATTCGTTGCTCAGGAAGGTGTTGGCCTGAGCCTTGTCGGTGGTGGTTGCGTTCGCCCCATTCTGGACCAGCTTGTTCAACTCAGTGGCGATCGGGCAGCGACGCAGGTCATTGATCGGGCTGCTGACCGCACTGCGGCCCAGGCCGTTACCGGCTTCGACGATGTTCGGCGCGCGGAAACCGCCCGATGCCGTACCGCGCAGCAGCAGCGTTTCGGTGGCGTTGAATTTCAGGCCGACCTTAGGCGAAACGTGCGCTTCGGTGCCGCTGGTTTTGTCGGCGCGCAGGGCTGCGCTCAGCTCCAGCTTCTTGACGACTGGAACGGTCGCTTCGGTGAAGACCGCGTAGTGGCTGACGGTGTCTTTGACTTGCAGGCCGAAGATGCCAACCAGGTCGCCGCGCAGGACGTTGTCCGAGCTCGACATTTCATACGATTCGCGACGCAGGTCGGTACCCACGGCAACGCTCAGCGGACCTGCCGGCAGCTGGGCAACCGCGCCGGACACGGTAGCGTCGAAGAACGCAATCTTCGATTTACCTTTAGTGGTACGGACCGGGAACATCGATTCCAGCAGGGCTGTATCGTTTTTCTGGCCGAACTTGTAGGTGTTGTTGACGATAGCGTCGTTGTAGCCCTTCATGCTGGTCGCGCGGGTAGCCTTGCTGGCCGACGAGGTCATGTAGCCGGCCGCCGATTTCCAGTCATAGTCGCCGACGGTGCCGCTCAGGTCCAGCATGGCGCGGCTCTGGTCGGACTCGGTGCGGTTGAAGTTGAAGCCGTTGCCGGTGTCCAGCAGACGCGCGCGCAGTTCAATGGCCTGCGACGTGCTATTGCCGTTGTTGCCAACTGGCAGTTTCGGATAGAAGAACGGGCCGATCATCTTGCCGTCGATCGCGTTGTACCAGATGTTAGGCGAGGTGGTCGAGAAGGTGGCCAGTGGTGGGACGATGTATTCGTTGGTCGCACCAGCGGTGGTGAATTCAAAATTGGCATCGATGTTGGCGCCGATCTTGAAGTGGGTGTTGCTCATCGCCGCATAACGCTTGTTGTTGGTCGTCAGGCCGGTGTATGGCAGCAGGTCAAATTTGCACAGCTTGTCGGCCGGGTCGATCTGGTCGGCAGGGCAGCCAGGCAACGCTACGATCTTGGCGCTGTTGTAGAAGTAGTTTCCGGTCGGCGAATAGGTGTTCTTGGCATCCCAGGTCGAGTGGCCAGGGGTCTTGCGGTACCAGTCAGGGTACTTGCCGCGCATGTCGCCGATGCTGTAGCCATCGCGCTTGTAGCCTTCGAAGGTGATGTAGGTGTTGAAGCCTTGCTTGTCGATATCGCCGTAGCCGTAGATCGCCGAGACGCTGCGGTTGCGGTTGTCCTGGAAGCCGTCGGCGGTCTCGTAGTTGACCGTGACCTTGCCGCCCTCGTAGTCCTTGCGCAGGATGATGTTGATCACGCCGGCGATCGCGTCGGAACCGTAGATGGCCGAAGCGCCATCCTTCAGGATCTCGATGCGCTCGACCGCGTCGGTCGGGATCGCGTCCAGGTTGGTGAAGTTTTCCTGGGCGCCGTCAGCCAGGCCGTAAGGTGCGATGCGGCGGCCGTTGACCAGGATCAGGGTGGAAACCTTGCCCAGGTTGCGCATTTCGATGCCGGACGCGCCGGTGGCGAAGCTGCCCGAGCTGGCCGTTGCCGAGCTGACGTTGGTGGAGGTGGCGCTCGACGAACGCAGCAGATCCAGAATGGTGTGCTTGCCGGTGCGCTCGATGTCGTCGCGGGTCAGGACCTGGACCGATGCGGCGGCTTCGTTGTCGGTGCGCTTGATGCTGGAACCGGTAATTTCGACGCGTTGCAGTTTAGGTTCGGTGTCAGCGGCTTGCTGAGCGTAGGCGTGCTGCGAGAAAGCGACGGTCAATGCGATAGCGATCGCACTTTTTTTAAAAAGTGGTTTTTTCAAGAACTGCTCCCAGATGTGATGTATTTAATCTGCGCGTTCGCTATCGTCCATCGGGGTACGATGAACCTAGCTTTTCACGTCTATCGCAAATTTTGCACACACATGGTGCAGGTGACAAGGAATACAGAACGCTACATTACAATTTGGTTAGTTTATTAGTGTGTTTGTTGTTTTCTGGAACAATTGCTTGCAAAAACAGTGGCGCAAACGACAATGGGGCCGGGCGCGCTCGCGTTCGCGAACAGGCCCGGCCCCATCATCAGCTGGCGGCGGAAAAAACTGCTCCGCCGGCCGGCTTGAAAGCGATTATTGCAGTTTGATTTCGACGTCAACACCAGCTGGCAGGTCCAGCTTCATCAGTGCGTCAACGGTCTTGTCGGTTGGGTCGACGATGTCCATCAGGCGCTGGTGGGTGCGGATCTCGAACTGGTCGCGCGAGGTCTTGTTGACGTGTGGCGAACGCAGAACGTCGAAACGCTGGATGCGGGTTGGCAGTGGGACTGGGCCCTTGACAACGGCGCCGGTGCGCTTAGCGGTGTCAACGATTTCCAGTGCGGACTGGTCGATCAGCTTGTAGTCGAAAGCTTTCAGGCGGATACGGATTTTCTGGTTTGGTGCGGACATGATATTTCCTCAAAAGAGCGAACTGACAACTATGTAGCGTCAGCAATGTTTAAAAGAACGAGTATTACTGTAACAGGGTCGACATGGTATCACACCATGCCGACCCTGTTTCATCTCAGCGCTTAAAAATTAAGCGATGATTTTAGCAACAACGCCGGCGCCGACGGTACGGCCGCCTTCGCGGATAGCGAAGCGCAGACCTTCTTCCATCGCGATCGGGTTGATCAGCTTGACGGTGATCGACACGTTATCGCCTGGCATAACCATTTCTTTGTCCGCTGGCAGTTCGATCGAACCGGTCACGTCGGTGGTACGGAAGTAGAACTGTGGACGATAGTTGTTGAAGAACGGCGTATGACGGCCGCCTTCGTCTTTCGACAGAACATAGATCTCGCCGGTGAAGTGGTTGTGCGGCTTGATCGAGCCTGGCTTGGCCAGAACCTGACCACGCTGTACGTCTTCACGCTTGGTGCCGCGCAGCAGCAGACCGACGTTGTCGCCAGCCATACCCTGGTCCAGCAGCTTGCGGAACATTTCCACGCCGGTGCAGATGGTCTTGACGGTGTCGGTGATACCAACGATTTCGATCTCTTCGCCGACCTTGATGATACCGCGCTCGATACGACCGGTCACAACGGTACCGCGACCCGAGATCGAGAACACGTCTTCCACTGGCATCAGGAAGGCGCCGTCCACTGCGCGCTCTGGCGTAGGGATGTAGCTGTCCAGTGCGTCGGCCAGAGCCATGATGGCTACTTCGCCCAGAGGACCGGTGTCGCCGTCCAGCGCTTTACGTGCCGAACCTTTGATGATAGGCAGGTCATCGCCTGGGAATTCGTACTTCGACAACAACTCGCGAACTTCCATTTCAACCAGTTCCAGCAGCTCTTCGTCGTCGACCAGATCGCACTTGTTCAGGAACACGACGATGTATGGAACGCCAACTTGACGGGCCAGCAGGATGTGCTCGCGGGTCTGTGGCATTGGGCCGTCGGCTGCGGAGCAAACCAGGATCGCGCCGTCCATCTGCGCAGCACCGGTAATCATGTTTTTGATGTAATCGGCGTGGCCTGGGCAGTCAACGTGAGCGTAGTGACGGGTAGCGGTTTCGTACTCGACGTGCGCGGTGTTGATGGTGATGCCGCGTGCTTTTTCTTCTGGTGCTGCATCGATCTGGTCGTAGGCTTTAGCTTCGCCGCCGAATTTCTTCGACAGAACGGTAGCGATTGCTGCGGTCAGGGTGGTCTTGCCGTGGTCGACGTGGCCGATGGTGCCGACGTTGACGTGCGGCTTGGTCCGTTCGAATTTCTCTTTTGCCATTTTATTCTTCCTTAGAACAATGTTTTAAATATGCGCCCGGAGGATCTCCCCGGGCGCAAAACAATACAAATTACTTAGCTTTAGCGGTAACGATCGCGTCGATAACGTGCTTAGGCGCTTCCGAGTAGTGCTTGAATTCCATCGTGTAGGTAGCGCGACCTTGCGTTGCGGAACGCAGCGTGGTCGAGTAACCGAACATTTCCGACAGAGGCACTTCAGCTTTGATGATCTTGCCACCGCCGCCTGGGATCTCGTCCATGCCCTGCACCATACCGCGGCGGGACGACAGATCGCCCATCACGGTACCGGCGTAGTCTTCCGGCGTTTCCACTTCCACAGCCATCATTGGCTCCAGAATGACTGGCGACGCTTTGCGGCAGCCTTCTTTGAACGCCATCGAAGCGGCCATCTGGAACGCGTTTTCGTTCGAGTCCACATCGTGGTACGAACCGAAGAACAGCGTGACCTTGACGTCGACCACTGGGTAGCCAGCCAGAACACCGGTGTTCAGGGTGCCGCGCACGCCTTTTTCCACCGCAGGGATGTATTCGCGAGGAACGGTACCGCCCTTGATCGCGTCAACGAATTCGAAGCCCTTGCCTGGTTCTTGCGGTTCGATCTTCAGAACCACGTGACCGTATTGACCACGACCACCCGATTGCTTGACGAACTTGCCTTCGGACTCTTCGCAGACCTTGCGGATCGTTTCGCGGTAGGCAACCTGTGGCTTGCCGACGGTCGCTTCCACGCCGAATTCGCGCTTCATACGGTCGACGATAATTTCCAGGTGCAGCTCGCCCATACCACCGATGATGGTCTGGCCCGACTCTTCGTCGGTCTTGACGCGGAACGAAGGATCTTCCTGAGCCAGACGGTTCAGTGCCAGACCCATTTTTTCCTGGTCAGCCTTGGTCTTTGGTTCCACAGCCTGTTGAATCACCGGCTCAGGGAAGACCATGCGCTCCAGCACGATGATCGCGGTCGGATCGCACAGGGTTTCGCCGGTGGTCACGTCTTTCAGACCAACCGCGGCGGCGATGTCGCCGGCGCGCACTTCTTTGATCTCTTCGCGCTGGTTGGCGTGCATCTGCAGAATACGACCCAGACGCTCTTTACGGCCTTTGACCGAGTTGTACACGGTGTCGCCCGAATTGATGGCGCCCGAGTACACGCGGAAGAAGGCCAGCTGGCCGACGAACGGGTCGGTCATGATCTTGAATGCCAGCGCCGAGAACTTCTCTTCGTCCGAAGCTTTGCGGGTGGTTGGCTGTTCGTCCTCGTCGGTACCGCCGACGTCGTCGATGTCCAGTGGCGACGGCAGGTATTCGATGACCGCGTCCAGCATGGCCTGTACGCCCTTGTTCTTGAAGGCGGTACCGCACATCATAGGAACGATCTCGGAAGCGATGGTGCGTTCGCGCAGCGCTTTCTTGATCTCGGCTTCCGACAGGTCGCCTTCTTCCAGGTACTTGTTCATCAGTTCTTCGGACGCTTCAGCAGCGACTTCCACCATCTTCTCGCGCCACTCGGCGGCCGACTCGGCCAGCTCTGCAGGGATCTCGACGTAGTCGAACTTCATGCCCTGGGACGCTTCGTCCCACAGGATGGCTTTCATCTTGACCAGATCGATCACGCCCTTGAAGTTTTCTTCAGCGCCGATAGGGATCTGGATCAGGACCGGGTTCGCCTTCAGGCGAGCGCGCATCTGCTCGTAGACCTTGAAGAAGTTGGCGCCGGTACGGTCCATCTTGTTGACGAAGGCCAGACGTGGCACTTTGTACTTGTTAGCCTGACGCCATACGGTTTCCGACTGTGGCTGAACACCGCCCACTGCGCAGTAAACCATGCAAGCACCATCCAGCACGCGCATCGAACGTTCAACTTCAATGGTGAAGTCAACGTGGCCTGGCGTGTCGATGATGTTGATGTGGTGCTCAGGGAAGTTGTTAGCCATACCCTTCCAGAAGCAGGTCGTCGCTGCCGAGGTAATGGTAATGCCGCGCTCTTGTTCCTGTTCCATCCAGTCCATGGTGGCGGCGCCATCGTGAACTTCACCGATCTTGTGGTTCACGCCCGTGTAGAACAGGACGCGTTCGGTGGTGGTGGTCTTACCTGCATCGATGTGAGCGGAGATACCGATATTGCGGTAGCGCTCGATGGGGGTCTTGCGGGCCATAATTATTCCTAAATCTTTGAATGGACAAAACCGAGCGCCATTTTTGCTGACAAAAATGAGCCCGGCCTCGAACAACAGATAACAGCCAGACCACGCAGGGTCCGGCCGATTTGATTAGAAGCGGAAGTGCGAGAACGCCTTGTTCGCTTCAGCCATGCGGTGAACTTCGTCACGCTTCTTCATTGCACCGCCGCGGCCTTCAGCCGCTTCCATCAGCTCACCGCCGAGGCGTTGTGGCATGGATTTTTCGCTGCGCTTGTTCGCAGCTTCACGCAGCCAGCGCATGGACAGAGCCATACGACGCACTGGGCGCACTTCAACCGGCACCTGGTAGTTTGCACCACCGACGCGACGGGATTTCACTTCAACCAGTGGCTTGGCGTTGTTGATCGCGGTAGCGAACACTTCCAACGGATCTTTGCCCGACTTGGCTGCGATGTGCTCGAAGGCACCGTAGATGATGTTTTCTGCGACCGATTTTTTACCGGACAGCATCAGAACGTTCACGAACTTGGCGACATCCGTGTTGCCGAATTTTGGATCCGGCAGAATCTCGCGCTTGGGTACTTCACGACGACGTGGCATATCAATTCCTTTCAATCTTCAGTTGAGGTGCGCAGATATGGGATTCGCACTCTCGCGGAGGGCCATCATAGCCGACCACTTACTCGACCACTACGGTCGATTACATTCACTTAGTTAGCTGCCACTGAGCGAAAACTTTTAAAGCAGATTACTTCTTGGCTTGCTTGGCACGCTTGGTACCGTATTTCGAGCGAGCTTGCTTACGGTCTTTAACGCCCTGGGTATCCAGTGCACCGCGAACCATGTGGTAACGCACACCTGGCAAATCCTTTACACGACCGCCGCGCAGCAGGACAACGCTGTGCTCTTGCAGGTTGTGGCCTTCACCGCCGATGTACGAAATAACTTCGAAACCGTTGGTCAGGCGAACTTTGGCTACTTTACGCAGCGCCGAGTTAGGCTTTTTAGGAGTGGTGGTGTACACACGGGTGCAAACACCGCGCTTTTGCGGGCTGTTTTCCAGCGCCGGCGATTTGCTTTTCACGGTCAGAGCGACGCGTGGATTGCGAATCAGTTGATTGATGGTTGGCATCGTTATAAACCCAACAAAATTACAACATTAATAACCCGGACGACTGTCCGGCGACTAAAACCTCGTCTCGATCTACAGGAACAACGGAGGCGCGAATAGCCACTCGCAAGGAGCGGCCTGAAACAGCGTATACGATGTGCAGAATAAATTGAGAACTCGCGAGTATAGACGTGGTTGGAATACCAGTCAATCTATTTCGCGGCGGAATGCGGCCTCGGCGGGTACGCAAACACTAGCTGAAAGGTCAGGAAACACTTGATAATAGCAGACAATCTCCAACCTTCCCTGTCTATGCGATCTTTGTTGCGCCCCGCTCCCCTGTTCGTGCTGTCTAGCTACCTGCTGCTGTCGCTGGTGCCCTGCGTGCCCATCCTGCTGGGGCGGCAAGTGCCGGAGCTGACGCACATCCTGCTGGTCGAGCTGCTGGCCTGGGTCGCGGTGTGGAGCGTGCTGCAGCGCCCGGCCTGGTTCCACTGGCTGCTGCTGCCGGCCTTCCTGGCGCTGCCGACCGAGCTGTACCTGTTCATCTACTATGGCCAGGGCATCTCCACCCACCACCTGGGCATCATCGCCGAGACCAGCCCCAGGGAGGCGCTGGAATTCCTCGGCCGCAAAGTGTGGCTGATGGGCGCGGTGATGCTGGCGGCGATCGCCTGGTGGATCGCGGTGCAGCTGGCCGCCCGCCGCAGCCCGATGCTGGCCTGGCGCGGCAAGTCGCGTTGGAGCGCGCTGCTTTTATTAGCGGCGCTGTCCGCGCTGTGGGTCTACGGCTGGGAATTCGGCGTCCGCGCCAAGCCGGCGCAGAAGGCCTCGGCCCCTGCATCGGCGGCGGCCAGCATCAAGCCGGCCAGCGCCAGGCCGGCCGGGTCGGCGCTGGGTTCGGCCATCGGCTCGGCGCTCGGTTCCGCGCACAGCCATGTCGGCATCACCGCCTCGGCCGATGCCAGCGACGCCGCCTCCGAGGAGGAAGAGGAGGAAGACGCCGAAGAGGACAGCTCGCCCGAGCACGCCGCCATCGCCGGCGCCGGCCGCAGCGGCTGGCAACTGGCGCAGCTGCCGTGGTGGATGCGCTCGCCGCTGGGCTTCGACAACTTCGCCTCGTCGTGGCCGTTCGGCCTGACCGCGCGCGGCGTCGACTTCGTCAAGGAGCGCGAATACCTGGCCGACCTGGGCCGGCGCAGCAGCAGCTTCAGCTTCAAGGCGCACCAGCCGGAGAAGAACGACACGCCGGAAATCGTCATCATGGTGATCGGCGAATCGTCGCGCTACGACCGCTGGGGCATCAACGGCTACCAACGCGACACCACCCCACTGCTCAAGCAGGAAGCCAACCTGGTCACGCTGCCGGACGTCATCACGGCGGTATCGGCGACGCGGCTGTCGGTGCCGGTGATCATCTCGCGCAAGCCGGCGATGCAGAGCCTGAAGGACGGCTTCTCGGAAAAATCCTTCCTGACCGCATATAAGGAAGCGGGCTTCAAGACTTGGTGGCTGTCCAACCAGATCTCGTTCGGCCAGTTCGACACGCCGGTGTCGGTGTTCGCCAAGGAGGCGAACGTGATCCAGTTCATGAACCTGGGCGGCTTCACCAACAACTCCAACTTCGACCAGATCCTGCTGGAGCCCTTGCAGCACGCCATCGCCGACCCGGCGCCGAAAAAGCTGATCGTGCTGCACACGCTGGGCAACCACTGGAATTACAGCCAGCGCTATCCGAAGGAATTCGACAAATGGCAGCCGTCGCTGTTCGGCGTCGACAAGCCGGTCTACACCGACACCAAGATCAAGCCGCAGCTCAACAACAGCTACGACAATTCCATCTTGTACACCGACTGGTTCCTGTCGCAGGTGATCCACCAGCTGAAGGACACGCAGCAGCTGGGCTCGATGGTCTACGTGGCCGACCACGGCCAGACGCTGTACGACAATAGCTGCAACCTGGCCTTCCATGGCCACAACACGCAGTTTGAATTCCACGTACCGGCGCTGGTGTGGTACTCGGACGAATACAAGGCGCGCTATCCGGAAAAGGTGAAGCAGCTGGTCCGCCACCGCAAGGCGCGGCTGGCGACGGAAAACATCTTCCACACGCTGCTGGACCTGGGCGATATCGAGTACGACGACGAGCGGCTGGAGTGGAGCTTCGTCAACAAACAGTTCAAGCAGCACAAGCGCTACGTCGACAGCTACGGCTGGAGCAACTATGACAACGCCAGCTTCAAGGGCGACTGCCGCGAAGTGATCGACAAGGGCAAGCCGCTGAAACAGGAGAAGTAATGGGCATCTGCATCGCCGCCGCGCAATCGCCGTCCATCGCCGGCGACATCGACGCCAACCTCGCCATCCATTTGCGTTTCATCGAGGCGGCCCATGCCGAGGGAGTGGAGCTGCTGCTGTTTCCCGAACTGTCGCTGTGCGGCTATGAGCTGCCGCTGCTGCGCGACTGCCTGCTGACGCCGGACGATGCGCGCCTGGCGCCGTTGCGCGACGCCGCAGTGGCGACCGGCATGCGCATCATCGCCGGCGCCCCGCTCGGCGACGGCGCCCTGCCCCACATCGCCGCGATCACCTTCCTGCCCGACGGCACGACCACCGTCTACCGAAAGCAGTACCTGCATCCGGGCGAAGAGCTGTACGCGCGACCGGGGCCGATGGGCGCGCACTGCCAAGAGATGAACGGGCAGCGTTACGCCCAGGCGATCTGCGCCGACGCCACGCAATACCGGCACGCTGCGGATGCGGCGGCGGACGGAGCTTCGATCTATCTGGCGGGAGTGCTGATTTCCGAAACGGGCTACGCAAACGACGCAGCCAAACTGCAGCGCTACGCCAGCGACTTCGGCATGGGCGTGCTGATGGCGAATCACGCCGCGCCGTCGGGCGGTTATGCGGCGGTGGGCCGCAGCGCCTGGTGGAAGCCGGGCGGCGTGCTAGCGGCAGAGGTGGCCGGGCCAGGCAGCGCCCTGCTGGTCGTCGATGGGCAGGGCGGCGCATACGTTGTTAAGCCAACTGGGACAGGATGCCCTTAACGCGAACCCTCATAAACCGACGTCTCGCCAAAATGTGAAGCCTGTACTTCCCCCCCCACCAATGCGGCCCGCGCCAGCGCCGGCGTAATTTCCGCCGACTTCGCGCGCATGAACAGCAGCGCGCCTACGGATGTTCCGACAGTTTAATCCAGACCACGTACAGACCTATCGGCATTTCCCCATGCGGCGACCAGGAACATCAGCGCAGAAATCATTCTCACGGGTTTCAGTCTCATCTGTTTTCTGTCCTTAGCGATCTTCGTACATACCTGCTCCATCCCCGCCACTCGCACCGAAATTCCGGTGCCGAGCAAAGAGATACCGGCGTTACATACGGTAGCGACAGCATCAAGACTTGCTCCTGCAAATGCTCTCCCAGCGACCAACAGTTCGCTCACCGAACCGCACGGGCAACTTGAGTTGTCAGTATCAACAAGACCGTACCGATATATTTCTCTCGCTGCGTCACGGCCCCTGCTCTAACACGATTTGCAGAGAGGCGCTCTCACCGTCTTCGCGAGACAGATTGACTACAGGATTTCCATTCTGATTTAAGAACTTGTCGCGGGAATACCGCCATTCCAAATGATCACTTCCGCTTTTTTTGGGACGGCCCAGATTCTTCACCACTAATGCCTGAATAGCCGGAAAACGGTCTGCCGGGAAGTCCACGACTATCGACATCATGTAGTTCGGAAGCGGCTCGCCGAGCCCTTCCCGCGAGTCCATGCTGATTCCAGTAATACCGGATTCCGGCGAACACGTATATTCCCAAAGTATCATCGGCTTTTGGGCTTTATCACGGACCCTGGTGCAATATGGCGCGATTATCGCGTGGAACTGGGCGCTCTTGAGACGGAAGGTCTTATAGTCCGCCAATGCACCGATCACCACACCCAGCGGCGCTTGCTGCGCCACTGCCGGCGCGGCCGCAGGCGACTCCTGACGCGCGCAAGCAACCTGCACTGCCCCCACGGCCAACACCAAAAGCGCACCGGCGCGCAGCGATTTGACAAAGTTTAAATTCATTATTACTCCAATACTGCCTGGTCGATGCTTTCCGTCGGGTTGATCAGATCATCCCGGCGTTGAAATGGCTGCCGCGTCTTTTGCGTCAGGGCTTTACCTTTTTCTTTGGGGTTCTCCGTCGTACCATATAGTTCCAGATGCAACATGGATATGTCCAGGTTATTCAGCTTTCCAACGGTACCCAGTTTTTGTCCGCGCTTCACCTCGTCGAGCGCCTTCACCTCAATGCCTTTGTGGGCAACCTCGCCATAGCGAGCGATAAACGTGCCGTGATTTACTTCAATGACCCAGGTACCTTCATAAAACGCATAGACTTGCAGAACCACCCCATCCGCCATCGCACGTACCGGGGTACCCACTGGCGCGTAAAGGTCAATACCGGCGTGCTTGCGTGTTCCGCCGCTGCGGTTCGAACCAAAGCGCCGCGCGCCATCATGGTAAGACTCCGCGGGCCGCTCCTCAAGAGGGAAAAGTAACCCGGGAATCGTCTTTTGCATCTTGGTCGCTGGTGGTGGTGGCGGCGGCGGTGGAGGTGCTTTCTTTGCGACCGCTTTCGGATGCCCTTTTACGCTACGGGTTTTTTCAGCCTCGACCGAAGCTGCCGCTGCAGCCGGCTTTTGGGCCGCCGGCGGCGCCGCAGGCGATGGGGCGGCAGCGGCTGACGCGACGGCAGGCGACGACGGCGATGGCGATGGCGACGGGATGGCAGCAGGTAACGGCGACGCCGCAGCGGCAGGCGTCGAATCCGCCGATGGCGTGGCCTCCGCTGCTGCGACCTTTGCTTGCTCAACCGATGTCTGCGGCGCAGTCTCCGCAGCAGGCTGTGGCGCCTCCTCGGACTCAGCCGCCGTGACCGGAATTGGCGGCTCCGCCGACGACGTTTCTGACGAGGCGGCGAATGGTTCCACTGCCACGGCTGGCAGCGCCTGCAGCCTGTCCCATATCGCCGAATTTTTATCGAGTAGATCGGGTTCGATCGGCTTGATGCTGGTGAACTCCGGGCGATCCTTCGGTCGCTCCACCTTAGGTGCCGGTTTCGGCGGAGCGGGCGCGGGAGGCGCTTTTTTTTCAGCAGGAGGGCCTTTATGCTGATCCGTCGAGGTGGTGGTCTTTGCCTTCGGGCTCAAGAATGCCAAACTGGCGTCCACATCTCTCATCACGCCGGCCTTCAACAACTTGTAACCGCCCGACAGCTTCGCAACGAATATCCGATACTGGTCACCTGCACTGAACCCATGCACGGGTGGCAGCACGCCATTGCCGTCGGTCTTGGCGGATGCATGAGGTTTGCCGTTCTTCTCCACTAGGACATCGAGCCCCGAAATTGGCGCGCCCGTTTTCTTTTCAGCGAACGCCACGGTCAGTTTATTGCAGCACCCCAGATCATAGTCGGCCAGCAGCTCGACATAATGAGACACGCTGGTCTTCAAGCCATCCGTCGCGTCAATCGCACCGTTTGACCGCAGGAACTGCGCAACCCCTGGATGCTTGTCGTTGCCGAACCCTTTCAAATGCGCGCCCGCGATGATGCCCGACTCGGTGATCTTGATGCCTTTGATCGTCTTGCCGATATAGGCATCGAGCTTCATTTTCTTCATCCGTTTGCACAGCAGCTCCACCCACTCCTTCGCCGCCACATCCTGAGCCTGTTCGCTGCCGAGGAAATCACTGCGCTGCTTGATGCCATGCTTGCCGGTCCACTTGCCGTCCCAATCGTTCTCCTTGGTGCCGTCCGCGGTGTAATAACCCAGGTCCACCAGCGCGCTCTCGCCAAATTGATATTTGCCGATATAACCAGCGTAGTTGATCACCTGGGTGTTTTTTCCCGCTTCACGCTGAAACAACGCTTTAAGGAATGCGTCGATATCTCCCTTGCTCATATTAGACCGTCTTTAAGGTGCATTTTTGGGATGGTCCAGCAGCGTCTTTTCTGCCGGCGAGGGATCGCCCAGATACTCGTCCTTGCCGTCGAGGTGCAAGCGGGCCAACATGGTTTTCGAGACCGGCGCATACAACAACGCCAGATTGGTCTCATCGCAGGCGTGCGCCTGGCAGGCTTCGTAATAGACATATTGACGGCCGCTGTGCTTGTCCTGCACGACTGCCGGCTCAGGTTGTGGGCCGCTCAGCAAGCGCTTCTTCAAAGGGACCGCAAGTTTCGTAGATTTCGCCAGCGCCGACTTGGCCAGCAGGGAATCAAACGCAAGATCAAATTCTTTTTGATAGTGATTCTTCCCATCCACCAGACTTTTCTTGTTCATCAACAGGCTAAATAATTGCGTATTGTATGAAGCGATCACCGCTTGATCCGCAGCCGTATCACCATTGCCGGATTCTGCCGCGGTACACGCGGTCAATGCCGACAGGGCAAGGCTGGCGCTCAATACCGCGGCCAGCACAAACTTGTTCTTAGTCATATTCGGAATCCTCTAAAATTTCCCATTCACCATCGCCGACCAGCACCGTCACCTGTTCCGACGCCGGGGTGAACAGGCGTGCCGTACGGCCGTACTGATCCAAATTACCTTTCAGCAGCGTGCCGTCCTGTCGCTGAATGACATATGCGGCGCCTGCAGCAGCCGCCGCGTCCTCAAATAATCCCGCCGCATCAACCCGGGTGCTGAAGACCTTTTCGCCAGGGGCCAGGGTAACCGGCGCGAGACTAGGCAGATGCGGCAACTCTGGAGCGCCCTTGGCCGGCCCCGTCAACTCCTTCATCGACGCCTTGAACGTCATCGTCCCCGGCCCGTGGATCATGATGTTGCCGCCCTCCAGCTTGAGGAACGCCCCCTGCGCCGTCAGCATCACATGCTCCTTGGCCGCCACGGTCACGCTCTTGCCCACGCTGGCCACGGTGATCAGCTTGTCGGCGGTAACCTTGGTAACGTCCGACTGGCTCTGCACGCTGACCTTGCCGCTGGCCGCGTGCAATTTAATGCCGGTTTCCTGGTTCGGCTTGTCGGCGCTGCTGGCTTTGCCGTAGGTGAACAGGCTGATGCCGTCCTTCACCAAATGCATGCTGCTGCCCTGCGCCGCGAAGTTCACGTCCTGCCCGGCGCTGAGGCTCGACGTCGCGCCCGCGCGCACGATCGCGCTGGCCGGCGTGGTGGCCGCGATACCGCCCGGACCGGACAATTGCAGATGCGGCTCGCTGTACGCCGTCACCTGCCCGGCGCCGCCCGCCTCGCCGCCGCCGCCGGCCTGCATACCGGCCACGACCTTGGCCGCAGCGGCCATGGCCGCGATCGCCGGCAGCCGCTCCGCTGCGGGCTCGTCGCCGCCCTTGCCGTCCTTCAGCCTGGCGTTATGCTTCTGCGCCGTTTCGGCCAGGCTTTGCTGCAACTGCCGGGCGGCGTCGATCTGCGCCCGCGCTTCGCTGCTGTCCAACTGCTGGCCGTTGCCGCCGTTGCGGGCGTCGGTCGACAGCAGCATGCCCTGACCGGCGCGCAACGCGGCGCTGTGTTCTGTCTTCAGTTCGGCGCCGAAGCCCGCCGTCTGCAAGCGCTGGTTGTCAGTCTGATGGCGCAGATGGCCGAGATTCAATTCATCGGTGCCCAGATACGCCGCCGCATGCCGCTGCAAGGCCACGCGCGACTCGCCCGGCGTATCGTCGAACACCATCTGGCTGTAGGCGCCGCTGCCGCCCTGGCTGCTGGCCATGGCCTGCGACTTGATGCCCGACAGCACCGCCGGATGCGCGTGCGCGCCGCCGTCGCCGGGGAACCAGGCCGGCGCATTGCCGGTCGCCGCGCCGGCGCCCTGGCTGACCTGGTTGTGCTGGGCGTCGCCCTGCCCCCTGCCGTTGTAGACGCTGCCGATCACCACCGGCCGGTCGATATTGCCGTCGATGAAGTCGACCAGCACTTCGCTGCCGATGCGCGGCACCGCCACCGCGCCCCAGTTGGCGCCGGCCACCGACGCCAGCGACGTGGCGATCCGCACCCAGGTGCCGGCCTGGTCGTCGCCGGGCGCGCCGCTGTGGCCGTCCGGCGCCGGATGATTCAGGCGGCTGTGGCTCTGGCCGCCGCGCTGCCAGTGGAACTGCACCTTGATGCGGTGGTCGCGGTCGGTGTGGATGACCGCGCCGGCCGGCCCCACCACCACGGCGGTCTGCTGGCCGCGCACGGTCGGCTTGGGATGCAGCACGCGGCCATGGCCGTCGACGTCGCTGCTGCGGTAAGGCACGCTGCTGCGGATGGCGTCGACGCGGTTGCGGTACAGCGGGCGCTCGCCCTTGTCCTGGCCCACCGCGTGCAGGCTGCCGGATTGCTCCCTGGCGATGGTCTGCGCCAGCGCGTTCAGCCCCAGCAGGCCGCTGACCTGGTGCTTGATGTCCGTGCTCAGGTTGTTGTGCGCCAGATGCAGCACGCGCAGGGCGACAAAGGTGCGCTCGCTGTCGCCGGCCGCCAGGTCGAGCTGGGCCTGGCCGGTCAGCGTGAAGGTCGTGCCGGGCGCCAGCGTGCGCACCGTGCCCGCGCCCACATGGGTTTCGCGCGTCACTTCCAGCGCCTGCAACTGCTGGTCGGCGATGCGCTGGCCGTGCTCGCGCGACTGGTAGGCGTAGGCGCCCGGCGTGTCGCGGCTGCTGTGCGACTGCGCGCCGATCACCGCGCCGGCCGCGGCGACCGGCCGCGTGTCGTTGCTGCGGTAGTCCCAGCTGGACAGTTCCAGCGTGTCCGGCGTCCAGCGCGCCTCGGTGCGCCAGCGGTCCATGCTGTCCTCGCGCATCACGGCGCCGGGCTGGCTGAAGCGCACCACCGGCTGCGCATTCGGCTGGAAGCTGCCGTTGTGGTCGGCGATCACCATGACGTGGCTGCCGAAGGTGTCGCTGTCGGGCGCGCCGCTGTGTTCGAAGTAGTAGAACAGACCCTCCTCGCGCATCAGCCGTTCAGCGAAGTCGAGGTTGGATTCCTGGTACTGGCAGGTCAGCGAGCGCACCGGATAGGCGCCCGGGTCCTGCACGTCGAAGCGCCAGTCCGGCACCAGCTTGCCCACGCTCTCCCAGCTTTGAAACAGCGCCGACAGGATGTCGAGCACGTTCTTGTCCTGGAACACGCGGCTGTCGCGGCCATGGCGCAGGAAGCTGTACCACGGGCCGAGAGTGAGCGCATAGCGCGCCAGGCCGCCATCGGCGCCCAGCAGGGCGACGTCGGTGACGTGGCCGTGGAAATAGCGCGGCCCGCCGCCGAGCGCGGTATCGAGTTCCAGCAGCGCCGGCTGGCCCAGCAACGATTTCAGCGGAATGTCGGCATTGCTCGACAGCGCCGTCACATGCAGCGCATAGCACTGGCTGACGCCTTCTTCGCCGCGCAGGCATTCGACGACGAGGGCGTCCGCCCCCAGCGGCGTTGTCAGGCGCAGCAGGCGGGTTTCTTGAGTGAAACTGGTCAGGAGATCTAGCATTGGGGGCGGGGTTATTTATTTGCTATGCTTTGGCCCCGCATTACACCTCAGAAGTTCATTTCGAGCAAGAGTGATTCAATTGAATCGGGGGTCTCCCGCTGGGGCATCCGCTATGCAAGGCTGCGCAGCGCGCCTTCCAGCTGCGGATAGCGGAACGCATAGCCGCTCTCGAGCAGCCGCGCGGGAGCGACCCGCTGGCCTTCCAGCAGCAAGTCCGCCTGCTCGCCCAGCATCAGCCGCATCGGCCAGCCCGGCGTGGGGAAGCCGAAGGGACGCCGCAGCACGCCCGCCGCCACACGGCTGAACTGTGCCTGCGTCAGGCTTTCCGGCGCCGTGAAGTTGTAGACGCCCGCCTCGCCCGAACGGCACAGGTGCGCAATACCGCCGATGACGTCGGCCATATGGATCCACGACAGCCATTGCGCGCCGCCGCCCAACGGCCCGCCCAAGCCCAACTTGATGGGCAACAACATCATGGGCAGCGCGCCTTGCGTGCCCAGCACCAGTCCGAAGCGCGTGCACGCCACGCGCACCCCGTGGGCCGCCGCGCCTTGCGCCGCCTGCTCCCATTCGCGGCACAGGTCGGACATGAACATCGCCTGCGGACCGTCGTTCTCGGTCAGCACGGCATCGTCGCCCCGGCGCTGTATGCCGTAGTAGCCGATCGCCGAAGCCGACACCAGCATGGCCGGCTTGTACTCGGCCGTGGCGATCCACGCCACCAATTTGTTGGTCAGCTCGACGCGACTGGCGCGCAGCGCCGCCTGCCGCGCCGCCGTCCAGCGCCAGCCCAAGATGCGCGCGCCCGCCAGATTGATCACGACATCGATGCGGCGCGACGTTGGCAATTGCGTCATGCTGTCCACGCAATCGACGCGGCCGTCGAACAGCCACGCGGCCTGGCGCACCTGCCGCGTCAGCACCGTCACGCGCTGCCCGTCGCGCAGCAGCGCGCGCACCAGACGCTGGCCGATAAAGCCAGTGGCGCCGGTCACCAGGAAGCTGCGCCCCGGCGGGCCGAAACGCAACTCGGTGGCGGCGCCGTCGCGCAGCGCCAGCTTGCCGATCTCCCTGGAGGCCAACGCATCCCGCACGCCGGACAGGCCGACGCCGACGCCGCACAGCGCCAGGAATACGCTCAGCGCGCCTTGCGGTTGCCAGGCCAGCGCGGTCGGCATGGCCAGCCACTGCGGCGTGTTCAGCGCCAGCAGCGCAATGAAGGCGCCGCCGTTCATCGCCAGCACGGTGTGGGTCACGCGCTCGGTCGCCGGCAGCAGACGGGTACGGTCCTCGACCACGAAGTCCCACAGCGTCAGCACGATCTCAACCGAGAACACCACCAGCAGCACCCAGGCCCACGCGCCGTGGAACGCCCAGCCGGCCAGGCCGATGAACAAGGCGCTGTAGATCATCGCCCGCAGCGCGTGGATCGCCAGTTCGCGCCGCGCGCTGGCGCGGCCGGGCAGCGCTTCGGTCAGCTCGTGGTGGTACAGCGTGTCGAACGCCCCCAGGCAGCCCTGGAAGGCCATCAACTGCAAGGCCAGAAAATGGGTATTCATGACGTTGCCTTTCTATGTTTGGATGCCAGGTCGAGCTTGCACAGCCACAGCAGCGGCGGCAGCATGACCGCCAGCGCCAGCGTATCGATCCACAGGTTGATCCAGCAATGCGCGCGCGCCGAGATCAGCATGTCCTGCGGCGCCCACACCAACAGGCCGAGGATCAGCACTGCCCAGGCGAAGCCATTGCGTTGCTGGTCGCCGATGACGGCCAGGCCGGCCATCCAGATCGCCGCCGCCTGCACCGTCGGGCCGAACAGCGAGAGCCACCACACGTGCAGCGCCTGGCCAGCGGCGGGCGCATCCGTGCCGAAGAAGAAGGCCTCGATGCCGCGACGATAGCCCTCCGTGATGGCAGCCCCCGCGCACAACGGCAACAGCACGCCGACCACCAGGTGCGCCGCCACCGTCAAGTAAATCCACCGCACCAGCCAGGGTCTCGCCGCCATGATTTTGTCCGTTATTTCTGTAAAAACAGAAATATAAAGTGAAATGTTTAGCGCAAGGGATGCTTATGTCAGTCCCCGCCCAGCAGGCGCGCCACCTTGCCGCCCATCTTCAGGAAGCGCTGCATGGTGGCGGGCGGCAGGTGTTTGTAGTCGCCGTAGGTGGTGGTCAGCATTTCCAGGAAATCCAGCACCTGGTCCATCTTGACCTTGGTGGCCGCCTCCAGCGCCGGATCATTCTCGGCCTCCAGCGCGCATTCGCGCAACACCGTCAGCGTGGGGTCGATCTCGCGCTTCTTGCGTTCCTCGACGATGACGCGGAAGATTTCCCACACATCCTGCAGGGCGACGAAGTGGTCGCGGCGATCGCCGGCGATATGGCTGATGCGCACCAGCCCCCAGCCCTGCAATTCCTTCAGGCTGTTGCTGACGTTGGAACGCGCCACGCCCAGCGTGTCGGCGATTTCCTCGGCCGGCAGCGGCCGGTTGACGAGGAACAGCAGCGCATGGATCTGCGCCACCGTGCGGTTGACACCCCAGCGCGTGCCCATCTCCCCCCAGTGCAGGATGTATTTTTGGATGGTCGGTGCGAGGGTCATGGCATTTCTCTCATTTCTGTCGTTACAGAAATAATAGGCCAAATTTTTTAAGAAATCAACTCCGCGACCGGGTGAGCGGGACCCGGCCGCGGATGCCAGCCTGTTTAGGCGATGGCTGCGTGTACCGCTTCGTGCGTTTGCACGCCGACCAGTTGAACCGGCACGGCGTCGGTGACTTTTTGCATCAGGTGCTGCAGATCGGCGCCGACGGCGGCATCGCCGATCTGCATGATCACGTCGGAGGTCGGCGTGTGCTCGACCAGGGCGCCGTACAATTTCACGCCCCAGGTCGACAGTTCGGCCATGCTGGCATGGCGGTCAAACATGTTCATGAAGGCATGGTCGACGCTGGACGCCACACCGTCGTTCCAGCTCTGCGTAAAGGCCGCGTGGTACTCGACCGAGTTTTCCATGGCATGAGCGATCTGGGTAATGGTGGCGCCGTTGTTGGCCGCGTTGCTCCAGTATTGCAGGCCGCCTGCGTCTGCAGGACGATTAAAGAATTCAATGTACAGTTTTTCGATTTCGAAAGTCGTCGACGACATTTGTATGGTCCCCAAAAAGAATGGTTAAGTTCACAGGCATTGCATACATCGGCATGTTCCTATTTGCCAATTTTTACATATATGCAATTCAAATATACTAACCTTATTTATTTGTTAACTCAACAGAAAGTCATCACAGAACGCCGGCGGCGGCTTGTTGCCGCTGCGGACTTTGCGCTTGCGCACTCAGCCAGTCGAACACGCGGCCAGCCTTCAGCGAGATGGCTTGGTCGAAACCGCGCGCCGCCAGCAAGGCAATACCGTTCGTATCGGCCAGCACGCCCGGCGCCACCCGCAGTCCATCACCGACGCGGCTGACGCACCACGGCGTCAAGCGCTCCTGCAGCAGCGGCGCCAGCACCAGGTTGTGCGAGGAGACGATCACCGTGCCCTGCTGCGACAGCGTGTGCAACACCGCCGCCGCCGCCGAGATCGATTCCAGGTGGTTGGTGCCGCGGAAAATCTCGTCGATGATGAACACCGCCGGCGCCCGCTCGGCCAGCGCCAGCAGCTCGCGCGCCCGGCGCAGCTCGGCGATGTAGAGGCTCTCGCCGCCGTCCAGCGCATCCTCGCTCTGCATGCTGGAATACACCGGCAGCAGCGGCGTGACCGCCCGCTCCGCATAGCAGAAGCCAAACGCGCGGGCGATGATCAGGTTCAGCCCCACCGTGCGCAGCAGGGTGCTCTTGCCGATGCCGTTCTGCCCGGAGATGAAGGCGCCCTGCCCCGCCAGCGCGAACGACAGCGGCTCGGCCTGCGCCAGCAGCGGATGCACCACCTGCTCCAGCGTGACGGCGCCGCCCTGCTCGGCCCAGCAATAGCGCGGCGCCAGCGCCAGGTCGGCCTCCAGCGCCGCCACCCGCTGGAAGCTGCCGCGCAGGAATTCAAGGTCGCCGCGCACCGCTTCGCGGCTGTCGAAGTAGTGGCGCACATTCATCTGCCACAGCCAGTCGCGGTACTCGCGCACGCCGGGCAGGTTGCCGGCCGCCGACTGGGCGATCTTGCGATTGAGCTTGCCCGCCTGCGCCGCGTCCGCGCGCAGGCCCGCCGTCAGCGGATCGTCCAGCGCGGCCAGCAGGCTGTGGGCGCGCAGCATTTGCTGCAGCGTGGCCAGGCTGCGGCCCCATTCCTCGACCGCTTCGTGATGGCGCATCTGCACCGCCATCAGCGCCAGCCACAGCAGCACCACCACGCCCCACAAGGCCACCACGCCGGTGACCAGCGCCAGCGCCACCGACAGCAGCAAGCCCAGCGGCAGCCACGGCAGCAGCGCCAGCCAGCGCGGCGCCGGCGGCAAGACGGCGCCGAACAGGGTGTCGCTAATCTCGCGGTCGGCGCGGCGCAAGCCCGAGCAGGCGGCGTGCAGCCGTTGCCGCAGTCCGGCGTCCTGCGCCAGTGTCCGCACGCGGACGGCGGACGCGGCCACCGTGCCACCGTCCGCGTGCAGGCGCCGGTGCAGCTCCTGCTGGCCGAAGATGCTGGTCTGGCGCGCCAGCTGCGCGCTGTACTGCGGCAGCAGCAGGTCGTCCCAGGTTTGCGCGTCCAGCGCGCTGGCGTCGGCGTGGGCGGTGCGCTGGTACCGCGCGACGTCGCTGGCGACGAAGGGGTAGTCGGCTATCGGCGTTTCGGCGGGCAGCAGCAAGCGGGTCAAACGGTCAAGCAAGCTCATACGGTACTCGGGTGGGGGCGACAGCGCTGCACATGGTCACGCTTGCCGTTTTATCAAGCGCGGCCGGACAGGGCGGACGACCGGACAAGGGCGCGGACAACGGACAGCGGCAGCCAACATCAATCAAATCAAACACTTAAGTGCTGGCACGGTTTCTGCATAACGTTGTACATCTACACACACTTACACGATCATGATACGCGACACCTCCAATCAAGACGCCGTCATCGCCGCCCCCAAGGGCCAGGCCGCCAAGCGCCGCCTGGTCATCGCCGCCGGCGCCATCGTCCTGCTGGCGGGGGCCTACTCGCTGCTGCACTCCTGGCGCGGCAGCGACCATTCGGTCAACCTGTCGCGCCTGCGCATCGCCGAAGTGGGCCGCGGCACGCTGATCCGCGACGCCGCCGTCAACGGCCGCATCGTCGCCGCCATCAGCCCGACGCTGTACTCGGCCTCGCCGGCCACGGTGACACTGAAGGCGGCCGCCGGCGACACCGTCAAGCGCGGCGACGTGCTGGCGGTGCTGGAATCGCCCGACCTGACCGACGCCCTCAAGCGCGAGCAATCGAGCTTCCTGCAGCTGGAGGCCGAGGTCGAGCGCCAGAAGATCCTGGCTCGCAAGCAGAAGCTGCTGGCCCGGCGCGACGCCGACACCGCCGAGATCGACCGCCTGTCGGCGCTGCGCACGCTGGAGCGCTACAACGCCGTCTCCAACGAAGGCATCATCGCCAAGATCGAATACCAGAAGGCCAAGGACGCGCTGAACTCGGCCGAGATCCGCGCCAGGCACGCCGGCCAGGCGGCCGAGCTGGAAAGCGACAACGTGGCGCTGGAACTGAAGACCAAGATCAACGAGCTGGACCGTCAACGGCTGTCGCTGGCCAACGCCCAGCGCCGGGTCGACGAGCTGACCGTGCGGGCGCCGGTGGACGGCTTCATCGGCACCTTGTCGGTGGCCAACCGCAGCGTGGTGCCGGCCAATGCGCCTTTGATGACGCTGGTCGACCTGTCGCGCCTGGAAGTCGAGCTGGAGGTGCCGGAGACCTATGTGTCCGACATCGGCCTGGGCATGAACGCCGACGTCAACTACGGCACCGGTAACGCCAACGCCCGGCTGTCGGCGCTGTCGCCGGAAGTGGTCAAGAACCAGGTGCTGGCGCGGGTGCGCTTCACCGCGGCCCAGCCGGCCGGCCTGCGCCAGAACCAGCGCGTCACCGCCCGCCTGCTGATCGATGAAAAACCCAACACGCTGATGCTGCAGCGCGGCCCGTTCGTGGAGTCCGAAGGCGGCCGCTTCGCTTATGTGGTGCGCGACGGCATCGCCATCCGCACCCCGATCAAGATGGGCGCCACCAGCGTCTCCGCGGTGGAGATCCTCGGCGGTTTGAAACAGGGCGACAAGGTCGTCATCTCCGGCACCGAAACGTTCGAGAACGCCGCGCGCGTCTCGATCAACCAATAACTTTTTTTTCCAAGAGGCCCTCCATGCTGCGCATGCAAAACCTGAGCAAAGTCTACCGTACCCACATGATCGAAACCCACGCGCTGCGCGGCTTCGAGATCAACGTCAAGCAGGGTGAGTTCGTCACCGTGACCGGCCCTTCCGGCTCCGGCAAGACCAGCTTCCTCAACATCGCCGGCCTGCTCGAAGAGTTCACCGACGGCGAGTACATCCTCGACGGCGTCAACGTCAAGGGCATGGACGACAACGCCCGCTCGCGCCTGCGCAACGAAAAGCTGGGCTTCATCTTCCAGGGCTTCAACCTGATCCCCGACCTGTCACTGTTCGACAACGTCGACGTGCCGCTGCGCTACCGCGGCTTCAACGCCGCCGAGCGCAAGGAGCGCATCGAGGACGCGCTGTCCAAGGTCGGGCTGGCTTCGCGCATGAAGCACTTCCCGGCCGAACTGTCGGGCGGCCAGCAGCAGCGCGTGGCGATCGCGCGCGCGCTGGCCGGCTCGCCCAAGCTGCTGCTGGCCGACGAGCCGACCGGCAACCTGGACACCCAGATGGCGCGCGGCGTAATGGAGCTGCTGGAGGAAATCAACGCCCAGGGCACCACCATCCTGATGGTGACCCACGACCCGGAACTGGCGGTGCGCTCGCAGCGCAACGTCCACATCATCGACGGCCAGGTGTCGGACCTGGTGCGCAAGGCGCCGACCTTGTTCGACGCGAATTCCCATGTCGCATAAGGAGCGCCACATGTTCCAATACTATTTCCTGCTGGGGCTGCGCAGCCTGCGCCGCAACCCGGCCCTGACCGCGCTGATGGTGCTGACGCTGGCCGTCGGCGTGGCCGCCAGCGTGGCCACCCTGACCATCCTGCACGTGATGTCGGGCGACCCGATCCCGTCCAAGAGCGAGCGCCTGTTCGTGCCGCTGGTCGACAACGGCCCGGTCAAGGGCTACAAGCCCGGCGACGAGCCCAACGACAACCAGCTGAGCTACCGCGACACGCTCAACCTCCTCAACAGCAAAGCGGCCGAGCGCGCCACCGCGATCTTCGGCACCGGCCTGGCGGTCGAGCCGGCGCGCAAGGACATCGGCGTGTTCACCGCGCGCGGCTTGGCCGTGGCCGGCGACTACTTCAATATGTTCGACGCCCCCTTCCTGCACGGCCAGCCATGGAGCCCGGCCGACGACAAGGGCGGCGCCAACGTCGTGGTGCTGGGCCGCAAGCTGTCGGAAAAGCTGTACGGCGACACCGACCCGGTCGGCCAGCGCCTGACCATGGCCGGCCAGCAGTACCAGATCGTCGGCGTGCTCGACAACTGGAAGGTGGTGCCGCGCTTCCACCGCATCATCGGCAGCAGCGACGGCGCCTTCAGCGACGAGGATGACATGTTCGTGCCCTTCGCCACGGCGATCCGCAATGAGATGCCGCGCAACGGCAGCACCAGCTGCTCCGACGACATCGCCCCCGGCTACCAGGCTTTCCTCGATTCCGAGTGCACCTGGATCCAGTTCTGGTTCGAGACCCGCAGCGCCGGCGAGCGCGCCAACCTGCAGAGCTACCTCGACAGCTACGCCGCCGAACAGCGCAAGCTGGGCCGCCTGCCGCGCAACGCCCCCAACAAGCTGTACGACGTGCGCGAATGGCTGGACTTCATGAAGGTGGTCGGCAACGACAGCAAGCTGTCGGCCTGGCTGGCGTTCGGCTTCCTGGTGCTGTGCCTGGTGAACACGATAGGCCTGCTGCTGGCCAAGTTCTCGGTGCGCGCCGCCGAAGTGGGCATCCGCCGCGCTCTGGGCGCCTCGCGCCGCGAAATCTTCCACCAGTTCCTGATCGAGACCACCGTGGTCGGCCTGGTCGGCGGCGCGCTCGGCCTGCTGCTGGCCTTCGGCGCGCTGGCGCTGATCGCCATGCAGTCGAAGGCGCTGACGGTGGTGGCCCATATGGACTGGATCATGCTGCTGACCACGTTCGCGATGGCGGTGCTGTCGGCCGTGCTGGCCGGCCTGCTGCCGACCTGGCGCGCCTGCCAGGTCACGCCCGCCCTGCAACTCAAATCCCAATAAGGAGCTGTCATGGAAATCCGCCCCATCCTGTCGGCACTGCTGCGCAACAAGACCGGCCCCATCCTGGTGGCCGTGCAGGTCGCCCTGAGCCTGGCCATCCTGGCCAACGCCCTGCATATCGTGCAAGTGCGCCAGGCGGTGTCGGCGCGCGCCAGCGGCGTCGCCAACGAAGCCGACGTCTTCAACCTGCAGGTGCGCCGCCTGCAGAACGCCGGCCACCAGCCGGAGCTGGCGGCCCAGCAGCGCGAAACGGCGACGCTGCGCGCCGTGCCGGGCGTGGCGTCGGTGGCCATCACCACCCAGATGCCGCTGTCGCGCTCGGGCAACTACACCGGCGTGGCGTCCGACCGCCGGCAGGTCAAGTCGACCGCCACCACCAGCACCTACGTCACCCCCGATTCGCTGGTGAAGACCTGGGGCCTGCAACTGGTCGAGGGGCGCGACTTCCTGCCCAACGAGATCCTGGAGATCGACGAGAACACCAGCGACGACTACCCCAAGGTCGCCATCATCACCCGCCAGCAGGGCGAAAAACTGTGGCCGGGCGCGGCCGGCGTGGTCGGCAAGACCTTTTATTTCGGCACCGGCGAAAAGGCCAGGGAGGCGCGCGTGGTGGGCGTGATCGAGCGGCTGCAAACGCCGAACGCCCAGATCGGCGAGCGCGGCGAATTCTCCACCATCGTGCCGACCCGCCTGACCGGCGACAACGCCACCAGCTACACGCTGCGCGCCGAGCCGGGCCAGATGGACCGCGTGATCAAGGAGGCCGAGGCGGCGCTGCGCGCCTCGTCGCCGACGCCGGTGATCGTCCGGGCCAAGACCATGGCCGAATTCCGCACCGACCGCTACCGCGCCGACAACGCGCTGGCCTGGATGCTGGTGACGGTGAGCGTGTTGCTGCTCTTGATCACCGCCAGCGGCATCGTCGGCATGGCCAGCCTGTGGGTCACGCAGCGCCGCAAGCAGATCGGCGTGCGGCGCGCGCTGGGGGCGCGCCGGGTCGACATCCTGCGCTACTTCGTCACCGAGAACGTGATGATCACCAGCGTCGGCGTGGCGGCCGGCGTGCTGCTGGCGCTGGGCCTGAACCAGCTGCTGGTGAGCCAGCTGGAAATGGCGCGCCTGCCGGCCGCCTACCTGATCGCCGGCGCCGCCGTGTTCTGGGCGCTGGGCGTGGCCGCCGTGTACGGTCCGGCCTGGCGCGCGGCGTCGATCTCGCCGGCCACCGCCACCCGCAGCGCCTAGTGGCGGCCGACCCCATGTTTGCTGCACCGGGCATGCCGCGACAATGTTATGCTTACGGCATGCCTACCGTATTGATCATCGACGACAACGCCGCCGTCGCCATCGCGCTTGAAGTGCTGTTCTCGCTGCACGACATCGACGCGCTGCGCGCCGCCTCCCCCGAAGCCGGCCTGGCGCTGCTGGAGCGCCACAGCGTCGACCTGGTGCTGCAGGACATGAACTTCTCCGCCGACACCACCTCGGGCCAGGAAGGCACGGCGCTGTTCCGCGCCATCCGCGAGCGCCACCCCGAGCTGCCGGTGATCCTGCTGACCGCCTGGACCCATCTGGACGCGGCGGTCGACCTGGTCAAGGCCGGCGCCGCCGACTACCTGGCCAAGCCGTGGGACGACAACCGCCTGATCGCCACGGTGCACAATCTGATCGAACTGGGCCAGGCCAAGCGGGCCCTGCAGCAACGCCTGCAGACCGAGCTGCGCCAGCGGCGCGAGCTCGAACGCGGCTACGACCTGCGCGGCATGGTGTGGCAAGACCCGGCCACCGAGCGCGTGGTGCACCTGGCCTGCCAGGTGGCGCGCGCCGACGTCCCGGTGCTGATCAGCGGCCCGAACGGCACCGGCAAGGAACGCATCGCCGAGATCATACAGGCCAACTCCGCCGTGCGCGACGGCCCCTTCGTGGTGCTCAATTGCGGCGCGCTGCCGGCCGAGCTGATCGAGGCCGAACTGTTCGGCGCCGACGCCGGCGCCTACACCGGCGCCTCCAAGGCGCGCGAAGGCAAGTTCGAGGCGGCCGACGGCGGCACCCTGTTCCTCGACGAGATCGGCAACCTGCCGCTGGCCGGGCAGATGAAGCTGCTGCGGGTGCTCGAGACCGGCCGCTTCGAGCGGCTCGGCTCGAACCGCGAGCGCCAGGTCAAGGTGCGCGTGGTCAGCGCCACCAACGCCGACCTGCAGGCCATGATACGGGCCGGCAGCTTCCGCGAAGACTTGTTCTACCGCCTCAACGTGATCGAGCTGCGGCTGCCGCCGCTGGCCGGCCGGCCGGCCGACATCCTGCCGCTGGCCCAGCACTTCCTCGGCGCCGGCAAGCAGCTGCACCCGTCGGCGCAGCAGGCGCTGCTGGCCCATCCGTGGCCGGGCAATGTGCGCGAACTGAAAAACGTCATGGCGCGCGCCGGCCTGCTGGCCGCCGGCGACGTCATCAAGGCGGCCGACCTCGGCCTGCCGGCCAGCGCCAGCGCCGTCGCCGACGACGGCGCGCGCGAGCCGGACCGCGACAGCATCGGCCTGGCGCTGAGCCGCGCCGGCGGCGTGGTGGCCCAGGCCGCCGCCGAGCTGGGCCTGTCGCGCCAGGCGCTGTACCGCCGCATGGAACGGCTGGGCATCGCCCGTCCCTGATGGACGACGCCGGCCGCCGGGGCACACGCCAGAAAGGCTCGCGCCTTTCGCTGCTGACGCGCTGGACCGCGATGGTCGGCACCCTGCTGACGCTCGGCATCCTGATCGCGTTGACGCTGACCCATTTCTTCCCCGACCATCCCGGCCTGGTGCTGGCGGTGTGCCTGCTGTGCGTGCTGCCGATCTCCATCATCACCATCCGCGCCCAGCTGGAGTACATGCTGTCGCTGTTCCGCGCGCTGACCGGCACCGTCACCAGCTACCAGGATGGCGACTTCTCGTTCAGCCTGCACTGGCCGCAGAACGACGAGCTGAGCGACCTGGTGGCGGCCCACAACGCGCTGGGCGACGTGCTGCGCCAGCAGCGGCTGGACCTGGTGCAGCGCGAGCTGCTGCTCGACACCATGGTGCAGAACACGCCGGTGGCGATGCTGCTGGTGAGCGAGGCCGGCCCCATCGTCTACGCCAACCTGGCGGCGCGCCAGCTGCTCAACCAGGGACGCAAGCTGGAGGGCCACCGGCTCGACGACATCCTGGCGCACGCCTCGGCGGCGCTGCTGGAGGCGCTGGCGCGCGGCGGCGACGGCCTGTTCACCAGCAAGGAGGCGGGAACCAAAGGGGACCAGGAAACCCTCGACGAGGAAGAGGTCTACCACCTGGCGCGCCGCAGCTTCAACCTCAACGGCCGCAAGCACGAACTGCTGCTGCTGCGCCAGCTGACCATGGAGCTGCGCCGGCAGGAAGTGCAGACCTGGAAAAAGGTGATCCGCGTCATCAGCCACGAGCTGAACAACTCGCTTGCGCCGCTGACCTCGCTGGCCCATTCCGGCGCCGAGCTGGTGCGGCGCGGCCAGACCGAGCGCCTGCCGCAAATCCTCGCCACCATCGAGGAGCGCACCCGCCACCTGGAAAGTTTCATCCTCGGCTACGCGCGCTTCGCCAAGCTGCCGACGCCGCGCCTGGAGCTGCAGGCGTGGCCGGCCTTCCTGGCCCAGCTGGCGGCCCAGGTCGAGTTCAGCGTCGCCGGCGCGCCGCCCGACGAGCCCTGCGCCTTCGATCCCTCGCAGCTGGAGCAAGCGCTGCTGAACCTGCTCAAGAACGCCCACGAATCGGGCTCGCCGGCCGGCGAGGTCAGCCTGGAGGTGCGGCGCCTGCACGGCGCGGTGCGGATTGACGTGCACGATCGCGGCCCCGGCATGAGCGACACCGTGCTGACCAACGCGCTGGTGCCGTTCTACTCGACCAAGCGCAGCGGCACCGGCCTGGGCCTGGCGCTGGCGCGTGAAATCGCCGAAGCCCACGGCGGCCGCATCACCCTGGCCAACCGCGACGGCGGCGGCCTGACCGTGACCCTGATCCTGCCAGTGTCGGCTGCAAACAACTAAATCGTCATTACAAAATTGAAATTAAGTTGATGATTTGCACAACGGAAATTGAATAATAGAAATTCCTTATTGTCCAGCCCGTGTATTAGTTGCGCCCTATCGGCCGTTCTTCCGCGATAAAAAAATAGCCAATTGACACCGAAAATCCCAAGGCGTACTTTGCTCAGGTAGTACCGGGGTTTCGTGTTTTGTCTTACATTTCGCGGGGATAATATGAAATTAAAATCACTACTGGCGGCAGGTTTGATGGCTGCGGCGGCAGGTGGCGCGTGGGCGAACGACTATACGTCGCCGGTCCTGGCCATGACAGGAGGTCCGATCGACTGGACCATTTCCTTCGGCACGTCGCACACCGACGGCCTGGCCTTCACCGATACCTATACTTTCTCGTATTCCGGCTTGCCGGGCACGGCGCAGGGCTTCTTTGCCAATGTGGCGTCCACCGCCGGCGACCTGAACTTCAATTGGGCCGACATCAACGGCGCGCCGCTGCCGGTGATGAACATCGGCGCATTTTCCGGCAGCCTGTACTTCGCCACGCCGGTGGTCGGCCTGCTGACGCTGACCATCAAGGGCACCGATCACGGTGTGGGCAGCTACGCCGGCACGCTGGACGTCACTTCGCCGGTACCGGAGCCCGCCACCTATGGCATGCTGCTGGGCGGCCTGGCGCTGATGGGCGCGCTCGCGCGACGCCGCAAATCCTGAGCATCTCCCCCAAAAGACGCCGCGGCGTCTTTTTTTACGCCACAGCGGCTGGTAGACTGCCGCCATGTCCAAGATTCCCGCCTCCCCCTCCCGCTACGACGCGCCCGGCCACCCGCCGGCCACCACCACCGAATTCGAGGGCGTGCGCAGCCTGCACCTGGGCACCTCCTGGGTGCAGGGTGCGATGCGCCTGTCCAAACCGGACAATATCGAACTCGAATACGTGCAGATGATGATGATGTGGCTGCTGTTCAACGACCAGCCGCGCCACATCGTGCAGCTGGGCCTGGGCAGCGCCGCGCTGACCAAGTTCTGCTACCGCCGCCTGCCGAACGCGCGCGTGACCGCGGTCGAACTCAACCCGAACGTGATCGCCATCTGCAACGCGCTGTTCGGCCTGCCGTCCAACGACGAGCGCCTCAAGGTGCTGGAAATGAACGCCATGGATTTCGTGCTCGACCCGGCCAACCATGGCAGCGTCGACATCCTGCAGGTGGACCTGTACGACGAGGAGGCGCGCGGCCCGGTGCTGGACACGCCCGAGTTCTACCAGGCCTGCTTCGACTGCCTGCGCGACGGCGGCATGATGACCACCAATGTGTTCGGCGACTTCGCCAACTACGACAAGAACCTGCACGCGATGGAACAGGTGTTCGACGCCGTGGTCTGGCTGCCGGAGGTACACGACGCCAACATCGTGGTGATCGCCTTCAAGCAGTCGCCGGTGCTGGACTTCAGCGTGCTGTACGAGCGCGCCGGCGCCATCAAGAAGAGCCTGAACCTGCCGGCCAAGTCTTGGGTCAACGGTTTGAAGGGCTGGATGCTGGATCAGCAATAAACAGTTTACTGATGCGTCCGCACCACAGTTTTGCACCATTTTGCGGCAGCCCGTCGGCCAGATTACGCCAAGTCATCGTATAAGGCACGAAATATTATCAAATGTGCATATTCTGCAACAATTTGGTGCGTGCCGCGTTGCCGCCCGGTGAGCGGCCACGATAGTATTTTTCTCGACCGTGCTATCCGCGCGCGCGTCCACAACAACGAGAGAGATACATGACAAGAGCACCGCACTTCAAACGCACGCTGGTCGCCAGCGCGATCCTGCTGTTGGCCGCCGGCCAGGGCAGCGCACAAACCGCCACCGCCGCCGCGGACACAGCGCCGGCCCAGGAACAAACCGTGGTGGTGCTGGGCTCGCGCTCGGTGGCCAAGACCGCGCTGGACACCTCGTCCCCGGTCGGCCTGATCAGCCTGAAGGACATGCAGACCGCCGGCCCGCTGGAACTGGGCAAGCTGCTGCAGACGCTGGACCCGTCGTTCAACTTCTCCAGCACCTTCATCAGCGACGGCACCGATTCGATCCGTCCGGCCACCCTGCGTTCGCTGGGGCCTGACCAGGTCCTGGTGCTGGTCAACGGCAAGCGCCGCCACCAGCAGGCGCTGGTGAACGTGCAGCAGACCATCGGTCGCGGCTCGGCCGGCACCGACATCAACGCCATCCCGCTGGGCGCCATCCACCACATCGAGGTGCTGCGCGACGGCGCCGCCGCCCAGTACGGCTCCGACGCGATCGCCGGCGTGATCAACATCGTGCTCAAGTCGCAGGTCAACGAGACCCAGTTGAGCGGCAGCTACGGCACCACCTCCGAAGGCGACGGCGACCTCTACTCGGGCACCGCCAACACCGGCTTCGCGCTGGGCCAGGACGGCGGCTTCCTCAACCTGACCGCCGAGGCGCGCAAGCGCGGCGAGACCAACCGCGCCGGCCCCGATTCGCTGCGCGTCAACCCGCCGCGCGTGACCCAGCACATCGGCGACAGCAACACCAAGGACGGCTACCTGTGGTGGAACGCCGCGCTGCCGATCGACAAGGCCAGCGAGTTCTACGCCTTCGGCGGCGTCTCCAAGCGCAAGAGCGATTCCTACGGCTTCTTCCGCTCGGCCGGCGACGACCGCACCATTCCGGCCATCGCCCCGAACGGCTACCTGCCGGCCATCAAGACCGACATCAAGGACGCCTCGTTCGCCTTCGGCTACCGGCGCGACCTGGCCAACGACTGGAAGGCCGACGTCAGCATCAACTACGGCGCCAGCGAGCTCGGCTTCCATGAGTCGGACAGCGTCAACGTCAGCTACTGGTACGAGAAAAAGGCCAACGGCGCCATCTACGGCGAATCGCCGCGCGACGCCAACACCGGCACCCTGAAGTTCAACCAGCTGACCTTCAACGCCGACGTCAAGGGCCCGGTCAAGCTCGGCGGCAACAATGTGTTCCTGGCCACCGGCTTCGAATACCGCGCCGACAACTACCAGATCGTCGCCGGCGACCCGGTCTCCTACCAGTACGGCCGCAGCAACAACCCGGCCATCGCCATCACCACGCCGAGCGGCGCCACCGCCGCCTCCGGCATCCAGGGCTTCCCCGGCTACACGCCGGCCACCGCCGTCGATTCGGGCCGCCACAACATCGCCCTGTTCCTCGACGCCGAAACCAAGCCGGTCGACAACCTGACCCTGGCCGGCGCGGTGCGCTACGAAAAATACTCGGACTTCGGCAGCACCGTCACCGGCAAGCTGAGCGCCCGTTTCGACCCGACCAAGGAAGTCGGCTTCCGCGGCAGCCTGTCGACCGGCTTCCGCGCACCGAGCGTGCAGCAGGAGTTCTACAGCTCCGTGTCGACCAACCTGAACAACGGCGTGCTGACCGAAACCCTGACCGCGCGCCAGGGCAGCGCCGTCACCCAGGCCTTCGGCATCGCGCCGCTGAAAGAGGAAACCTCGACCAGCGGCAGCGTCGGCATGGTGCTGCGTCCGGCGAAGAATATGTCGCTGACCGCCGACCTGTACCAGATCAAGATCAAGGACCGCATCGTGTTCTCGAGCGAGATCGCACCGGAAGCCGGCGGCGGCCCGATCGCCAACATCCTCAAGCCTTTGGGCGTGGGCCAGGCGCAGTTCTTCACCAACGCGGTCGACACCCGCACGCGCGGCCTGGACATCGTGGCCGAGCATACCTCGAAGTTCGCGGCCTCGACGCTGGTGCTGTCGGGCCAGCTGGGCTTCAACAAGACCGAGGTCACCAAGCGTCATTCGACGTCGTCGGTGCTGACCGGCGAGCAGCTGTTCGACAAGTCGCAAGTGACCCTGATCGAACACGGCCAGCCGCGCAAGCACCACGTGGTGGCGGCCGACTACACGGCCGGCCAGTGGAACCTGAACACCCGCGCCAACTACTACGGCGAAGTGGAAGCGGAAAACTTCAGCCCGCTGCAGAAGTGGGATGCCAAGTGGCTGGTCGACGCCTCGGTACGCTATGCCTACACCAAGCGCACCTTCTTCAGCGTCGGCGTGAACAACCTGTTCAACCAGCTGCCGTCGGAGTGGACCAACGGCGGCGCGTTCCCGAAACTGGGCTTCACCCGCTGCTGGGAAACCTGCCCGATCGGCGTCAACGGCCGCTCGATGTACATCCGCGCCGACACCGCGTTTTAATCTCGTCTTGAACGGTTGGCGGCGAACGCCGCCAGGTGCAGTATGGCCGCCAACTGTTTGACCAGTCCCTCCATCTGTTCGGCCGGCACTTGTGCGTAGCCGAGCATCAGTCCCCTCCAGCCCGACGTCCCCTGCGTGTCCTTGCCGCTCAGCGCCTCGGCCACGATGCCGTGCTCCAGCGCCTGCGCGCTGATCGCGTGGTCGTCCAGCTCCGCTTGCGTGAAGCGCAGCGCCAGGTGCATGCCGGCCGAGCCGCCGTACACCGTCGCCACCGATCCCAGATGTGTTTCCAGCGCCGCCACCAGCGCATCGCGCCGCTGCCGGTACAGCCGCCGCATGCGCCGCAGGTGCAGCGCGAACTGGCCGCTGCGCAGGAACTCGGCCAGCGCCAGCTGCTCGGCCACGCGCCCGCGCGCGGACGACTGCGCGCGCATCTGCGCGAAGGACTCGGCCAACCACGGCGGCACCACCACGAAGCCGATCCGCAGCGACGGGAACATGGTCTTGCTGAAGGTGCCCAGGTAGACCACCGGCGCGTCCGGCGCCAGGCCCTGCATGGCCGACAGCGGCGCGCCGTCGTGGCGGAACTCGCTGTCGTAGTCGTCCTCGATGATCAAGGCGCCGGCGTCGCGCGCGGCGGCGATCAGCGCCAGCCGGCGGCGCAGACTGAGCACGCTGCCCACCGGATACTGGTGCGATGGCGTGGTGTACACCAGGCGCGGCGGCCGCAACAGCCAGTCGTCGTCGGTGGGCGCGATGCCGTCGTCGTCGATGTCGATGCCGGCCACGTTCAGGCTGGCCGCGCGCGCCGCCGCCAGCGCGCCGCCGTAGCCGGGGTTCTCGATCCAGATGGTGTCGCCAACGTCGGCCAGCGCGCGCACGCACAGATCCAGGCTGCTTTGGGTGCCGTCGGTGATGAACACCTGCGCCGCCTCGCACACCACGCCGCGCGCGGCGCGCAGGTGGTCGGCGATGGCTTCGCGCAGCTGCGGTTCGCCGGCCGGGTCGCCGTAGTTCAGCTGCGCCACCGTCATGGCGCGCCAGGCGCGTTCCAGCATGCGGCGCCACAGCGTCAGCGGAAAATGGTCGAGCGCCGGCACGCCGGGCACGAAGGCGCCCATCATGTCGGCCGGTCCCTGCGGCGGGCGCAAGGCGCGCGCCCGCTGCGACAGCCCGGCCTGCGGCACGGCGGCCGCCTGCAGCGCGGCCGGCTTGCGGTCCGGCGCCACGGCCGCCACCACGGTGCCGCGCCGGTCGGTGGTGACGAAGCCTTCGCTGGCCAGCTGCTCGTAGGCGTACAGCACGGTGTTGCGGGCCAGGCCCAATTCCTCGGCCAGCGCGCGCGAGGCGGCCAGCCGCGTACCCGCCGCCAGCGTGCCGTTGCGGATGGCGGCGCGCAGGCATTCATGCAGCAAACGCTGGCGCGGCCAGCCGCGATGGCGGTTGTGCGCGGCGTAGCCGTCGATCAGCAAGGCAAAATCCATTCGTGGCTCCATTGAAATGAATGTTTCTGGACCTGTTGCAGGAGCCAGCCAGCCATTATATTGCGGCTTCAACCTTTTGGGATGGAGATCATGACCGAACCAGCAACCCACGCCGCACCGAGCGAACGCACCCGCGTGCGCCGCATTCCGACCAACGCGCACTACGACACGGCCACGCTGCACGCCATCATCGACGACGCCTACCTGTGCCACATCGCCTTCGCCGACGACAAAGGATCGCACTGCATTCCCACCGCCTGCTGGCGCGAAGGGGATCACCTGTACATCCACGGCTCCAACGGCAGCCGCATGCTCAAGCGTTTGACGGAGAGCGAGATCTGCGTGACCATCACGCACCTCGACGGGCTGGTGATGGCGCGTTCGGCGTTCAACCATTCGATGAACTACCGCTCGGCGATGATCTACGGACGCTTCGAAGTGGTGGCGGACGAAGGCGAACGGCGCCGCACGATGGAAGCGTTCATGGAGAAGCTGGTGCCGGGCCGCCAGGCCGACATCCGTCCGGGCTCGGACAAGGAATACGCGGCCACCACCATCATGCGCATCGCGCTGGACGAGGCGGCCTGCAAGGTGCGCGCCGGCGGTCCGGAGGACGACGAGGACGACATGAGCTGGCCGGTGTGGGCGGGCGTGCTGCCGTTCGCGCGCATGCAGATGAAGCCGATCACCGATCCGGTCTGCACCCATGCCGCGCCGGCCTACGTGATCGGCTGGCAGAAGTGGTAAGCGCCTGATGTTTCATACGCTCCGGTTTGACTTTCAATTTACAGCATTGTTATACTAAATTGCATTTTTTATACTTTCGTAAAATTGACAAAGGAGCGCACTTGAAAAACCGGAAATGTTTGCCGACCGCGGCGGCCGCACTCATCGCCTTGTCCCTCGCTGGTCCGGCGTTCGGCCAGGCCAAGGCCGGCGACATCGTCGGACTCAAGCTGGGCATGTCTCCGGATGAGGTGCGCGCTGCGCTGAAGGCGCATGACGCCACGATGAAGATCGTCGACCTGGCGAGCTGGAACGCGCGGCCCGGCGTCCCCGCCTCGCTGGCTAAAATCCGTGGTTGCAGTTCGGCGATACCGAACGGCCCATGCAAAGACGAAATCGTCGTCACCTTCGGCCATCTGTCGAAGAAGGCGCTGTTCCTTACGCGTGTGCTGAAACTGGGCAATGGCGTGCTGCAGCAGGCCGCCGTCGACAGCCTCGTCGAAAAATATGGCCAGCCGACTTTCCGCAGCAGCCCGGCCAGCCTGCTCTGGACCTATACGCCAACCGGCGCGCCTATCACCACTACGGACTGTGCTGTCAGCGCGCAATCTCCGATCGAAAGTATCACGCCGCAACCACAGTGCGGCGCCTCCACCTCGGCCAACATCATCCCCGGTCCCGGCGCGCTCGCCGCGGAAATCCATGTGGCGACCTATGAAGGCAAGCGTCTGGTTGATGAGCGGGCCTTGCTGGTTGCTGCGGTGAAAGCCCATCAGGAAGAGGCCGAGCGCGCGGCCAAGGGCAACAAGGTCAAGTTATAGAGAGCGGTACAGCGGTAACAAAATCTGTTTGACATTCACGTGGCGTGATACTTCAGTCTTGGTGCTTTACCAGGAAAGGAAGACCATCATGCGTATGTTCCAACAGATAGCCATGGCCGCCGTCGGCGCGCTCACCCTGTCCATCGTCGCGCCGGCCGGCAGCGCCGGCGCCTCTCCCTTGCGCGAGCAGGACGACACCGTCACCGTCGCCGGCGTGGAGATCGCCTGCCGCCTCACCTTCCCCGCCGGCACACCGCAGGGCGCGGTGCTGCTGCTGCCAGGCTCGCTCTTCAGCGACGTCGACGGCAACTACCCGACCATGAACCTCAAGCCGCATCTGTATGCGGACCTGGCGGCGCAGTTGGGCGAGCGCGGATACGCCGTGCTGCGGATGGCAAAGATCGGTCCGGGCACCGGCTCGCGCACGCTGGACCCGCAGGCCGCCGCCCGCCATGCGCAATTCGCGACGCGGGCCGACGTCGCCGCGGCCGGCCTGGCATTGCTGCGCAAGTCCGCGCCGGCGCATCCGCTCATCGTGGCCGGCCACAGCGAGGGCGCGTTGGTGGCGTCCATGCTGGCCAGCGGGGCCGATGCGCAGGCCATCGACGGCGTGGTGATGCTGTCCGGTCCCGCCACGCGCATCTTCAGACTGATGCGCGACCAGCTGGTGGCGATGTCGCCCAGCGGCACCGGCGCCGACATGACGACGTACGACCAGACCATCGCGGCCATCCGCGCCGGCGAGCCGCTGCCGGCCGCCGCCGGCGCGAATCCGCAAACGGCGATGCTGGCAGCCATGCCGGCCTTCAGCGTGGATTATCTGCGCAGCACCGACCGCGTCGATCCCGTGGCCGAACTGGCGCGCGTGCGCCAGCCGGTGCTGATCATCCAGGGTGGAGAGGATGCGTCGGTGCCGCCGGCGCACGCCGATAGCCTCTACCAGGGACGCGGCAAGCTGCCGACCGAACTGGCCCGCTTCCCCGGCCTGACCCACTTTTACAAGGTCGCGCCGCCCGGCATTTCGCCGATGCAGTCGATGGCGCTCGACACCGTCAGCGAGCCGGCGGTCGCGGAGCGCATCGCATCGTGGGCGCGCCGATTTTCAATGTAGTTTACCTACACAAAAATACAACATGGAAGCGCTTCCGCAGGGTGTTTATGGCTAAACCGGCACATTGTTGATGTCACGGCACCAATATTCGTTTGACTTGGCTTCTAGTTTTAATACAAGATCGTTTCCAAGCGGCCTCAGAACGCCGTTCAGAAACGACCTTTACAAATACCAGGAGACCTCCAAATGAAGTTGAACACGCATCCGTCCGGCGTCCGCGCCGCCCTCCCGCTCACCCCGGTGGCCGCCGCTTGCGCGGTCCTGATCTCGGCACTGGCCGCGCCGCTGCACGCGGAAACCAACGGCGCACCGCAGGCGTCCGAAGCGCCGATGTCGACCGTGGTGGTGTCAGGCATCCGGCGCGGCATCGAGGACGCGATTTCGGTCAAGCGCGACTCGACCTCCATCGTCGAATCGATCTCCGCCGAAGACATCGGCAAACTGCCCGACGTCAGCATCGCCGAATCGATCGCCCGCCTGCCGGGCCTGGCGGCGCAGCGCGTGGCCGGCCGCGCCCAGGTCATCAGCATCCGCGGCCTGTCGCCGGACTTCGCCACCACCCTGCTCAACGGCCGTGAACAGGTCAGCACCGGCGACAACCGCAGCGTGGAGTTCGACCAGTACCCGTCCGAACTGCTGAGCGGCGTGACCGTCTACAAGACCCCGGACGCCGGCCTGGTCGGCCAGGGCCTGTCGGGCACCATCGACATGCAGACCGTGCGTCCGCTGGCCTTCCCGGGCCGCACCATGTCGGTCAACCTGCGCGGCGAGAACAACTCGATGGGCAAGATCGCCAACGCCAAGGACACCGGCCACCGCTTCAGCGCCAGCTACATCGACCAGTTCGCCAACCGCACGGTCGGCGTCGCGCTCGGCATCGCCAACATGGAATCGCCCATCCTCGACAACGAGACCGGCACCTACGAGCCTTTCGACCAGAGCAAGGTCTCCGGCGTCCCGGCCGGCACCTACGTCACCGCCGGCGTCAAGTCGCTGGCCAAGAGCGGCACCCTCAAGCGCACCGGCCTAATCGGCGTGCTGGAATACCGCCCGAACAAGATGTGGACCAGCACGCTGGACATCTTCGCCTCCGAATTCAAGCAGGTCGACACCAACAACCAGTTCGAGGTCAACCTGGGCGGCTACAACGGCAGCAACAACCCGGTCGGCTTCAACTACAACAGCACCAACATCGTCAACGGCACGCTGCTGGGCGGCACCGCCACCGGCGCCTACCCGCTGGTGCGCGGCCAGTACAACAACCGCAAGGATGAAATCCGCACCGCCGGCTGGGCCAACAAGTTCAACTTCGGCGGCTGGTCGCTGCTGGCCGACGCCAACTACTCGGAAGCCAAGCGCGACGAGACCTACCTCGAAAACAACCTGCAGCTGCAAAGCGCCACCGGCGGCGCCTTCAACGACCCGCTGATGACGGTGGGCTGGGCGACAGGCCAGTTCGCCACCATCGCGGGCAAGCTCAGCTACAGCGACCCGACCAAGCTCTACACCGGCAACTCGATCTACGGCTACGGCAGCACCTACTCGCCGCACCTGAAGGACACGCTGAAGAGCTTCAAGCTGGCCGCCACGCTGCCGGCGCCGGAGATGCTGGACAAATACCTGTCCGGCTTCGACATCGGCATGAACTACAGCGACCGCACCAAGACCAAGCGCCAGCCGTCCGGCCAGCTGTTCGCCAAGGGCAATCCGACCATCTCCAGCGACCTGCTGTACGCGCCGGTCGACCTGGGCTTCGCCGGCTCCGGCATCGTCCCTTCGTGGAACGTGCCGGGCGTGATCGCCAAGTACTTCAACCCGATCGACTACAGCCTGGCCAACAACGCCGGCACCATCAGCCGCGCCTGGGACGTGACCGAAAAGATCAGCACCGGCTACGCCCGCGCCAACATCGACAGCGACTGGGGCGGCGTGACCGTGCGCGGCAACTTCGGCGCGCAACTGGTGCACACCGACCAGTCCTCGCTGTCGCTGTACGCCGACAACGGCGGCGCGGCCCATCCTATCGCCGACGGCAAGACCTACAACGACGTCCTGCCGAGCATGAACCTGGCCTTCGGCCTGCCAAACGAGCAGACGCTGCGCCTGTCGGTGGCCAAGCAGATCGCCCGCGCCCGCGTCGACCAGCTCAACGCCGGCTTCAACTTCACCGTCGATGCGGGCACCCGCCTGCCGAGCGGCAGCGGCGGCAACGCGCGCCTCGATCCATGGCGCGCCAAGGCCTTCGACATCTCGTGGGAAAAGTACTTCGCCAAGAAGGGCTACGTGGCGCTGGCGGGCTTCTACAAAAAACTCGACACCTACATCTACACCTTCTCGGAAACCCGCGACTTCTCGCAGTACACGCCGGGCACCAACGCCATCAGCAACATGGGCCAGTACACCACGTCCTACAACGGCGGCGGCGGCATGTTGAAAGGCGCCGAAGTGTCGGTGTCGATCCCGCTGGAACTGCTGACGCCCGCGCTGAACGGCTTCGGCGTGCTGGCCAGCAGCTCGTACACCGAGAGCGGCATCGACATCAAGCAGGTCAACGCCACCATCGGCAAGATCCAGTTGCCCGGCCTGTCGCGCAACGTCACCAACCTGACGATGTACTACGAAAAGAACGGCTTCTCGACCCGCGTGAGCACGCGTCGCCGTTCGGACTATGTGGGTGAGATCGGCAACTTCGCCGGCGACCGCCAGCTGCGTTACGTGGTGGGCGACAGCCCGGTCGATTTCCAGATCGGCTACACCTTCAACGACGGCGCCTACAAGGGCCTGGGCGTGCTGCTGCAGGTGAACAACCTGACCAACGAGGCGTATGAAACCTACGCCAACAGCAAGGACCGTCAGCTGGAGTATGCGAAGTATGGCCGCACGGTTCTGTTTGGTGTGAACTACAAGTTCTGACGTCAGGTCCAAGGATGCCGGCCGAAATACCAGGCCGGTTTTGATCCTGCAACCACGGTTGCAGGATCTTTTTTACCGGCGTTGCGCCGACTCGCGATACCACAAGCCCAGCATGCACAGGGCGAACAACAGCGCAAAAGGCACAGCCGGCAGTGGACGCTCCACTGCCGCGCCGTTGCCCTTGCCATCCGCACCCGCAGCCCGCGCCGCATACAGCGCCGTCGCGTCGCGCCGCAAGGCCCGCTGCCAGCCTGGCCAATCCTTCACGTCATACACATACTCGAACGCCGGCGCATCCATGCCCGCCGCGGTGAACTTCGCCCAGCCGGCGCGCTTCGGCCACCAGGCGCCGCAGCGCGCGTCGGCCTTGTCGGCGCGTGCCTGCAATGGGAGCGCGGGTCCGCCGTCGGCCGGTTGAACGCTCGCCACGGCGCCGCCTTCGACGCACACTTCGCTGCGCAAGCCAGGGACGGGCATAGTGTCCGGCAGCCGCCAGCTGGTTTTCTGCACGCTGGCCAGCGCGATCTTGTCCATCGCGCCCTGCCACCACAAGGCCAGCGCTTGCGGCGCGCTGATCGCGTAGCGGTGCCAGTCCGATACGCCTATCCACACCACGCGGCCTTGTTGCATATCGCGCTGCCAGAGCCACGGCAGCTTCTTGCCGTCGCGCGCCACGACGGACCACGGTGCGGCCACGTTGTCGTCGGGGTTCAAGCCGGCAGGCGGCATTGCCAGCGCTGCGCCGGCGACCGTGAACTGGCGCGTGTCCTCCTTCTCCGTGGTCGGCGATTGCGGATGCAGGCGCAGGCCGAACTCGCGCTGCCACATGGAGGCGTCGGCCGCGTTCGCGCCCAGCACCACCAGCGGCACGCCTTGCCGCGTCTGCGCCAGCAGCGCGCTGCGCGCCGAGGGATTCATGTGCTCCACATACGCCGCATCGACAAACACCGCGTTCGGCGCCGTCAGCGGGGCGCGGGCGGTTTCGCTGCGCGCCACCGCCTTGCCCAGCGCGACGTTCCAGTCGAGTATCGCGCTGCCGTCGGCCAGCAGCTGATTCAGCGCGCGGGCGTCGAACGACGGCGCATCGAAGCGACCCTGTATCTGCAAGGGCAGCGCATCGCTCACCTGCAACGGCACCGGGCCTTGCGCGATCACTTTTCCGGCGGCGTCCAGCAGGCGCGCCTGTAATACCATCGCCTCCGCCACCGGCGGCAGCCATTGCACGCTCAGCTGCGGCGTGGCGGCGCTGGAGAGATTCGAATCCGCCAGTACCTGCTTGTTCTCGGCCAGCAGCTGCAAGCGCCAACCCGCCTGCGCCTGCGCGCGCCGCACCGTCAGGGTGAAGATGCGGCCCAGCGACATCGAACGCGGGAAGTCCAGCCATAGCATGTCGGCGGCGGCGGGCTTCCACTGCACGCGGCGCGCGGGCAGGTCGCTCCACTCGGCTGCGCGCAGGCCGTCGCCGCTCAAGCTGATGGCCTGTGCACGCGGTATCGCCAGCAACGATGCTTCGCTGATGTCGCCGTTTGCGCCAGTCGCTACCGCCACAATATTCTCGCCGGCTTGCGGCAAACGTATATCGGCCAGCGAGACCGCCAGCGCTGTCGACGCCACAACGATCAGCGACGCGCTGATCCAATTACGCTTGCGGCCATACAGCATGGCGCTGACTGCGCCGACGCCCAGCACCGCCGCCGGCACGGCAATTGCGGCGAGTTCCATGTTGATCATTTCGGCTGCTCCTTGCCGTTCCAGGCCTGACGGAACGGCGTATCCGTCGAAGGCCGCGCCTGCAGCAGCACCGGTGCATCCACAAGCGTGCCGCGCAGCCATGCGCGCAGCTCGCCGCGACAGGGGACGCAGCCATCCTGCACATCCTGCACCGCGCGTTGGGCGCTCAGTTTCTGTTCCTGGTCGGTGATGCGGGCGGCGATGGTGTCGCGCGCGGCCTTGCTCCACAGGGCCGGCAACGCGCCGTCCTGCGACAGGGCTTGCACCAGTTCGCGCACTTCGGCCGGCACGGTGTCGCCGGCGGAGCCCTGCGCGCGCTTGTAACTCAACACGCCGACGATGTCACCGCTCATGCGTTTTTCTTCCTTCAGCGCAGGCGGCACAAAGGCGGTGCGGTGCAGGTAGATGCGCTCCGCCGCCTGCAATTCCTTGATCGCATCCAGCGCCTTGTACTCGGGCGGCAGCGCGGGCTTGGGCGAGATGGCGCGCAGCGATTTTTCCGCGTCCCACATGGCCGACAATGCGCGCTTCAATACCGCCTTGGTCTTGGGGTCGAAGATGGTGGCGTTGTCTTCCTGGTCGTGCGCGTGGCCGAACTCCTTCAGCACCGACATGTCGTTGCCGAAGCCTGGCTTGCTGCCGTGGCGGTCTTCGCCTTCGCCTTCGTGCTGGTGCTCGTCGCCGAACAGGCTCGATTCCTCGCCGAGGAACTGGCCGTAGCGCAGCCGCAGCTTGGCCTGGTCGGAGGCGATGGATTCGCTGCGCTCGCGCAGCGTGGCCGCCGGCATGTTGGGGTGGGCCTGCATGTCGGCCACCAGCTGTTCAGTGTCGATGATGATCTGGCGCTGGCTGCGCAGGTTTTCAGGCTTGGCGATCGACGGCAGCGCAGTCGAGTCCAGGCTCTCCGCTTCCGGCGCCGGCAGGCGCAGCGTGTAGGTCGGCGACTGGGTGGTGTGCGGATTGTCCGGCGAGTTGTCAGTGGCGCGGACGAAGAAGTATAACTCGTCGCCCGCTTCCATGCCCAGCTCCGCCAAGGTCCACTGCTTCTTCCAGTTGCGCACTTTAGGGTCGGATGATTGCGGCAGCGGCACTTCGCGGTCGCTGAAGCGGATGTTTTCGCCGCTGCCGCGCGCCAACGTCATGTGCAGGCTGGCGCGGACGATGGCGTAGTCATCGCGGGCCGCGACGGAGATCTGCACGGTCTTCGCATCCTTGGCGAGGATGTGTATCAATTCCGTGGGTTCGATGATGGTCACTTGCGGCGCCTGGTCCGGCGTGACGCGGATGTTGTAGCGCGTGCCGTTCTTGCCGCGGGCGCGCCAGAACAGCGATTCCTCCACGCGCTTCATCGCGCAGGCTTCGGTGACGGGCAGGCTGAGTCCATCGCCCAGTTCCACAGCAGGCTGCGGGCCGCTGGGGTTGCGCACGCACCAGCGCACTTCGGAAAATTGCGGCACCAGGATGTCGCGGGCGGCGGTCTCGAATGGCTGGACGCCGGTGTAGGCTGGCGGCGTGACGCGCAGGTAAATCTCGCCATCGACGATGGGCTTGACCGGCTGGCTGGCGGCGATGGTTGCGACGGCGGCGGTCTGCTTGCCGTGGTAGCCCCAGGCGGCGCCCGCCGCCGCAAGGCTGAGCAGGACCGGCACGATGCTGATGCGCACGCGGCTGCGGGCGATGCCGCGGTAGACGCTCTCGCCCAGCACAGAGGCCAGGCGGGCTTGCAGGCGTTGCTGCTGGAGTTTGGCGATGGGCGTGGTGGCGTCGGCCGCCAGCAGCGTGCTGCTGTCTTCCAGCGCGGGGATGGCGGCGTTCAGCCACGAGGTCCATTCGCGCTTGATGCGCAGGCGCCAGCGGTAGATATCAACGGCCAGCCAGATGGCCCACGGCAGTATCGCCGCGATCACCAGCGGACGGGCTGCGTGCAGCAGGACCAGCGCGACGGCCAGCGGCGCCAAAGCGGCCAGCCATTGCGGCACGCGGCGGCGCAGGACGGCGGCCCACAGGTGGCGGCGCAGGGTGTCAGTTTCGCCGTGCATGGGTCAGTATCCGTTCGAGTAGAAACAGTGCCAGCAGGGCGAGCGCGAGCCAGGCGGCGGACTTGGCGTCGGTGATGGCGGGGAGCGCGCTGCGCGCCGCGGACAGCGCTTGCGATGGCATCGGGTAGGCCGGCGCGGGGGCTGGGCTGAGCTGCTGCCAGGCTTCATGGAGGGCGCGCGCGGTGTCGGCGTCGCGCGGCGGCATGGCGTCGGAGGTCCACAGGCGGCCGCGCGGGCTGTCGGCGTACTTCAGCACGATGCCATTGATGCTCAGCGTTGAGGCGTTTGCCAGTTCGGGGAAACCGGTCGGTGCGGCGATCCACCAATGCGGAGCGTGCCAACTGGCCGGCGGCGCGGCGGCGGATTCCCAGACGATCAATTCGGTATTTGCGTTTGGTTCGGCGGCGAGCGTGTAGCGGTTGGCGCCATCGCCGGCGCGATTGAAGGCGGCGAACAGCGAGCGCCAGGCGGCGCCCAGCTCCTGCGCGCCGGCCAGCACGATGTGATGCTCGACCGGCGTCGGCGCTGCGGCGACGGCCGGCGGCTTGGTGCGCAGCTCCACCTGGTGACTGAATTGCGGCACGCGGGCCGGCATCGCCAGTTGGTCGGCGCGGGCAACGATCAGCAGACGCGCGCTCGGACGCCAGTCGCGTTCATGTTGGCGCAGCCATTGCAGACCGTTAGTCGGCAGCTCGATGCGCTGCGCCGCGCCCATGCCGGCGGCGGCGATTTGCTGCTCCGTCCACGCCTTGTCGGCGCCGGCGTCCAGCAGCACGGTGTCGCCGCGCCACGGGAAGATAGACGCGGCCAGCCAGGCGATCAGCGCCACCAACATCAGGCAGCGCACCAGCAACAGCAGGCGGTCGCGCCACTGCCAGACGCGCAGCTGCTCCGGCGCGGCCGACGGCAGGAAGCGCGCCGTCGCCAGCGGCTCGGCCTTCAGGCGCTGGCGTTTCTGGCGATGCCACCACACCGGCAGCAACAGCACCGGCAGCGCAAGCCACCACAAGGGATAAGAACTCAGCATCGACAACCCATCTTCATTTTGCGCGCGCTCCGGCCAGCTGCAACCAGCTGCGCAGCACGCCGCTCAGAGGCTGCTCGATACGCGCCTCGTAGTGGACGATATTGTTTTGACGGCAGCTGGTCGCCACCGCATCGAAATGCGCGCGGCTCTGCTGCCTGTAGCTTTCGCGGTCGGCGTTGCTCATGCGGTGCAAGCCATCGCTTTGCTCCGGATCGCGATAGGCCGCGCCGGCCTTGAAGCTGGCGTCCACTTCCGCCTGCGTGCGCAGGGTCAGCAGGCGCACGTCGTGCCGCAGGCTGCGCAGGCGCAGCAAGGCCTCGCTCAATGGCGACGGCCAGTCGAGGAAATCGCTGGCGGCGAAAATCAAACTCGGCGAACGGGCGAAATACAGATTGGCCTTCAGCACCTCGGCGCTGGGCAGGCGGCCTTCCGGCTTGGCCTTGGCCAGCTGCGCCAGCACGCGCTGCAACTGGCGCGGCCCGCGCGAGGCCTGCGTGAATTCGACCTTGCCACCGCCGCACACCACCAGTCCGAACGCGTCGCCCTGACGCTGCGCGATGGCCGCCACGCAGGCCAGCACGGTGCGCGCGAACCACAGCTTGTCGACGCCGTTGATCTCGCGGCTGGGCTCCGCCATCGAGGCGCTGGCGTCCAGCCATAGCCAGGTGGCGACGTGGCTGTCGCGCTCCGCCTCGCGGACGAAGTAGCGGTCCGCGCGCGCCAGCAACTTCCAGTCGACGCGGCGCCACTCGTCGCCCGGCGCGTAGGCCCGGTACTCGGAGAACTCGACGCCGGCGCCGCGTTCGCGGCCCGCGTGCAGGCCGTGGCCCAGCCCCGCCAGCACGTGGCGGATCACCAGCTCCAGGTCCTTGGTCTGCGCCATCATCGCAGTCATGGCGGCGGCGGGCGTGGAAGTGCCCGGCGCGGACGGTTTAAAGGTCGATTGCATCGCGACTTAATCTGGGCGGATATGCTCGCGCAGCGCCAGCAGGATGTCGGCGATCGCCACGCCGTCGGCCTCCGCCTCGAAGTTGCGGATCACGCGATGCGCCAGCACCGGCAGCAGCATCTCGCCGATGTCCTCGCGGGTCACTGCCAGGCGGTTGTGCATCAGCGCGCGCGCCTTGGAGGCCAGCACCAGCGCCTGTCCAGCGCGCGGACCGGCGCCCCAGCCCACATGCTTCTTCACCGCCGGCACCGTCGTCAACGCCGGACGGGTGGCGCGCACCAGCCGCGTCGCATACGCCAGCAGGTGGTCGCCGATTTCGATGTCACGCACCAGCTGCTGCAGGCGCAGCAAGGTCGCCACGTCCATCACCGGGTCGGCGTCTTTCAGGCCGGCGTGGGTGGTGGCGGAGACCATCGCGATTTCCTCTTCCTCGGTCGGATACACGACGTCGATGCGCAACAGGAAACGGTCCAGCTGCGCTTCCGGCAGTGGATAGGTGCCGGCCTGCTCGATCGGGTTCTGCGTCGCCAGCACAAAGAACGGCTTGGGCAGCATGTGCGTCTGGCCGGCGAAGGTGACACTGCGTTCCTGCATCGCCTCCAGCAGCGCCGATTGCGTCTTCGGCGGCGCGCGGTTGATCTCGTCGGCCAGCAGCACCTGCGTGAACACCGGGCCTCGCTGGAAGCGGAACTCGCGCTTGCGGGTCGCATGGTCTTCTTCCAGGATCTCGGTGCCGACGATATCGGACGGCATCAGGTCGGGCGTGAACTGCACGCGGTGGAAGTCCATGTCGGTCGCCTGCGACAGCGATTTCACCAGCAGCGTCTTGCCCAGTCCCGGCACGCCTTCCACCAATGCGTGGCCGCCGGCCAGCAGGCAGATGATCAGCGAATCGATCACGTTTTCCTGGCCGATGATCACGCGGGACATGCTCGCCTTCAGCGCCGCCACCTTGGCGCTCAGCGCGCCGATTTCATTTTCGCTCCAGGCGATTGCACTATCCAAGATCAAGCTCCCAACGCATATTGAATGATATTGACCGCGAAGCGGGTGTTGTCGACCACCAGCCAGCGCTTGTTGCGGAAGTCGTAGTCCCACTCGCAGCCGTAGTCCTTGTTGCTGTACAAAAGCCGCACGCGGCCGCCGACTTCCACCGCCTTCAGGTAGTCGTGCACCAGATCGTCGCCCCAGCCGTTGAGCTCCACGCTGGTGTTGGGCGGGCCGTCGAAATGGAAGAAGCTCGAATACACCGGATGCGTGTTCGGGATCTTGTGCAGCGCCTTGGGCCCGAAGATACGGGCGATTTCGGCTTCGAACGATTTGGAGAACAGGCCGTCGATATCGTGGTTGCAGTCGTCCACGAACAGGAAGCCGCCGCCCTTGATGTAGCGCTCCAGGTTCTTGCGCTCGGCCGGCGTGAACTGCACCAGCTTGTGGCCGGCGAAATAGCAGAACGGCGCCTCCAGCATCTTCGGATCGGACAGCGCGACGATGCGTTCAACGGGATCAACCCGCAAGGTCGTGTATTCGACCAGCGAGTTGAGCACGTTGCTCGGCATGCGGATATCGACATCCCAGTCGCCCGACTCGTAAGTCAGGCGGGTGAAGTAAAAATCGTAGTTGGCCACAACCCGACCTTTATACCGCGTCCGACAAGGAGGTGAAGTTAAAGTCGCGCACCTTCATCGGAGGGATCAGCATCTGGAACCGCACCTCGTCGCCGCCGATCACCACCGGCTTGCCTAGTTCATCGATATTGTTCAGCATCGACACCGGGCTTTCGTTGAAGCGGAAGTTCTTGATCGGATGCTTGATCTTGCCGTTCTCGATGTAGAAGGTGCCGTCGCGCGTCAAGCCGGTCAGCAGCAGCGACTGCGGATCGACCATGCGGATGTACCAGGTGCGCGTGACCAGCACGCCCTTCTTGGTCGACGCGATCAGCTCCTCGGTCGACTTGCCGCCGCCCGCCATGATCATGTTGCCGTGACGGCCCGCGGCGCGCTGGCCCTGCTTCTCGGCCCAGTAGCGGGTGTAGTCCAGCGAGGCCACCTTGCCGCCCTTGATCACGTCCGTGCGCTCGCGCGCCAGCATCGACGCGTCGTCCCAGCCCAGCACCGGCACATCCTTGTTCCACGGATCGGCCCAGACGTTGACCTGCTCGTCGAACAGTTTCTCGCCCAGGCGGTTGCCGCCGCCCTTCTTCGACAGGAAGCTGCGCCCCTCGTCGGCGCGGCGCGCGTCGAAGGCGCCGAACATGCGGCCGATGATTTCCGACGTCGCCGCCGGTTCCAGGATCACCGTGTAGCGGCCCGGCTCCAGCGCCTTGGCCTCCACCGATTTCAACGCTTTTTCAATCGCGATCTCGGACGCTTCACGGGCGTCGAACTTCTTCGCATCGGTGGCCGAGCGCGTGGCCCAGCCGGAACCGCGGCCGTCTTCGGTACGGGTGGTGATGGTGAAGCCCAGGTTGCTCAGGGTCTGGTAGCCGAACACGCCGTTCGAGTTGGCCACCGTTTCAAAGCCGGTGGTGTCGCTGAAGAAGCCCGCCGCGATCAAGCCCTGCTTGCGGCAGGCGTTGATGCTGACGGCAGCCACTTCGGCGCGGTACTCGGGATCGATGGCGGCGGTGGCTTCGTTGTAGGTCGCGGAAGATTTGTACTCCTGCTTCTTGATCGCCGGCTGGAACTCGGGATTCTCCGGCGCCAGGCGCGCCACGTCTTCAGCGCGGCGCACGGCGCGTTCCAGCGCCTTGTCGTCGAACTCATTGATCGACGCCGTGCCCTGGCGCTTGCCGAAGGCGACGCTGACGGTCAGCTGGGTATTCTCCGTCAGGCCGGCGGTCGACACGGCGTTGCGCGCGTAACGGATATTGCCGTTGCGGCTACCGCTGATCTGCACGCGGCACTCGTCGGCCTTGGACAGCGACATCACCTTGTCGCTAATGCGTTTTGCTTCTTCCTGATTCAGCATCTTCATTGATTATCCTATCTTGCGAGCGGTGTTGATGACGTTGATGCCGTTGAAGCGCGTGGTCGACGACCCGTGCGATACGGCGCTGACCTGCGAAGGCTGCCCCTTGCCGTCGAAGAAGGAGCCGCCCATGCGCCAGTCGCGTTCATCGCACAGGGCCGAGCAGGCGTTCCAGAACTCCTGGGTGTTGGACTGGTAGGCCACGTCTTCCAGCTGGTTGGCGATCTTGCCGTTCTTGATCTCGAAGTACAGCTGGCCGCCGAACTGGAAGTTGTAGCGCTGCTGGTCGATCGAGTACGAGCCCCGGCCCAGGATGTAGATGCCCTTCTTGACATCCTTGACCATGTCGTCCGGCGTCAGCGGCTTCTTGCCCGCCTCCAGCGAGACGTTGGGCATGCGCTGGAACTGCACGCTGCTCCAGCTGTCCGCATACGAGCAGCCGTGCGATTCCTTCTCGCCGATGATGGCCGCCTGGTCGCGCGTGGCCTGGTAGTTGACCAGGATGCCGTTGCGGATCAGGTCCCAGCGCTTGGAGGCGACGCCTTCATCGTCGTAACCCACGCAGCCCAGCGAGCCTGGCGTGGTCTTGTCGGCGACGATGTTGACCAGGTCCGAACCGTATTTGAAGTTCTTGCTCTTCCACTTGTCCAGCGTGGCGAAGCTGGTGCCGGCGTAGTTGGCCTCGTAGCCCAGCACGCGATCGAGCTCGGTGGCGTGGCCGACCGACTCGTGGATGGTCAGGAACAGGTGTTCCGGCGACAGCACCAGGTCGTACTTGCCCGGTTCGACGGTTTTCGCGGTCAGCTTCTCGCGGGCCTGGCGGCCGGCGGCGCGCGCATCTTCCACCAGATCGTAGGCGCCCTTGTACAGCGTGGTCACGCCGCCGGCGGCCTTGATCTTGTTGGCTTCCTTCGCATCGAAGAATTCATAGCCCATGCTGGCCGGCGAGGACAAGCCGTCGCGCGTGCGGAAGCGGTTGGTGGCCTTGTCGACGGCGGTGGCGGTCAGCGGCGACCACAGACGGTGGATGTCCTGGTCGATGTAGGAGCCGTCGGTGGAGGCGAAGTACTTCTGCTGGTTCACCTGGAACAGGTTGGACGACATGAAGCTGGCGCCCGCGTCCAGGCCGGCCTTGTTGGCGGCGATCAGCATCTCGGCCTTTTCCTTGATCGCCACGGTGCGCCAGTCCTTCTTGAACGGCGTGGCCCACGCCACTTCGCCCACGCCCTTGACGGGGGCCAGCACCATAGGCTCGGTTTGCAGCTTGGCGTTGGCGCGCGCGATGGCGACCGCCTGGCGCGCTGCGGCGGCCACCGAGTCCGGCGTCATGACGTTGGTCGAGCAGAAGCCGTAGGCGCCGTTGGCGATCACGCGCACGCCGACGCCGGAGGATTCGGTGTTGACGATGTTTTCCACGTTCAGGTCGCGCGTGGTGAGGAACTGGTTCAGGTAGCGGCCAATGCGCACGTCGCAGTAGCTGGCGCCGGCCTTGGTGGCGGCGTTCATCGCGGCGTCGGCCAGCGATTTCTTGAACTGCACGGCCATGGGGTTGAGCAGCTCTTCGGCCGCGATGGCGTTGCCGAAGACCGGTATCAGCAGGCTGCCACCGGCGGCCGCGCCAACTTTTAGAAATGAACGTCGTTCCACTGTTTGCTCCTCTTGGATGCTTGAAGTCTTGCACCCCGCACGGCACCCATCCAGGGGTCTGACCCCGCGGGGTCAGACCCCGGCTTGCGGGGTGCGGGGGTTTACACCGCGTCCGACAACGAGGTGAAGTTGAAGTCGCGCACCCGCATCGCAGGGATCAGCAACTGGAACTGCGACTCGTCACCCGCCAGGATCTCCGGCCGGCCCAGTTCCTCGATGTTGTTCAACATCGCCACCGGGCTTTCGTTGAAGCGGAAGTTCTTGATCGGATGCTTGATCTTGCCGTTCTCGATGTAGAAGGTGCCGTCGCGCGTCAAGCCGGTCAGCAGCACCGACTGCGGATCGACCATGCGGATGTACCAGGTACGGGTGACCAGCACACCCTTCTTGGTGTTGGCGATCAGCTCCTCAGTCGACTTGTTGGTGCCGGCCATGATGATGTTGCCCGGCGAGCCGACGGCGCGCTTGCCCTGCTTCTTGGCCCAGTAGGTCGAGTAATCGAGGTTGGCGATCTTGCCGCCCTTGATGATGTCCTGGCGTTCGCGCGCCAGCATGTTCTGGCCATTCCACGGCAGCACCGCCACGTCCTTGTCCCACGGGTCGGCCCAGACGTTGACCTGCTCGTCGAACAGTTTCTCGCCCATGCGGTTGCCGCCGCCCTTTTTCGACAGGAAGCTGCGGCCCTCGTCGGCCTGGCGCGCGTCGAAGCCGTTGAACATGAAGCCCAGCAGGTCCGAGGTCGCAGCCGGCTCCAGGATCACCGTGTAGCGGCCCGGCTCCAGGGCCTTGGCGTCCACCGAGCGCAGCGCTTTTTCAATCGCCACGTTGGATGCTTCGCGCGCGTCGAACTTGCTGACGTCGCCCACGCTGCGCTTGACCCAGCCCGAACCGCGGCCGTCTTCGGTGCGCACGGTGACGGTGAAGTCCAGCCCCGTGTCCTGCTGGTAGCCGAACACGCCGTTCGAGTTGGCGATGGTGTTGAACTTGGTGCTGTCGCTGAAGAAGCCCGCCGCCACCAGTTTGTTCTTCTTGCTGTTCTCGATGCTGTAGGCCGCCACCTGCGCGCGGAACTCGGGATCGATGTCGGCGGTCTTCTGGAAGAAGGTCTCGCTGGCCTTGTATTGCTGCTTGGTCGGCGTCGGCATGAACTCCGGGTTCTCCGGCGCCAGGCGGGCCAGGTCTTCCGCGCGGCGCACCACTTTTTCCAGCGACTTGTCGTCAAACTCGTTGATGGTGGCCGTGCCCTGCTTCTTGCCGAAGGCGACCGACACCACCAGCTGGGTGTCCTCGATCAAGCCGGCGGTCGACACGGCGTTGCGCGCGTAACGGATATTGCCCTTGCGGCTGCCGGTGATGTTCACTTCGCACTGGTCGCCCTTGGAGAAGGACAGCACCTTGTCACTGATACGTTTTGCTTCGTCTTGACTCAAATTCTTCATCTCGTGGTCTCCAGGGCTTAGCCGATTTTGCGTGCGGTGTTGATGACGTTGATGCCGTTGAAGCGCGCCGTGCTGGCGCCATGCGACACCACCGACACCTGCGAAGGCTGGCCTTTACCGTCAAAGAAGGAACCGCCCATGCGCCAATCGCGCTCGTCGCACAGACCGGCGCAGGCATTCCAGAACTCCTGGGTGTTCGATTGATAGGCCACGTCTTCCAGCATCTCGCCGATCTTGCCGTTCTTGATTTCGTAGAACAGCTGGCCGCCGAACTGGAAGTTGTAGCGCTGCTGGTCGATCGAGAAGGAACCGTCGCCGACGATGTAGATGCCCTTCTTGACGTCCTTGACCATCTCGTCCGGGGTCATCTTCTTTTTACCGGCTTGCAGCGAGACGTTGGGCATGCGCTGGAACTGCACGCTGCTCCAGTTGTCCGCATACGAGCAGCCGTGCGATTCCTTCTCGCCGATGATGTGGGCCTGGTCGCGGGTGGCCTGGTAGTTGACCAGGATGCCGTCCTTGATGATGTCCCAGCGCTTGCACTTGACGCCTTCGTCGTCGTAGCCGACGTTGGCCAGCGAACCCGGGGTGGTCTTGTCGGCGACGATGTTGACCATGTCCGAGCCGTACTTGAATTTTTTCGACTGCCATTTGTCGAGCGTGGCGAAGCTGGTGCCGGCGAAGTTGGCCTCGTAGCCGAGCACGCGATCGAGCTCGGTCGGGTGGCCGACCGATTCGTGGATGGTCAGCCACAGGTGTTCCGGCGACAGCACCAGGTCGTACTTGCCCGGCTCGACCGACTTGGCGCTCAGCTTTTGCTTGGCCTGCTTGCCGGCTGCGCGCGCATCCTCGATCAAATCGTAGGACTTGGTGTACAGCGTGGTCACGCCGCCGGCCGCCTTGATCTTGTGCTCGGGACGCGCGTCCAGGTATTCGTAGCCCATGCCGACCGGCGACGACAGGCCCTGGCGCGAACGGAACTTGTTGGTCTTCTGGTCGACGGCGGTGGCGAACACCGGCATCCACAGGCGATGCACGTCCTGGTCGATGTAGGAGCCGTCGGTGGAGGCGAAGTACTTCTGCTGGTTGACCTGGAACAGCAGCGACTGCATGAAGCTGGCGCCGCCCTCCATGCCGGCCTTGTTGGCGGCGATCAGCAGCTCGGCCTTGTCCTTGATGGCGACGGTGCGCCAGTCCTTGACGATGGGCGTGGCCCACGACACTTCGCCGACACCCTTGACCGGCGCCAGGATCACCGGCTCGGTCTGCAGCCTGGCGTTGGCCTTGGCGATGGCGACCGCCTTGCGCGCGGCGGCGGCCACGCCGTCCGGGCTCATGTCGTTGGTGGCGGCAAAGCCGTAGGCGCCGCCGGCGATCACGCGCACGCCGACCCCGGCCGATTCCGTGTTGACCACGTTCTCGACGTTCAGGTCGCGGGTGGTGATGAACTGGTTCAGGTAGCGGCCCACCCGCACGTCGCAGTAGGAGGCGCCGGCCTGGGTCGCCGCGGTCAGCGCGGTATCGGCCAGCATTTTCTTGAATTGCAGGGCGACTGGCTTGAGCAGCTCCTCCGCCGCGATTGCGCGACCGAAGGCGGGCAGCAGCATCGTGCCCAGGGCCAGACTACTAACATTGAGGAATGCACGTCGTTCCATCGTATCTCCAAAAACGTAACAGCAAGGATTAGATTGCGGGCCGGTCGCCCGGGGTTCTGCTTTTTATTTGCTCTTCTAGCTGGAACTACTTCGTTACCGCTCGTTGCTTTGCACTACACCTGAATATCCGCCGCCGTTTCCGCCGGTTTTGCAATATTAGCGCCGGATTAAGGAACGAGATAGGCAAAATGTGTGCCACGGGTATTCATGTTGAAAGTTGCTGCGGTTGGCGGGAGTTTCAGGGGTGTAGTGTCCGCCTGACTGTCCGCCCGACTGTCCGCCAGTGTCCGAAAGTGTCCGCCCGGTGTCCGCTTGCGCGCGGCCGTCACGCTGGCGCGGAGCGCCGTCCCAATTCGCTTGACCTTCTGGCAAGCCTGCACCATGATCGCGCAGGGCGAGCGGCTGCGCATCGCCACAACAAACGAACCTTTTGGAGACTTTGCATGAAACGAACCGTACTTGCCGCCCTGGCCGCCACCATGTTGATCGCCGGCGGCGCCTTTGCCGCCGAAGACGCCGCCTTGAAGGCCGCGATCGCCGCGCCGTCGCGCACGCCCGCCAACGTCGAGCGCGACGTCTATCGCCATCCTTACGAAACGCTGAGCTTTTTCGGCATCAAGCCGAACATGACGGTGGTCGAGCTGGAGCCGGGCGGCGGCTGGTACACCGAGATCCTGGCCCCCTACCTGCGCGACCATGGCAAGCTGATCGCCGCCGGCAACGACCTGGCCGCGCCCGACGCCAACGAGCGCAAGGCCGCCGAGCGCTTCATGGCGCGCCTGAACGCCAAGCCGGAGGTATACAACAAGGTGGCGCTGGGCGTGTTCTCGCCGCCGCGCAAGTATGAACTGGCGCCGGCCGGCAGCGTCGACATGGTGGTGACCTTCCGCAATGTCCACAACTGGATGGAGATCGGCCCGGACAAGCTGAAGACGCTGTTCGGCAGCGTCTACACCAGCCTGAAGAAAGGTGGTGTGTTCGGCGTGGTCGAGCACCGCCTGCCGGCCGCCAAGGTGCAGGACAAGGACGCCAGCAGCGGCTATATGCACGAGAAATATGTGATCGGCCTGGCCGAGGCGGCCGGCTTCAAGCTGGCCGACAAGTCGGAAGTGAACGCCAACCCCAAGGACAACGCCGAGCACAAGGGCGGCGTCTGGGCGCTGCCGCCGACCTACGGCAACAAGGACGAGGACCGCGCCATGTACCAGGCCATCGGCGAGAGCGACCGCATGACGCTGAAGTTCGTCAAGCCGTAGTCTAAAACCGCGTAAACTTGTTCTCGTCGGGAGCGCCCTCGGCCACCAGGTCGAGCTTGCGCGCCGGGCGCGCATGCTTGGCGCCGCCGGTCTTCAGCACCACCGGCCGGCGCGCCGATCCGGCGCGCGGCAGCTCCTCGACCGCATACTGCTTGAACACCGCCATCAGCCGGGTCAGCTGCTCGGCCTGCGCGCTCATCTCTTCCGACGTCGCCGCCAGTTCCTCGGAGCTGGCCGCGTTGATCTGGGTGGTCTGGCTGAGCTGGCCAACCGCGCTGTTAATCTGCCGCACGCCGGAGCTCTGTTCCTCCGACGCCGCCGAAATCTCCTGCACCAGGTCCGACGTCTTGCGGATATTCGGCACCAGCGCATCGAACATGCTGCCGGCCTGCTCGGCCAGCTCGACGCTGTCCGACGCCACCTTGCTGATTTCCTGCGCCGCCACCTGGCTGCGTTCGGCCAGCTTGCGCACCTCGGCCGCCACCACCGCGAAGCCCTTGCCGTGTTCGTGCGCGCGCGCCGCCTCGATCGCCGCGTTCAGCGCCAGCAGGTTGGTTTGATAGGCGATGTCGTCGATGATGCTGATCTTGCTGGCGATTTGCTTCATCGCCGCCGCCGTGGCCTTGACCACCTCGGCGCCGCGCGCCGCGTCCACCGCCGCCTGGGTGGCGATGCCGTCGGTGACCTTGGCGTTTTCCGTGTTCTGCGCGATCGACGCCGTCATCTGCTCGATCGAGGCGCTGGTTTCCTCCACGCCCGCCGCCTGCTCGCTGGCCGCCTGCGACAGCGACTGCGCGGTCGAGCTTACTTCCTCGGAGGCGCCGGCCAGGCTGCCCACCACCGCCTGCACCTCGCGCACGATGCCCGACAGGCTGCGCGCCAGCCACAGCGCCAGCACGCAACCGAGCACGGCGATCACGATGTCGATGCCCAGGATCAGCTTCTTGGCGGAGTCGGTCACGTCCGTCATGGCGGCCGATGCGTTGTTGGTCGCGCTGTCGTTGACTTTGAGCAGCTTGCGGAAGGCGGTCGAGATGGCTTCGTCCGCGCCCTTGATGTTCTTGTCCATCTCCTGCGCCGTCATGCCCTTCTCGCGCATCGCTTCCAGCTGGGTCATGCTGTCGCCGTAAGCCTTGGTGCCCGCCACCACGTCGTTCAGCAAGCTCAGCTCGTCGGCGGCGACGGTGCCCACCGCCTTGTAGCTGGCCATTTCCTTGTCGATGGCGGCCAGGTCGGCGCGGAACTTGCTGTTGTTGTCGCCACCGCGCAGGATGTAGTTCTTGAAATGATGGACCGCATTGCCGTGGGCGGTAACGCCTTCCAGCACGGCGTTCTTGCGCACCAGTGTGATGGTTTCGAAGTCGTTCCAGTGCTCGTGCAGCGAGCTCAGCTTGGCGAAGGCTATCACCCCCAGCAAGATCACCAGCAGCACGATGCCGCCAAAACCGGCATGCAGCCGGGTCTCCATTTTCATCAGATTTGCTCCGAGATACCCCGTCCTTCAGGGCGGGGAGTGAAAGGAGCCGACTGCGTAGCAGTCGTTGCCCTTCGGTTGAGATAACTGTATATAATCACAGTATGATTTTGGTCTATCGTTACCGAGTGAAGTCGCTGATCGGCTTGCTGAACAAGCAAAGCCGGGCGTGCAATTTCGTCTGGAATTTTTGCAACGACAGGCAGAAAGACGCTCTGCGGTTTGGTCGTCGTTGGCACACAGGTTTCGACCTGAACAAGCTTACGCAAGGCAGCAGCAAGGAACTGGGCCTGCACTCGGGCACGATCAATGCGGTTTGCGAGCAATACGCCAAGTCGAGAGCTCAGAAAAAGCGCCCTTTTTTGCGCTACCGAGGCAAAAAAAACCTCGGATGGGTTCCGCTCAAGGGGCGCGAACTGAAACGCGAAGGTGATGCGTTCCGGTTCGCCGGCAATACGTTCCGCGTGTTCAACAGTCGCCCGCTCCCGGAAGGCAAGATCAAGGACGGTACGAATTTTTCCTGCGACAGTCGGGGCAACTGGTTTCTCAACATCGTGATTGAAGTTGATGCGACGGCCGCTAACGCGCGCGCGCCGGTGCGAGGGGTGGGGATAGACCTTGGACTGAAAGACTTCGCGACGCTGTCCACTGGCGAGAAAATCGAAGCGCAGCGGATTTACCGCGGTATGGAACAAGCACTTGCTGTCGCCCAGCGTGCGCACAAGAAGCGCCGGGTTAAAGCGATCCACGCCAAGATAGCCAATTGCAGAAACGATTTTCACCATAAGCTGTCGAACCGTCTGGTACGTGAGTTCGACTACATCGCGGTGGGCAATGTGAGCGCCGCCGGACTTGCCAAGACCAGCATGGCGAAGTCCGTTCTCGATGCCGGCTGGTCGTCCTTCCGAAGCAAACTGGCGTACAAGGCTGTTAAGCATGGCGCATGGTTCGTAGAAGTGAATGAAAGATTTACCTCCCAAACCTGTTCGAATTGCGAAAAATAATTCCAGATCCGCGCGCCAAGGCGGGGACCGAAAGGTATCGCAGGGCTTGGAATAAGAGAGTGGCAATGTAGTGATTGCAATTGCGTACATGATCGCGATCTCAATGCTGCGTTAAACATTCTCCGTCGCGGACGTGCGACGCTGGATGTAGGAATCCCCGTCCTTTAGGGCGGGGCGGACGTCAACTGCTTGAACATGAGTCAATTCTCCAATCGGCGGCGGGGGCACGAGTCATTGTGAACCTATCCGGCGCCGCAATTCTCACCAATACTCACATGTGGCGTACATCCCACGTCAGCGGCGGCCCGCTCCGGCCAGCTTGAAGAAGGACATGGTCTGCTGCAATTGTTCGGCCTGGCCGCTCATCTCTTCGGCGGTGGCGGCCAGCTGTTCGGAACTGGAAGCGTTTTGCTGGGTGGTCTGGCTCAGCTGCGTGACGGCCGAATTGATCTGGCCGACGCCGGCCGACTGCTCCTCGGACGCCGCCGTGATCTCCTGCACCAGGTCGGAGGTGCGGCGGATATTGGGCACCATGGCGTCGAGCAGGCTGCCGGCCTTTTCCGCCAGTTGCACGCTGCTCGACGCCACCTGCTCGATTTCCTGCGCCGCCACCTGGCTGCGCTCGGCCAGCTTGCGCACCTCGGCCGCCACCACCGCGAAGCCCTTGCCGTGGTCGCCGGCGCGCGCCGCCTCGATCGCCGCGTTCAGCGCCAGCAGATTGGTCTGGTAGGCGATGTCGTCGATGATGCTGATCTTCCTGGCGATCTGGCGCATCGCCGCCACCGTCGACTTGACCGCCTCGCCGCCCTCGGCCGCCTCCAGCGCCGCCTTGCTGGCGATGCCGTCGGTGACCTTGGCGTTTTCCGTGTTCTGCGAGATCGACGCCGTCATCTGCTCCACCGAGGCGCTGGTTTCCTCCGTGCCGGCGGCCTGCTCGCTGGCCGCCTGCGACAACGCTTGCGCAGTCGCGCTCACTTCCTCCGAGGCGCTGGCCAGCGCCTCGGCGCCGTTGTTCACTTCCTGCACCACCTGCGACAGCTTGTCTATCATGCCTTTCATCGCCGCCAGCAAACTGGTGCTGTCGCCGTGCTTGAGTGCGACGTCGGCGCTGAGGTCGCCGTCCGCCACCTGGCGCACGATCTCGGCCGCATAGCCCGGATCGCCGCCCAGTTGCCGCATGATGCCGGTCAGGATCAGCATGCCCAGCGCCACCAGCAGCGCCAGCGCCACGCCGGCGCTCGTGTACATCAGGCTGAGCGCGCGGGCCGACGCCTCCTCGGCGCTCTTCACCGCCGCCTCGCCATAGCCGATGTTCAGCGCCACCAGCTTGTCCAGGCTGGCCTCGGCGTCGTGAAAGAAGGGGCGGGCATCGCCGATGGCGGCGTGCAGGGCGATGAACAGTTCCTTGCGCTTGGCGGCGTCGGCCCGCGCGATCTGGCCGGCCAGATCGCCGATGATGGCGTCGCGCGCCTTCCAGGCGTCCCACTGCTTGACGAAGGTCTTCCACAGCGCCGCCTCCTCGGGTTCCTGCGGCAGCGGCTCGTAGATCTTCCAGGCCTGGTCGACCGTGCCCCAGATTTCCTGCTTGCGCTTGAGTTCGTGGGCGATATTGTCGATCTCGCCCGGATAGGCCGCGACCGCGTCGATGGAGCGATTGGCCGAGCGCAGTGCCGTCTGCCCTTCGCTGACCTGTTGCAGCGCCTGCACCGACGGCAGGCGGTTGCCGCCGATCTCGGCCAGCATCTCGCCCTCTTTTTTCAGGCCGACAAAGGCGATCACCATCACCAGCAGCAGCGCCAGCACGGCGACCGCAATCAGCGTCAGGATCTTGGTCCTGACGGTTATCGATGAAAACATGGGCGACTCCCGGTTGTCAGTGTTAAGAGGCCAGCGGCAGCGCGCCGCCCGAGGCCAGCGCCGCCAGCTCGCTGGCCGCGACCACGTGCTGCACATTGAGCAGCAGCACGAAGCGCCCCTGCACCTTGCCTATCCCCTGCAGCATCTCGGCGCGCACCTGGGCGCCGAAACTGGGCGCCGGCTCGACGTCGGCCGGCGGAATGTCGAGCACCGCGTTGACGGCGTCGACCAGGATGCCGATCACGAAGGCGCCCTCGTCGCTGTCGACTTCGACCACGATGATGCAGGTGCGCTTGCCGATCGGCGACGGTTCGCGCTCCAGCCGGCGCGCCAGGTCGAGCACCGGCACGGCGGTGCCGCGCAGGTTGATCACGCCGCTGATACAGGCCGGCATCTGCGGCACCGGCGTCACGCCGGCGTATTCCAGGATTTCGCGCACCGCCAGGATGCCGATGGCGAACATGTCCTGGCCCAGCATGAAACTGAGGTACTGCGCCGGGCCGCCGGCGGTCAGTTGTTTGGTCTCGGATACCGTCAAAGTATGCATCGCTGCCTCGCTCAGAATTTAACAAAATGCGATTCGTCCGGTTCCTGCATTGCCGCCATGCGGCGGCTGCCCGCCGTCTCGCCCACCGGACGCAGCGAAGGCTTGCCCGGCTTGCGCGGCGCCTTCACCACCGTGCGCACAGGGCGCGACGCGCCGGCCAGCTTGAAGAAGGCCATGGTCTGCTGGAGTTGCTCGGCCTGGCCGCTCATCTCTTCGGCGGTGGCGGCCAGCTCCTCGGAACTGGAGGCGTTCTGCTGGGTCGTCTGGCTCAGCTGCGTGACGGCCGCGTTGATCTGGCCGACGCCGGCCGACTGCTCCTCCGACGCCGCCGTGATTTCCTGCACCAGGTTGGAGGTGCGGCGGATATTGGGCACCATCTCGCTGAGCAGGCGGCCGGCTTTTTCCGCCAGTTGCACGCTGCTGGTCGCCACCTGTTCGATTTCCTGCGCCGCCACCTGGCTGCGTTCGGCCAGCTTGCGCACCTCGGCCGCCACCACCGCGAAGCCCTTGCCGTGCTCGCCGGCGCGCGCCGCCTCGATCGCCGCGTTCAGCGCCAGCAGGTTGGTCTGGTAGGCGATGTCGTCGATGATGCTGATCTTCCTGGCGATCTGGCGCATCGCCGCCACCGTCGATTCGACCGCCGCGCCGCCCTCGGCCGCCTCCAGCGCCGCCTTGCTGGCGATGCCGTCGGTGACCCTGGCGTTTTCCGTGTTCTGCGAGATCGACGCCGTCATCTGCTCCACCGAGGCGCTGGTCTGCTCGGTGCCGGCGGCCTGCTCGCTGGCCGCCTGCGACAGCGCTTGCGCGGTCGCGCTCACTTCCTCGGAGGCGCTGGCCAGCGACTCGGCGCCGTTGTTCACCTCCTGCACCACCTGCGACAGTTTGGCTATCATGCCCTTCATCGCCGCCAGCAGGCTGCTGGTGTCGCCGCTGCTCAGCGCGACTTGCGCGCTGAGGTCGCCGTCGGCCACCTGGCGCACGATCTCGGCCGCATAGCCGGGGTCGCCGCCCAGCTGTTTCATGATGCCGCTCAGGATCAGCAGGCCGATCGCCACCAGCAGCGCCAGCGCCACGCCGGAGACGGTGTACATCAAGCTGAGCGCGCGGGCCGATGCTTCCTCGCCGCTCTTGAACGCGGCCTCGCCGTAGCCGATGTTGAGCGCCACCAGCTGGTTCAGGCTCTCCTCGGCGTCGTGGAAGTAAGGGCGGGCATCGCGCACGGCGGCGTGCAGGGCGATGAACAGCTCCTTGCGCTTGGCGGCGTCGGCCCGCGCGGTCTGGCCGGCCAGATCGCCGATGATGGCGTCGCGCGCCTTCCAGGCATCCCACTGTTTGACGAAGGTCTTCCACAGCGCCGCCTCCTCGGGTTCCTGCGGCAGCGGCTCGTAGATCTTCCAGGCCTGGTCGACCGTGCCCCAGATTTCCTGCTTGCGCTTGAGCTCGTGGGCGATATTGCCGATCTCTTCCGGGTAGCCGGCGACGGTGTCGATGGCGCGATTGGCCGAGCGCAGCGCCGTCTGGCCCTCGCTGACCTGTTGCAGCGCCTGCACCGACGGCAGCCGGTTGCCGCCGATCTCGGCCAGCATCGCGCCTTCCTGCTTGAGCCCCGCGAAGGCGAGCGCCACCACGACCACCAGCGCCAGCACCGCCACCGCCAGCAAGATGAGGATCTTGGCCCTGACCGTTAAACTTGACAACATAGAGACTCCCAGTGAAGTGACCGAACGGATGGTGATGCACTACGGTTGTTCCGCCAGCGCGCGCAGGCGGCGCCGGTCCTGCCTGATCCAGCCCACCAGTTCCTCGGCCGGCATCGGCTTGGCCAGCAGGTAGCCCTGCGCCATGTCGCAGCCCAGCTGGCGCAGCAGCTGCCAGTCCGCCAGCGTTTCCACGCCCTCGGCCACGGTGGCCACGCCCAGGCTCTGGCCCAGGTCCAGCGCGCTTTTCAGCACCACGTGGCGGTTCGGCCATTGCGAGGCGCCGTGCACGAAGGCGCGGTCGATCTTCAGCTCGGTGAAGGGGCAGCGGGCGAACTGCTGCATCGACGAATAGCCGATGCCGAAATCGTCCATCGCCAGGCCGAAGCCCATCAGCCGCAAGCGCCCCATATTGGTCAGCGCCTGCGACAGCTGGCGCATCACGCTGGTCTCGGTCACCTCCCACACCAGCGCCGACGGCGGCACGCCGGAGGCCATCACCAGCGCCGTCAGGCGGTCGATGAAGCCGCGTTCGGCCAGGTTGTCGGCCGACAGGTTGACCGACACCGTCAGCGACGGCAGGCCGTGACTGGTCCATTCCAGCAGCCGGTCCAGCACCTGGCGCACCATGCTCAGCGTGAACTCCGCCATCAGCGGCGTGCCTTCCATGGTGTCGATGAAGTACTGCGGCGCCAGCAGGCCGCGGCTCGGGTGCTGCCAGCGCGCCAGCGCCTCCAGGCCCTTCAGGTGGCCGTTCTGGATCGTCACCTTGGGCTGGAAGTAGGGCAGGAATTCCTGCCGCGCCACCGCCTGCGCCAGCTCGTCCGGGCCGGGCAGGTCCAGCTGCGCGCAGGCCGTCCTCGGCAGCGCCTTCTTGCCGGCGCGGTCGAGCAGCATCGCCAGCGCGTCCAGCTGCACCGGCTTGAGCAGGGTACCCAGCAGGTCCATGCAGGCGTCGTCGAAGTTCATGCTCTCGATGATCTCCAGCAGGCGCGGGTCGCGCGCGCTGACCACGATCAGGTTTTGCGCCAGCTGCCGCTCGCGCAGCTGGCAGGTCAGCTCGATGCCGTCCATGCCCGGCATTTCCAGGTCGGTCAGCACCAGGAAGATCGCCTCGCCGCCCTGGCGCTCCAGCAGCTGCAAGGCTTCGTTGCCGTCGGCCGCCTCCAGCACCTCGCCGAATTCGAGCTGGCGCAGCAGGCCGGCCAGGTAGCCGCGCTGCACCAGGCTGTCCTCCACCACCAGCACGCGCTGGCCGCTCCAGGCGCGGGGCGTCGCGGTCAAGCTGTCGGCGAGGGTGAGTGTGGGCATGATGGCGGCCATCAGTAGGACAGTTGTTGCAGGATTTCGCGGTAGATCGCGTTCAGCGGCAGCGACTTCTCGACGCCGCCGCGCTTGACCGCTTCCTTGGGCATGCCGTACACCACGCAGCTGGCCTCGTCCTGCGCCACCGTGCGGGCGCCGGCCTTGTGCATCTCCAGCATGCCGGCGGCGCCGTCGTCACCCATGCCGGTCATGATCACGCCCAGCGCGTTGGCGCCGGCCGCGCGCGCGGCCGAGCGGAACAGCACGTCCACCGACGGCCGGTGGCGGTTGACCAGCGGGCCGTCGACCACCTCGACGAAATACTGGGCGCCGGTGCGGCGCAGCAGCATGTGCTTGCCGCCCGGCGCGATCAGCACCAGCCCCTGCAGCACGCGGTCGTTGTTGGCCGCCTCCTTGACGCGCACCTGGCACACGCTGTCGAGGCGGGAGGCGAAGGCGGCGGTGAATTTCTCCGGCATGTGCTGCACCACCACGATCCCGGGCGAGACCCGCGGCAGCGCCGTCAGCACCTCCTCCAGCGCCTGGGTGCCGCCGGTCGAGGTGCCGATCGCCACCACCCGCTCGGTGGTGGCGGTCATCGGCCGGTGATCGGCCGGCGGCAGCACCGCGTCCGCGTTGAGCTTGGCCGTCACCACCGGCGGCGCCGGGCGGTTGACCAGCTTGCCGACCCGGGCGACGGCCGCCGCCCGCACCGCCGACACCAGCTCGTCGGCCGAATCGTGCAGGAACTGCTTGAGGTCCAGCCGCGGCTTGGTGATGATGGCCACCGCGCCGGCCGACAGCGCCTCGACCGAGGTCTGCGCGCCCTTCTCGGTCAGGGTGGAGCAGATCACCACCGGGGTCGGCCGCTCGCTCATGATCTTGCGCAGGAAGGTGATGCCGTCCATCTTGGGCATCTCGACGTCGAGCACGATCACGTCCGGCCACTGCACCTTCATGCGCTCCATCGCCAGCAGCGGGTTGGCCACCGCGTGGCCGACGATGATGCCGGGCGCCGCGTTGAGCAGGCTGCTCAGCACCTGGCGCACCACGGCCGAATCATCGACGATCATGACATTGATTGCGCTCATGCCTTCTCCTTGTCCGGCCCCGCCGCGCCGCCCAGAACCGATTCCGGCGGCACCTGGCGGCTCAGCACCTCGCCGCTGCGGATGGTGAAGATCAGTTGACGGTGGCCTTCGCCGTACAGGCTTTCGGACACCACGCGGATGCCGTGCTGCTGCAACAGCGCGCGGGCATAGTCGCCGTTCTGCAGGCCGATGTCGCGCACCTTGACGCTGCGCGGGAACATGGCGGCGCCGCCGAAAATCTTGCCCTGGCACTGGACCAGCGGCACGCCATGGCGCGCCATGCCGCGCAGCAGCAGTTCCATGGCGTCGGCGCCGTACATGCCCGGCTTGTCGTGCGCCTTCTTGCGGCCGGTGCCCGGCAGCAGGAAGTGCGACATGGCGCCGATGCGCAGCGCCGGATGCCACAGCGTGACCGACACGCAGGACCCCAGCAAGGTGCGCACCCGATAGCGCTCGTCGCCGACGAAGTGGTCGCCGGGCATCAGAAAGATATCGATGAGCTTGGAATCGGGCATGGCCAGCGTCGCGATCATGGCTTGCGGTAGATCGAGGGCGCCAGCGGCACCAGGGTGTCGTTGATGTCGTTCAGGGTTTCCGAGTGGCCGATCAGGAAGTAGCCGCCCGGGCGCAGCTGCGTCAGCAGCCGCGCCACCACCTGGCGCTTGGTGGCCAGGTTGAAGTAGATCATCACATTGCGCAGGAAGATCACGTCGAAGCTGCCCAGCTTGGGCAGCGGCTCGTTCAGGTTCAGGTGGCGGAACTGCACCCGCTGGCGCAGCGCGCGCTCGATCAGCAGGGTGCCGGTCTCGCTGCCCTGGCCCTTGAGACAGAAACGCTTCAGGTAGGCGGCCGGCATCTGGCTGGCGCGCTCGAGCGGGTAGTGGCCGCAGCGCGCGCGTTCCAGCACGCGGGTGCTGATGTCGGTGCCCAGCACTTCCCACGGCCCCTCGTCGAGCACGTCGGCCAGCACCATGGCGATGCTGTAGGCTTCCTCGCCGCTGGAGCTGGCGGCGCTCCAGACGCGCGGCGTCTGCCGCTTGTCGCGCGCCTCCAGCGCCAGCTCGCGCAGCAGCGCGAAGTGCTTGGGCTCGCGGAAGAAATACGTCTCGTTGGTGGTCAGCAGGTCGACCGCCACCTGCAGCTCGGCCGGCTGGGCGCGGCTCTCGAGCAGGCGCAGGTAGTCGCCGTAGCTCTCCAGCTGGTAGTGCGCCAGGCGCTTGGCCAGGCGCCCGCTCACCAGCGCCTGCTTGCCGTTGGCCATGCAGATCCCCGCCGCCTCGTAGATGAAACGCTGGAACTGGGAAAACTCGCGCTCGGTGATGGTCACGGCAGCCATGGCGTCGGCCGGATCAGCAGTGGTGCATGGCGACGGTGCCGCGTGCCAGCTCGACGATCTCTTCGCTCGACAGCACATGCTCGATGTCGAGCAGGATCACGAACTTGCCGTTGACCTTGCCGATGCCGGCGATGAAGTCGGGACGGATGCGGGTGCCGAAGGCCGGCGCCGGCTCGATGTCGCCGGCGGCGATCTCCACCACCGCGTTGACGGCGTCGACCAGCATGCCCAGCACCTGCTTGTTGTCGCCGGCGCCGCCGTCGACCTCGACGATGACGATGCAGCTGCGCTTGCCGATCACGCTGGGGCCGCGCTCGAAGCGCGCCGACAGGTCCATCACCGGCACCACCGCGCCGCGCAGGTTGATCACGCCGCGCACGCAGGGCGGCATCATCGGCACCGCCGCCAGCGCGCCGTACTCGATGATCTCCTTGATGTGCAGGATGCCGACCGCGTACGGGTCCTCGCCCAGCATGAAGGTCAGGAACTGGCTGGGCAGGGCGGCGCCGCTTTGCAGCGCCATCATCGCACTGCTGCCGTAGGTGACCACCTTGTTGACTGATACGCTTGCCGCCATGTTTGCTGCTGTATTCATTTGGTCCTCTCCACGATTAGGCGGCCAGCGCGACGCTGGCGCCCTTGCCGCTGACGGTGTGCATCAGCGCCGCCACGTCCAGGATCAGCGCCACTTCGCCGCTGCCCAGGATGGTCGAGCCGCTGATGCATTTGACTTCGCTGAACAAGGGGCTGAGCGGCTTGATGACGGTCTGGAACTCGCCCAGCAGGGTGTCGACCACCAGCCCGGCGCGGTGGTTGCCCAGCTTGAGCACGACGATGCTCTCGCGCCGCGTCGAGGCGCCGTCGATGCGGAACAGCTCGCGCAGCCGCACGAAGGGCAGCACCTGGCCGCGCAGGTTGCAGTAGTCCTGGCCCGGCTCGGTGGCGTACTCGATGCACTCCTCGATCATGTCGAGCGGGATCACGAACACCGAGCCGCCCACCTGCACCAGGAAGCCGTCGATGATGGCCAAGGTCAGCGGCAGGCGCACGGTGACAGTGGTGCCGGCGCCCTCCTTGCTGGAGACGTCGACGCTGCCGCGCAGCGCCGTGATGTTGCGCTTGACCACGTCCATGCCGACCCCGCGTCCGGACAGGTTGGTGATCTTTTCCGCGGTGGAGAAGCCGGCCTCGAAGATCAGGTTGTAGATCTCGCTGTCGGTGAGCTTGCGGTCGGCGTCGACCAGGCCGCGCTCGACCGCCTTGGCCAGGATCTTTTCCTTGCGCAGGCCGCCGCCGTCGTCGCTGACCTCGATGACGATGCTGCCCGATTCATGGAAGGCGTTGAGCTTGATCATGCCCTTGGCCGGCTTGCCGTTGGCCACCCGCACGTCGCCCGGCTCGATGCCGTGGTCCATGGCGTTGCGCACCAGGTGCATCAGCGGATCGCCGATCTTCTCCACCACCGTCTTGTCGAGCTCGGAATCCTCGCCGTCGACGATCAGGCCGATGTCCTTGCCCAGCTCGCGCGCGACGTCGTGCACCACGCGCTGGAAGCGGTTGAAGGTGGCGCCGATCTTGACCATGCGCAGCTCGAGCGCGGCGTCGCGCACCTCCTCGACCAGGCCGGACAGGGTGGAGGTGCATTCCTGCAGCTCGGTGTTCTGGATGTGCTGGCCGATCATATTGGCGCGCGCGCCGGCGATGATCAGCTCGCCCACCAGGTCGATCAGGCGGTCGAGCTTGTCGGAATCGACGCGGATCGAGCGGCTCTCCTGCGCCTTCTGTTCGCTGACCTGCTTTTGCTTGGCCAGCGCGGCCTCGACCACCACCGGCGGCACGCTGCCGGCGCCGACCAGGATGCTGCCGAGCTGCTGCGGCGTGATCTCGTCGTGCGCGTTGTCGGGGTGGGATTGCTGGTGCAGCGCGCCCTCCAGCTCGAAGCTGGTGACGCTGCCGCAGCGCACCAGGATCTCTCCCAGGCGCGCGGCCTGTTCCGGCAGGGCGCGGATCAGGTCGACGTAGTGCGAGACCTTGCTGTGCGGCGGGATGATGCGGATCTCGCAGTCGTCCTGCACGAACTCGAACACGCCGGCGATGGCCTCGCGGTCGGCCGTGCTGTCGAAGGCGATCTCGAAGCCCAGGTAGCACAGCTCGGCGTCCATGTCCTCGGCGGCCGGCAGCGCGTCGGGCACGGTGGCGATGCCGACGATCTTGCCCAGCTTGGCCAGGTAGCGCAGGAAGGCGATCGGGTCCATGCCGTTCTGCAGCACGCCGCGGCCGAAGCGCAGCGAGATGTGCCAGTAGTCGCTGTCGCCGCGCTCCTGGTCGATGCGCTCGACGCCCGGCTCGGCGTGCACCGCCAGCGGCGCTTCGGCCGCCTCGGCGTGGGCGTCGGCGGCGCCGCCGGCCATGTGGCGGCGCAGCTGTTGCAGCAGCATCTCGCCTTCCGGCGCGGTGTCGGGGTCGGCCTCGAGCTGGCCGGCGGCCAGCGCGTCGGTCATGCCGGACAGGTAGTCGCAACAAGACAGCAGCAGCACGATCATCTCGTCGTTGAGCGTCACGCGGCCGTCGCGCACTTCGTCCAGCAGGCTCTCGACCACGTGGGTGAAGGCGACGATGTGGTCCAGGCTGAACAGCCCGGCCGAGCCCTTGATGGTGTGCGCCGCCCGGAAGATGGCATTGATCGCCTCGCCCTGGTCGCCGGCGATGTCGACGTTGAGCAGCGCGTTCTCCATGTCTTCCAGCAGTTCGCGGCTTTCGGTGATGAATGTCTGTAGTGCTTCGTCCAGGTTCATGGCATGCCCTCGGAACAAAAATACGCAGATGGATGGTTCAGGCGTGTATCAGCAGGGCGTCGCCGAAGAAGGCGCCCAGGTCCAGCATTTCCAGGATTTCCACCACCGCCGGACTGTGCTTGACCAGGCGCAGCTCGCGCTGGTGGGCGTTGGCGGTGGTCTTGGCCAGCATCAGCACTTGCAGGCCGGCCGTATCGAGCTCGGTGATGCCGGACAGGTCGATCTCCAGCACCTGGGTCTTGCGCAGGGCGTCCAGCACGCTCGCCTTGAGGTCGGCGGCGCGGTAGATCGTCATCTCGCCGTCGAGGGCGATGCGGGCGACGGCGACTCCTGATTCATCGGACATGGCGTCCTCCGTGGGTTAGGGCATTAGGGCATGACCAGTTTGGCGACGGCGCCGAGCAGCACTTCCGGCTTGAACGGCTTGACCACCCAGGCTTTGGCGCCGGCCGCCTTGCCCTCTTCCTTCTTGCTCTCCTGCGACTCGGTGGTGAGCATGATCACCGGCGTGAATTTGTACAGGGGCAGCTGCTTGAATTCGCGCACGAAGGTGATGCCGTCCATATTCGGCATGTTGACGTCGCACACCACCAGATGGATCTTCTGGCCGGTGCATTTGGACAGCGCATCGACGCCGTCGCGCCCTTCGATGACCTCGTAGCCCGCGCCCTTGAGCGCGATGCCGACCACTTGACGCAGGGAGGCCGAATCGTCGACCACCATGATGGTTTTAGCCATTTTGTCTACCTCGGTTAATCGTCAGAAAAAACATCAGAAAAAGGTGATCTCGTCGGCGGCCGTGGCGACCGGCGCGGCGTGGCTGGAGCCGCCGTGCACCGCGTGCTCTTCCGCCATGGCGTAGGTCTTTTGCAGCTCGCTCAGCAGCGGCTGGGCGTCCAGCGCCTGCAGCACCTGGTCGGCGGCGTAGCGCTCGCGGTTCTCGCGCAGCAGCGCCGGCAGCAGCTCCATGTTTTCGCGCACGTGGGCCATCACCTGGCTGACCCGGTCCTGGAACTGCAGCTGCACCAGCGCCTCGCCCACCTCGCCCTGGATGCCGATGCTGTCCTGCTTGAGCTTGTCGGCCGACTGCACCAGCGCGTCGGTCATCTGGCGGAAGTCGCCCAGCACCGAGTCGATCATGCCTTCGGCCGACTGCATCGACTTGTCCTCCTGCTCGCTCGACTGCTCGGCCGCCTGGCTGGCGGCCAGGATGGCGCTGCTGATCAGGCCGACGCGGTTGGAGATGTTGCGGCCGGTTTCGGCCGAGCGGCTCGACAGGTTGCGCACTTCCTGCGCCACCACCGCGAAGCCGCGCCCGGCCGGGCCGGCGCGCGCCGCCTCGATGGCGGCGTTCAGCGCCAGCAGATTGGTCTGGGCGGCGATGCTGGCCACGCCTTCGGCCATGTCGCGCAGCTCGCGCGTGAAGCGTTCCAGGTCTTTGATCTTGGCCAGCATGGCGTGCTTGGACGCCATGGCCGACTTCATCGACGTCACCACCGAGCCGAGCTGGGTTTCACTGCGGGAGAAGATTTCGGTCATCGAACTGCCGTCGCCCTTGGCGCCTTTGCCGCCGCCTTTGCCGCTATCATGGCTGGAGACGTGGACCGCGTCGTCGAGCTTGTCGACGATGCTGGAGAAGCGTCCGGCCAGGTCGGCCACGGCTTGCTCCATCTGGGTGCGGGAATTTTCGATGTGGCGGCACCAGATCGGCAGCACGGCGTCGCCGAAGCGTTCGCGGGCGTCGAGATAGTCTTCGATCATGGCGCGCTCGCCGCCGCCCAGCGCCGACGCGGCGGCGCCGCGCACGCTCCATGCCGCGGCCGCCAGCAGCGCGGCCGACCACAGCACCGTGTACCAGCCCCAGGCGCTCCAACCGGCCAGCATCGTCCCCAGTGCGCCGCCGCCGGCCAGGCCGAAGGGGAGCAAGATTTTACTATCGAAGCCGCTAGTGTTCTTCACTGGACGCCACCCCGCTGTAGAGTCTCTCGGCACCTCGTTTGGTGGATGCCGTGAGTCCAACTGTATCCCAGAAACTCAGCCTGCGCCACAATGTAGGTGGCAATTCAATTGTATCGGTTGTTTTACGCGACAGCGCTTTAAATTGCTTCCGAAGAGAAATAATTTAACGTTAAGATGTGCGCCTGTGCGCCCGCTGCCCGCGCACCTGTTGCACCCGCGCAACCGCCTGCCGGAACCCCTTCCGCCGGGCGATTTACTTTCATGCTGGAACCCGCCTATGCCCGCCTTGAATATCGACCCTACACTGCCGTTGCTGGTGGTGGACGACAACCAGCAGATGCGCTCCGTGGTCAAGGGCATCCTGGCCGACCTGGGCTTCGTCAATGTCTCCCTGGCCGGCAGCGGCGAGGAAGCCTGCCGCATCCTGGCCGAGCGGCCGATCGCCGCCGTCATTTCCGACCTCGACATGCCGGGCATGAACGGCCTGCAGCTGCTGCAATGGGTGCGCAGCAATCTTTCCGACCGCGAGCTGCCGTTCATGCTGCTGCCCAGCGAGGCCAACCGCGACGGCTTGCGCGCGGCGGCCCAGGCCGGCGTGACCGATTGCCTGATCAAGCCCTTCACCTTGGCCACCTTCCACAGCAAGCTGCAAGCCATGTTCCAGTCGCGCGGCGACGCCGCCGCGCGCCGCGCGGCGCTGCGGCGCGCGGCCCTGCCCGGCGCCGCCGTGGCCAGCGCGCCGGCGCCGCTGATCGGCATGGAGCGCCCGCTGGAGGAGCGGCTGCGCGAGGCCACCGTGCTGGTGGTGGACGACATCGCCACCAACATCAAGGTGATCGCCGGCATGCTGGCCGAGGACGGCTACGGCGTGAAGGTGGCGATCTCCGGCAAGAAGGCGCTGGAGATCATCCCCGTGCACCGGCCCGACATCATCCTGCTCGACGTGATGATGCCGGAGATGGACGGCTTCGAGGTGTGCCGCCGGCTCAAGGCCGATCCGGCCACCGCCGACATCCCGGTGATCTTCCTGTCGGCCAAGGACCAGGCGGAAGACATCATCGGCGGCCTCGAGCTGGGCGCGGTGGACTACGTCACCAAGCCGGTCGACCCGGCCATCCTCAAGGCGCGCCTGCGCACCCACCTGCGCCTGGCCGGCACCATGGCCGAGCTGCGCCGGCAGAATTCGGCCGTGACCGACAACGCCCAGCTGCGCGAGGAAGTCGAGCGCCTGAGCCGCTACGACCTGGCCACGCCGCTGGCCGAGGTGCTGGCCGCCAGCGAGCGGCTGATGGCCGAGCCGGCGCTGGCGGCGGCGCCGGCGCTGCGCGCCCAGCTTGAGGCGCTGGACCAGGCGGCGCGCCGCGCGCTGCGGCTGGCCGGACTGTCGCTGGAACTGTGCCGCATCGAACAGGGCGCCTGCCAGCCGCAGGCCGCGCCGGTGGCGCTGAACCCGCTGCTGGCGCACGCCGCCGCCGCCATCGGCGTCACCCATCCGGTGATGCTGCCGGCGCAGCCGGCCACCTTGCTGGGCGATCCGGCGCTGTGCGCCATGCTGTTCGAACACCTGCTGCTGAACGCGGCGGCGCACACGCCGGCCGGCACCTCGATCGTGCTGGGCGCCACGCTGGAAGGGAGCAACTGGGCGCTGACGGTGGAATACGCCGGCGTGCTGCCGGCGGCGCAGCGCGCCTGCCTGCACGGCCAGGCCGAACGGCCGGACGGCGAGGCGGCGCTGACGATGTACGCGGCGCGCCTGCTGGCGCAGGTGCAGGGCGGCACCCTGGCGGCCCTGGACGACAGCGCCCGCACCCGCCTGCTGCTGTGTTTACCGTCCGCTTGAAAACTCTGCGCTCGACATTTGCGCGCTTCCCGGTTAGATTGCCAACGTTGCATGACAATGATGCAAATTTGACTACTAAGATATGGGGAACCACATGAAACAATACGGCGCGGAATTTTTTGGAACTTTTTGGCTGGTGCTCGGCGGCTGCGGCAGCGCGGTGCTGGCGGCGGCTTTTCCCGGTGTCGGCATCGGCTTGCTGGGCGTCTCGCTGGCCTTCGGCCTGACGGTGCTGACGATGGCCTACGCCATCGGCCACATCTCGGGCTGCCACCTGAATCCGGCGGTGTCGATCGGCCTGTGGGCCGGCGGCCGCTTCCCGGCCAATAAGTTGCTGCCTTACATCGTGGCGCAGGTGCTGGGCGCGATCGTCGCCGGCGGCGTGCTGTACACCATCGCCAGCGGCAAGCCCGGCTTCGACGTCATGGCCGGCTTCGCCTCCAACGGCTACGGCGCGCATTCGCCGGGCGGCTACTCGCTGCTGGCCGCGCTGGTGACGGAAGTGGTGATGACCATGATGTTCCTGCTGATCATCCTGGGCGCCACCGACGAGCGCGCGCCGAAGGGCTTCGCGCCGCTGCCGATCGGCCTGGGCCTGACCCTGATCCACCTGATCAGCATCCCGGTCACCAACACCTCGGTCAACCCGGCGCGCAGCACCGGCGTGGCGCTATACGTGGGCGACTGGGCCACCAGCCAGCTGTGGCTGTTCTGGGTCGCGCCGATCGCCGGCGCGCTGCTGGGCGCGGCGATCTACCGCTTCATCGGCTCGCCGGAAAAAGCGTAAACCGTTGCGCTGGTTTCGGCCGCGTTGGGCCGGAATCAGCGGCTGCCGGCCAGCCTCGGGCGCACCACGCTGCGCCCCAGGGTTGCCCGCCTCGGCGCGGCGTCGCCCAGCTTGAAGATGCTGACGGCGTCGGCCAGCTTGGCCGCCTGTTCCTGCATCGCATCGGCCGCCGCGGCGGCCTGTTCCACCAGCGCGGCGTTCTGCTGCGTCACATGATCCATCTGCGTGATGGAACTGTTGATCTGCTCGATGCCATGGGTCTGCTCGCTGCTGGCGTTGCTGATCTCGGCCATGATGGCGGTCACCCGGCCGATGCTGCCCACCACCTCCTCCATCGTGCTGCCGGCCTGGCCCACCAGGCGCGTGCCGGCCGCCACCTTGCCGACCGAATCGTCGATCAGCGCCTTGATCTCCCTGGCCGCGCTGGCCGAGCGCTGCGCCAGGTTGCGCACCTCGGACGCCACCACGGCAAAACCCCTGCCCTGCTCGCCTGCGCGCGCCGCCTCCACCGCCGCGTTGAGCGCCAGGATATTGGTCTGGAACGCGATCCCATCGATGACGCCGATGATGTCGACGATCTTCTTCGACGAGGCGTCGATCGAGGCCATGGTGTGCACCACGTCCGACACCACGGCGCCGCCGCGCTGCGCCACCTCCGAGGCCGAGGCCGCCAGCGCGTTGGCCTGGCGCGCGTTCTCGGCGTTCTGCTTGACGGTGGAGGTCAGCTGCTCCATCGACGAGGCGGTTTCCTCCAGCGAGCCGGCCTGCTGCTCGGTGCGGGCCGACAGGTCGAGGTTGCCGGCGGCGATCTGCGCCGAGGCGGTGGCGATGGCGTCGGTGCCGTTGCGCACCTCGGTGACGATGCGCACCAGCCCGCCCGACATGCGGTGCAGCGCCTGCAGCAGCTTGCCCGGCTCGTCCTGGCTGTAGGCGCTGGCGGCGTGGCCGCTGTGGTCGACCAGGTCGCCGCCGGCCACGCATTCGGCCAGCGCCACCGCCTCGTTGATGGGACGGGTGATGCCGGCCGTCAGCCACCAGGCGAACGCCACGCTGAAGGCCACCACCAGCGCCGCCATCGCCAGCAGCAGGTTGCGGCTGTCCTGGGCCACCTGGTCGATGCGGGCGGCGGCGGCGTCGATCTGGGTGCGCTGGTGCTCCAGCATTTTCTGCAACATCGTTTCGTAGACCTTGGCGGCCGGGATGTAGACCTGGTCGAGCACGCGCGTGGCTTCGGCGGCGTCGCCGGCGGCCTTGGCCTTCATGACGCCGTCGCGTCCGGCGACGTAGGCCTTGCGGGTGTTGACCAGGTCGCCCATCAGCGCCTTGTCGTCGTCGGTGGCCAGTTCCTCGATCTTCTTGATCAGGCCCTGGGCGTAGGCGGTCGAGGTCTTGGCCTCGTCGGCAAAGAAGGTGGCCAGCGCCGGGTCGGCGCTCTTGGCCACGGCGGTGGTGCGGCGGATGCCGGCGAACACCACCCGGTACCAGTCGGCGATCAGGCGTTCCTTGGCCAGCGGCAGCTCCATCATCGCGCGGGTCGAGGCCGCCACGCCCTGCAGGCGGTAGATCCCCAGCCCGGTGTTCAGTATCAGAATCGCAAGAATGACAGCAAAGCCCAAGGACAAACGCCGTCCTATGCTGAGGTCGGTGATCTTCATGGCAGTCTCCCGTGGCTTGCATGGTAGGCCGGACTGTGGCCGCCGGCTGGCGTGCTGCGCCCCCATGGTAACGCCAATCCGGCGCGCCATTCATCTAGTTGAAGTTTAAAATATATTTTCGTTTTCCATTCCAAATCACAACAAAAATTGCGTTGAGGACTGAGAAAACGTTTACACTTCCGGCTGTTATGTACGGCCATTTACATGCCGGGATGAAGACGACCACGAAAAATGAACCAGGCATTCTTAGAACACAGAGCGAAGTACCGGGAAATTGTTGCCCGCCGCTACAAAGTCACTCCTGAAATGTATGACGAAGTGACGCGCATGCTGGCGCCGCTGGCGGTGGCGGTGAGCGTGCGCAAGGGCGAGTATTTGCAGCGCATCGGCGCGCTGGCCAACAGCGTGGTGTGGCTGCACAGCGGCGTGGCGCGCACCGGCTTCATCACCGAGACCGGCAACGAGGTGACCTTGCACTTCCTGACCGACGGCGAACCGGCGGCGGCGCACGACGACCTGCTGCGCGCGCGCGAGGACGAGCCGGCGCTCAACTTCGTGGTGGCGGAGACGGCGGTGCACGGCTACCGGCTGGACTGGCTGGAGATCAGCAAGCTGGCGCACAGCAACCACCTGTTGCGCGATTACTATCTGAAGGTATCGGAGCGCGGCATCATCGACCAGAGCCGGCGGCGCTACCTGAGCGCGTCGCCGGCGCAGGGGCGGCTGAGTGCGTTCCGCCGCGAGTATCCGGGGCTGGAGCAGCGCATCTCGCAAAAGGTAGTGGCATCGTTCCTCGGCATCACGCCGCAGTACATGTCGCAGCTGTTGCGCAACGACGGCGCGCCGTCCAAATAAAATCGGGGTCAAGTCTGACATTCGGACACGAGCGCTGCCGTAATCTAGCGTTACGGCAGCGCTCGTGTCCGAATGTCAGACTTGACCCCCGTGTTTTTATTTCATGCCTTTGATCTTGTTCTTGTCGTCGACGAACACGACCTTCGGCTTGTAGTCGCGGGCCTGCTCTTCCGTCATCGGCGCGTAGGTGCAGATGATCAGCAGGTCGCCCAGCTGCGCGCGGCGCGCGGCGGCGCCGTTCAGCGAAATCTCGCCGGTGCCGCGCAGGCCAGGGATCGCGTAGGTGGCGAAACGCTCACCATTGTTCACGTTGTACAACTCAATCTTCTCGTTGACCCAGATATCGGCCGCGTCCAGCAAATCCTGGTCGATCCCGCACGAACCCTCGTAATTCAAATCGGCCTGCGTGACCGTCACACGGTGCAGCTTGGAGCGCAGCATAACTCGTTGCATAGACATCTTCTTCATCCCTCAATTGGTAAAAATTTAAGCTTTGCATCATAACAAACAGCCCTGCCGTGACGCGAGGCCGTCATCCTACCATTAGCGGCCGAGCGCGTCTCATTTCGCGCCGCCGCCGCCGGCCCAACAACCACAGCCGCCACGCTTTGTGGCATATTGCCAGCTAGCAAATAGGAATGCAGGTTGGCAGCAATGAGATTAACCCGATTATTCGCCCTCACCGGCGCCGTGCTGGCGCTGCTGGTGTGCGGCATGCTGGGGCGGCTGCTGTGGGGCGAGTGGGAACACTACCGTGCCGCAGGCAGCGGCCACCACACGCTGCAGCTGATGCAGCGCGCCATGATCGCCGCGGAAAAACTCTCCTTCGAACGGGGTCCGGTCAACGCCGTGCTGGGCGACCACGTGCCGGCCGATCCGGCCTACCGCGCGCGCCTGCTGCGCGCGCGCGCCGACACCGACCAGGCGCTGGCGCAGCTGCGCCGTGAACTGGCCGCCGCGCCGGTGCCCGCCGCGCTGGCCGGCGCCCTGCCGCTGGCGCCGCTGGGACGGCTGGACCAGGCGCTGGCCGCGGCGCGCCAGACGGTGGACCAGCTGGCCGCGCTGCCACCGGCCCAGCGCACGCCGGAACGGCTGAGCGAAACGGTCGAACGCATGTTCCGCCTGGTGCCGCTGGCGCTCGACGCGGTGACCGGCTACACGCGCGCCTCCGAACAAGTCTATCCCCGCATCGGCCGCATCCTGACCAAGGCCCGCCTGACGGTCGAACTGCGCGAGTTCGCCGGCCGCCTCGGCTCGGCGCTGACGGTGCCGCTGGCCTCCGCCCAGCCGCTGACCGAGAGCGACCACGAACGCCTGCAATTCCTGCGCGGCCGCATCGAGCAGCTGCGCCAGCTGATCAAGATCCCCAGCGGCGACATCGACACCGAGCCGCGCGTGCTGGCGGCCGTGGCGCGCATGGACCAGCTGTACTTCGCCACCGGCCAGCGCCTGGTGACCGAGGTCGAGCTGGCCAGCCGCGCCGGCCGCCCCTACGGCATGGACACCGGCCAGTTCGCGCAACGCTACGTGCCCTGCATGTCGCCCATCCTGGCGCTGCGCGACGTGCTGTTGGAAGAGGCGCAGGCGCAGGCGCTGCGCGACTTCCAGGACGCGCGGCACGAGCTGATGCTGGCCCTGCTGGTGGGCGCCGCCATCCTGCTGGCCCTGACCCTGCTGCTGCTGATTTTGCGGCGGCGGGTGGTGGTGCCGCTGCTGCGCGCCACGCGCGCGGTGGTCCGGCTGGGCAACGGCGACTTCTCGCTGCCGCCCAGCGGCGCCCGCCGCGACGACGAGATCGGCGACATGCTGCGCGCGCTGGCGACGCTGCGCGCCAACAGCATGGACCGCCAGCGGCTCGAGCAGGAACGGCTGCACCTGATCGAGGAACTCAAGGTGCGCGCCGACACCGATTACCTGACGGGCATCCTGAACCGGCGCGCCTTCACGGCGGCCGGCAACCTGCGCCTGCGCGGCGCCAGCGAGCGTAATGAAACGCTGGCGGTGATCCTGTTCGACGTCGACCACTTCAAGTCGGTCAACGACTCCTACGGCCACGACGCCGGCGACCAGGTGTTGATACGCATCGCCGACGTGGTGCGCGACAGCCTGCGCGACGGCGAGATCGTCGCCCGCTACGGCGGCGAGGAGTTCGTGGTGATGCCCGCCTGCTGCGGGCTGGAGGCGGCGGGCGCGCTGGCCGAGCGGCTGCGGGAGGCGATCGCCAGCGAGCCGCTGACGCTGTCCGACGGCCACATCCTGCGGGTGACGGCCAGCTTCGGCGTGGCCGTGGCGCATGGCCCGCACGCGGCGCTCGACGACCTGTTCCACGCCGCCGACCTGGCGCTGTACCGCGCCAAGCACAACGGCCGCAACCGGGTCGAGAGCCAGGTCTAGCGGTCCACTAGCTTACTTCGCCACCTTGTCGGACTTGGGCGGCTTCACCGGCGTGAAGTTCAGGTCGCGGAAGTCGTAGCTGAAATCGGTCTCCATCGAGACCGGCGCCATCTTCATGCGCTCGATGCTGGCGTCCGGGTTCAGCGCGAACGTCACGTACGCATCGGCGTTGAAGTTGCGCTCCTTCCAGCGCACGATGAAGGTGTCGTGCTGGAAGTGCTCCAGCTCCCCCGTCAGGTCCGGCGTGCGGGTGAAGCGCATGATGTGCTTCCCGCCCTCGGCGCCTATGGTCACCTTGCCGTACCACGGGTCCTCATACTCGCCGTCGTAGGAGGCCAGCGGCAGCGACGGCGTCGACTTGGCTTTGCGCGCGCCGACTTCCTTGCCCTGGCGCTCCAGCTCCTCCTTGTGCGCCACCGCTTCCTGGTCGGCGTACAGCTTGATCCAGTCGCTGGCCGGCACGTCCAGGTACTGGTCCAGGATGCGCCAGTACAGCGACGCCATCGCCGGGCTGTTCTCGGCGTTGGTCAGGATGGCGATGCCCAGCTTCTCCTCGGGCACCATCAGCACCGTCGAATAAAAGCCCTGCAGCGCGCCGCCGTGCATGGCGATCTTGCGGCCCTTGTAGTCGCGCAGGTTGAAGCCCAGGCCATAGGCCGCGAAGTTGGGCTTGGTCGCGGCCAGCGCCGGTTTCGGTTCGCGGATGCGCATCGGCGTCTGCTCGGACCACAATTCGCCCAACTGCTTGGCGCTGATCAGCTGCGTGCCGTTTTCCAGCTTGCCGCCGCCCAGCAGCATCGCCATCCAGCGCGCGATGTCCTCGGCATTGGTGTTGATGCCGACCGCGCCCACCGCGTTCTCGACCAGCATCGGCTTGACCACGGCCGCCTTGTCGTTGATCTTGCTGTGCGGCGCCGAGTAGTCGGACGTGGCCAGCATCTCGGCCACGCTGGTCTTGGTGCCGTTCATGGCCAGCGGCGCCAGGATGCCTTCCTGGATCGCCGCGCCCCACGGCTTGCCGGCCTTGGCGGCGATGATCTTGCCGGCCACGATGTAGAGCAGGTTGTCGTAGGCGTAGCTGTTGCGGAAGCTGGTGGCCGGCTTCACGTAGCGCAGGCGCGCGATGATTTCGTCGGTGCTGAAACTGGTGGTCGGCCACCACAGCAGGTCGCCCGCGCCCAGACCCAGGCCGCTGCGGTGCGTCAGCAAATCGCGCACCGTCATCGCGCCGGTGACGTAGGAGTCGAACATCTGGAAATCAGGCAGGTGCTTGGTGACAGGATCGTCCCAGGCGAGCTTGCCCTCGTCGACCAGCATCGCCAGCGCGGCGGCGGTGAAGGCCTTGGAGTTGGAGGCCACTTCGAACAGCGTCTTGCCGTCCACCGGGGTCGGGTCGCCCAGCTTGCGCACGCCGTAGCCGTTGGCGGCGATCACCTTGCCGTCCTTGACGATGGCGATCGCCATGCCGGGAACGTCGAAGGTTTTCAGCGCCAGGTTGACGTCGGCGTCGAGGTTGTAGGCCGGCGCGGCGGCCAGCGCCGGCACGGACACCGCCAGCACCAGCAGTGCGGCGGCAAAAGTACGGGAGAATTTGAGCATCGTTATTTTTTGAATTGTTTGTCGACCGATCCCTGGGTGACCGGATGATAGTGCTCGCGCGCCTGGGCGTAGACCGACTTGGCCCATTCCCGGTCGCCGGGATTTTTCAGCAGCGCGGTGTACAGCGGCACCACGAACTTCTGGCGGCCCACGCTCATCAGGAAAGTGGTCAGCGGTTCGCGCACGTTGTAGCCGGCCTTGATCGAGGCCAGGTAGAAGCGGTAGGCGATTTCATTGTTGCCGCTCTTGCCCAGCGCGAAAGCCTGGTCCAGCTCCCGCAGCTGCGTGGCGTTGGCCTTGCCGTCGATATCGTTCAGGAAGTGCATCCATTCGAGCGCGATCCAGTTCTTGCCGTTCAAGTCCCTGGTCGACAGCTCGCCCTTCAGCCACGCGCTGCGCTGCGCATCCAGCGCGGCCAGGCGCGGCGAGGCCGCGTGCCTGGCGCTGGCCGGAATGCCGGCGCCGTACAGCCACTCGTCCAGCTCCGCCGGCGCCATCACTTCAGGATGCGCGTCCAGCAGGTTTTTCTTCAGGTAGGCCACGAATTCGTCGGTGGTGGCGGACTTGAACGCGTGCTGGTCGAACCAGCCGCGCAGGAAGGGATCGAACACCTCGCGGCCGGCGCGCTGCTCCAGGGTGCGCAGCAGCCAGGCGCCTTTCGGATAAACCAGGCCGCTGTCGGTGTAGCTGGCGGCGCTGGTGTCGGCGTCGCGCGTGATCAGCGCCTGCTTGGCTGCGGGGATGGACGGCAGCGAGGCCAGCGCCTCTTCCTGCTCCACCTGCAGGTTCATCTCCGCCACTTCCTCGCCGTACAGCTTCTCGACGATGCGGGTGGTGACATAGGTGGTGAAGCCCTCGTTGAGCCAGAAGTGCTTCCACGAGGCGTTGGTCACCAGGTTGCCGGACCAGGAGTGCGCCAGTTCATGCGCGATCAGGTCGACCAGGCTGCGGTCGCCGGCGATCATGGTCGGCGTGAGGAAGGTCAGGCGCGGGTTTTCCATGCCGCCGATCGGGAACGACGGCGGCAGCACGATCATATCGTAGCGCTCCCACCGGTACGGGCCATACAGGCCTTCGGCGGCGCTGATCATCTTCTCGGTGTCGGCCAGCTCGTAGGCGGCGGCGTCGATGCGCGCCGGTTCGGCGTAGACGGCGGAGCGCGGGCCGAGGTTGCGCACGTCGATCTCGCCGATGGCGATCGCCAGCAGGTAGGACGGAATCGGCTGCGCCATCTTGAATTTCCAGCCGCCGGCGCCGGTCGATTGCTGGTCGTTCTCGGCGCTCATCACCACCCGCATGCCGGCCGGCGCTTCGATGCGGGCGCTGTAGGTGAAGCGCACCGCCGGCGTGTCCTGCACCGGCGCCCACGAACGGGCGTTGATTTCCTCGGACTGGCTGAACATGAACGGACGCTTGCCGGACATGGTCTGCTGCGGCGACATCCATTGCAGCGCGGCGGCCGACGGCGCGGTACGGTAGTACACGCGCACCTTCTGCGGCTGGAACGACAGCGCGATGCGCAGCGCCCTGCCCTTTTCGGCGTCGGGCTTGTCGAGCATGAAGGAGGCGGCGCTCCAGCGGCCGTTAGGGTTCAGCACCTGCACCTTGGCGATATTGAGTTCGTTCGTGTCCAGCACCAGCGTGCGGGCCGCCGGGTCGATCCAGGTCAGCGTCAGCTCGGCGTAGCCGGCCAGCGTCTTGTGGCCAAAGTCGGCCTTCAGGTCCAGATACAGGTCGCTGGTGCGGACCTGGTCGTAGCGCGCGTAGCTCAACGGATCGGCGTGGGCGACGCCCAAGGTCATCAGGGCCGACAGGACGAACGCGGACAGTGGTTTTTTGATAGGCATGGTGGTCTTTTCAATGTGGTCCGAAGCGCGAAGCAGAATAGCATAGCCATGTATCGGCGATGTGTACACCGGCGCACCTTATGCTATCATTTGGGCCGTTAGTGGGGAGTAGTCGGCTTGCGCCTTCCCGGTGCAAGAACCTGTGTCAACATAATCGGTCCGCAGACCGTGGTGCAGGTGGTTGAAAAACTTGACGAGACCATGATCGAGGTGCGGCCATGATGGGCCGGAGTCGCGCCTGGATCATTGGTTAATCGTTCCGGCCCGCGTACTACATTCAAACCCATGGAAGCCTTCCTCGTCTCTACCGGCATCGTCGCCCTCGCTGAAATCGGCGATAAAACCCAACTGCTCGCCTTCTGCCTGGCCGCCAAGTTCCGCCGGCCGCTGCCCATCGTCGCCGCGATTTTTGTCGCCACCATCGCCAACCACGCGTTCGCGGCCGCCGTCGGCGCCTGGATCACCAGCCTGCTGGGCCCTGACATCCTGCGCTGGGTGCTGGGCCTGTCCTTCCTGGCGATGGCCGCATGGACGCTGGTGCCGGACAAGATCGACGAGGACGACATGCCGCTGGCGAAGTACGGCGTGTTCCTGACCACGCTGATCGCCTTCTTCGTCGCCGAGATGGGGGACAAGACGCAGGTGGCCACGGTGGCGCTGGCGGCCCGCTACGACAGCCTGGTGGCGGTGGTGTGCGGCACCACCTTCGGCATGATGCTGGCCAACGTGCCGGCGGTCTACCTGGGCGACAAGATCGCACACCGGGTGTCGCTCAAACTGGTGCATGGCGTCGCCGCGCTGGTGTTTGCCGTGTTGGGCGTGGCCACGCTGCTGAGTGCAGGTTCCAGCCTCGGCGCGTAAGGTCAAGGACTTTTTGCTTCGCTCCGTGTGTTACCGCACGGAGCGAAAAGCATTAACAATCTATTATGCTTGTCACTTGATTATTAACAGGGGCAAGGAATGCGATTGATGAACACGATAGCGGCGCTGGTGGTGAGCGCCTCCGCGTTGAGCGTTCAGGCATACGCCGCCGAGACGACACTGGTGGCCACACATGCCGCCAGCACCGTCAAGACGGTCAAGCCGGCGCCGAGCCAACCCAATATGGTATCGGTGCCCGAGCCGGTGAGCTACAAGCTGATACTGCTCGGCATAGCGGTGCTGCTGCTGTTCGCGCACCGCGGCAAGAAGCGCGAACAGCCGTGGACCAAGTAAGCGGGCTTACTGCACGTTCAGCGTGACGTCGTCGATCAGGAACGACGTCGACACCGTCGTGCCCTCCACACCCTCGAAGTATATCCTCACCGTCTGCCCCTTGTAGGCCGACAGGTCGAAGCTCTTCTGCACATAGGTGCTGCCCTTGTTCAGATTCGAATACGTCGCCAGCGTCGCCAACACCGCGTTGGCGCTGCTGCGCACCTGCACCTTGAGCGTGTCGTAGGCGGTGGTCGTGGTGGACTCGCCGGACACCACTTTGAGCCAGAACGCCAGGGTGGCGCTGGTGGCGTCGGCCGGTATCGTCACGCTCTGGTACAGCGTGTCGGTATGGGCGCTGCCGTAGCCGTCCAGCCAGGCCTTGTAGCTGCCGGCGTGCGCGGCCTCGCTGGTATCGGCGCTGATGACGCCCGACGTCGCGGTCCATGACGAGGCGCCCGATTCAAAACCGCCGTTGACGATCAGCTGCGTGGCGGCGGGCGGCGTGGTGCCGCCGCCACCGGTGGTCTGCGTGACCCACAGCGGCGCCGACCACAGGATGTTGCCGTCGTTCTGGGTGACCTTGGCGTAGTAGAAGTGTTCGCCCACGGCCGGCGTGATGGTGGTGCTGGCGGTGGCCGACAGCTGCGTCACCGTGCCGTTGCGGCCCGGGACGCCCTCATACATCTTCACCGTCGATACCGTCTTGCCGCTGCTGCTGGCGAAGTTGGCGACCAGGTTCAAGCTGCCGCTGTTGGTGAAGCGCTCGCCCATCACGTGGCCGTTGGCGGTCAGGATCAGCTGCGAGGTCTTGTCCATGGTGGCGAACACGCGGCGCGCCTTGATGGCGGCGATCATGCTGGCGGAGCTCAGCGAAGTGCCGGTCGGCAGCAGCACGCCGGTGCGGTTGGTGTAGGACGCGCCCCAGTTGGCGCAGTGGTTGTCCTGGTCGCTGGAGAAGGCGACGTGGAAGCCCGCCTCCAGCGCCTTGTTGCAGGCGCCTTCGTAGGTGCTGCGGCCGGTCTCGGTCTCGCTGGTGTTGGTCGAGAAGGCCGAGGTGTTGAGCACTTCGCACAGCGCCATCGCCTGGTCGCCGTCGGCGGTGTAGCCCAGCGCCGTGCCGTTGACCAGGAACTGGCCCGACGATTCCGGATGGTTGAACTGGCCCACGTAGCCGCGCTGGCGCATCAGCGTGTACAGCGTGGCGTAGTCGTTCTTCGGCGTCAGCGTGTCGGCGATCAGCTGGCCGCTGCCGTTGCTCTCCCATCCCAGCAGCTCGGTGGTGTTGAAGATGTTCATATGGCCGCCGTTGTTGATCACGCCCCACTCCAGCCCATACATGCCGAGGAAACCGGCGTGCGCGCTGTTGAAGTTGGCGGCGGCGGTCAGGCCGGACTGGAACAGCGCCTTGGCGACGGCCGGATCGGCCGCGGCGTTGGTGCTGTCGGAACCGTCGTACATGTGATTGTGCTCGGAGGCCATCAGGAAATCGAGGCCCTTGTTCATCGCATACTGGTAGGCGTCGGCCGGTCCCAGCGCCGCGCTTTGCGGCGCTTGGGCGCCGGTGCAGCTGCCCAGCGGGCCGCCGCCGTCGCTGTGGTTGGTCTGGCTGTGCAGGTTGCCCAGGTAGACGGTGTACGGCAGCGACGCGGTCGCGGCGACGGCGCCCTGCACCACGCGGCCATTGGCGCGCGCCGCGGAATGCATTGTCGGCAGCGCCTTGAAGGCAGGCATGGCCTGCGCCGGGTTGTGGCCCACCGCGATGTCCCAGCTTTGCTCGACGGTCTCGCCGCCGGTGACGGCCTGCATGCGCGCCAGGTAGACGCCGTCGGTCAGGATCAAACCGTCGGCGCGGCCGTCCCAGGCGATGCTGACGTCGACCGGCTTGCCGGCGATGCGCTGCACGCCCTGCCACTGCTGCACCACCACGCCGTCGGGGCTGACCAGCTCCAGGCGCCATTGCACGTCCTGCTCGCGCTCGAGCAGGGGGAAGTCGAAGGCGAGCTTGAAGGTACGGGCTTCCGGCCGTTCCTGATCGGCGCCGTCGGCGGCGAACGGCGCGTGCAGCGTGGCTTCGAACTCATGGTGGTCGGCCTTGGACGCGTGGACCGCGCCCATCACGCCGGAAGACAAAATCAACATCATCGCGAGCCGGGACAGCATCTTAGATTTGTTCATCACTTCTTTCTCTCTGCGGTTGGGAATCCAAAATTCTGGCAACTATGCATGACAGGAAGATGACGAACCAATTCGAATTTACTTGGCTATTCAGAGGTCTTTGGAATAAATGCGATGGCGACTGGGGCCGCACGCGACAACGGCGCGGAGTTAATTTTCCGCGCCGTTGTAACGATGATGAAAATGTCCAGAATGGGACACTCTGTTAAGAATTGAACGTGGCCGGCATGAACAGTTCGACCTTATGGATGCTGGCGGTATCGAGCAAATCGATCGCCATGCCCAGCTGGCGCACGCCGTCGATCGTCATGATCGGCGCGCCGGCTTGCGCCGACTTCATCACGCGGATCACATACGAGGCCGCGCCATGGCGATAGGTCAGCGTGAAGTGGTCCCACGCGGCCGGCATGCGCGGCGCCATCGTCAGCTGGGTCGCGGTGCGGGTCAGGCCGAGCAGCGATTCCAGTATCAGCCGGTACATCCAGCCCGAGGAGCCGGTGTACCAGCTCCAGCCGCCACGGCCCACGTGCGGCGCCACGGCGTAGACGTCGGCCGTCACCACATACGGTTCGACCTTGTAGCGCGCCATGCCTTCCGGCGTGCCGCCGTGCTGCAGCGGATTGATCATGCGCGCCAGCTCCCAGGCGCGCCCGGGCTCGCCCAGGCGGGCGAAGGCCATCGCGGTCCAGATGGCGGCGTGCGTGTACTGGCCGCCGTTCTCGCGCACGCCGGGCACGTAGCCACGGATATAGCCCGGATTCGGACCGGACTTGTCGAACGGCGGATCGAGCAGCTGGATGATGCCGGAATCCCGGCGCACCAGGCGCTGGTTGACCTGCTCCATCGCCCCGCGCACCCGTACCGGATCGGCGGCGCCGGACAGCACGCCCCAGCTTTGCGAGATCGAATCGATCTGGCATTCTTCGTTGGTGTGCGAACCGAGCGGCGTGCCGTCGTCGAAATAGGCGCGGCGATACCACTCGCCGTCCCAGGCGTTGTGCTCGACGTTGGCGGCCAGCTTCTTGGCCTCGCCCCGGCATTCGGTGGCGAAGGCCACGTCCCGCATCAGGTCCGCCACCTCGGCGAAGCGCTGCAGCACTTCGCACAGGAAGAAGGCCAGCCACACGCTCTCCCCTTTGCCGTGCTCGCCCACCTTGTCCATGCCGTCGTTCCAGTCGCAGGAACCGATCAGCGGCAGGCCGTGCACGCCGAAGCGCAGGCCGTTGCGGATGGCGCGCACGCAGTGCTCGTACAACGTTCCGCTCTGGCTGGAGCGGCTCGGCATGTCGTAGTAGGAATCCTCTTCCGGCTTGACGGCGCGGCCCTCCAGGTAAGGCGCGCTTTCGCCCAGCACGCCGAGGTCGCCGGTGGCGATGACGTAGCGCCAGGCGCCCAGCGGCAGCCACAGATAATCGTCCGAACAGTGGGTGCGCACGCCGCGGTCGGAAGGCGGATGCCACCAGTGCTGCACGTCGCCTTCCAGGAACTGGTGGGCGGCGCACAGCATCAGCTGGTCGCGCAGCAGCTGCGGTTGTGTGTGGATGGTCGCCATCGCGTCCTGCAGCTGGTCGCGGAAGCCGAAGGCGCCGCCGGACTGGTAGTAGCCGCTGCGCGCCCACATGCGGCAGGCGATGGTCTGGTACATCAGCCAGCCGTTGGCCAGCAGGTCCAGCTCCGGTTCCGGCGTGTCGATGCGCACCGCGCCCAGGGTCTGCTCCCAGTGCGCGTGCACGGCGGCCAGCGCCTCGTGCGCGGCGCCGGCGCTGCGGTGCTTCTGCACCAGGCTGCTGGCGTCGGCGTTGCGGCGGCCGGCCACGCCCAGCACGAAGACGATCTCGCGCTCCTGGCCGGGCAGCAGGTCGAACGGCACCTGGATCGCGGCGCAGGCGTCCAGCCCCGCGCCGATCTTGCCGGACAGGCGCGAACGGCGCAGCGCCGCCGGCGCCGCCAGCGAGCCGTTACGGCCCAGGAATTCGCTGCGGTCGCCGGTGTGGGTGCGCAGCGTGGCGTCGCAGTTGAAGAAGGCCACGCGGCCGGTGAACTCGGTGTTGTAGGCGTTCTTGGCGAACAGCGCGCCGCTGACCGGATCGGCCTCGGTGACGATGTGCATGCCGGACTTGGAGCGCATGTCGCCCAGCACCCATTCGACATAGCCGGTGGCCGACAGGCGGCGCGTCACCAGCGAGTCGTTACGCACCTTGAGCACCGTGTACTTGATCGGCGCGTCGATGGCGACGAAGGTGGTCATCTCGGTGGCGATGCCGCTCTCGGTGTGCTCGAACATGCTGTAGCCGAAGCCGTGGCGCGTGACGTAGCTGCCGTTGCCGCGCGCCGGCAAGGCGGTCGGCGACCAGAACTGCCCGCTCTGTTCATCGCGCAGGTAGAAGGCTTCGCCGCTGCCGTCGCTGACCGGGTCGTTGTGCCACGGCGTCAGGCGGAATTCGTGGGCGTTCTCGTGCCAGGTGTAGGCCTGGCCGCTTTCCGAGATCACGCTGCCGAACTGCGGATTGGCCAGCACGTTGGACCACGGCGCCGGCGTGCGCTGGGCGTCGCTGGTGGTGATGACGTATTCGCGGCCGTCCGGCGTGAAGCCGCCGATGCCGTTTTCCAGCAGCAGCTGGCGCGCGGCCGGCGTGGCCGGGCCGGCGTCCGCATACTCGCCGCGGTTGTCCACCATCAGCGGCGGCATGCGCATGGCCGGCGGGCCGGGACGCTTGATCTGCTCGGCCAGCGTGCCGCGGCTGTCGCTGAGGATGGCGCGCGCCACCGATTGCAGCAGGATGCGGTCCTCGTTGGCGATCTGGTCGGCCAGGCGCACGAAGATGCCGCCCGGACGGTCGATGGCCTGGGCGTCGATGCCGGAGGCGATCAGGCCCATGATCTGCTCATGCAGCACCTGGCGGTAACCCGACAGGTCTTCGTACCAGATCACCAGGTCGACCACCAACCCTTTCAGGCGCCAGTAGGCGTGCGCCTGCACCAGCTGGCGCGCCAGCTCGATGTTGGCCGGGTCCTTGATCTGCAGCAGCACGATCGGCAGGTCGCCGGAAATGGCGTAGGCCCACAGGCCGGACTGGCCGCGCTGGTTTTTGATCAGCGTGCCGGCGTCGGCGCGCAGCGCGGCGTTCGGGTAGATGACCGAGTTGGCCAGGCGTCCGTACAACTGGGCGTCCGCCTCGCTGGCGTTGAGCTGGCGCAGCACCACCTGGCTGTGGGTCCACGCCAGTTCGAACACGCGGTCGGCCAAGTGGCGGTCCTGGTATTTGTCGATCAGGTGCAGCGCGGCGTCGCGCTGCTCGGTCATGCCGGTGACGATGTCGACGATGGCCGTCTGGTCCGGCTTGAGCGTGATGGTGTAGCGGATCGCCACCACCGGATCGAGCACCGAGCCTTCGCCGCCGCCCAGTGCGGCCTCGCTCAGCATCGCGCCTGGCGCGGCGGCGGTGTTGCCGCGGCCGATGAAGCGCGAGCGGTCGGTCTCGAACGAGACGCCGGTGACGGCGGCGTCGTGCACCATCATCGAGTGCATCAGCCACGGCATGGGGTCGGCCGGGCCGCGCGGACGGCGCGTGCACAGGATGGCGTTCTCGTCGCGCAGGATTTCGGTCTGCACAAACAGTTTGCTGAAGGCCGGATGAGCGGCGTCGGCGGCGGCCGGCGCCATCACCACCTCGGCAAAGCTGGTCACTTCGATGGTGCGCTCGCGGTCGGACTTGTTGGTGATGCGGGTGCGGCGCAGTTCGATGTCGTCTTCCGGCGAGACCACGATTTCCGTGTACAGGTCGATATTGCGGTCGGAGCGGCGGAACTCGGCGCGGCCTTCGGAGAAGATCACCTCATGCTTGCGCGGCTCGACCAGCGTCGGCTGGTAGGTGGTGGACCAGAACTGGCCATCGTCCAGGTCGCGCACGTAGCAGAAGTTGCCCCAGTTGTCGCGGGTGCTGTCTTCGCGCCAGCGCGTCACGGCCAGGTCCTTCCAGCGGCTGTAGCTGCCGCCGGCGTTGCTGACCATGACGTGATAGCGGCCGTTGGACAGCAGCTGGGTTTCCGGCACCGGTGTGCTGTGCTGGGCCAGCACGCGCATCGGCATGGCCTGCTCCGGCGCGTTGGAACGGAGCGCCGCCAGCTCGGTGGTGTTGGAGTAGAAGGCGCCCGCCTGCGGACTGCGCTCCTGCAGCACCAGCAAGGTCGATTGCAGCAGCGGATCGGATTCGAAGCGGCGCTGCATCGGCCGGTCGTGCAGCAGGTAGCTCAGCGCCAGCAGTCCCATGCCCTGGTGGTGGACCATGAAGGAGCGGATCACCGCCGCCGTCTGGCCGCGCGGCAGGCGCGAGGTGGTGTAGTCGACCGCTTCGTAGAAACCGTAGCGGCCCATGTAACCCAGCCCCGCCATCTTCTGCAGGTTGAGGCAGGCCGCTTCCGGCTGCACCATCAGTCCCAGCATGGTGGCGTAGGGCGCGATCACCAGGTCGTCGGCCAGGCCGCGCTTCAGGCCCAGGCCCGGCACGCCGAAGGCGCGGTACTGGTAATTGAGGCTGGCGTCGACGGTGTTGTAGCCGGATTCGGAGATCCCCCACGGCACGTTGCGGCGCTTGCCGTAGTCGATCTGGGCGTCGATCACCGCGTTGTAGGTGTGGTCGAGCAGCGTGCTCGGATAGTTGGGCATCACCAGCAGCGGCATCAGGTACTCGAACATCGAGCCGCTCCAGGACAGCAGCACCGGCTTGCCGGCGACGATGCACAACTGGCGGCCCAGCGCGAACCAGTGCTCCTGCGGCAGCTGGCCCTGGGCGATGGCGACGAAGCTGGCCAGCCGCACTTCGGAGGCCAGCAGGTCGTAGTAGCTGACGTCGAGACGGCGTTCGCTGACGTTGTAGCCGATCGCCAGCAGGTTGGTGGTGGTGTTGTACAGGAAGCCATATTCCATCTGGGCGTAAGCGCCGCAGCGCTGCGCCAGTTCGGCCAGTTCGCGCATGCGCTCGTGGGCGGCGCTGGCGCCCTGCGCGCACAGGCCGGCCAGCAGCAGCTGGCGATCGCGCTCGGCCGGGGCCAGGTCGTTGGCCAGCACGGCGTCGGCCTGGTTGATCATGGCGGCCAGTTCGCGCAGCGTCGGCACGCGCGCCAGGCTGGTGTCGAAGACGGCGTCCGCCGGCAGGTTGACCCACGGCGCCAGCAGCGCCAGTTCCGCCTGCGCGGCCTGGCATTGCTGCGTCAGCGAGGCGTGCCACATGGCCGCTTCGCCGTGCGCTTCGGTTGGCGCCTGAAGCGCGTCGGCGGCGGCGCTCACGCGCGCCAGCCAGGCGTGCAGTTGCTGCAGGTTGCCGGCGTCCGGCGCGGGACCCAGCGCCGCCAGCAGGGCGTCCAGTTGCCCGCTGTCGGCGGCGCCTTCCAGCGAATCCTGCAGCACGCGGCAGGTGGCGACGATGCCGTCCACCGTTTGCGGTCCCAGGATAGGCTGGTCGTACAGCCCGGTCAGGCCGGCCTGCAGGGTAAGCAGGTGGCCGGCCAGGTTGCCGCTGTCGACGGTGGAGATGTAGACCGGGTGCAGCGGCTTGAGCGTCTGTGTGTCGTACCAGTTGTAGAAGTGGCCCTGGTGGCGTTCCAGCTGGTCCATCGTGGCCAGCGTGCCGGCGGTGCGCGCCATCATCTGGCCGACGGTGATGTAGCCGAAATCGCTGGCGCTCAGGTTGGCCAGCAGCGCCATGCCGATGTTGGTGGGCGAGGTGCGGTGCGCCACCACGTGCGCGGGATGCTCCTGCATGTTATCGGGCGGCAGCCAGTTGTCTTCCGGGCCGACGTAGCGGTCGAAATACGCCCAGGTGCGGCGCGCCAGCTGGTGCAGGAAGCGCTGCTGCTCCGGCGTGAGCTGGGCATGGCGGCGCGCGATCGGGCGGCTGATGCGCTCGGCCACGGCCGGCGCCAGCAACCACGCCAGCAGGAACAGCGCGGCCGGCGCCAGGCTGACGGGGCGCCAGCCCCACAGCGCGCCGCCGACAAACAGCGCCAGCACCGGCGACGCCCACATGGTGCGCCAGACGCCGGCGGCGCCATCGGCCGCGCGCGACAGCGCCGAGGCGCGCCACTCCAGCAGGTGCTTGTGCGAGACCAGCATGCGCCAGGCGCTGCGCAGGATGGCGTCGAGGCTGAACCAGGCCTCGTAGGGCAAGAACACCAGCATCAGGATGGCGTGCGCGAACTGCATGCCGCCGCGCCGCAGCGCGGCCCTGACGTGCTGGCTCCACAAGGTGTCCTCGGGACGGCGCAGCAGGTCGTGCAGGGTGCTGACGATGGGCGGGACGAAGATCACGGCCAGCACGGCGGCGGTCCACAGCCACGGGTCGGGCAGCCAGCGCCAGGCGGTGATCAGCGACAGCACCAGGGCCGGCGCGGTCAGGCTGCGGCGCAGGTTGTCGAACAGCTTCCAGCGCGACAGCAGCGACAGCGGATTGCGTTCGCGCTTGCGGTTCGGCGCCGGCACGCGGCCGAACACCCAGGACGCCAGCTGCCAGTCGCCGCGTATCCAGCGCTGGCGGCGGCTGACGTCGTCGCTGTAGCGGGCCGGATAGGCTTCGTACAACTGGGCGTCGCTCAGCAGGCCGGCGCGCAGGTAGCAGCCTTCCAGCAGGTCGTGGCTGAGGATGCGGTTGTCCGGCAGCCGGTCGCCCAGCACCTGCTTGAACACGTCGACATCGTAGATGCCCTTGCCGATGAAGGAGCCTTCGAAGAACACGTCCTGGTAGACGTCGGAGACGGTGCGGGTGTAGGGATCGATGCCCGGCTCGCCGCCGCACAGTTTTTCGTACAGCGAGGCGTTCTCGCTCGGCAGGCTGACCGTCACCCGCGGCTGCAGGATGCCGTAGCCTTCCACCACGCGGCCGCGCGCGCTGTCGACGCGCGGCTGGTTCAGCGGGTGCTGCATGGTGGCGATGAATTGCGCCGCGGCGTCGCGCGGCAGCTGGGTGTCGGTGTCGAGCGTGATGACGTACTTGATGCCGTCCAGTTCGCCGACGTCGCCCACCACCACGCTGAATTGGTCGCGCGCGCCGCCGCGCAGGAAGCGGTTCAGCTCCTGCAGCTTGCCACGTTTGCGTTCGTCGCCCATCCACACGCCTTCCTGCGGGTTCCAGCGGCGCGGCCGGTGCAGCAGCAGGAACGGCGAGGCCGGATCGCCGTTCGGATGGGTGGCGTATTTGCGGTTCAGTTGTCCGACGCAGCGGTGCATCTGCTCGACCAGCGCGGCGTCCCCCGGCAGGGTTTCGGCGGCGGCGTCGGCGAAGTCGGTCAGCAGGCAAAACATCAGGTTGGGATCGCGGTTGGCCAGGAAGCGCACCTCCAGCTGCTCGCACAGGTCGGCGATGTTCTCCTGGCTGTAGAGCAGCGTTGGCACCACCACGATGGCGCGGGCGTCGGCCGGCACGCCGTCGCGGAAGTCCATGCGCGGCAGCGGGTTGGGACGGGTCACCAGCGTGGCGACCCAGTTCACCAGGCTCAGTGCCAGCTGGCTGCTGCCCAGCAGCGCCAGCACGCCGAGCAAGACGATCACCGCGCCGTTGACGCCGTTGCGCGAGGCGCGTTCCAGCAGCAGCGCGGTCGACACCAGCGCGATGGCGGCGATCGCGCCCAGGTAGGACGTCAGCGGCGAGGCGCGCGAGGTTTGCTGCAAGGCCTCCAGCCACGGACGGCGCATGCCGGTCTGCTTTTCCAGCGCGGCCAGGCCGCCGCCGATCAGGTAGAAACCCACATGGCCGTGGCGGGCGTCGCCGCCCTCGTAGTGGGCCTGCGCCAGCTGCAAGGCTTGCTGCGCCACTTCCAGTTCCGAGTAGCGCGAGCGCTTGGCGATTTTCTCGATCGCGTGGCGGTACTGGTCGCGGGTGGCGAATTCCATGCGGCCGTAGATGGCGGCAGGGTCCTGGCGCAAGGTCTGTTCGACCACGCTCATGGTCTCGACGAACTCCTGCCAGTCCATGGTGCCGAGGAAGCGCAGGCTGCCGATGCTGTTGGCGATCGAGACCTGCTCGGCCGCCTGCTGCTGGATCTCGGTCTGGATCTGCTGCTCGATGGTCTGGTCGGTTTCGGCCAGGCGGTGCGTGATCCACGACAGCGCCAGCGTCAGCGCCGGGCTTTGTCCCTGCAGGCGGCGCGCCAGCTCGGCCACGAAGGCGCTGCTGATGGGCGGATTGGAACGGGCCATGTCGGCCACCATCAGTATCAGGCCGCTGGGATTTTTTTCGGCGACGTCGGTCATCTGGTCGGCCCAGCTGTTGGCCAGGTCGCGGTGGATGCGGTTGTCGGCCACGCGCGCGGCCACGCGGCGCAAGTTCTCGATCAGCGCCAGGCGCAGCATGATGGGGATGGCCCACAGCTCGCCCAGCTTGAGGCTGGCCACCTCCTGGTAGGCGTCGACGAAGCGGCACAGCGATTCGGGATCGACGCGGCCGTCGCCGTGCGAGATGATTTCCAGCGCGATCTTGTAGACGCGCGGCGTGCCCTCCGGCGCGCCCTTGCCCAGGCGCGGCAGCTGCTTGCTGTAGTCCTTGGGCAGGTGGCGGCGGGCGATGCGGATCTGGTCTTCGATCAGGTAGAAGTTGTCGAGCAGCCATTCGGAGGCGGGCGTGATCTGGCGGCCGGCCTTAACGGCGGCGGTCAGCTCGTCGCAGGTGGCGTCGATGACGGCGGCGTTTTCGCTCAGCCGCGCCAGCAGGCGGTCGCGGCCGCCGCGCTTGCTCAGTTCGTGATGCGTGGCCAGGGTCTTGCCGTGCGCGGCCATCTGGGCCGCGCTGAACAGTTCGGCGCGCAGCGGCAAGTCTTCGTCGTCGGCGTCGGACAACAGGGAACCGGAGGGGGATTCGCGGAAGCCCAGCGTGAGCTCGGGCATGAGGGGGGCGGGCTTGTTCAACGGTGTACCTCGTTTTGATTCTGCGAATAGGAAATTATCTGCCTAGGCATGGTACGGGGGCGCACGGCTGGCGACTGTACGCTGACGTACGTATGGAATTTCCACGAAAAAAAAGGCCGCTTGCGCGGCCTTGTAAAGGAAGAAAACTTGAACGGCTGTATTGCCTAGGCGGCGTGCGCCAGCGGCGCCAGCGCCAATCCGCCGCTGAGGCTGTAGGCCTGGGCGTGGCCCAGGCGCTGCAGCAACTGCGCGGCCTTCAGGCTGCGGTTGCCGCTGCGGCAGAAGAACACCAGCGGGGTTTGATCGCCTTGCAGCCACCCGCTGGCGTGCTCGGCCAGACGGCTCAGCGGCACGCTGCGGGCGCCGCGGCCGGCGGTGCCCGGCGTGGTGGTGGCGGCGAACTCGTAGGGCTCGCGCACATCGATCAGCTCGGTGTCGGGATGGGCTTGCAGGAAGGCCTCGAACGCCGCGCGGTCGAGTTGCAACGCGGCTTGCATGGCGGACGCGGCGGGCGCGGCCATGCCGACGCAGAACTGGTTGTGCTCATCGCGCGTCGGGCACAGCAGCGTCTGCGCGCAGGTCAGCGCCCGCAGCGCTTCGACGGCCGGCCGCGCGCTGAAGGCGAAGCGCACGGCCTGTGGCGGCAGCGCCGCATCGACGGCGTTGCCCAGCAGGTAGTGGCGCGCTGCGCCGTCGGCCACGCTGAGCAAGGTCTGGTTGCCGAGCTCGATGGCATCGCCGCTGGCGGGCCAGCCGTAGGCGTCGGTGGCGGCGTGGCTGTCGACATGGCGGCCCAGCGCACTGATCAGCATGCTGCGGTCGATGCCGGGCGAGGTGCTGACGATGGCCTGCACCTGGTAGTTCTGGCAGCGCACATACGATTCGATGCGGGCCGTCATGTCCGGCAAGGGATCGATGACGATGCAGCTGCGGCTGGCGGCGTCCAGCACCATCCAGCTGCACGCGCCTTCCACGCCCAGTTGCAGCAGGCCGTCGTGCGGCACGGCCGTGCGTTCGGACGGGATCAGGCAGCTGGCGCGCAGCGCGGCGCCGCAGCGCTCGATGCGGCGACAGGCGCCTTCGATGGTGGCTTCGTCGGCCAGCGGACCGAAGGACATGCGGATCGCGCCGGCGCTGCGCCACAGCGGCGCCTGCATGGCGTCGAGCACGTAGCTGGGCGCGGCCTTGGCGGCCGAGCAGGCGCTGCCGGAGCTGACGCGCACCTGGGCGGCGTCGAACACATCCATCAATTCGCGGCTCGACAGGCCGGGCACGGAAAAGTTCAGCGTGGTCGGCAGCGATTTATCGAAGGGGTGGTTGAACACCACGCCAGGCAAGGCGGCGCGCAGGCTGTCGGCCAGGCGGGCGCGGAAGCTGGCCAGCTGGTGATGGCTGCGGAAGGTGTCGCCGCGTTCCAGCGCGGACAGCACCGCGCCGAGCGCGGCGATGCCGGCCATGTTCTCGGTGCCGGAGCGCTGGCCGCCTTCCTGGCCGCCGCCCATGATCAGCGGCGTGAACGGCGCGCCGGCGCGCACGTACAGCATGCCGATGCCCTTGGGCGCGTACAGCTTGTGGCCGGAGAACGGCGCGTAGTCGATGCGGGTGCTGGCCAGGTCCAGGTCCAGCTTGCCCAGCGCCTGCACGCAGTCGACCAGCCAGTAGGCGGCGCTGCCGGTCTCGGCCAGCAGCACTTCGATCGCGGCCAGGTCGGTGATGATGCCGGTTTCGTTGTTGGCGGCCATGGTGCACACCAGCGCGGCCTGCGGCGCCCACTGGCGCAGCAGCGCCAGGTCGTGCGCGCCGTCCTGGTCGACCGGCAGTTTTTGCAGGGTCAGGTTCAGGCCCAGCAGACGGTTCCAGTGCGCCAGGCTTTCCGGCACGGCCTTGTGCTCGGTGGCGCCGTAGACCAGCAGGCTGCCGATGGCCTCGCCGCGCTCGCGGCGTTCGCGCAGCGCCACCAGCGCCGACAGCACCGCCGTCTGGATGCCTTCGGTGGCGCCGCTGTTGAACATCAGGCGGCCGTCGCCCACGCCCAGCAGGCGCACGGCGCAGGCGCGGGTCTGGTCCAGCAAGACCTTGGCTTTCAGGCCGGTGCCGTGGCTGCTGCTGGGATTGCCGTAGCGCTGGCCCATGGCGTCGGCCGCGGCGGCGATGGCGGCCGGCAGCACGGCGGTGGTGGCGTTGCCATCGAGGTAGATTTCGGTCGTCATGATAGTGGTGCCTGTGTGAGCGATACCTATAGCTTACTCAGTCATGGCGAAATATATGTACTAAAATACTCCTGTTACGCACTCCGTATAGCATTTTCATACTGCCTTTCCAGGAAAAATAGAATGAACGAACTTGATCGCTATGACTATGCAATTTTGTCGGCGCTGCAGGGCGACGGCACGCTGTCGATCGCCCAGCTCAGCGAACGGATCGGCCTGTCCTCCACGCCGTGCTGGAAGCGGGTGCGGCGGCTGGAGGAGGAAGGCTATATCGAGAGCCGCGTGGCCATCGTCAACCGCCGCAAGGTGGGCTTGCCGGTGACGGTGTTCGTCAGCGTGCGCACCAGCCAGCACGACGATAAATGGCTGGCGCGCTTCGCGGCCGCCGTGGTCGCCTTGCCGGAAGTGCAGGAATTCCACCGCATGAGCGGCGACATCGATTACCTGCTGAAGGTGGTGACGAGCGATATCGAAGGATATGACCGGTTTTACAAGAAGTTAATCAAGGCGGCGCAGCTGAGCGGGGTGTCGTCGGCGTTTTCGATGGAGCAGATCAAGATCACCACCGCCCTGCCGCTCGAACTGGTTGCGCACCAATAAAGTGCGGCGGCGGGCCGAGCATGGGATAATCATTGTCCCATATCAAATACTTGATTAAGCCCATGCGCGCATTCCTCGACCGCTGGCTGCCCAGCCCCACCACCGCCAGCCGCCGCGAGCAGCTGCGCGCCGCCGGCGGCGCCCTGTTCGGCCTGCTGCTGACCGCCCTGCTCGGCCTGACCCTGTCGCCCGGCGCCATCTTCCTGGTCGCGCCGATCGGCGCCTCGTCGGTGCTGCTGTTCGCGCTGCCGGCCAGTCCGCTGGCGCAACCGTGGGCCGCCATCGGCGGCAATGTCGTCAGCGGACTGATGGGCGTGATCTGCGTGCGCCTGTTCGGCGATGTCCTGCCCATGCCGCTGCTGTGCGCGCTGGCCGCCAGCACCGCGATCGCCGCCATGTTCGCGCTGCGCTGCCTGCATCCGCCCGGCGGCGCGGTGGCGCTGACGGCGGTGATCGGCGGACCGGCCATCCACGCGGCCGGCTTCGCCTTCCCGCTGGTGACGGTGCTGGCCGACACCACGCTGCTGGCCTTGATGGCGATGCTGTACAACAACCTGACGGGACGGCGCTACCCCCATGCGCAACAGGGCGCGCATCCGAACCCGCACGCCACCAAGGATGCGGTGCCGACCGTGCGGCTGGGCTTCAAGCCGGAAGACCTGGACGCCGTGCTGAAGCAGTACAACCAGGTGCTGGACATCAGCCGCGACGATCTGGAATCGCTGTTCATGCAAACCGAGCAGCGCGCCTACCAGCGGCGTTTCGGCATCATCAGCTGCGCCGACATCATGTCGCGCGATATCGTCAGCGCCGAGTTCGGCACCAGCCTGGACGATGCCTGGCAGCAGATGCGCAGCCACCGCGTGGCGGCGCTGCCGGTGCTCAACCGCGCGCGGCGGGTGATCGGCATCGTCACGCAGACGGATTTCCTGGAGCACGGCGGGCTGGACGACTACCGCGGCATCCGTCAGCAACTTCAGCGATTTCTGCGCAAAAGCGGCGTAACCCACACTGAAAAGGCTGAAGTGGTTGGCCAGATCATGAGCCAGCACCCGACCACCGCGCGGCTGGATACGCCAATTGTCGACCTGGTGCCGCTGATGGCCGATTCCGGCTTCCACCACATCCCCATCGTCGACGCGGAACAGCGCTTCGCCGGCATCATCACCCAATCGGACCTGGTGGCGGCGCTGTACGAGAGCCGCTTTGCCGAAGCGGCGGCCTGAGCAAAAAAAAACCGCCACCCGAAGGTAGCGGCCAGGCTGTACTGCTTTGTTATTCTTGGATGTTGTTCTTGTACTCTTGCTGGTCTCCAGCATACTCCGGTTCACATGTGCCTTGCACAATTATATTTGCAAATCCGGATCTAAAATTTCCTCAAAAGAACAATGTATCGCCGATACAAAAATTGTCCCAGCGCCGCCCCGCAATGGCTTATGCTAGGCGCCAATTTTGTGACATCTTGAGGAAAAACCATGACGCGTCGCCGCAACACCCTTGCCGCTTTTGCCCCTCTCGCCGCCGCCGTGACGCTGGCGTTCGCGCCGCTGGCGGCCGACGCCGCGGCACCGGCCGCCGCCGTGCCGCAAGCCAGCGCCGCGCCCGCGCACAAGGCGCTGCTGGCGATCGCCGACCAGTACTACGACGCCAGCGCCCGCTTCGAACCGCTGGGCGCCACGGAAAACGGCGACAACCGTTACGACGACCAGCTGGGCCTGAGCATCGCCCCCGCCAAGCGCGCCCAGCAGTTCAAGCTGTATCGCCAGTTCGCCACCCGCCTGAAGGCGATCCAGCGCGCCCGGCTGGACAACAAGGACCGCATCAACTACGACATCCTGGTCTACGAGCTGGACCAGTTGCTGGCGATGGAGCGCTTCCCCGAGCACCTGCTGCCGATCAACCAGATGGACAGCGTGCCCGTCACCCTGGCCAACTACGCCGGCGGCGAAGCTTCGCAACCGATCAGCACCGTCAAGCAATACGACGCTTACCTGCACCGCATCGGCCAGTTGCCGGCGTGGATAGACCAGGCCATCGCCAATATGCGCGCCGGCATCAAGCAAGGCATCACCGAGCCGAAGGCCATCATGGAGTCGGGCTTGCCGCAATTCCAGAAGCTGGTCAGCGCCACGCCGGAAAGCAATATCTTCTACACGCCGATCACCAAGCTGCCGGCCGCCTTTGCCGCCGCCGACAAGGCGCGCCTGAGCGCCGCCTACCGCAAAACCGTCGGCGAGCAAGTGATGCCGGCGCTGGCACGCCTGGCAATCTTCCTGGAAAAGGAATACGTGCCGGCCTGCCGCACCACGACCGGCCTGGGCGCGCTGCCGGACGGCGCCGCCTGGTACCAGGCGCGCGTGGCCGGCGCCACCACAACATCGCTTAAACCCGACGAAATCCATGCCATCGGCTTGAAAGAAGTCGCGCGCATCCAGGCCCAGTTTGAACTGCTGGGCCCCCAGCTGGGCTACACCGGTCCGGCGTCGGGCCTGCCGGTATGGGTGGCGGCGCAGCCGAAGTTCTATCCGTTCAAGAGCGAGCAGGAAGTCCAGGCCGTGTATCACCAGCTCAACGATGTGCTGGACACCAAGCTGCCGCTGATGTTCACGCTGCTGCCGAAGGCCAAGCTGGACCTGCGCCTCGAGCCTCAGCTGAGCCGCGCCACCGCCTCGGACCACTACACCGCGCCGGCCGGCGACGGCTCGCGTCCCGGCGTGTTCTGGTCGGTGGTCAACGATCCCGCCAAATACGGCAGCACCGGCATGACCACCTTGTTCCTGCATGAAGGCAAGCCCGGCCACCACTTCCACATCGCCCTGATGCAAGAGCTAAATTTGCCTAACTTCCGTAAATATGGCGGCAACAACGCCTATACCGAAGGCTGGGCGCTGTATGCGGAAACGCTGGGCAAGGAGATGGGCCTGTTCGACGATCCAGCCCAGTACTTCGGCCACCTGAACGACGAACTGCTGCGCGCCACCCGCCTGGTGGTCGACACCGGCATGCACGCGCAAGGCTGGAGCCGCGAGCAAAGCATCCAGTACATGCACGACACGCTGGGCTACGACAACTCCGCCAAGACCGAGACCGAGCGCTACATGGCTTGGCCGGGCCAGGCGCTGGGTTACAAGATCGGCTCACTGAAGATCGTCGAACTGCGCCAACGCGCGGCCAAGGCGCTGGGCGACAAGTTCAGCCTGCCGAAATTCCATGCCGTGGTGCTGGGCGACGGCACCCTGCCGCTGGCGCTGCTGGAGGAAAAGGTCGATCGCTGGATCGCCTCGCAACAATAAACCGCCGGGGCGGGCCGCAATGGCCCGCCTGCCCGCGCTCCACAGCGGGACGGGAAGCCCTGGCGCCGACTTACGTTGCGCTTGTTTGATATGGCGCAAATAGTTATTCGATAGTCAAGCGAGCCAGATCAACACGCGCAATACTGCGGAGTACCCATCCAAAGTCCGTTGGAAAGAGCGCATGCATTCCCTATTGCCCGCCGTGGTCTCACTGCTGTTCTTGTGTTACGGCACCTACGTGCTGCATACGCGCGGGGTCAGCCGTATCAGCGTGGCGTCCTTCCTGCTGTGCGCGACCACGTTCTGCTGGCAATTCACCTGGGCCGTGCTGTTCCAGATCCACGACCAGCACGAAGCGCTGGCGCTGGCCAAGCTGGGCTACCTGCTGATCCTCTTCGTGCCGACCACGCTGTACCACTTCATCGCCGAACTGACGGCGCAACGCAACGAGCGCCGCTGGGTGGACCTGTCCTACGTGGTCGCCGGCTTGCTGGGCGTCGTCCTGCTGAGCACGGACTGGATGATCGCCGGCCTCTACCCCTATTTCTTCGGCTACTACCCCAAGGCGGGCCCCTTGCACCCGCTGCACCTGGTGCAGACCGCCCTGGTGGTGGGGCGCGGCCTGTGGCTGCTCTACCGCCGCCAGCAACTGGCCGTGTCGACCGAGAAGACCCGCCTGCGCTATTGCCTGGTCAGCCTGCTGATCTATTTCTTCGCCTCGGTCGACTATCTGGCCAATTACGGCGTGCAGTTCTACCCGCCGGGTGTGCTGTTCGTGGCGACCAGCCTGGGCCTGATCGCCCAGGCGATGGTGCGGCACAACCTGCTGGCCAACCCGATGGAGGTGGCCGCCACCATTGCCCACGAAATGCGCACGCCGCTGGCGACCGTCCGCAACCAGTCGCGGGTGCTGGCCAAATGCCTGCCGGATTTACTGGCCGGCTATCAGTGCGCGCTGGAAGCCCGGCTGATCGAGCCAACGTTGCGGCCTGCGCAACTCAATTACCTCGGCAAGCTGCCCCAGCACATTGAGGCCGAGATCAACCGTTCCAATTTCATCGTCGACATGTTGCTGGCCTCGGCCCGCGCGGGGACCCTGGATCGCAACGATTTCGCCAATCACTCCATCAAGAAATGCGTTGACGAAGCCCTGGCCTGCTATCCATTTGAAAGCTCGATGCGCGACAAGGTGGTGGTGAAGGCGTCCGAGGATTTCACCTTCTTTGGCTCGGATGTATTGCTGGTCTACGTATTATATAACCTGTTTAAGAACGCCTTGCATGCGATTAAATCCGCGGGGCGGGGAGAAGTTGAAATTTCATTCTTCACTCAAGGGAATAGCAAACAATTACTGGTGACGGATACCGGCGTGGGAATACCGGATGATGTGCTGCCGCACGTGTTTGAGCCATTTTATAGTACCCGGCATAATGGCGGCGGCACGGGCATGGGATTGGCATTTTGCCAGCGCGTGATTACCGCATTCGGCGGCAAGATACAGTGCGAATCGCAGGCGGGGCGTTATACCCGGTTTTCCGTATTATTCCCGCAAAAGCAGTTATGGCATGCCGAGCAGGTAACGGATTAATTCACCGCGACTTCTTCGCCGCTAATCTTATCCAGATCGGTTTCATCGCCCAAGACATATATCTTCTGCTCCCGCAATACCTGGAGAATAAATGGCTGCTGCTCGCGCAGGCGGCGTTTAAAGTCGGGGATCGAATACAGGTTGGGATTGATTTTACGACGCAATAAACGTTCGGCGACCGGCAGCCGGGATAATAGTTCGCCGTAGCTGGTGTTATCGCCGATCAGCATTAACTCCACCGGCGTATCCATGCCCTCGTGTTCCTTGGCCGTGGCGCCATAAACAAAGGCCACATTCAGCACGTGTTGCAACGGCGCCAGCGCAGAATTGAGCACGCTCACCAGGCCGAAGGTTTTCTTGACCAGGTTGCTTAATTCCCCGAACACGATGCATTCCTTGTTGGGTTTAAAGCGGCGCACGTTGCCGATACGCTCGGACACGATAACGCCCGACTCATGCAGCCGTTTGAGCTCACGCTGGGCCGAGGCGCTGCCCAAACCCGTCAGGCGCATGATCTCGTTCAAGTGAAAGCCTTGATTGACACGTACAAATAGCAAGCCCAGCAGCTTTTGCTGGGCGGGGGTGAAGAGTGCTTGAGCGATCATGAGCCAAATCTTAGCATGAACGCACTACTCTCTGGCATGTTTAACGTACCGTTTCCGGGCTAACTTGCATTCGGCTACGCGAAGCGCCTGCACATGCGGCCAGTGGACCAGGCCCAGTGCGGCGGCGGTACATGCTTACGCCGCATGAGATTGAAGGGCATGACATATTAAGCCACCTGGCCACCGGTGCAAGCCACGAACAGGCACTGATTACCTATTCTCATTACCTATATTGGATTAGGCATTGCGAATGTTTTAGGTGCACGACAATATGCGATTAAAAGGTATTGAATGATCGAATATTAAATGCATTAATCGCATCGCCAATAAAAAAACGGCACCCGAAGGTGCCGTTTTTATTTACGGGGCTATAAGCTGTATTACGCTTCGCCGTCGTGCGGAGTAACCGTTTCGGTGACTTCCACGTCGTTGCTGGACATCGAGGCTTTCTCGGCCAGCAGCAGAGCTTGACGCTCTTCCACTTCCCAAGCTTCTTTCTCCTTGCGAGCGCGGTGGAATGCCAGACCGGTGCCGCCTGGAATCAGACGACCAACGATGACGTTCTCTTTCAGACCACGCAGACCATCGCGCTTGCCCATGATTGCGGCTTCGGTCAGAACGCGGGTGGTTTCCTGGAACGATGCGGCCGAGATAAACGAATCGGTCGACAGCGATGCCTTGGTAATACCCAGCAGAACGTTTTCGTAAGTTGCAGGGATCTTGTTCTCTGCATTTACTTTGTCGTTTTCATCCAGCAGTTCCGAACGCTCAACCTGCTCGCCAACGATGTAGTTGGTGTCGCCGGCATTAACGATCTGAACGCGACGCAGCATCTGACGCACAATCACTTCAATGTGCTTGTCGTTAATCTTCACGCCCTGCAGACGGTACACGTCCTGCACTTCGTCAACGATGTAACGCGCCAGCGCTTCGATACCCAGCAGACGCAGAATGTCTTGTGGATCGGCCGGGCCGTCGACAATCATCTCGCCTTTGTTCACTACCTGGCCGTCGTGGACCAGCACTTGCTTGTCCTTGGTGATCAGGAACTCGTGCTTGTTGCCGTCCATGTCCGTGATTTCCAGACGCTGCTTACCCTTGGTTTCTTTACCGAAGGCAACAGTACCGGTCACTTCCGCCAGCATACCCGCGTCTTTTGGCGAACGTGCTTCGAACAGCTCGGCAACGCGCGGCAGACCACCGGTAATATCGCGAGTCTTCTGCGATTCGGTCGGGATACGTGCCAGCACTTCACCAACGGTCACTGCCTGGCCGTCTTTCACCATGATCAGCGCGCCAACCTGGAAGCCGATCGCCACGGCGTGTTCGGTGCCGGCGATCTTCACTTCGTGGCCTTCTTCGTTCAGCAGCTTGACCTGTGGACGCAGGGTCTTGGTCAGCGAACCGCGACGCTTGGCATCGATCACCACCAGGGTCGACAGACCGGTCACTTCGTCCACCTGACGGGCTACGGTCACGCCTTCTTCGACGTTCTCGAAACGCACCACACCGGCGTACTCGGTAATGATCGGACGGGTCAGCGGATCCCAGGTTGCCAGGGCCGTGCCGGCCTTGATCACCAGACCGTCTTTGACGATCAGGGTCGCGCCGTACGGCACCTTGTGACGCTCACGCTCACGGCCGTGGTCGTCGGTAATCAGTACTTCGCCCGAACGGGAAATGACGATCAGCGCGCCCTTGCCGTTGGTGACGTAACGCATGGTCGAGGTGAAACGGATGGTACCGTTCGACTTCGCTTCCACCGACGATGCCACTGCCGCACGCGACGCCGCACCACCGATGTGGAAGGTACGCATGGTCAGCTGGGTACCTGGTTCACCGATCGACTGCGCTGCGACCACACCGACGGCTTCGCCGGCATTGACCAGCACGCCACGGCCCAGATCGCGGCCGTAGCACTTGGCGCACAGGCCGAAGCGCGTGTCGCAAGTCAGCGGGGTACGGACCTTGACTTCGTCGATCGACAGACGCTCGATCTCTTCGACCATGTCTTCGTCCATCAGGGTACCGGCTTCGTACAGCGTCGCCTGGGTTTCCGGATGGACGACGTCGTTGACCACCACGCGGCCGAGGATACGGTCGCGCAGCGCTTCGATCACTTCACCGCCTTCGACCATCGCCTTCATCAGCGCGCCGTTGGTGGTGCCGCAATCGTCGGCGATGACGACCAGATCCTGGGTCACGTCGACCAGACGACGGGTCAGGTAACCCGAGTTCGCGGTTTTCAGTGCCGTATCCGCCAGACCTTTACGAGCGCCGTGGGTCGAGATGAAGTACTGCAACACGTTCAGGCCTTCGCGGAAGTTCGCGGTAATCGGCGTTTCGATAATCGAACCATCCGGTTTCGCCATCAGACCACGCATACCTGCCAGCTGGCGAATCTGCGCCGCGGAACCGCGGGCGCCGGAGTCGGCCATCATGTAAATCGCGTTGAAGGATTCCTGGGTGGACTTGGTGCCGTCACGCTTGATGACGTCTTCCACTTTCAGCTGGTCCATCATGGCCTTGCCGACTTCATCCGAGGTCTTGCCCCAGATGTCGACCACCTTGTTGTAACGTTCGCCGGCGGTGACCAGACCCGAAGCGTACTGCTGCTCGATCTGCTTGACTTCGGATTCCGCGGCCGAAATCAGGGTCACTTTCTGAGGCGGTACCAGCATGTCGTCCACGCAGATCGAAATACCGGCGCGGGTCGCCAGGCGGAAGCCCGACTGCATCAGTTGGTCAGCAAACACCACCGTCGCGCGCAGGCCGCACTTACGGAAGGACGTGTTGATCAGCTTGGAAATCTCTTTCTTCTTCAGCGCGCGGTTCAGCACGGAGAATGGCAGGCCTTTCGGCAGGATTTCCGACAGGATCGCGCGGCCGATCGTGGTCTCGTAACGGGTCACGGTGCGGACGAATTCGCCCGTCACTGGATCCTTGGGATTCTCGACGATACGCACGGTGATGCGGGTGGTCAGTTCCACTTCCTTGTTGTCGTAGGCACGAATGACTTCCGACACGTCCTGGAACAGCATGCCTTCGTTCTTGGCGTTGATCGCTTCGCGGGTCGCGTAGTACAGACCCAGCACGATATCCTGCGAAGGAACGATCGACGGTTCGCCGTTCGACGGGAACAGGATGTTGTTCGAAGCCAGCATCAGGGTGCGGGCTTCCATCTGTGCTTCGATCGACAGCGGCACGTGGACTGCCATCTGGTCACCGTCGAAGTCGGCGTTGAATGCGGCGCAGACCAGCGGGTGCAGTTGGATCGCCTTGCCTTCAATCAGGACCGGCTCGAAAGCCTGGATACCCAGACGGTGCAGCGTAGGCGCACGGTTCAGCATGATCGGGTGTTCGCGGATCACGTCTTCCAGGATGTCCCAGACGACCGGCTCTTGAATCTCGACCAGCTTCTTGGCGGCCTTGATCGTGGTAGCCAAGCCCATCAGTTCCAGCTTGTTGAAGATGAACGGCTTGAACAGCTCGAGCGCCATCAGCTTCGGCAGACCGCACTGGTGCAGTTTCAGCTGCGGACCCACCACGATGACCGAACGGCCCGAGTAGTCGACGCGCTTACCCAGCAAGTTCTGACGGAAACGGCCGCCCTTACCCTTGATCATCTCAGCCAGCGATTTCAGCGGACGCTTGTTGGCGCCGGTCATCGCTTTGCCGCGACGGCCGTTGTCCAGCAGCGAATCGACCGCTTCTTGCAGCATGCGCTTTTCGTTGCGCGTGATGATCTCTGGAGCGCGCAGCTCCATCAGGCGTTTCAGACGGTTGTTACGGTTGATCACGCGGCGATACAGATCGTTCAGATCCGAGGTCGCGAAACGGCCACCGTCCAGCGGTACCAGCGGACGCAGTTCCGGCGGCAGCACCGGCAGCACTTCCATGATCATCCACTCAGGCTTGATGCCCGAACGCTGGAACGCCTCCAGCACTTTCAGGCGCTTGGCGTATTTCTTGATCTTGGCTTCGGACTTCGATTCCTTCAGTTCCACGCGCAGGGTCTCGGCATCGCGGTGGATGTCGATCGAGCGCAGCAGTTCGCGGATACCTTCAGCGCCCATGAAGGCGGTGAAGTCGTCGCCGTACTCTTCGTACTTGGCGGCGTAGTCGTCTTCCGACATGATCTGGCACTTCTTCAGCGGGGTCATGCCTGGATCGGTCACCACGTATGCTTCGAAGTACAGCACGCGTTCGATGTCCCGCAGCGTCATGTCCAGCACCATGCCCAGACGGGATGGCAGCGACTTCAGGAACCAGATGTGGGCGGTAGGCGAAGCGAGCTCGATGTGGCCCATGCGCTCGCGGCGCACCTTGGCCAGCGTGACTTCGACGCCGCACTTTTCGCAGATCACGCCGCGGTGCTTCAGGCGCTTGTATTTACCGCACAGGCATTCGTAGTCCTTGATCGGGCCAAAGATCTTGGCGCAGAACAGACCGTCGCGCTCAGGCTTGAAGGTACGATAGTTGATGGTTTCCGGCTTTTTAACTTCGCCGTAGGACCACGAACGGATTTTTTCAGGCGAAGCGAGACCGATTTTGATCGCGTCAAAAGTCTCGTTCGTCTGTACTTGCTTGAATAGATCGAGCAGTGCTTTCATGTATCACTCCAGGTAGTGATGAATTCTTTAAACTGCCCCGCCGGCAACGACCGGCGGGGCCCGTGCGAGTGTTAGTTGCGTTCCAGGTCGATATCGATACCCAGGGAACGGATCTCTTTCACCAGCACGTTGAACGATTCAGGCATACCGGCGTCGATCACGTGGTCGCCTTTGACCAGGTTCTCGTACACTTTGGTACGGCCGTTCACGTCATCCGACTTAACGGTCAACATCTCTTGCAGCACATACGATGCGCCGTATGCTTCCAGTGCCCACACCTCCATCTCACCGAAGCGCTGGCCGCCGAACTGGGCTTTACCGCCCAGTGGCTGCTGCGTCACCAGCGAGTACGGACCGGTCGAACGCGCGTGCATCTTGTCGTCGACCAAGTGGTGCAGCTTCAGCATGTGCATCACGCCAACGGTGACCTTGCGCTCGAACGCTTCGCCGGTGCGGCCGTCGTACATGGTGACCTGATTCTTCGACGGCGTCATGCCCAGCTTGTGAGCGATGTCGTCCGGGTAAGCCAGGTCCAGCATGCGGCGGATTTCCGATTCGTGCGCGCCGTCGAACACCGGCGTGGCGAACGGAACACCCTTCTTCAGGTTGTTCGCCAGCTTCATGATCTCTTCGTCGTCGAACTGGTCCAGATCTTCCGGACGGCCGTTTTCGTTGTAGATCACGGTCAGATACTTGCGCATCTCTTCGGCCTTGGTGTGCACCGCCAGCATTTCGCCGATACGGATGCCCAGGCCCTTGGCTGCCCAACCCAGGTGGGTCTCGAGAATCTGACCCACGTTCATACGGGAAGGAACACCCAGCGGGTTCAGCACCACGTCGGCCGGCGTACCGTCGGCCATGTATGGCATGTCTTCCACCGGCACGATACGGGAAACCACACCCTTGTTACCGTGGCGACCCGCCATCTTGTCGCCCGACTGCAGGCGGCGTTTAACGGCCAGATACACTTTGACCATCTTCTGCACGCCAGGTTGCAGTTCATCGCCCTGGGTCAGCTTCTTGCGCTTCTCTTCGAAGGCCAGGTCGAACTGGTGGCGCTTCTCGTTGATCGATTCCTTGATCGCTTCCAGCGCGGTAGCCGATGCGTCTTCCGATGGACGGATGTCGAACCAGTGGTACTTGTCCAGATCAGCCAGGTATTCCTTGGTGATCTTGGCGCCCTTGGCCAGCTTCTTCGGACCGCCGTTGACGACTTGGCCGATCAGCATCTTTTCCAGACGCTGGAAGGCGTCGCCTTCAACGATACGCATCTGGTCGTTCAGGTCCAGGCGGAAACGCTTCAGTTCATCGTCGATGATCTGTTGCGCGCGCTTGTCGCGAACGATGCCTTCACGGGTGAAGACCTGGACGTCGATCACGGTGCCGATCATGCCCGATGGCACGCGCAGCGAGGTGTCTTTGACGTCCGATGCTTTTTCGCCGAAGATCGCGCGCAGCAGCTTTTCTTCCGGCGTCAGCTGGGTTTCGCCTTTAGGCGTCACTTTGCCGACCAGGGTGTCGCCCGCTTGCACTTCCGCGCCGATGTAGACGATACCGGACTCATCCAGACGAGCCAGCTGGTTCTCAGCCAGGTTCGAGATGTCGCGGGTGATTTCTTCCGCGCCCAGCTTGGTATCGCGTGCAACGACGGACAGCTCTTCGATGTGAATCGAGGTGTAGCGGTCGTCTTTAACGACGTTTTCCGAGATCAGGATCGAATCTTCGAAGTTCAGACCATTCCATGGCATGAAGGCCACGGTCATGTTCTGGCCCAGAGCCAGTTCACCCAGGTCGGTCGATGCGCCGTCGGCGATCACGTCGCGCTTGGCCACACGGTCGCCTACCTTGACGATAGGACGCTGGTTGATGTTGGTGTTCTGGTTGGAACGGGTGTACTTGATCAGGTTGTAGATGTCGACACCGACTTCGCCGGCGGTTGCTTCGTCATCGTTCACGCGAATCACGACACGGCCCGCATCGATGTAGTCGACGATACCGCCGCGCAGCGCCTGCACGGTGGTGCCCGAGTCGACTGCCACGGTGCGTTCAATGCCGGTACCGACCAGTGCCTTCTCTGGGCGCAGGCAAGGAACCGCCTGACGCTGCATGTTGGCACCCATCAATGCGCGGTTCGCATCATCGTGTTCCAGGAACGGAATCAGCGACGCTGCGACGGAAACGATCTGGCCCGGCGCCACGTCCATGTACTGGATGCGCTCTGGGGATACCAGGATGGTTTCGCCAGCTTCACGGGCCGAGACCAGCTCGTCGCTCAGCATGCCGCTCTTGTCGATGGTCGCATTCGCCTGGGCGATGATGTAGCGGCCTTCTTCGATGGCGGACAGGTAGTCGATCTGGTCGGTGATCTTGGAGCCCTCGACCTTGCGGTATGGGGTTTCCAGGAAGCCGTATTCATTCAGGCGGGCGTACAGCGCCAGCGAGTTGATCAGACCGATGTTCGGGCCCTCAGGCGTTTCGATCGGGCACACGCGGCCGTAGTGGGTCGGGTGCACGTCGCGCACTTCGAAGCCTGCGCGTTCGCGGGTCAGACCGCCAGGTCCCAGAGCGGAAACACGGCGTTTGTGCGTGATTTCCGACAGCGGGTTGGTCTGGTCCATAAACTGCGACAGCTGGGACGAACCGAAGAACTCGCGGATTGCGGCCGAGATCGGCTTCGAGTTGATCAGGTCGTGCGGCATCAGGTTGTCCGCTTCGGCTTGGCCGAGGCGTTCCTTGACGGCGCGCTCAACGCGCACCAGGCCGGCGCGGAACTGGTTCTCGGCCAGTTCGCCGACGCAACGTACGCGACGGTTACCCAGGTGATCGATATCGTCGACTTCGCCGCGGCCATTGCGCAGTTCCACCAGGATCTTGATCACGGCCAGCACGTCTTCGTTCGACAGCGTCATGGCGCCGACCAGCTCGTCGCGGCCGATGCGGCGGTTGAACTTCATGCGGCCGACGGCCGACAGGTCATAGCGGTCAGGGCTGTAGAACAGGCCGTTGAACAGCGCTTCGACCGAGTCTTCGGTTGGCGGTTCGCCAGGACGCATCATGCGGTAGATCGCGACACGGGCGGCCATCTGGTCGGCGGTGTCGTCGATGCGCAGGGTTTGCGAAATGTAGGCGCCCTGGTCCAGGTCGTTGGTGTACAGAGTCTGGATGTCGGAGATGTGGGCTTCGCGCAGGCGGCCCAACACGTCTTCGGTCAGCTCGTCGTTGGCGGACGCGACCACTTCGCCGGTCTCGGGATCGACGATGTTCTTGGCCAGCACGCGGCCCAGCAGGTAGTCTTCCGGTACCGAGATGTGCTTGATGCCGTTCGACTCGATATCGCGCACGTGCTTGGCGTTGATACGCTTGTCCTTCAGGACCAGCGTCTTGCCTTCCTTGTTGACGATGTCGAAACGCGCGACTTCGCCACGCAGGCGCTCGGCGACGAATTCCATTTCCGCGCCTTCGGAGCGCAGGTTGAAATTGTCGAACACGAAGAAGTTCGCCAGGATCTGCTCGTGCGACATGCCGATCGCTTTCAGCAGGATCGTCACTGGCATCTTGCGGCGGCGGTCGACGCGGAAGAACAGGATGTCTTTCGGGTCGAACTCGAAGTCCAGCCACGAACCGCGGTAAGGAATGATACGCGCGGAGAACAGCAGTTTGCCGGACGAGTGGGTCTTGCCGCGGTCGTGCTCGAAGAACACACCAGGGGAGCGATGCAGCTGCGAAACGATAACGCGCTCGGTACCATTGATGACGAACGAACCGGTGGTGGTCATCAGGGGCAGTTCGCCCATGTAGACTTCCTGTTCCTTCATCTCTTTGACGACCGGCTTGGTCGGCGATTCCTTGTCCAGGATCACCAGACGCACCTTGGCGCGCAGCGGCGACGCGAAGGTCAGGCCGCGCAGTTGGCATTCCTTGACGTCGAAGGCGGGGTCGCCCAGGACATACGACAGGAATTCGAGACGCGCAAAGCCATTGTGCGAAACGATAGGGAATATCGAGGTAAAGGCCGACTGCAGGCCGTCGTTCTTGCGTGTCGACGGTGCTACGTCTTCTTGCAAGAAACTATGGTAGGACTCGAGCTGGGTAGCCAGCAGGAACGGAACGTGGTGAACGTTGGCGCGCTTCGCGAATGATTTGCGAATGCGTTTCTTCTCAGTAAATGAGTAGTGCATGGACACTCCGTGAGTGACAGAAAGGATAAAAAATTCAGGTTTTGCCAGTGCAAAATTAGCCACTTCAGCAACAAGATCGGCTGCATGTCACACAGACGAAACCTGAAACTTCTACCATTTCCAGCTGATTCGATAAAACTGCGGCGTCGGACAAACGCTACAAATACGACGAGGACGACAAAGGAGCCAAAGCCGGATTTCCTCCCTTTCGAGAGGAAATCCGCAGCTTTGGCTCGTGGCGCTAACTAACTAGCCGCCGTACAACTTGATTACTTCAGTTCGGCCTTGGCGCCAGCTTCTTCCAGCTTCTTCTTAGCGGCTTCAGCGTCAGCTTTCGACAGGGCTTCTTTAACGGTCTTAGGAGCGCCATCAACCACGTCTTTGGCTTCTTTCAGGCCCAGACCGGTGATTTCGCGAACTGCTTTAATTACGCCAACTTTGTTCGCGCCGACTTCGGTCAGAACAACGTTGAATTCGGTTTGCTCTTCAGCAACCGCAGCAGCAGCGCCGCCAGCTGCTGGAGCAGCCATTGCAGCGGCCGAAACGCCGAATTTTTCTTCGAATGCTTTAACCAGGTCGTTCAGGTCCATTACGGACATTTCGCTAACTGCGTTCAGGATGTCGTCTTTGCTAATTGCCATTTGAAACTCCAATAATTTTTTGATTCGTTAATACATCAGATTGGTACTTGAGAAAAGATCCGGCTACTGCAATTAAGCAGCGGCTGGCGCTTCTTCTGCGGCCACTTCGGCAACAGCTGGAGCACCTTCGGATTTTTTCGCTGCCAGAGCAGCCAGACCACGTGCAAAGCCCGACACCGGAGCCAGCATAACGCCCAACAACTGCGAGATGAGAACTTCACGGCTAGGAATGCTCGCCAACGCTGCAACAGCTGCTTTATCCAGCTGCTTGCCTGCGTAGTTACCTGCGGTGATGACCAGTTTGTCGTTGGTTTTAGCGAAGTCAGCGATGACTTTAGCTGCTGCAACGGCATCGTCCGAGATCGAGTAGATCAACGGACCGGTCATGCTGTCTGCCAGGTTGGCGAACTGCGTGCCTTCGACGGAGCGACGTGCGAGGGTGTTTTTCAACACTCGCAGGTACACGCCTTGAGCGCGCGCTTTGGCACGAAGTTGCGTCAAGTGAGCAACCTGGATGCCACGATATTCGGCCACGACGATAGTTTGCGCAGTTGCAACTTTTGCGGAAACTTCGGCGACGACGGCCTTTTTGTCATTCAGATTGAGACCCACGGTCAACCTCCTTAAATGATGACGGGCAAACTGCCTGCCATCGGTTCGAACAACGGCGTCCGAGGTTTAGGAGTCCAATGGACTACGAAACTTGATCGGGTACACCATCTGCGTTGGGTGAAAAATTCAATTAACCAGTTGCCTACCTGATGCATCCGGCCCAACGGTCTTTGATTGCCTGGCCGCTCCCGAAGAAACGACCAGCCCAAAGAACTGCCCCATGCCTTACAGCACAGGGACTTAATTTTTTAAAACTTAAGCAGCCAGGGTAGCCTGGTCAACACGGACGCCAGCGCCCATGGTCGACGACAGCGATACCTTGCGCAGGTAAACACCCTTGCTGGTAGCTGGCTTAGCTTTGTTCAGTGCGTCGATCAGGGCAACCAGGTTGCTCTTCAGATCTGCATCAGCGAACGATTTGCGGCCGATGGTCGCGTGGATGATACCGGCTTTGTCGGTACGGTACTGAACTTGACCGGCTTTCGCGTTTTTCACGGCGGTAGCGACGTCAGGGGTTACGGTGCCGACTTTCGGGTTAGGCATCAGGCCACGTGGGCCCAGGATCTGACCCAGGGTACCAACGATACGCATGGTGTCTGGCGAAGCGATGACGATATCGAAAGGCATGTCGCCGGCTTTGACGCGCTCGGCCAGGTCTTCCATACCAACAACGTCGGCGCCGGCGGCTTTAGCCTGCTCAGCTTTTTCGCCCGAAGCGAATACAGCGACGCGAACGGTCTTGCCGGTGCCAGCTGGCAGCACGACGGAACCGCGAACGACTTGATCCGACTTCTTAGGATCCACGCCCAGTTGTACCGACACGTCGATCGATTCATTGAACTTGGCGGTGGCCAGTTCTTTGATCAGAGCGACTGCGTTGTCGAATGCGTAGGACTTGGTGCTATCAACTTTGGCTTTGATAACTTTAGCGCGTTTGGACAGTTTTGCCATGATTACAGACCTTCCACCGTGATGCCCATCGAACGTGCGGAACCAGCGATGGTGCGTACAGCAGCATCCAGGTCGGCAGCGGTCAGATCAGGGGTTTTCAATTTAGCGATTTCTTCAGCTTGAGCGCGGGTCAGCTTACCGACTTTGTCGGTATGTGGCTTCGGCGAACCTTTGACAACGCCCGAGTGCTTCTTGATCAGGAAGGTTGCTGGAGGCGTCTTCATCACGAAGGTGAAGGACTTGTCAGCGAACGCGGTGATCACGACTGGGATCGGCATGCCTGGTTCCATACCTTGGGTCTGCGCGTTGAACGCCTTGCAGAATTCCATGATGTTCAGACCGCGTTGACCCAGAGCTGGACCGATCGGTGGGGATGGGTTTGCTTTACCAGCTGGTACTTGCAGCTTGATAAAACCAATGATTTTCTTTGCCATGATGGCTCCTATCTTGGATATGAGTAGTAGCGCCCCACCATGCGCAGTTGCAGGGCGGGGCTCCTCTTTGCCAGATGCGCTAGGGTTTTAACACCGTCGCCCGTTCTGGCGAACGGTGCTGCTTATACTTTTTCGACCTGGCCGAACTCAAGTTCCACCGGAGTAGCGCGGCCGAAGATGGTGACCGACACGCGTACCTTGGATTTCTCGTAGTTGACTTCTTCGACGTTGCCGTTGAAGTCGGTGAACGGGCCATCCTTGATACGGACTTGCTCGCCCACTTCGTACAGCACTTTCGGCCGTGGCTTCTCGACACCCTCCTGCATCTGCTGCATGATCTTGTCGATCTCGCGCGCTGGAATCGGGGTCGGCTTGTTCGATTTGCCGCCGATGAAGCCGGTCACCTTGTTGGTGTTTTTCACCAAGTGCCAGGTTTCGTCGGTCATTTCCATCTCAACCAGGACGTAGCCTGGGAAGAAACGACGCTCGGTGACGGACTTCTGACCGTTCTTGACTTCGACGACTTCTTCGGTCGGCACCAGGATCTGGCCGAACTGGTCCTGCATGCCGGCGCGCTCTACACGCTCCGTCAGCGCACGCTGGACGCTTTTTTCCATGCCGGAATACGCATGTACAACGTACCAGCGCTTGTTGCTGACTGGCACGCTGATTGGCGCTGCGCCAGCGTCTTGTGCCGGAACTTCTTCCGGCAGCTCGTCTTGCACATTTTCGCTCATTATTTTCGTATGCCCAGAATGACGTCGTACAACAGGAACTCGAGTGTCTTATCCGTGCCCCACAGGAACAGCGCCATCACCAGCACGAAGGCAAACACGATGCCCGTGATCTGGGTAGCTTCGCGACGAGTAGGCCAGACGACCTTTTTCGTTTCGCGCACGGCTTCTTTGGCGAAATTCAGGAATTCACGGCCAGTCGTCGAGGTCCACAAGAGCAGAACGGCAAAAGCCAAACCAGCTACAAGTGCGCCTGCGCGTACGAGAGCTGGTTTGTCTGACAGGTAATAAAACCCGACCACACCTGCGATTGCAACGGCTATTGCCAGAGCAACCTTAATCTTGTCATTCGACGTGCTGACGGTCTGCACGGATTGATTTGACATTTATATTTACTTTCGGTGCCCTGCACCTGAAAACGGTGGCAGGGACGGAGGGCATCGAACCCCCAACCTTCGGTTTTGGAGACCGACGCTCTGCCAATTGAGCTACGTCCCTACGTAAAACTACAAAGGATATCGATTATACCACCAGAGACGCCCCTGGTGGTACGACCAGCATTCCTTAAGCGATGATCTTCGCTACAACACCAGCACCTACGGTACGGCCACCTTCGCGGATTGCGAAGCGCAGACCTTCTTCCATCGCGATCGGGTTGATCAGCTTGACGGTGATCGACACGTTATCGCCTGGCATAACCATTTCTTTGTCCGCTGGCAGTTCGATCGAACCGGTCACGTCAGTCGTACGGAAGTAGAACTGTGGACGATAGTTGTTGAAGAACGGCGTATGACGGCCGCCTTCGTCTTTCGACAGAACATAGATCTCGCCGGTGAAGTGGTTGTGCGGCTTGATCGAGCCTGGCTTCGCCAGAACCTGACCACGCTGTACGTCTTCACGCTTGGTGCCGCGCAGCAGCAGACCGACGTTGTCGCCAGCCATACCCTGGTCCAGCAGCTTGCGGAACATTTCCACGCCGGTGCAGATGGTCTTGACGGTGTCGGTGATACCAACGATTTCGATCTCTTCGCCGACCTTGATGATGCCGCGCTCGATACGACCGGTCACAACGGTACCGCGACCCGAGATCGAGAACACGTCTTCCACTGGCATCAGGAAGGCGCCGTCCACTGCGCGCTCTGGCGTAGGGATGTAGCTGTCCAGTGCGTCGGCCAGAGCCATGATGGCTACTTCGCCCAGAGGACCGGTGTCGCCGTCCAGCGCTTTACGTGCCGAACCTTTGATGATAGGCAGGTCATCGCCTGGGAATTCGTACTTCGACAACAACTCGCGAACTTCCATTTCAACCAGTTCCAGCAGCTCTTCGTCGTCGACCAGATCGCACTTGTTCAGGAACACGACGATGTATGGAACGCCAACTTGACGGGCCAGCAGGATGTGCTCGCGGGTCTGTGGCATTGGGCCGTCGGCTGCGGAGCAAACCAGGATCGCGCCGTCCATCTGCGCGGCACCGGTAATCATGTTCTTGATATAGTCGGCGTGGCCTGGGCAGTCTACGTGAGCGTAGTGGCGGGTAGCGGTTTCGTATTCAACGTGAGCGGTGTTGATGGTAATGCCGCGTGCTTTTTCTTCTGGAGCAGCATCGATCTGGTCGTATGCTTTAGCTTCGCCGCCGAATTTCTTCGACAGAACAGTAGCGATCGCAGCGGTCAGGGTGGTCTTGCCGTGGTCGACGTGGCCGATGGTGCCGACGTTAACGTGCGGCTTGGTCCGCTCGAATTTCTCTTTTGCCATTTTAGACTCCTAACGATTTGGTGTGATTGCCTGGGCGTACGCCCGACTGTCTTGATAGTGCTGCGTATATTTTTAAATATGCTGCCGGTGCTGCGGGATACTGCGAATTCTGGTGCCCTTTACGTGGATTGAACACGTGGCCTCTCCCTTACCAAGGGAGTGCTCTACCACTGAGCTAAAAGGGCTTATGGGGTACTACTGCATTGCAACAACACTGGAGCGGGTGAAGGGAATCGAACCCTCGTCGTAAGCTTGGAAGGCTTCTGCTCTACCATTGAGCTACACCCGCGAGGATTGTTCAATTCTTCTTCATCTACTTGCCGCATCTACTTGCATACCCAGTCTTTTTGCAAAAACTTGGTGGAGGGGGCTGGATTCGAACCAGCGTACTCGAAAGAACAGATTTACAGTCTGTCGCCTTTAACCACTCGGCCACCCCTCCGCGAGGAACCGCAGAGTATGAAGCAACTTCTTTGACCTGTCAACCCCGCATCGCGCTTTTATTTACTGCCTGATTCGCGCCATGCAGATGAACCGTCTGCTTCGGGGCGAGATTTTAACTGCACCAACTGCAAAAGTGCAAGTGTTGTTTTTACGTTGAACGAATTCCTATACAATCGGCCCACGATACTGAGACCTGGAGCCCCGCAGTTGAACAACCGTAGCGGTAGTTTGCGCAGCCTGGTGCTGGCCAATCTGGGCCTGTTGGCCTGTTACTTCGTCGCCGGCCGTCTGGGCCTGCTGTTGGCGCTGCCGCCCGGCTACGCCTCGCCCATCTTCCTGCCGGCCGGTCTGGCGCTGGCCTGTTGCGTGCTCGGCGGTGCCCGCCTGCTGCCGGCCGTGGCGCTGGGCTCGCTGACGGTCAACCTGATCTATCCCTTCCTCAGCCCCGGCGGCATCGGCGCCAGTGCGCTGGCCGGCGCCTGCTTCGCGGCGCTGGGCGCCTCGCTGCAAGCCTGGGCCGGCAGCGCGCTGTTCCGCCGCCACATCGATCCCGCCATCGGCTCCGGCCGCGACGTGGTGCGCTTCATCCTGCTGGCGGCCGGCGTCACCGTCATCAGCAGCACCGTTTCGCTGAGCGGCATGGCCCTGGTCGGCATCCTGCGCTGGGACACCCTCTTCCTCGACTGGCTGGCCTGGTGGATGGGCGACACCATCGGCATCCTGCTGGCGGCGCCGCTGACCTGGATCGTCATCGGCCGCCCGCGCGCATTGTGGTCGCGCCGGCGCCTGCTGGTCGGCCTGCCGCTGGTGCTGTCGGCGGCGGCCTTCATCGCCATCTACCTGCAGGCGGACCGCTGGGAGAACAACCAGCAGCTGCAGGCGTTCCGCCTCAAAGCGCAACAGACCGGCGACCTGCTGCAGGCGCAGTTCAGCGAGCACGAACGCTTCATCTATGCGATGGCCAAGGCCCTCAACGACCCGCGCCGCACGCTCAGCGCCGAGGACTTCGGCAACCTGGCGCACGGCTACCTGGACCAGCGCCCCGAGCTGCTGTCGATGGCCTGGCTGACGCCGGTGGCCGGCGACGAGCGCGCCGCCTTCGAAACCTGGGGCCGCGCCCAGATCTCGCCCGGCTTCGAGATCCGCCAGTCCAACGCCGACGGCGCCCTGGTCGCCGCCGCGCCGCGCCAGCGCTACTTCGTCGCCACCTACATCGAGCCGGCCGAGAACCGCGTCTACCAGGGCCTCGATTTCCTGTCCGATCCGCAGCGCCGCACCGCGCTCGAACGCGCCATCCAGTCCGGCCAGCCGACCGCCACCGCGCCACTGCAGCTGATCCGCACGCAGGCCAGCGCCGGCTTGCTATTGCTGCAAACTGTCTACCCCAACAACAACCGCCACCAGGCCATCGGCTCGCTGCTGATCTCGATGCAGTTCGACGCCTACCTGGACCAGGCGCTCAAGCGCTCCGAGTTCGGCCACTTCCTGATGCGCTTCGAGGACATGGACGACGACGGCCCGCGCCACCTGGTGCGCGACAGCCTGCGACGGGCGCCGGCGCCGGGCGACTTCCAGCGCCAGCTGCACTTCGGCGGCCGCATCTACGAGCTGACGCTGGCGCCGACCCCGGCCTACCTGCAACAGCAGCGCGGCTGGCAAAGCTGGACCGTGCTGACCTGCGGCCTGCTGCTGACCGGCCTGCTGGGCACCTTGATGATGCTGATCAGCGGCGAGCGCGCCCGCATCCAGGCCCAGGTCAAGGACAGCACCGCGCGCCTGCGCGAGCGCGAAGCGCGCCTGCAGGCCATCCTCAACAAGGCGGCCGACGCCATCCTCACCATCGACGGCGACGGCCTGCTGATGTCGGCCAACGCCGCCGCCGGCCGCCTGTTCGGCTACGCGCCGGAAAACATGACCAAGCTGCCGCTGGACCGCCTGATCCCGGTCGGGGTCGGCGACGCCGCCGGCCTCGACGCGGCCGGCCTGCTGCGCATGATCGCCTGCGGCGTCACCCACGAATACGAGCTGACCGGCTGGCGCAGCGACGGCAACGAATTCCCGCTGGCGATGTCGGTGAGCGAAGTGGAGCTGCCCGACGAGCACCTGTTCGTCGCCATCCTGCACGACCTGACGGCGCAGCAGCTGGCGCAGGAACGCATCCACCGCCTGGCCCACCACGACACCCTGACCGGCCTCGACAACCGCCTGTCGCTGAACCTGCGGCTCGACCAGCTGCTGGCCCAGACCCGCCGCGCCGGCGGCGCGGCGGCGGTGCTGTTCATCGACCTCGACCACTTCAAGAAGATCAACGACACCCACGGCCACCAGACCGGCGACCTGCTGCTGGTGGCCGTGGCCCAGCGCCTGCAGGAGCTGCTGCGCGAAGTCGACACCATCGCCCGCCTCGGCGGCGACGAATTCATCGTCGTCACCTCCGGCAGCGTGACGCCGGACGAGGCCTCCAACATCGCGGTGCGCATCGTCGAATCGCTGGGCGCGCCCTACCACCTGCAGGGCAAGACGGTGCACAGCGGCGCCAGCGTCGGCGTCGCCATGTTCCCGTCCGACGGCGAGGACGGCAGCACCCTGCTGCGCCACGCCGACACCGCCATGTACGCCGCCAAGAGCCAGGGCCGCGGCAACTTCCAGTTCTTCTCGGCCGAGATGAACAGCGCCACCCACGAGCGCCTGATGCTGGAGAACCGCCTGTGGCAGGCGCTGGAGCAGAACGAATTCGAACTGTACCTGCAGCCGCAGGTCGAGCTGGCGTCCGGCCGCATCATCGGCGCCGAGGCGCTGCTGCGCTGGCACCATCCGGAGCTGGGCATGGTGGGGCCGGACCGCTTCATCCCGATCGCCGAGGAGTCGGGCCTGATCCTGCCGCTGGGCGACTGGGTGCTGCAACGCGCCAGCCGCCTGCTGGCCTCGTGGCGCACGCCGGGGCTGGCGCACCTGCGGCTGGCGGTCAACCTGTCGGCGCGCCAGTGCCACGGCGCCGGCCTGCTGCCGCAGCTGGACCGGCTGATCGACGCCCACGGCATCGACCCGGCCCTGCTGGAGCTGGAGATCACCGAATCGGCGGCGATGCAGGACCCGGAGCGCAGCCGCGCGCTGCTGATCGAACTGCGCTCGCGCGGCTTCAAGGTGGCGATCGACGATTTCGGCACCGGCTATTCCTCGCTGAGCTACCTGAAGCTGTTCGAGATCGACCGCATCAAGATCGACCGCGGCTTCGTCAAGGATATCGAGAGCGATCCGAACGACGCCGTGATCGTCGCCGCCACCATCGCGCTGGCCCACTCGCTGGGACTGGGGGTGGTGGCCGAGGGCGTCGAGACCCAGGCCCAGCGCGACTTCCTCAGCGCCAAGCAGTGCGACGAGGCGCAGGGCTATCTGTACGCGCGGCCGATGCCGGTGGCGCAGTTCGAGGCCATGGTGCGCAGTGTCAGGCTGGACGCGGTCGACCTCAGCCCGGCGTGAGCGCCACCAGCACCTGGCCCTTGAGGGCGCGGATCAGCGAGGTCTCGTCGGGCGGCACGCCCTCCGGCGCCGGCAGCGCGCGGTCCGCGTAGAACAGGCCCAGCTGGATGGAATTGACCACCAGCGGCAGCACGATGAAGCTGCGGGCGTCGGGCAGCAGGCGGCGGTGCCATTCCGGCAGCAGCGCGCGGATCTTGGGCGCGCTGGCGTCGGCGATCATCAGGTCGGCGTTGTTCTGCATCGCCAGGTGGAACAGGTCGTCGCCGCCGGCGCTGGGGAAGATGAAGCCGGCCTGGCGCTGCGCATGCAGCTCGCCGAACGCCACCCTGGCGCGGTACTGGCCGCTGCGCACATCCTTCAGGCACACCGTGGCGAAACGGAAGCCCATGCCGCGGTACAGCGTCTCGAGCACCGCCTGGATGATGTCGTTGACCTTGCCGTGGCCGCCGGCGCGCATCTGCGTCACCTCCTGCACCCCGGCCAGCAACTGCTCGCGGGCGTTGTACGGCTTGCCGCTGACATGGTTGCCCTGCGGCGCCTCGCCGGCGCCCATGGCGGCCTGCGCCAGCACGCTGGGCAGGCCGGGCGCGCCGTCGTCGGGGTCGGCGTGCGCGCCCATCTGCAGACTCTCCAGCAGGCCGTCCATGTCGCGCGATACGGTGGTGAACAGCTGCGTCAAGCGCTCGCGGTCCAGGTTGAGCGCGGCGCCGTAGCGCTGCTCCAGCGCCTTGCCCTCGGCGCTGTCGGCGCCCAGCCGGCGCGACAGCAGGCGCGCCGTCTCCATGCTGAACGCCACCACCTGCCGCATCCACTCCTGGCGGCTGGCGGCCGGCTTGCAGGCGCCCGGCGGCAGCGGCGCCAGCGAGCGCACGATCACGTCCGGGATCTTCCACTCGTGGAGGATGGCGGCCGACAAGCTGTCGTAGCTGCAGCCCAGCACCTGCAGCGCCGCCTGCGCCTCGGTCAACTTGCCGGCCGCCGTCAGCAGGCCGATCTCGCGGAACAGGGCGTGCTCGTGCGAGGCCACCACCAGCGCGCCGATGTTCTTGAACAGCGCGCCGATGGCCGCCTCCTCGGCGCCCTGGTAGATGCTCAGGCGCGCCATCTCGCGCCCCACCAGGCTGGCGCACAGCGCCGCCTCCAGCTCGATGCGCACGCTGTGCGCGTGGCGGCTGTTGGCCAGGGTGTCGACCAGCAGCATGGCCATCGCCGTGGTCTTGACGTTGTCGAAGCCGAGCAGGGAAATCGCGCGCGAGATGGTGGTGACGGCGGTGCCGCCGGCGGCGCGGTAGGTCGGCGTGTTGGCCAGCCGCAGCACCTTCTGCGTCAGCGCCACGTCCGACAGCACGTAGTAGGCCAGGTTCTGCGTGCCCTGGTCGTCGGAATCGGCCATCTGCACCACCCGCGCCACCGACGCGCCCAGCGCGAACATGCCCTCGTCGCCGCTGAGTTTTTTCAGCAGCGCGCCGCGCACGGGGCGCAGTTCGCTGTCTGACGGAAGCGGGGTCGATGGCATGGCATGTCCTGGCGTGTAGCGTAGCCGCCCGCGGCGGGGGCAGCCTAGTCCGGCGTATGGCCGATGGTCGGGTCGCGCTCGATCAGGTCCAGCAGCGCGGCCACCACCTCCGGATCGAACTGCTTGCCGGAGCGGTCGGTGATATAGGTCATCACCTCGGTGTGCGGCCACGGGTCCTTGTACGGACGCTCGTGCAGCAGCGAGTCGAACACGTCGACCACCGCCACGATGCGGGCCGACACCGGGATGGCGCGCCCCGCCAGCTGGTTCGGATAGCCGTTGCCGTCGTAGTGCTCGTGGTGGCCGCCGGCGATCTCGGCGCCGTAGGTCAGGTAGCTGACGCCGTCGACCATGCTGGCGGCGCGCTCCAGGATGGTGCGGCCGACCGCCGCGTGGGTCTGCATCTCGGCCCGCTCCTCCGCCGTGTGGATGCCGGGCTTGAGCAGGATGTGGTCCGGCGTGGCGACCTTGCCGACATCGTGCAGGATGCTGGCCAGGCCGATCATGTCGAGCAGCTGCGGCGTCAGTTCGTCGGCGTAGACGCCGCGCGCGGACAGCCGCTGGGCCAGCGACGACGACAGCATCTGCACCCGCCGCACATGACCGCCGGTGCCGCTGTCGCGGAACTCGGCCAGGTCGGCCAGCGCCACCACGGTCGCCTCCTGCGCCTTGCGCAGCTGGCCGAACATGTACAGGTTGTCGAAGGCGGCGGCGATGCGCTGGCAGAACACCTCCAGCAGGTCGCGCTGGATCTGCGCCAGCGGCCACGGCGGCGTGACCGAGATCGCCACCTCGCGGTTTTCCTGGGTGTGGATGAACAACACATTGGCCGGATGGTCGAACTGGCTTTTCTTTTCGGCGAAGGCCTTGGCGATGGTCGGCCACAGCGGATGGGAGGTCGGCATCAGCTCCGATTCGCTCAGCGCGGCGTAGCTGCCGGTGGCCGCCACCACGCTGGTGACGCCGGTGTCGCCCTGCATCAGGCACAGCACGCCGTCGGCGCCGACGTCGAGGATGGCGCTGACCTGGTTCAGCACGCCGGAGGCGAATTCGCGCAGCGAGTGGATCTGGTACAGGTTGGTGGCGCCGGCCAGGATCTTGCCCAGGCCGATGCGGCTGCGCTCGAGCATGTTCAGGCTCTCGTACGCGCGCAGCGCCGAGATCACGGTGGTGAACAGCTTCTGCGTGGTCAGCTCGGTCTTGGCCTTGTAGTCGTTGATGTCGTATTCGATGATCACGCGCTGCTCGGGCGCCTGGCCCGGCTGGCCGGTGCGCAGCACCACCCGCACGATGGCGTTGTGCAACTCCTCGCGGATGCGGCGCGCCAGCAGCAGGCCGGCGTCGTCGGTCTCCATCACCACGTCCAGCAGCACCAGCGCGATGTCCGGCGTGTCGCGCAGGAAGTCGTAGGCTTCGCGCCCGCTGTAGGCCGAGAACAGCTCCAGCTCGCGGCCCTTGAAGGAGACGTTGCGCAGCGCCAGCCGCGTGACCGCGTGGACGTCGACGTCGTCGTCGACGATCAGCACCCGCCACAGGCGCTGGTCCGGCGATCCGTTTCCGTCAGCCGGCGCTGGCTCCTCGTCCTCCTGGATCAGCCAGTTGTCGTCTGCGGCGGTCGAATCTGTCATCACATCTCCTGGGGCCAGGCCCGTGGCTGTCTTGGTCCTAGCATAATCAGATTCCCCCCCTGTGACAACCCCCTTCGAAATTGATAGCAACAGGCGTGCGTTTTTCGCCCATGCGGGGCTTTTCCGCGCTCGTCATTGTGGTCCGACTCTGATACGCTAGCGCCGTCATTGTAAGGATTGCGGCGCGCGCGCCGACCAAGGCGTAGCGCGGTCAAATCAATATTTCAAGGACCATAATCATGCAAGAAAACGCATCGGACATCGCCGGCCGGGAATTCCTCGCCTTCACCCTGGGCGCCGAGGAATACGGCATCGACATCCTCAAGGTGCAGGAGATCCGCGGCTACGAGGTGGTCACCCGCATCGCCAACGCGCCGGAGTTCATCAAGGGCGTGATCAACCTGCGCGGCATCATCATCCCGGTGGTCGACATGCGCATCAAGTTCAAGCTCGGCGAGCCGGTGTACGACCAGTTCACCGTGGTCATCATCCTCAACATCGGCGGGCGCGTGGTCGGCATGGTGGTCGATTCGGTGTCGGACGTCACCACCCTCACGCCCGACCAGCTCAAGCCGGCGCCGGAGATGGGCACCGCCTTCAATTCCGACTACATCATCGGCCTGGGCACCATCGACGAGCGCATGCTGATCCTGGTCGATATCGACAAGCTGATGTCGAGCGCCGAGATGGGCCTGACCGACGTCGTCGCCGCCGCCAACTGACCCTATCAAATCGGAACCCCCTATGAACCTGACCGACTATAAAATCAAGACCCGCCTGGGCGCCGGCTTCGGCCTGGTGCTGCTGCTGATGCTGATCATGATCGTCACCGCCATCGGCCGCTTCGGGGCGGTCGGCCAGAGCGCCAAGGACATCGTCGAACGCGACTGGCCGAGCGCCTCGGCCGCCGCCACCATCGACGCCGCCGCGCGCGAGGACGCGCGCCGCGTGCTGGCCCTGTTCGTCATCAGCGACAAGGCGCAGCGCGCCAAGAGCTACGAGCGGATTGACCAGGACAAGAAAACCATCGACGCCGCGCTGGCCACGCTGGGCCAGCTGACCGAAACACCCGACGAGAAGGCGCTGCTGGCCAAGATCCAGGCCGCGCGCGTGAGCTACAACACCTCCTTCCTGAAGGTGGCCGACCTGGTCGAGGCGGACGAGCGCGACAAGGCGGCCGAGCTGATGAACAGCGAAACCTTCCCCCTGCTCGACACGCTGGAAGAACTGACCGGCACCATGGTCAAGCAGCAGAAGAGCGACATCGAGGGCGGCGGCAAGGTCGCCACCGGCCACATCGACTTCTCGCGCACCATGATGATCGTGCTGGGGGTGGTGGCGCTGATCGTCTCGGGCGCGCTGGCGGCGTGGATCACCGGCTCGATCACCGGCCCGCTGGAGGAGGCGGTGGCGATCGCCAAGTCGGTGGCGGCCGGCGACCTGAGCACCCGCATCGACGTGCGCGCCAGCGATGAAACCGGCGAGCTGCTGGCCGCGCTGCAGCACATGAACACCAGCCTGGCGCGCACCGTGCACGAGGTGCGGCGCAGCACCGCCACCATCAACCAGGCCTCGGGCGAAATCGCCAGCGGCAATATGGACCTGTCGGGGCGCACCGAATCGCAGGCCAGCTCGCTGGAAGAGACCGCCAGCACGATGGAGGAGCTGACCTCCACCGTCAAGCAGAACGCCGACAACGCCCGCCAGGCCAACCAGCTGGTGATCTCGGCGTCGTCGGTGGCCACGCGCGGCGGCCAGCTGGTGGCCCAGGTGGTCGACACCATGGGCTCGATCAAGGCCAGCTCCAGCAAGATCGTCGACATCATCGGCGTCATCGACGGCATCGCCTTCCAGACGAATATTTTGGCACTGAACGCGGCGGTGGAGGCGGCGCGCGCCGGCGAGCAGGGACGCGGCTTCGCGGTGGTGGCGTCGGAAGTGCGCAGCCTGGCGCAGCGCTCGGCCACGGCGGCCAAGGAAATCAAGGTGCTGATCGACGATTCGGTGGAAAAGGTCGACGGCGGCAGCGCCGTGGTCGACGAGGCCGGCCAGACCATGGGCCTGATCGTCACCTCGGTGCAGCAGGTGGCCGACATCATGGCCGAGATCACCTCGGCCAGCCAGGAACAGAGCATGGGCATCGAGCAGGTCAACGAGGCGATTTCGCAGATGGACGAGATGACGCAGCAGAACGCCGCGCTGGTCGAGCAGGCCGCCGCCGCCGCGCAAAGCATGCAGGACGAGGCGGGCACGCTGTCGGCCTCGGTCAGCGTGTTCAAGCTCGATGACAGTTATGCGGCGGAGCCGGCTGCGGCGGCCCGTCCGGCCGTCGCCAGAAGGCCCGCCCCGGCCGCCGCGCTGGCCGTCAAGCCCGCCACCAAGCCTGCGCCCAAGCCGGCCGCGAAAGCTGCCGCCAAGCCCAAGGCGGACATGAATTCCGAGTGGGAAGAGTTTTAAGACCGCTTAATTGCTGACCGGCGGCGCCGGTGGCGCCGTGCTGGCCGCCGCCGTGCGGCTGGCCGGCGTGCAGCCGTTCTGGTTGGCGCCCACATCCAGGTTCTGGTAGCGGATCTCGTACTTGCCGTTGGCGAGCTTGTCGACCACCAGCTTGTCGTGCGCCTGCACATAGGCGTAGCGCACGTTCGAGCGGCGCTCGGTATCGTAGATCTTGATGAACACCGCCGAGGCGTTGCCCGCGTTGTCGAGCATCAGCTGCATATCGTCGCCGCGGTTACCGACCGGGAAGCCGGTCATGTAGCCGGACTGCGTCGGCCACGGCTCGCCGTTGGGCGCCACCAGGGTCTGGGTCTCGCTGTCGCAATCGACGGTCGTATTCGGCAGCACCACCTGCGACAGCGCCTGCACCTTGATCGGCGCCGGCCGGCCGCTGTTCGCCTCCGGATAATACGGCTGGGTGCTGGCCCAGGCTTCGCGCATCTCGGCCTTGGGATCGCGCGCCGCTGCGCGCGGCTGCGCGCGCGCGCCGCCGTTGTCGGTCTTGCCACCCCAGGCCGCCGCCAGCGCGGACGACAACAGCTGCGGTTCGGACACCATGGCCACGCCGCCCACCCAGCCCACCACCAGGCTGGCGGCCAGCCCGCCCCACCATTTCCAGGCGGCCGGACGGCCAGGCCGCGGCAGGTCGTCCACCGCTTCCGGGCTCCAGGCCCGCTCCGGTCCGTCGTGGCGGTGCCTGTCGCCGCGATGGCCATGGCCGTCCTCGTGGCGGGTACTCTCCAGCCACTCGATTTCCCATTCCTCGGCGGCGATCCATTCGTCGTGTTCCTTGCGGCGCTGGACGTCGGACAGGGTGTCGTAGGCGCTGTTGAGGATGGCCATGATGCGCGCAGCCTTCTCCTCCCCCGGATTTTTGTCCGGGTGGTATTTTTGACTGAGCGCCTTGTAGGCGGCACGTATGACTTCCTGAGGCGCCATGCGCGACACCTTCAGGTTGTCATAGTGAGTGTGTATCTTTGCCATCGTTCCAATAATTGTCCGGCGAGCGCGCGTCATTCATCATAGCCGATCTGGCGCGCCGCGACTCAGCGGCTCAGCGATCAAGCAAGGTTTAGTCTTGCTGTTTTAATCACTGTAACATTTAATCTACAGGCGGTGGCTGCGGTCCTGGGCGGCTATGGCGTCCGGCAAGACGACGTTCTTGCCGATCACCAGCACCTTGAACAATTCGCCCATCTCGGCCGGCGACAACAGCTTTTGCAAGGCCTTGGCCTGCGGCAGATAGCGCAGCGCGTCGGCCGGATCGGTGCGCAGCAACAGGTCGCCGGCGCCGGCGCCGATCAGGAAGCCGGCCTGGTTCAGGTAGGCCAGCACCTCGGCGCCGGCCTCCTGCGCCGCCAGCGCCATCGCCGTGAAGTCGACGTGGGCGGTGATGTCCTGCAGGCCCGGATAGTAGAACGGGTCCGGGTGGGAATGGTGGCGGTAGTGGCACATCAGGGTGCCGGTGGCGCGCTGGCCCAGGTAGTACTCGTGGGCAGGGAAGCCGTAGTCGAACAGGAAGGCGGCGTTGGCGCGGCCGTTGCGCAGCATGCGCGCCAGCGTGGCCATGAAGCCGCAGGCCACGCCGTGCACCTCGGTCACGTAGCCGACCGGCAGGCTGTCGTGCTGCTGGATTTGCAGCGCGATCTGCGCCTGCAGTTCGGCGCCGGCCGGCGTTTCCAGATAATCGAAGCGGCCGTCGCGCACCGTCACCTGCAATTCGTGCCAGCCCTGCGGGTGCCTGGTGACCAGGTGGACCGGCATGGCGTCGAGCACCTCGTTGCCGACCACCACGCCGTCGAAGGCGTCGGGGAATTCATCGAGCCACTGCACGTTGGGGAAGTCGCGCAGCTTTTCCTGCTGGCGCGCGCGCAGTTCGCCGGACAGCTCGACGATGAAATAACGCTCGATCGCCACCCCGGCGACGGCCATCTCGGTCAGGATGTCGAAGGCCAGCTTGCCGGTGCCGGCGCCGAATTCGAGGATCTGCGGCGCGCTTTGGGCGATAATAGCGGCAGCGGCCTGCGCCACCGCCGCGCCGAACAGCGGCGTGAGTTCGGGTGCGGTTGTAAAATCGCCATCTTTGCCCAGTTTGGCGGAGCCGCCGCTGTAGTAGCCCAGATCGGGGGCGTACAGCGCCAGTTCCATATAGCGGGCGAAGGAGATGGCACCATCGTTGCGCGCGATTTCGGCGGCGATCAGGTGCGACAGGGCGTGGGACGCGGCCAGCGCGTCACTGGAAGGTACAGGTAGGGACATAACCGGCATTGTAGCGAATCGGCGCGCCGGGCCGCCATTTTGACATTCAGACAGCACATGACGACAGCAGAAAAAACACCAGCCGGCGTACCCGTGGCGCTCGTGACCGGCGCGGGCCGCCGCATCGGCCGCGCCATCGCGCTTGGCCTGGCGCGCGCCGGCTGGGACGTGGCGGTGCACTACCGCGCGTCGCAGGCCGAGGCGCAGGAAGTGGTGGCCGCGATCGAGGCGATGGGCCGGCGCGCCGTCGCCCTGCCCTGCGACCTGGCCGACGAAGCGACCGTGCGCGCGCTGCTGCCGCGGGCGGTGGCCGCGCTGGGCGCGCTGCGCTGCGTGGTCAACAACGCCTCGCTGTTCGAGTACGACAGCGCCGCCGACTTCAGCGCCGGCCGGCTGGACGCCCACATGCGCGCCAACGTCGCCGCGCCGGTGATCCTGGCGCAGGCGCTGCACGCCGCCCTCGCGGAGGGCGAACAGGGGGTGGTGATCAACCTGCTCGACCAAAAACTGTACAATCTCAATCCTGATTTTTTGTCGTACACCCTGTCCAAGGCGGCGCTGCATGCCGCCACCACGATGCTGGCGCAGCAGCTGGCGCCCGCGGTGCGGGTGGTCGGCATCGCGCCCGGCATCACGATGGTGTCCGGCGACCAGACCGAAGCCGGCTTCGCCCACGCGCACCGGCAAACCCCGCTGGGCCGCTCCAGCACCCCGGAAGATATCGCCGACAGCGTGGTCTACGCTGCCACGGCGCGCGCGCTGACCGGCACCACCCTGCTGGTCGACGGCGGCCAGCATTTGATGCCGCTGCCGCGCGACGTGATGTTCCTGGCCAAATGAATACAATCTCAAGAAGGTAAAAACTATGCTGTCCGCCCTGATCCACCCGCAACTGAACGACTGCCGCCGCCTGTTCCTGCGCAACTACGAAGTGCTGATCAACATCGGCGTCTATGAGTTCGAGAAAAAGGGCGAGCAGCGTTTGCTGATCAACGTCGACCTGTACATCCCGCTGGCCGTCTCGACCCCGGTCAAGGACCAGCTGGAAGAAGTGGTGGACTACGACTTCATGCGCGACTCCATCGCCAAGTTGATGGCGCGCGGCCACGTCCACCTGCAAGAGAGCCTGTGCGACGACATCGTCAGCGCCATGCTGGAACACCCGCGCGTGCGCGCGGCCCGCGTATCGACCATGAAGCCGGACGTGTATCCGGACTGCGAAGGCGTGGGCGTGGAAGTCTTCAAGATCAAGGAATCCGTATGAACGCAGTACTCGACAACGTAGCGGCCGCGCCAGGCGCCGCTTCAACCAAGTCGGCCGAGAAGATCGCGCTGGAAAACAACAAGCTGCACAAGCGCCTGTGCCGCCTGGTCGGCCAGGCGATCGGCGATTTCAACATGATCGAGGACGGCGACAAGGTCATGGTCTGCCTGTCCGGCGGCAAGGACAGCTACGCGCTGCTCGACATCCTGATGACGCTGCGCGAACGCGCGCCGATCAACTTCGAGCTCATCGCCGTCAACCTCGACCAGAAGCAGCCCAACTTCCCCGACCACATCCTGCCGGCCTACCTGAAGCAGCTGGGCATCCCCTTCCATATCGAGAACCAGGACACCTACAGCATCGTCAAGCGCCTGATCCCGGAAGGCAAGACCACCTGCTCGCTGTGCTCGCGCCTGCGGCGCGGCATCCTGTACCGCGTGGCCGATGAACTGGGCTGCAACAAGATCGCGCTGGGCCACCACCGCGACGACATCCTCGAGACCTTCTTCCTGAACATGTTCTTCGGCGGGAAGCTCAAGGCCATGCCGGCCAAGCTGGTGTCGGACGACGGCAAGCACATGGTGATCCGGCCGATGGCCTACGTGAAGGAAGAAGACAGCGAGCGCTATGCCGCCGTCAAAGGCTTCCCCATCATCCCGTGCGACCTGTGCGGCTCGCAGGAAAACCTGCAGCGCAAGCAGATCAAGGGCCTGATGCGCGACTGGGAAAAGAAATTCCCCGGCCGCGTCGAAAGCATCTTCTCGTCGCTGTCGACGGTGGTGCCATCGCACCTGATGGACCGCGACCTGTTCGGCTTCAAGGACATCAAGGCCGACGGCCAGGCAAATCCGCTGGGCGACATCGCCTTCGACGAGGAACCGTGTTCGACCCCGACCACGGTGCCCGGCATCATCCCGCTGCAACAGGGCTGAGCGGCCGCCGATCTTCTGCGCTCCCCCTGCTAGTGCAAATTACGCTATATTGCGTAAATAACCACTAACAGGGAAAGCAAACATGAAAATCGACACCAGGGCGCTCGGCGACGCCAGCGTGGCAGCCTTCACCCCGCGCAAAAAATCCGACGGCGGCGCCGAATTCAAGGCCGCGCTGGAGGCGGCCAAGCAGCCGACCGCCGCGCAGGAGCTGGACACCTACATGAAGAAATCGCCTGCGCAACGGATGCAGGAAATGATATTGAAAAGCCTGGGCCTGACGCCGGAGGGCCTGGCGGCCAAGTCGCCGGAGGAACAGGCCTCGATCATGGCCAAGGTGGGCGAGATCCTGCGGCAAAAGATGGAGGAAGCCGCCGCCAAGGCATCCGGCGGCGGCCAGGCGGCCGGCGGCGGAAGCCCTGCGGTTTAGTACTTCTGCACGGTGCGCAGCACCGGATAGAGGTTGTAGCGCTCGTCCCACGAAGCGTGGCGACGGGCGAAGAACTCCAGCCGCTTGGCCGGGCTCTTGTTGAACTCCGCGTCGCTGTCGAGCTTTTTCTGGAACTCCTCGCGCAGCGCCGGATCGGCCTCCAACTGCGCGCGCGCCACGTCTTCCGCCACATACTCCTCCATGTACTCCTTGCGCTCGAAGGCGTTGTTGAATTCGCCCCAGGCCAGCAATGAATCGGCGCCGCGCGGCTCCAGCATCGTCATCACCAGGCGCGCCTTCGGCTGCGCGATCGGCACGAACAGCGCGCCCTTGGCCACGCTGCGGCGCTCGCGTCCCCAGTCGCCTTCCACCGCCAGCGATTGACGGCCTTCGAACGACTGCGCGCCGAACTTGGTCTTGGCCGCGCGGAAGGTCTCCACTTCGGCCGACATCAGGTCCGACGTCACCACCTTGAAGGCGATGCCGTGCTGCTTCAGCTTGGCGCCGACGCGGGCCGCGTCGGCCAGCGGCACCAGGTAGCCGCCCTTGGGCGCGGCGATCTTCAGGTCCGGCACCACTTCGTCACGCAGCGGCAAGGTCCACATCTGCGGCTTGGTCTCGTCGTAATGCGTCATCAGGCCGCCCGACACTTCCGAATAGCTGCGCGTGTACTCGTAGCCGGGGAACTCGATGGTCTTGGCGTTGAAGGTGGTGCGGTAGCTGATCGGGAAATCGGCGCCGGCCAGGGTCGCGGCGCGCACGTCGGCGTCCTGCGTCATCTTCTGCCATTGCTTGCCGTGGGCGGCGACCTGCGACAGCAGCGAGACAATGGTGTTGCGGGTGATCCGCACGCGGGTCGGGTAATCCTTCCACGAATGGGTTTCGACCAGCATGGCGAAGCGGTTACGCATCGGGAAGTAGCCGGTCGAGAAGCGCGCCGTCGACATGCTGTCGACGAAGCCGGAGCTCGGGTCGTCGTCGGCCGCGAACGAGATGTAGTACGGCTTGGGATCGGAGCCCTGCGCCTTCAGGTCGGCCATCACCGCCGTTTGCAGCGCCAGGCCGGCCCGCTTGAGCTCCTCGTCGCCGCCGTGCACCGGCTCGACCTGGATCGAGACGTCGGGCTGGAACTTGGCGCCGTCGGTAACGTGCAGGTCGACGTAGGCCAGCGGGTCCCAGGCGTTCACCAGCGCCAGCATGGCCTGCATTTCCGGCGCGTCGGCTTTGACGTAGTCGCGGTTCAGGTTGTAGTTCTGCGCCGTGGTGCGCCAGCCCATTTCCACCGGGCCGCGCTGGTTCGGACGATTCCATTTGCCGAAGCGCTCATGGCCGTCGACGTTGAACACAGGGACGAACAACAGCACCTGCTGGTCCAGCGCGCCCGGCGCGGCCTTGTTCTCCAGCGCCTCGCGCAGCGCCAGGAAGCCGGCGTCCTTGCCGTCGATCTCGCCGGCGTGGATGCCGCCCTGCACCAGCAGCACCGGCACGCCGCGCTTCTTCGCCTGCTCGGCGCTCAGCGCGCCGCTGCGCGAAACGGCCAGCGCCAGCATGGGCCGGCCTTCCGGCGTGCGGCCGAATTCAAAGCAGCGCACCTGTTTCGGATACGCCTTCTGGAAGCGCGCGCACAGGTCGACCACTTCGTCGTAGCGGCCGGTGTTCTGGAAGCCGGAGCGTTCGGCGACGGTGCTCAGCGGAGCGGAGGCTGGCGCGGCGGCGGCCAGGGTGGAGGTGGCGGCAAAGGCAAGCAGAATGGCGGAACGTATCATGGACTGGCTTCCAGCAAGGGTTGAATGGCCGGTGCCCGGCGGGGCCTACCCGCCGGCATCGGATCGCCGGAAATTATAGTCGGCTTTGCGACTCGGCGATCATCGATCGCAATTTCCCTGGCCGCCGGCCACTCAGGCTTGCAGGTCGGGATCGGCGCGGAACACGCCGGCGATCCACTCGGCGAACACGCCCAGCCGCGGCGACGCCATGCGGCCCTGCGGGTACAGCAGGGAGATCGGCATCGGCGTCGGCGGCGTCGCCGCCAGCACCTCGACCAGCGCGCCGCTGGCCAGGTGATGCCGCACCTGGTAGCGCGCCGCCTGGATCACGCCCATGCCCTGCAAGGCGCAGATGATGTAGGCGTCGGGATCGTTGACGGCGATCGCGCTGGGCACCTCCACCGTCACCACGCCGCCGTCGACCATGTAGTCCCAGTCGAAGGGGCGGCCGGTGCGGCCGGAAAAATGCGTCACGCCGCGATGCGCGCGCAAATCGGCCGGCGCGCGCGGCACGCCGTGCGCGGCCAGGTAGGACGGCGCGGCGCAGGTCAGGAAGGCCATGTTGCCCAGGCGCCGGCCGATCATCGCCGAATCCTGCAGCTCGCCCACCCGCAGCGAGCAGTCCAGGCCTTCCTGGGTCAGGTCTGTCAGGCGCTCGTTCAGACTGATGACCAGGTCGAGCTCCGGGTACTCGCGGCAAAACGCGGGGATGTGCGGCATCACCACGTTGCGGCCGACGGCGCCCGGCAGCTCGACCCGCAGCCGGCCCTGCGGCTTGCTGCGGCCGTGGCCGCGAAACGCGCCCTCGGCGTCCTCCACCGCCTGCAGGATCTCCAGGCACTTCTTGAAATAGTCGGCGCCGTCCGGCGTCAGCGACAGGCGGCGCGTGGTCCGCTGCAGCAGCTGGGTGCCGAGGAAGGCTTCCAGCTTCTGGATGGTGGCCGTCAGCGCGGCGCGCGGCAGGTCCAGCGTTTCGGCGGCGCGCGTGTAGCTGTTGGCCTCGACGATGCGCACGAAGGTCTGCATGGCCTTGAGTCTGTCCATGATTGTTCATATAAAGTGAAAAGTATGGGAGCATTATGCCCTGATTATCTTTGCCCGGTTTTTGTCTAGACTCCGTCCATTCCCACTGACCCACGGAGTCCGCATGAACCACCCCGCACAAGACGACATCAGCCCCGGCATGGTGCTGCTGCTGGCCGCCGCGACCGGCCTGATCGTCGCCAACCTGTACTACGCGCAAACCCTGGTCGGCCCGATCAGCGCCGCCACCGGGCTGTCGCCGCAGGCGGCCGGCCTGATCGTCACGCTGACGCAGATCGGCTACACCCTCGGCCTGCTGTTCGTGGTGCCGCTGGGCGACCTGCTGGAGAACCGCCGCCTGATCGTCACCGGCCTGCTGTTCACCGCCGCCATGCTGGTGCTGGCCGCGTTGAGCACCAGCGCGTGGATGTTCCTGACCGCCGCGCTGGGCATCGGCCTGGGCTCGGTGGCGGCGCAGATCATCGTGCCGTTCGCCGCCCATCTGTCGAAAGAGGAAACGCGCGGCCACACGGTCGGCAAGGTGGTCAGCGGCCTGCTGCTGGGGATCATGCTGGCCCGTCCCGCCGCCAGCCTGATCGCCGACGCCAGCAACTGGCATGTGGTGTTCGGCGGCGCCGCCGTGCTGGTGCTGGCGGTGGCTCTGGTGCTGCGCGCCAAGCTGCCGCTGCGCGCGCCGACCGCGCGGATCGCCTATCCGGCGCTGATGGCATCCCTGTGGCAGCTGTTCCTGCGCACGCCGCTGCTGCGCCGCCGCGCCGCCTACCACGCCGGCCTGTTCGGCTCCTTCAGCCTGTTCTGGACCGTCACCCCGCTGATGCTGGCTGGCCCGCAGTTCCACCTGTCGCAGACCGGCATCGCGGTGTTCGCGCTGGTCGGCATGGCGGGCGCGGTGGCCTCGCCGGTCGCCGGCCGCCTGGCCGACGCCGGCCACACGCTGATGGCGACCGCCGCCGCGCTGGCGCTGGGCGTGATCGGTTTTGCGTTGCCGCTGCTGGCGCCGCAAGTTCCGGAGTTGCGCAACCTGGCGCTGGCGATCCTGGTGATCGCATCGATCGTGCTGGACATGGGCGTGGCGGCCAACCTGGTGCTGGGCCAGCGCGCCATCTTCACGCTGGGCGCGGAAGTGCGCAGCCGCCTGAACGGCGTGTACTTCGCGCTGTTCTTCGCTGGAGGCGCGCTCGGTTCGGCGCTGGGCGGCTGGATGTTCGCCACCCACGGCTGGCACGCGGCGCTGTTGACCGGCATGGCCTTCCCCGGCTTGGCGCTGCTGTACTGGCTGACCGAGTATGCCGGCCACGCTGCTGCGAGCGGCAAGGCCGTGGTGTAGGACCTGAGCCGGGCACTGGCCCGAATGCGACATATGATGGCCGCTCAGCGCAAGTCAGGCCATGCGGCGGCTGGCAAGATGGAGTCCTCATCAACCACAGGAGATTGCATCATGCGAGCACAGGACATACTGCCGGACCACGTCAACACCGGAGAATTCAACGGTGTCACCGTCAGGAAGGGCACCGTCGGCGCCTTCCTGGCCAATGCCCGCACCTTGCAGGCGGAGGGCAGCACGGAACAGGCCCGTGCCGAGGCGCGGGCCGACATCGTCGACGCGGTGCCGGCGATGGCGGCACTGGGCATGTTCGATGTCTTCGAAATCAGCGACCCGGCGCTGCGCGCACTGGTCGCGCAGCACCGTCCAGCTTAGGAGCCGAAGTGGTAATTCAGCTCGACCCAGCCCTGGCGGCCGGTCGGGCTGTAGTTACCCACCGTGTAGTACGGCCAGCCGCCGCTGGTGTCGGGCTTGACCTTGTTGAACAGGTTGTTGACCGCCACCGACAGCGTGGTGCGCTGGTTCAGCTTATACACGATGCTGGCGTTGGCCAGGGTGGTCGGCGACAGGAAGGCCGTGCCGGCGGCGTTGGGCACCTTGCCGTAGCGCTGCAGGAACAGGGTGTTCGACCAGTCGCCCTGGTTCCACGTCAGGCTGGCGTTAAGCTTGTCGCGCCAGTCGGAGTTGCCCAGGTCTTCGCGGTCGTCCTTCAGGTCGTCGCCGGAGAACTGGCGCGATTTGGCACTCAGCGTCTTCGAGTAGTTGACCTTGGAAATCCACACGCCATAAGCCTGGGTGCGCAGCACGTGCTTGGCGCTGACGTCGATGCCGCTGACGCTGGTCGATGCGGCGTTGATCGGATTGACATGGATCTCCTTGATCTCGCCCGGCTTGTTCAACGCCGTCAGCGGATTGCGGACGATGCGGGCGATGGCGTCGGCGCAGGTCGGCGAAGTCAGATCGCCACCGATGCGGCAATTCGATTCGTCGCGCAGCAGCTTGTCGGCGCTCAGGTTGGTGACCAGGTCGTCGATCTTGATGTCCCAGTAGTCCAGCGACACATCGAAGCTGGCACTCGGCGACCACACCGCGCCCAGTCCCGACGAACGGCCTTTTTCCGAGCGCAGATCCTTGCTGCCGGCCTGCACGTAGTTCGCGCCCGGCGAGATGTTGGCGAACTCGCAGCTGTCGAGCGGCTGGCCTGTCTTGGCGCAGCGGTAGTAGTCGGTGCTCGACGAGTAGTAGCCGGTGCCGCGCGCCTTGTAGATGTAGTTCATGTCCGGCGCGCGAAAGCTGGTGGCGTGGTTCGCGCGCAGCAGCAGCTGCGTGGCGGGGCGCCATTCCAGGCCGGCGTTGTAGGCCAGCTTGCCGTCGCTGACGCCGGCGAAACTGTAGCGGTCATAGCGGGCGGCCACGGTCGCATCGAGTTTCTCCAGCAGCGGCACATTCGCCTCCACGCCCAGCGCATAGCGCTTGCGGGTGCCGGCCGTCACGTCGGACGGCGTCACCGTATTGAAGTAGCCCTGGTTGATGCGTGGGTCCGGCGTGTTCGAGAAACCCTGCTTGCCCAGTTCCGCCACCGTCGCCAGCTTGACCGGACCGGCCGGCAGCTTGAACGCCTCGCCGTTGGCGCTGACACTGACGGTGTTGGTCCACGACTTGTCGTTGCCAACTGCGGTGCCGGTGATGCTGTCGAATTCCGCCGGCGTCAGGCGCTTGCCCAGGCGCGCAGGGTCCGGCGCGTAGATCGGCACGCCGTCCGCGTCCACGCCCAGTTTGGGGCCGAGGAAGAAGCTGTCGATGTTGGCCAGCGCGCGCGGCGTGTGGCTCTCGCTCTTGTACAGCGAGGCCGTGTAGCCGGCCTCGTACTGCCAGCTGGTGCCGGGGATAGCCCCCTTGGCGCCGAACGACAGCGACGCGGCCTGGTCGTCCCAGCTGCGGTTGTAGCGCTGCACGCCGCCGATTTCCTCCGGCGAGATATAGCGGTTCCAGGCCTCGTTGGTCTTGGTGTTCTGGTTCCAGAAATAGGTGTCGGCGGTCGCCACCGAGGTCCACGACGGACCGCGCGTGTTGTTGGCGCTGCGGTTCTGGCCGTACAGCGCCTCGGCGAACAAGGTGGTGGTCGGCGACAGCTCGTAGTTGGCGCTGCCGAAGAGGTTCTGGCTGCTGTTCCTGGTCTGCGTGGTCCAGTAGGTCGGCGCCACTTTCGGGCTGGCGCAGTAGCTGCCCGCCTTGCCCGTGTACTTGACGGTGCTGCCGCCGAACAGGTCGCCGAGCTGGGCGCAGGTGTCGCCCGGATCGATGTATTTGCCGGTGTCGACGTTCTTGCGCCACAGCAGAGGAGTCGGCGCCACGCCCACCTTGGCGCTCATGAAGTCGCGCTCGCGGCCCCACAGCGGATCGCGCTCCAGGAATTCCGCGCTGAACAGCGCATTGAGCTTGCCGTAGCTATCGCCGCCGGTCAGCTGCAGGCGCTGGTCGCCGCCGCCGCCGCGCGTGGTGGCGCCGGCCTTGAGGTTGACGTCCAGGCCGGAGGCCTGTTTCTTCAGGATGATGTTGACCACGCCCGCGATGGCGTCCGAGCCGTAGACGGCGGAAGCGCCGCCGCTGAGGATCTCGATGCGGTCCACCACGCTCGATGGAATGTTGGCCAGGTTGGTGAAGTTGACCGTGCCTTCGTAGGCGATCGGGAAGTCCGCCAGGCGGCGACCGTTGAGCAGCACCAGCGTGTGATTGGGTCCGAGGCCGCGCAGGCTGATGGTGTTGGCCGACGGCGTGAAGGTGTTGCCATAGTCGGCGCCTTGGGTGAAGCCGCTGTTCTGGGTCAGGTTGCTGAGCGCATCGAAGACGTTCTTGTAGCCTTGCTTGGTGATGTCCTCGCCGGTGATGACGGTGACGGCGGAAGGCCCTTCCAGGCTGGCGCGTGGAATGCGCGAGCCGGTGACGACGACGGCAGGCGGCGCGGCGGTGACCGCGCCCGCCTCCTGCGCTTGCGTCAGCGCAGGGCCGGCAGCGCCGCACAGCAGCGCGATAGCGCCTGCCGCCAGCGGCTTCAATTCAAATTTTGTCTTCATTGAGGTGATCCGGGGAGAGAAAGGGATGCCACCTTATCAAGCGGGGTATCAAACCAGAACGAATGAATTCGCGATTGCTTATGCATTATTTTGTGGTCTAATGTTTTTCCATCTATCGGGGACAGTCTCATGACCACATCCACCAGCGCCGGTCCCAAATGGGGCATGGCGATCGACCTGGAACGCTGCATCGGCTGCCACGCCTGTTCGGTTGCGTGCAAGGTCGAAAATTCCGTCTCGCTCGGCCACTTCCGCACCAAAGTGTATTACTACGATTTCGCGTCGATCAACCCGTACAACCAGCAGCCGACGACCAAGCGCGCCTTCCTGCCGACGCTGTGCATGCAATGCGAAGACGCGCCCTGCCTGGACGCCTGCCCCAACGACGCGATCGCGCGCGGCAGCGACGGCATCATCCACATCGACGATAGCGCCTGCGACCGCAGCCGCGACTGCATCAAGGCCTGTCCCTACGGCGCCATCCACATCGACCCGGTGGCGGAAGTGGCCGACAAATGCGACTTCTGTTCTCACCGGCTGGCGGCCGACATGGAGCCGGCCTGCGTGGAGGTATGTCCGGCCGACGTGTTCGCGTTCGGTGACCTGAACGATCCGGCCAGCCCGGTCAGCCGGTTCCACGCAAAGCACCGCCAGCAGGTGGCGCCGCTCAAGCCGGAGGAAAAGACTAAGCCGCTGGTGCAGTACCGCGGCCTGGGCGGCGTGGTGCCGCGCGCGATGGCGCACAAGGTGCCCAAGGGCCGCAGCCACGATCCGTTTTCCTACGAGATCGACACCTGGGACCAGCTGAAGTCGCAGTTCCCGCGACCGAAGGGAGCATGAACATGGACCGTCGGGGATTCATCAAAAGCGGCATCGGCTCGATGGCCGGACTAGGTCTGGGCGAGACCATCCTGCTGACGCCAAGCAGCGCGCAGGCGCTGAACTACCGGCCGCTGGCCGACGGCGCGCAGCGCAAGGTCAAGAACGATTACCGCAGCGCCCAACGCATCACCAGCGTGTGCCTGAACTGCTCGACCGTGTGCGGCATCGAAGCCTTCGTCCAGGACGGCAAGGTGATCAAGATACGCGGCAATCCGCTCGATCCCAACATGGGCAGCTACATGACCTGCGCCAAGGGGCAGTCCGGGCCGACCATCAACGACTATCCGGAGCGGCTGCTGTATCCGCTCAAGCGGGTCGGCGCGCGCGGCGCGGGTCTGTGGAAGCGCATCAGCTGGGACGAGGCCTACGCCGAAGTGGCGCAGCGCATCAAGACCAGCATCGACAGCGGCCATCCGGAACGGGTAGCGCTGCACCAGGGCCGCTCGCGCATCGACGCCGAGATCAACCGCTTCCTGAGCGCGATCGGCACGCCGGTGCAGTTGAACCATCGCGCTCTGTGCTCCGCCAACAAGCGCGCCGCCAATTACGTCTCGCTCGGCGAGACCGACTGGGAATCGATCGACGCCGAACGCTGCAAGTACTTCCTCAATTTCGGCTCCAATTTCTACGAGGCGCACCAGGGCGGCCTGCATCTGGTGAGCCGCGTGGTCAAAGCGCGCTTCGACCACGGCGCCAAGCTGGTGACGTTCGACGTGCGCCTGTCCAACACGGCCGGCCGCAGCGACGAATGGCACCAGCCGTTTCCCGGCACCGACGGCGCGGTGGCGCTGGCGATGGCGCACGTGATCGTGCGCGAGAACGAGATCGATCACGACTTCATCGACAAGTTCGTCCAGCCCGGCCTTGAAACCATACGCGGCTGGCTGGCCCCGTGCACACCGGCGTGGGCCGCCAAGCTGTCCGGCATCGCCGCGCAGGACATCGAGCGCCTGGCGCTGGAGTTCGCGCGCAAGCGGCCGGCCGTCGCCGCCTTCACCAACCGCGGCGCCGGCGCCCACTACAACGGCTTCAACGCCGAACGCGCCGTCGTCATGCTCAACGCGCTGGTCGGCTCGATCGCCCGGCCGGGCGGCTACTGCTATGGGCTGGAAGAGAAGCTGTCGGCCAGCCGCTATCCGCAACCGCAGCCCGTGCCGCCCGCGCCCAAGATCCGCACCGACCTGGAAGACCCGCCGGAATGGCCGCTGGCCAATCGCTGGCAGAAGATGAAGGTCGGCCAGATCGTCTACGACTACCTGCGCCAGGGCCGCGCCAAGCTGGATGTCTACCTGAGCTACACCATCGCCTCGCCGATGACGTGGCCGGAGGGCCGCAGCACCACGGTCGAAGTGCTGATGGACGAGCAACTGATACCCTTCCACGCCTGCTCGGACATCGTCTATTCGGAAATGGCGCACTATGCGGACCTGATCCTGCCCGACGCGACCTACCTCGAACGCTGGGGCATGGACATCCGCAACAACATGGAGCTGACGCACTTCGTCACGCTGCGCCAGCCGCTGGTGCCGCCGCCGGGCGAGGCGCGCAGCTTTGCCGACGTGTTGTTCGATATCGGCCGCCGTCTCGGTCCGGAGCAGGCGAAGTACTTCCAGTTCGGCAGCCATGAGGATTTCGTGCGCATCCAGTGCTCGAAGCTGCCCGCCACGGGGCCGGACGGCAAGCAGTTCAAGGACGGCTTTGAATACATGAAGCACTACGGCGTCTACGTCGACACCTCTCAGCCAAAGCCTTACGAGGTGTTCCAGAAACCGCTGAGCGGCAAGCAGCTGGACGGCAGCCGGGTGGACGCCGCCAGCGGTGTGGTCTACCGGCCCAACGACAAGGGCAAGGACAGCGCCATTGGCCTGATGGCCGGCGGTGCGGCGGTACGCGGCTTCGCCACGCCGTCGCGCAAGTTCGAAGTGCATGCGCCGGAGGTGACGCTGGTGGCCAAGACGCGCGGCTTCGACGACGACGGCATGCCGACCTTCGTGCAGATTCCGTCGCACCGCAAGCTGCCGGCGGACCGCTACATCCTGAGCACCTTCAAGTGGAACGTCCACACGCAGGGCCGCACGGCGTCACAAAAATACCTGACCGAGATCGTGCATGACAACCCGATGTGGATCAACGTCGCGACGGCAAAAAAACTGGGCCTGAAAAGCGGCGACATGGTCGAGCTGACCACCTACCGGCCGCAGTCCGGCCCGGCCGACCAGCCGTCCCTGCAGGCCTATCGCGGCAACGGCGAGAAAATCGGCTCGGCGCGGATGCGGGTGTTCGTCACGCGCGGCATCCATCCGCGCGTGGTGGCGGTGTCCAATTCGCTGGGATGGATCAGCGGCGGCCGCGCGGCGGAAGGCCGCAGCGGACGCCGGGTCGAAGTGGCGGCGCACGGCATCGGCCCGGAGGCGGCCAAGGCCTTCGGGCCGGCGCCGGCGCTCGATGACCTGAACGCCGGGGTGTGGTGGGACAAGAAGAACGGTGGCAGGGGCAATGGCGTCAACATCAACGCCCTGCTGCCGATCAATCCACAACCGCTGGTCGGCATGCAATCCTGGTTCGACACCGTCTGCTCGCTGCGCAAGGTGTGAAGCGGACAGACGAAAAAAACGGCCCCGAGGGGCCGTTTTCTATGCTGCGTTGGTGTGGCTGTCAGCCGGCTTGCCGAAGGCCGCCAGCAACGCCGCCTCCTTCTGCTTGGCCGCCTTGAAGTGACGCTCCTTCACGTGGCCATAGCCGCGGATGTCTTCAGGGATGCTGGCTATCGCCACGGCCTGCGACAGGTTCCCGGCCGTCAGCTTCGGCAGCAGCGAGGTCACGGTGTCGCGGTATTCGCCGATCAGCGCGCGTTCCATCTTGCGCTCCGCCGTGTAGCCGAAGATGTCCAGCTTAGAGCCACGCAAGCCCTTGAACCTGGCCAGCAGGGAAAAGGCCTTCATCATCCACGGACCGAATTCCTGCTTGATCAGGTGGCCTTCGGCATCGTGCTTGGCCAGCAGCGGCGGCGCCAGGTGGAACTTCAGCTTGATGTCGCCTTCGAACATGCCGGCGATCTTCTGCTGGAATGCACCGTCGGTGTACAGGCGCGCGACTTCATACTCGTCCTTGTACGCCATCAGCTTGTAGTAGTAGCGCGCCACGGCTTCGCTCAGGCGGGTGGTCTTGCCCAGCTTGGCCTCTTCCGCGTGCACCTGGTCGACAAACGATTTATACTGTTTAGCATAATTCGCGTCCTGGTAGGCGGTCAGCAGCTCGACGCGGCGGGCGACGATGTCGTCCAGCGTCTGGATGCGTTTGAACTCGATCACCTTGGCCGGGGTGGTCAGCTTGGTCACGGAAGCCAGGTCGTGGGCGGCGGTGCGGCCCCAGTTGAAGGCCGATTTATTGAAGCCCACCGACACGCCATTGAGTTCGATCGCCTTGATCAGCGACGCTTCGCTCAGCGGCACATGGCCCTTCTGGAACGCGTAACCGAGCATGAACATATTGGTGGCGATCGAGTCGCCCATCAGCGCGGTGGCGATCTGGCCAGCGTCGACGAAGTCCACCAGTTCGTTGCCGCAGGCGCGGACGATTTCGCCGCGCGAGGAAGCATCCGGGAACTGCCAGTTCGGATTCTTCACAAACGCCGCCGTCGACGAACCGGTCGAGTTGATCATCGCGTGCGTGCGGCCTTCGCCCATGCGTGACAAGGCGTCGCGCGAGGCGGTGACGATCAGGTCGCAGCCCACCACCAGGTCGGCGCTGCCGGTGCCGACGCGGGTCGAGTGCAAGTCGGCCTGCTTGTCCGCCAGGCGCACGTGCGACATCACCGGGCCGCCCTTCTGGGCCAGTCCGCTCATGTCCAGCACGATCGCGCCCTTGCCTTCGACGTGCGCGGCGACAGCCAGGATCTGGCCGACCGTCACCACGCCGGTGCCGCCGATGCCGGTGATCAGGATGCCGTATGGCGTCGCCGTCGACGGCAGCACCGGGGTAGGCAGCACCGCCTGCGTGCCCTCGCCAACCGCAGCCTTCTTCGGCTTCTTCAGCGCTCCGCCTTCCACCGTCACAAAGCTCGGGCAGAAACCGGTGGTGCAGGAGAAGTCCTTGTTGCAGGACGACTGGTTGATCTGGCGCTTGCGGCCCAGTTCCGTCTCCAACGGCTCCACCGACAGGCAGTTGGACTGCACGGAGCAATCGCCGCAACCTTCGCAGACGGCTTCGTTGATGACGGCGCGCTTGGCCGGATCAGGGTATTCGTTACGCTTCCGGCGACGACGCTTCTCGGAGGCGCAGGTCTGGTCGTAGATCATGGCCGAGACGCCCGGCTTGTCGCGCAGTTCGCGCTGCACGTCCATCAATTCGCTGCGATGGCGCACCGTGACGCCTTCCGCCCATTTGTAATCGGCCGGGTATTTCTCCGGTTCGTCGGTGACGACGATGATCGGCGTGACGCCTTCGGCGGCGATCTGGCGCGAGATCATGCCCGGATCGAGCGGACCGTCGAACTGCTGGCCGCCGGTCATGGCGACGGCGTCGTTGAACAGGATCTTGTAGGTGATGTTGACCTTGGCCGCCACCGCCGCGCGGATCGCCAGGATACCGGAGTGGAAATAGGTACCGTCGCCCAGGTTGGTGAAGACGTGCTTCTCGTTGGTGAACGGCGCCTGGCCTACCCAGGTCACGCCCTCGGCGCCCATGTGGGTGAAGGTCGAGGTTTCGCGGTCCATCCACAGCACCATGTAGTGGCAGCCGATGCCGGCCAGCGCGCGCGAACCTTCCGGCACTTTGGTCGAGGTGTTGTGCGGGCAGCCGGAGCAGAAGAACGGCGTGCGGTCGGTTTCCGGATTCGGCTTGGACGGCAGCGTTTTCAGCGCCAGTTCCTTCGCTTCCAGGAAGGCCACGCGCTCCTGCACGCGCTGCGCGACCGGATGGCCGGCGCAGTAGTGGGCGATGCGCGAGGCGATGGCGCGCGCGATCTGCGCCGGGTTCAGCTCATAGGTGGCCGGCAGCAGCCAGTCGCCGTGGCCGGACTTGCCCTTGTTGCTCCACTCGCCGGTGTCGTCGAACTTGCCGACCACGCGCGGACGCTGGCCGTCCGGCAGGTTGTACAGCTCTTCCTTCAGCGCGTATTCAAGGATCTGGCGCTTTTCTTCCACCACCAGGATCTCGTCCAGGCCCTTGGCGAATTCGTGCACGCCGTCCGCTTCCAGCGGCCAGGTCATGCCGATCTTGTACAGGCGGATGCCGATGTCGGCGGCGGCCTGCTCGTCGATGCCCAGGTCGGCCAGCGCCTGGCGCGTGTCCAGGTAGGATTTGCCGGCGGTGATGATGCCGATCTTCGCCTTCGGCGAATCCCAGATGATTTTGTTGAGTTTATTCGCGCGGCAGTAGGCCAGTGCGGCGTACCACTTGTAGCTGTTCATCCGCACTTCCATATCGAGCACGGTGTCCGGCCAGCGGATATTCAGGCCGCCGGCCGGCAGCTCGAAGTCGGTCGGCAGTTCGATCTTGACGCGGTCCGGGTCGAAGTCCACCACGGCGCCGGATTCGATGATGTCGGTGACGCACTTCATCGACACCCACAGGCCGGTGTAGCGGCTCATGGCCCAGGCGTGCAGGCCGTAGTCGATGTATTCCTGCACCGACGACGGATACAGCACCGGGATGCCGCAGGCGTTGAGGATGTGGTCCGACTGGTGGGCGGTGGACGAGGATTTGGCCGCGTGGTCGTCGCCGGCCAGCACCAGCACGCCGCCGTGCCTGGCGCTCCCCGCATTATTCGCGTGCTTGAAGACGTCGCCGCAGCGGTCGACGCCGGGGCCTTTGCCGTACCACATGGAGAAGACGCCGTCGTATTTGGCGTCCTGGAAAAGATTGGTTTGCTGCGTGCCCCAGACCGCGGTGGCGGCCAGGTCTTCGTTCATCCCTGGATGGAACTTGACGTGATGGGCGTCCAGGTACTTCTTGGCCTTCATCGCCGTCATGTCGACGCTGGTGACCGGCGAACCGCGATAGCCGGTGATGTAACCGGCGGTGTTCAGGCCTGCCTTCAGGTCCCGTTCGCGCTGCATCATCGGTAGACGGATCAAGGCCTGGGTGCCGGTCATGAAGGCCCGGCCGCGTTCCAGCGTCCACTTGTCGTCTAGTGAAATTTCGTTGTCCGAGTGCGTGCCCGGCTCCAGTTGCGAGCCCTTGTGAGGTGCGTTCATTGTGTCTCCATTATTCTTTAAGCCATGCGCTACAGGGCCTCGTTGGCCCATTCGCGCGCGATCCGCCGGCCCTTGTGGAGACGTCGGAACGGAAAAATGTGGTTTTTTATAGGGTACCACAGGCCTGCGCCCCGTTCTGTGCGGGACTACCGGCTTTCCACCCAGTGGACTGTAACGCTTAAATTGGGAGCGAAGGACGCGCAGGCGGCGTGCAGGGCAAGGCGCAAAGCGCAGCGATAGCGAGCTATCGCGAGCATTTGCAACGCCGCCATGCGCGTTGCCTGCGCGGCAGGCGCTACCGATTTAAGCGTTACAGTTCACTAGTTCCTTAGGCGGCGGTTGGATCTTTCAGCACGCCGCGCTTGATCTGATCGAGCTCGATCGATTCGAACAGCGCGCGGAAGTTACCCTCGCCGAAGCCCTGGTCGCCCTTGCGCTGGATGATCTCGAAGAAGATCGGACCGATGACGTTCTGGCTGAAGATCTGCAGCAGCAGTTCGCGCTCGGTCTCGTTGCTATGGCCGTCGATCAGGATGCGCAGGCGGCGCAGGTCTTCCAGCGACTCGCCGTGGTTAGGCAGGCGGCGGTTGACCAGTTCATAGTAGGTCTCGATCGTGTCCTGGAAGACGATGCCGGCCTTCTTCATCGTCTCGACGGACGAGTAGATGTCGTCGGTGCCCAGGGCGATGTGCTGGATGCCCTCGCCGTGGTACTCGTCGAGGTATTCGGCGATCTGCGACTTGTCGTCCGACGATTCATTGATCGGGATGCGCACTTTGCCGCATGGCGACGTCATGGCTTTCGACTTCAGGCCGGTCAGCTTGCCTTCGATGTCGAAGTAGCGCACTTCGCGGAAGTTGAACATCTTCTCGTAGAAGTCCGCCCATTCCTTCATGCGGCCGCGATGGACGTTGTTGGTCAGGTGGTCGATATAGGTCAGGCCATGGCCGACCGGGTTGGCGACCGCGCCAGGGATGGCGACGAAGTCGACGTCGTAGATGCTGATGTCGCCGATGGCGCCTTGCTCGCCGCCGTTCTTGCCGCGCCAGCGGTCGACCAGGTAGATCAGCGAATCGCCCACGCCCTTGATGGCGGGGATGTTCAGCTCCATCGGGCCGGTCTTGTTATCGAAGCCCCAGGCGCCCTGCTCCAGCGCGCGCTTGTAGGCGAACGCGGAATCCTGCACGCGGATCGCGATGGCGCACACGGACGGGCCGTGGTGGCGGGCGAAGCGCTGGGCGAAGGAGTCCTGCTCGGCGTTGATCAGGAAGTTGATGTCGCCCTGGCGATACAGGGTCACATCCTTGTGGCGGTGACGGGCGATAGCGGTAAAACCCATGCTCTCGAACAGCGCGCCCAAGGCCTTTGGATCGGGTGCGGCGTATTCGACAAACTCAAAACCATCGGTACCCATAGGGTTGTCCCAAGGCGTAAATTTCATGCGAGTCTCCTTCTTTGAATAGCGCACAGTATAGACCCGCTTCACCAGCATTAAATTGCAAACAATTCCCACGCATCGCGGTTCTGCGCAATAATATTGCCTGAACTATGAATTTTTGAGGTATTTATGACCAAAATTGCGCTGGACAAAACCGACCGTAAAATTTTGTCAATTTTGCAGGCCGATGGCCGGCTGTCGAACCAGGATGTGGCGGAACTGGTGGCTTTGTCGCCGTCGCCCTGCCTGCGCCGCATCAAGCGGCTGGAAGAGGCGGGCGTGATCCGCCAGTACGTGGCGCTGCTGGACCCGGACAAGATCGGCCTGGGCCTGCTGGCCTACGTCAACGTGCGGCTGGAGAAGCACAGCGATGCGGCGGCGCACAGCAACGCCCGCGCGCTGGGCGCGCCGAACGCGCCGGTGTCGCCGCGCGCGGATTTCGCGGTGTCGGTGGAGCAGTGGCCGGAAGTGGTGGCCTGCTATGCGATGACGGGCGAGATGGACTACCTGCTGCGGGTGCACGTGGAAGACATGGACCACTTCTCGCGCTTCATGATGGCGACGCTGCTGCGCCACCCTGCGGTGCTGGACGTGAAATCCTCGTTCGCCCTGCAACGCATCAAGGACACCACCGCGCTGCCGCTGGTATAAAGGAGGATGGCTGGCCGGATGCGCGGCCGGCCGGATTTCAACAAACCCAGCAGTGAAGGAGCGCAATCATGTTTAATGTGTCGCCATACTTTACGCCCGAAGAGATTCGCCGGATTTGCGAAAATATGTCGGTTAGCATCGACGACAATCCACACCTGTCAGAAAGAAGCAAACGCATAATTAAATCGGTGCATTTTTCACGCGAGGATATTGAAAAGACTATCGCGAAGATGGCAGCTGAGCGCAAGACGAGATAATCTTGCAGCATGTATTTAAAGCGCTAGTAAAGTACGAGGACGACGTCCCCGGCGTCATTGCTTACGCCATCTACAAGCGAAGCAAAATAGAATGGCGCACCAGTTTCGCCGCGCTCCATGACGGTGCGGAACCAAACGCGGAGGATGAGGCAGAGTTTATTGCATTCTGCATGCTTCCAGAAAACCTGATCAGCTTGAGACAGCGCGGTGAGCAAATTGCCGCCGAGTTTCTCGCGAAATCTCTCGAAGAGAAGATGGCGCAGGTCGCCGAAAGCGTCACTCAGTCTGAACTTTCGGCTCGACTTTTCTTGCTCGATGCCGGAGTGAAAGCAGGGTTTCAGCACATCGCAAGAAAGCTGGACGAGAAAAAATCTTTGCGGGCTTGGGGACCGGATATTGTTACGGCCTTTATCGCAGGCCTCGGCGTGATCCTCGCGGTCGGCCTGCTGTTCAACGGGTATGTGCGCTTTGCGGCGATCAATGCCACCGCCGAGAAGGCGGTGGGTATCGATCTGGATGCTCAGCAGAAGAAAACCGCGCCGCTCAGGAAGTGAGATGGCGGCCCAGGTGCTGGACGAAGGGCTCCGGCGCCAGGAAGCCGATCACGCGGCTGTTGGGGATCTCCTTGCCACCGTTGAAGAGGATGATGCCCGGTGGGCCGAATAGGCCGAAGCGCTTCATCAAGGCCTTGTCGTCGGCGCTGTTGGCGGTGACGTCCACCTGGATCAAGCGCACCTGCTTCAACTTGCCGCTGACGGCCGGCTTAGAGAAGGTGAAACGCTCCATCTCCTTGCAGGACACGCACCAGTCGGCGTAGAAGTCCAGCATCACCGGCGTGGTGCTCGACGCCAGCACCTGATCCAGTTCGGCCACGGTCTTGATGCGGCTGAAGCGGATTTCTTCACCGGCCGGCGCCGCGCCCTCTGCGCGGGCGAGGCTCAGGTGGCCCAGCGGTTGCAGCACGTCGCGGCCGGCGCTGGCGGCGCCCGCCAGTTCAAACAGGCCGCCGACCAGGAAGGCCAATCCCAGCATCTTGCCGACATAGGCGCCCAGGCCTGCGCCGCTCTTCGCAGGCAACGGCTCGAACACATGCAGGAACACCGCGCACAACAGTGCGAACATGCCCCACAAAGCCATCATCACCGTCACCGGGAACACCGGCGTGATCATCCAGATGGCCACCGCGATCAACAGCAGGCCGAAGACCTTCTTCACGCCGTTCATCCAGGCGCCGGCACGGGGCAGCAGGCTGCCGGCCGAGACCCCGGTCAGCAGCAGCGGCACGCTCATGCCGACCGCCATCGAGAACAAGGCCCAGCCGCCGGTCCAGACGTTGCGCGTCTGGCTGATGTAGAGCAGCGCGCCGGCCAGTGGACCGGCCACGCATGGACCGACGATCAAGGCCGACAAGGCGCCCATGACGAACACGCCGGCGAAACGGCCGCCGCCCATATTGCCGCTGGTCGCGCTCAAGCGGCTTTGCAGGGCGCTCGGCAGCTGCAACTGGTAGACGTCGAACATCGACAAGGCCAGGCCGACCAGCAGCGCGCCGAAGGTCAGCAGCACCCAAGGCTTTTGCAGTGCGCCGGCCAACCCTTCACCCGCCAGTCCTGCGGCAACGCCGAGCGAGGTGTAGACCAACGCCATGCCCAGGCAGTACGCCAGCGCCAGCGAGAAGCCACGGCTGCGCGACACCGCGCCCTCGCCGACAATGATCGACGACAGGATGGGCACCATCGGCAGCACGCACGGCGTGAACGACAGCAGCAGACCGAAGGCGAGGAAGGCCAGCCCGATGCGCCATGCGCTGCCGCTTTGCAGCGTGCGCTGGGCGAGCGAGCTGTCGTCTTCATGGGCCGGCGCGCTGGCCGGCGGCGGCGCATCAACCGCCACCAGCTTGCCCGGCGCCGACGGATCGACGCGGTAACTCTGCGTCGCCGGCGAGTAGCACAGGCCCGCGTCCGCGCAGCCCTGATAACCCACTTGCAGCGTGAACGCAGCCGTCGCAGCCACCGGCAGCTTGACCACCAGACTGTCCTGGTAAGTCTCCATCTCCTTGTTGAAGTTGGTGTCGAACTTGCGCAGCCCTGCCGGCAGCGCGGGCGCTTCCAGCTGCGCGCCATCCGCCTTGAAACTCAAGCGGTCCCGGTACAAATGATAGCCCGGCGCGATCACCCACGACAGGCGAACCGTATGCGCGTCGACCAGCTCACCCTTCAGCTGGAACGCCTGGTCCGGCTCCAGAAAATCATCCGCTCGTGCGCCGGTGGCCAGCGCAATCACCGCCACCAACAGCGCCATCAAGCGCGTCATCCAATTGTTCATCATTTCCATCCTATTCAAACATCCCTGAACAGCATCTGTCCCTGATCGTTCACGACCAGATACCCCATGTCCGACGCATTCAAAAAATTCAAGCCATCCTGCTGCTTCAGCATCGCGATGGTCGAGCAGCTGCCGGCGGCGATCGCCATCGGCGCCAGCACGCTGACCGAGCGCCAGTAGCGCACCGGCATGCCATCGCGCGGATCGAGGATGTGGCAGTAGCGCTGCCCATCGAGCTCGAAGTAGCGCTCATAATCGCCGCTGGTCGCCAGCGCACCGGTGCTGACCGGTATGCTCGCGATCACGCTGTCCGGATCGCGCGGGTCCTGGATGCCGATGCTCCACGGCCGCCCGTTCAGGCGCGGACCGATGAAGCGCATGTCGCCACCCAAATTCACATAGCCATGCCTGACGCCCGCGTCGGCCAGCAGCGCCGCCGCGCGGTCCGCCGCATATTCTTTGCCGAAGCCGCCGAAATCGATCTCCATGCCGGGCTGCCTCAGAGCCACGTCCTCCGCACCGCACTCCACCTTGTCCCAGCCGACCAGCGCCAGCAAGGGTTCCAGCACCTCCTTGCGCGGCACCTTGGGCTGGCGAAAATCCCAGGCCCGCCGCAGCACGCCGGAGGTGATGTCGAACAGCCCCTCGCTGGCGCCGTGCAGCGCCGCCGCGTAACCCATCAGCGACATGGTCTCGCTGTCGCAATGCACCGCCTCCTTGCCTGCCGCCGCGTTGATGCGCGAGACGATGCTGTCCGGCCGGTAGCGCGAATACTTGGTTTCGATACGCAGCACCTCGTCCATGGCACGCTGCGCCAGCAGCGCCGCCGACTGCGCGTCCGGCGCTGCAAACCGCAGCTCGCAGCGGCTAGCCATGGCCTGGAACGTGGTGCGCTGGATCGCGTCTATCATTTTTCGTCTACCACTGCCGGTTGATTGCTATCTGTATCGTCTGCGCCCGCAACGCATCCAGGCCAGGACTGCCTTCATGGAACAGGCGCCAGCTGCCGCGCTGCTGGTACACCGACGCCTTCACGTCGACGGACCACAGCTTGTCCAGCTGCTTGCTGACCTTCAGGCCCAACGTCACCGCGCCGAAGCCGGACAGACGCTGGTCAGCCGACATGTAGCCGCTGCCGTTGTACCCCGGCGGGAACGGCGCGCCCAGCTTCGCGTCGTAGAACGGATCGTAGTAGAAGCTCGCCGCGCTCTGCGAATACAGCCGCACTTCGGGCGTCACCGTCCAGCCCTGCGACAGCGGCTGCACATATTCGGCGCCCAGCGTATGCCCGCGCACGCCGAAGCTGTCGCGGTAGTAGCGGTAGGACAGCCGGCTGGTGCCTCCGGTCGATGCCAGGTGGTGATTCCAGCGCGCCAGCAGCGTGCTCTCGTTGCGGCTGCGCGGACGGTTGTCCAGCGCCTTGTACGGATCGGAGAAATAGCCTTCGCCCTGGCTGTGCGTCAACGTCATCTGGGCGATATCGTTGGCCGTCAACACCTGCGTCACGCCCAGCAGCAGGCTGCTGGTGCGCTTCTTCTCGTTGCTGACGATCTTGTTGACCGGATCGATGCGATCGTCCGCATGGCCGACGCCGACGGTCCACGTGGTGTTCTTGCTCTCGCTTTCCAGGCTCGCTTGCAGCGACAGCGCGCGCGACACGTAATCGTGCTCGGTCGAATACGCCGCGCCGACGGTCACGCTGCCTTTTTCGAAATAGCGCGTGGCCGATGCATCGCCCGCCGTGCGGTGGTCCTGCATGTGCGAGGCGCCGGAGATCGCCGTGTGGTAGCGTGGCGAAGCGCCCGACACATCATCCGACACCAGCGAAGCGCCGATGCTCCACACGCCGGCCACCGGCGCCGTGATAGCCACCGACGGCGAATGCACGGTGATGCGGTCCAGGCCAGACTGGCTATCTTTGTAGTTCAGATAGCCCAATGTGATGTTGCCGTTGGCCGGCGGCGTTTCGGCATGCGCCTGCACGCCGGGCAGCATCAGCGCCGCCGTCATGATGGAGGCGGCCAGGCCGCGCCCCGATGCCTTGTCTTCGTTGCTCGTCATGGTGGTCCTCAATTGCAGCCGCAACCGCCGCCACCCACACCGGCGCCGCCGGACGAGGCCTCGCGGCTGGTGTAGATATGGTCGTCGAAGCGTGTGAACATATGGCCGTCACCGAAGGTCATCTCAGAGCGCGCCAACGTGCCCTTCTCCCAGGGCTGCACATTGCCCAGCGTAGTACAGCCGGACAGGCCGGCCGCCAGCGCGATCAACAGTAACGATTTCATTTGACGGCTCCCAATGCGTTCTGGATTTTGCTTTCCAAGTCGGCGCGGTCGGTGTCGCGGAAGCCGGAATGCTCCAGCAGCACCTTGCCGTCCGGCCCAATCAGCACGCTGCTCGGCATGCCCTTGATGCCGTAGCTGCGCGGCGTGGCGCCTTGCGGATCGAAGCCGATGGCGAAGCGCGCCGGCGTCGTCGTCAGGAACTGGCGGGCGTCGGCGCTGTTGGCGTCGACGTTGACGCCGATGATCTGCAGGCCCTTGGCGCCATACTTGGCCTGCATCTCGTTCATCCACGGGAAGGACTGGCGGCACGGGCCGCACCAGGAGGCCCAGAAGTCCACGTACACCACCTTGCCCTGCAGCCTGGCCAGCTTCACCGCGCCGTCCACCCCTTGCAGGTCGAACTGCGGCGCGGTCGCGCCCTTCTCCAGCGCCCAGGCCGGGGCTGCGCTCAATGCGGCAGCCAGCAACATGGCAATCGATATCGGTTTCATGTCAGCCTCCCACGCGTTTCGATTGACGACGGCGCCAGCCGATGGCGATGGCCGCCGCGATCATCAGGAACACCATCATCGGATCGTTGACGTCGTCCGAGGCCGAGCAACCGCCGCCGCCTTTATTGGTCGGCACGGCGTTGCTCGCCGCCGCCGTACCTTGGCCGCTCAGCGCGATGGTCCAGCTGCTGCCGGCGACGCTGGCCTGTATCGCCACGCTGCCGCTGTTGCCGCCGGTGTTGACCGGCGCGTAGCCCACCACCAGGTCGCACGAGGCGCCCGGCGCCAGCGTGACCGGGAAGGCCGCGCAGCCGGTGCTGTCCGCCACGGCTGCGAACGGGCCGGTGTAGGCGGCGCTGGCCAGCGTAACGGCGGCGGCGCCGCTATTGGTCAGCGTGAAACGACGCGTCGGCGCGGCGCTGCCGATGACGACGGCGCCGAAATCGAAGCTCTGCGGTGCAATCGTCAGCGACGGTGTGCTGATGGCGACGGCCACGCCGTTGCCCTGCAACGCCAGATGGAACTGCGCGCCGCCGTCCGTCACCAGCAGCAGGTCGGCACTGCGGGCACCGGCGGCGACCGGTTTGAACGCGGTGGTCAAGGTGCAGCTGGCGCCCGGCGCGACGGTGGCGCCGGCGGCGCAGCTGCCGCCGAGGACAAAGTCGCCCGGCTGGTTGCCGCCCAGCGTCAGCGTGGCGATGCTCAGCGAGGCGTTGCCGCTGTTGGACAGGGTGGTCGTGTGAGCCGCCGCGCTGCTGCCGACCTGCGTATCGGCGAAGACTATCGGACCGGCTTCGGAAAGCAGCGGCGTCGCCGTGGCCTGCTTGGTGCCGGCGCCGGTGATGCCCACTTGCAGCGCAGCCGCATTCGAGCTCACCGCCAGCGCCGCCGCGACCGCGCCTTCCACCGTCGGCGCAAAGCGCACCGGCACGGCGCAGCTGGCGCCCACTGCCAGGCTGCTGCCGCAATTGCTGCCGCCCAGGCTGAAGCTGGCCGCGCCGGAACCGGTCAGGCCGATGTTGTTCAAACTAATGGCGACATTGCCGGTGTTGGCCAGCGTGACCGTCTGCGCCACCGCGGCGGCGCCGATAGTCTGGGTGCCGAAGGCGATGGCCGACGGCGTGGCCGTCAAGGCCGGCGCCGGCGTGGCGGCGCTGCCGGACAGGCCGACCGTGGCGCTGCCGTTGGATGCGTTGGAGGCCAGCGTCAGGCTGGCGGAGAAGGCGCCAGCTGCAACCGGCAGCGCTTGCAGCGTCACCGTGCAGTTGCCGCCCGCAGGCACCGGCGTGGCGACGGCGCAGCTGCCGCCCAGCGTGAAGATGCCGGCATTGGCGCCTCCCAGCGCGATGGAGCTGAAGGTCAGCGCGGCCTGGCCGCTGTTGCTGACGGTGATGGTCGACACGGCGGAAGGAGATCCCGTCAGCAGCGTGCCGAAGTTGACGCTGGCCGCCGACAAGGCGATGGTGGCCTGCGGCGTGGAGTTGCCGGTGCCGCTGAGCGCGACGCTGCTGCTGCCGCCCGTGGCGTTGTGTGTGATGGTCAGCGAGGCCGCGCGCGCGCCTGCCGCCGTCGGCTTGAAGCTGGCCTGCACGGTGCAGCTGGCGCCCGCCGCGACGGCGCCGCCATTGGCGCAACTGCCGCCGGCGACACTGAAGTCGCCCGCCGCCGCGCCGGCGATGGAAATTGTGCCGATATTGAGCGTGGCGTTGCCGGTATTGCTCAAGGTGGCGGCCAGCGGACCGGCCGTCTGGCCGATATTGGCGCCGCTGAAGGTCAGACTGGCCGGCGCCAGCGAGGCTGCCGGTGCCGCCACCACGTTCGGATTGCCAATGAAGGCGGCCAGGTCGTCCAACTCTGTCGCGCTGAATTTTCCGCTGTACAGACTACCCATGCCGCCCTTGTTGGTGGCGATGGCGTTCTGGATCACGGACGGCTGGTTGGCCGCCGCCAGGATGCCGTTGACGTTATTCGCCGGCGAGGCGCTGTGGCAGGTGGCGCATGAAGCACCGCCGGACACCGGTCCATTCAAATACAGGCTCTTGCCGTTCAAGGCATCCGCCGCATTGGCGCCCTGCCCCATCACACCGACCAGCAGGACCGCAGCCCACCGAAGCCGGAACACCTTTGCTAACAAGCCTGTCATGACACTCTCCTGAAGTTTGATCTATAAGCTGCAGACGGAGATCGCAAACGCATTCATGCCGCTGTGTGCCAAAGCACACCAGGTCCAGCTTCGGCTGCGCTGGTAGAGCAGCGCCAGCGCCAGTCCCGGCGCCAGCACCGCCAGCACGTGCTGCCACCCGGAGCCTATATGCAGCAAGCCGAAAACCGCCGTCGACACCAGCACGGGTCCGCCCTGCGTCAAAGGCAGGCCGCCGTTGCGGGCGGCCAGCTGGCGCGTCATCCACTCCTGTAGCCCGGCCCTGACCACACATTCCTCCAGCGCCGGCGAGAGCAGCAGCAAGCGTAGGCAGACGGCGAAGTCCGGCGCCTGCAACTGCGTGCTGCAAAAATGAGTAATCGACGACACGGAATATGGGTGGTTTTGCTGCCGGTTGCGTATCTTGTCCGACCGTTCATACCCGGCCGCGCAGCAAAGGTTCTAGCGGGGAGAGATTTATTTTCGGCCGAGCAGGCGGTCGAGCCATTTGGCGGCGATGCGCTTGTTGGCTTTGAGGGTGTAGTCCAGCGTGGCGAATTGCTCGTCCAGCGCTTCTTGCAGCATGCTGGCCGGATTGGCCGGCGGCAGTTTCAGGTAGGCGTCCGCTTCGCCGTAGTCGCGGTGGATTTCCATGCCCGCTTTTTTCGCGATATGCATCATGGTCTTGTTGGACGACAGGCAGTGCATGTACAAGGTGTCGACGTCGTTGTTGCGGCAGTGGATGGCGGCGCGCTCGAACAACTTGGAACCTATGCCCAGGCCACGCGCCGAGCGGCTGACCGACACGCCGAATTCGGCCACCCTTTCCTTGTCGGTGACGGCGCTCTTCGATTCATCGCGCGGCGCGAACGCCAGGTGGCCCACCGCCACCAGCTTGAACACGCGGTTGTAGACGCCGAACACCATGTCGCGCGCGAAGTCGATGCGGTTGACATAGTTCGCCACCTGCTCGTCCGGCAGCACGGTGCCGAAGCGCAGCAGGCGGTCGCTGTCTTCCAGGCCGAGGAAGTGCTTGACCATGCGCCGCCGATCGCGCTCGCGCAGCTCCTTGACCAGAACCGTAGGACGGCGTTTGCCGTCTTTGTGCTTGCCCCAGCGGCGCAGCGGGTTCTGGAAAAGGTCGATCGAACTCATATTTCCGCCGCATCCTCTTCATCATCGCCGGCATTCAGCGCCAGCTTCACCGCCGTCACGCGCGCACGATGCACCAATTCCGGGATGCGTTGTGGATTATCGGCACAGCCTTGCGCGATTTCGCCGGCGTTGACGCCGCGCGCGGCGGTCAGCGCCGTCTCCAGGTGCGCCCGTTGCGGGAACGGCGCGTCGCGGAAGCTGGCGCCTGGGCCGATGCGGCCGCGCGAATCGCATTCGGTCGCCAGCAGCATCTGCGAGAAGCGCGCCGGCTTGCGGAAGGCGTCGCAGCGCTCCAGCAGGGTGACCACGGTATTGGGCCGCAGCTGCAGCGCGCGGCCGACGTTGCCGTGTTCGCGCGCCGTCATCACGGCCAGGTCGCGGCATTCGGTCGGCACCTTCAGGCGCTTGCACACCTGCTCCACCAGCTTGACGCCCAGGCCCTCGTGGCCGTGGTGCGCGGGCCAGTGCTCGGGCGGTGTCGCGCCCTTGCCCAGGTCGTGCATCAGGCAGGCGAAGCGCGTGGCCAGTTCATGGCCCGCTTCCGCCGCGCAGTCGATCACTTGCAGCATGTGGATGCCGGTGTCGATCTCTGGGTGCCACTTCTCCGGCTGCGGCACGCCCCACAACACGTCCAGCTCCGGCAGGATGCGCGCCAGCGCGCCGCAATCGCGCAGCACTTCCAGCATGCGCGAGGGCTTGTCTTCCATCAGGCCGCGCGACAGCTCCTGCCACACGCGCTCCGGCACCAGCGCATCGACTTCGCCCTGCTCCACCATCTGCCGCATCAGCGCATTGGTTTCCGGCGCCACGCGGAAGTCGCTGAAGCGGGCGGCGAAACGGGCCACCCGCAGGATGCGCACCGGGTCTTCGGCAAACGCGTCGGAAACGTGGCGGAAGATGCGCTGTTCCAGGTCGCGCCGGCCGCCGTATGGATCGGTCAGCGTGCCGTCGTCCGCGCGGGCGATGGCGTTGATGGTCAGGTCGCGGCGTACCAGGTCGTCTTCCAGCGTGACGTCGGGCGAGGTATGGAACACAAAGCCCTTGTAGCCGGGCGCGGTTTTGCGCTCGGTGCGGGCCAGCGCATATTCTTCCTGCGTCTTCGGGTGCAGGAACACCGGGAAGTCCTTGCCGACCGGGCGGAAACCCTTGGCCAGCATGTCGTCCGGCGTGGCGCCGACGACGACGTGATCGTGATCCTTGACCGGCAGGCCTAGCAGTTCATCGCGCACGGCGCCGCCGACTACATAAATCCGCATCATCGTCAGTCCGGCATTTCGGCGTCGTGCTTCGGCGCCATTTCGGTTTCAGCCATCGCTTCCTCGACCCAGCGGGCCACGGCGGGATGGGCCAGCACGCGCTGGCAGTAGGCGTCCAGCGCCGGCGCCAGCGACACGCCGTAGGTGCGGAAGCGCATCACGACGGGCGCGTAGTAGGCGTCGGCGATCGAGAAATCGCCGAACAGGAACTGGTGGTGGCCGAAGCGCGACAGGCACTCTTCCCAGATCTCGCTGATCCGGCCGATGTCGGCCTGGGTGCCGTTGGTGCGGCCCTTGCCCGGATAGCTGGCGCGGATGTTCATCGACATCGAGGTGCGCAGGTCGGCGAAACCGGCGTGCATCTCGGCGCATACCGAGCGCGCCATCGCGCGCGCGGCCACGTCCTGCGGCCACAGGTGCAGTTCCTGGAATTGCTCGGCGAGATATTCGCAGATCGCCAGGCTGTCCCAGATCGTCATCTCGCCGGCCAGCAGCACCGGCACGCGGCCGCTGGCCGAGTAGCCGCAGATGCGGTTGGCGGTGTCGTCCTGGTCCAGCAGCACGCGCACCTCCTGGAACGGGATGCCGAAGGCGGTCATCGCCACCCACGGACGCATCGACCACGACGAATAGTTCTTGTTGCCGATGATGAGCGTCAGGCCCGGCTCGCGCGCGGCGGCCAGGGTTTGCGACAGGCTGGGATCAAGTTGAGTGGTCTGCATGGTGCGTCCAAAGATGGTTGTAGATGTCAGCGAGAGCCGAAGCTCGACTCCTGCTGTTCCTGTTCGGTGTAGCCTCTTGGCGCGACGTTGCCCAGGCGCGCCTTCAACGATTGCGGGCGGCCTTCAAACAAGGCCGCGTAATAGGTGGTGTTCGACATCACGTTCTTGACATAGGTGCGGGTTTCGACGAACGGGATCGACTCGATGAAGACCGCGCTGTCCATCGGCTTGGTGAGCATGGAGCGCCATGAGCGCAGGCGGCCCGGCCCGGCGTTGTAGGCGGCGGTGGCCAGCACCTGCGAACCATCCATATTCCCCAGCACCATGTTCAGGTAGTTCGCGCCCAGCAGGATGTTGGTGCGCACGTCGCTCAGCATCTCCTGCGCGAAGTCGGCCAGGCCGATCTTCTTGGCGACCCAGCGGCCAGTGGACGGCATCACCTGCATCAGGCCCGAGGCGCCGACGTGCGATTGCGCATCCATGATGAAGCGCGACTCTTGCCGTATCAGGCCGTAGACCCAGGCCTTGTCCAGGCCCAGCGTCTGCGTGGTCGGGTGCATGATGTCGATATGCGGCGACGGGAAGCGCTGCGTGTAGTCGACCTGGATGCGGGTGCGGTCCGAGGTGTTGACCATGCGATCGAGGATATTGTTCTGGCGCGCGAATTCGGCGGCGGCCAGGTGTTCGCGTTCGCTCAGGCCGCGCAGGCCCCAGTTCCATTCGCGCGTGCCTTCGAAGCGCAGGCGCATGCTGAAGAACTTGATGGCGCGCTGGAAGTTGGGATTGGCGGCGATCGGCACGATTTCGGACTGCGCGATCGGCAGCCCTGGCAGCGGAATGGTAATCAGCTTGCCGGTTTCCTCCAGCGCCAGCTGGCCGTAGAAGTTGGACTGGTCCGCAATGCTGCGGAACAGCTGCATCGCTTCACCGGTGGCCTGGATCGAACCCGCTTGCAGCATCAGCGAACGGCCGAGCCAATAGACCCAGGCCGGATCGGCGCGCAGCGCGGACGGCATGCTGCGGATGTTCTTCTCCACCTGCTTCCAGTCGCCGTTGCGCAGCGCGATGCGGGTCTTCCACTGAATCTGGTCGATCGACAGCGCGGCGCCGTTCGACTTCTGCCAGTACTCGGTGGTCTCCGGCGACAGCGAATACGACGATTGCAGCGCCACCGCGGCCCAGGCTTCCTGCTGCTCCTGCGGGCTCAGTTTGGACGAGGCCTTGTTCAGCGCCAGCACCGCCAGCTTGGTGCTGGTCTTGGCCATGCGGCCGATGGCGACGATGTAGATCTCGTGTTCGACGCGGCCGTTGCCCACGCCCTTGGCCAGCGTGATGGCGGGCAGGTCGACCGCCTGCACGGCCTTCTTCTCGTTCCCGTCCAACAGCGCGACGATGCGGCGCGCCTGGCCGGTGGCGTTGTACTCGCCGGACAGGCGCAGTTGCGCGGTCAGGTCGTCGATGCTGAACTGGCCGGCCTGGTACAGCGTGGCGATCAGGCCCGCGCAGGCTTCGCCGTAGCCGTTCGGCGCGGTGAGCAGCTCGCGCGCGTCGCCTGCCACCTTCTGGCCCTTGAGCGCGCGCGATTGCAGCGCGTAGCATTTGACCTGGGTGTCGTCGTTCAGCACGAACAGCGGCAGCTGCTCGTCGAAGGTGGCCCAGTCGCGCTTGCGGCCCAGTTCCAGCAGCCAGTCGTTGCGCAGGCGGTCGACGATGGCCTGGCCTTCGTAACGTTTCATGAAATCGCGGATTTCCGCTTGCGAGGCATCCTTCAGGCGCGGTTTCAGCCGATAATAATCGACATAAGACGGAATGGAATAATCGCCCAGGCGAGCGGCGTAGAAATCGGCCTTGGATGCGTCGTCCTGGCGCACGGCGTCGCGCAGCAGCAGGAAGGAATCGTCCGCCCTGCGGCCGTCATCGCCAAGGTCGTCGGCGTGGGCCAGGGAGCTCAGGGCCACTGCGGCAAAGGCGGCGGCGCCGGCAATCCATTTCAAAGCGGAAATCAATGTGCAACTCTCTAAAGTCTTGAAAATCTGAACCTATGACCAGCGACCCTAGAATACCACGCGCCACGACCGCACCACCAGCCCCGCCAGCCCCGCAAAAGGCCGATTTGCGCAAGCAATTGTTGACTGCGCGGCGCGCTTTGGACGCCACTACGCGCGCCGCGTGGGACCATGCGATCGGCGCGCAGGTCGTGGATTGGTGGAAGGCCGCGCAGCCGGCGGCGCTGGGCGTGTACTGGCCGCTGCGCGACGAGCCGGATCTGCACGCGGCCTACGCGGAACTGGCGCGGCTGGGTGCGCGGCTGCTGCTGCCGGTGGTGGTGGAAAAACATGCGGCGCTGGAGTTTGCCGAATGGCGCATCGGCGAGGCGATGGTCAAGGATGCGATGGGGGTGGCGGTGCCGGCCGAGCTGCGCTTGCAGCAGGCGACTCCGCCGGCGCTGCTGGTGCCGTGCCTGGGATTCAATCCGCAGGGCTACCGGTTGGGATATGGCGGCGGCTTCTACGACCGCACGCTGGCGCGCTCACCGCGCCCGCAGACACTGGGCATTGCCTACCAGTGCCTGCGGATACGGTTCGACAGCGACGGTCACGATGTGGCGCTGGACCGCATCATCACCGAACTACACTAAACGCTGCCACAGCGCGGTGGTGGCCGCGGCCTGGTTCATGCTGTAGAAGTGCAGGCCGGGCGCGCCGCCCGCCAGCAGGCGTTCGCACAGCGCCGTCACCACGTCCAGGCCGAAGGCCTTGATCGAGGCGCTGTCGTCGCCGAAGCTGGCCAGCTTCAACCGCACCCAGCGCGGGATCTCGGCGCCGCACATGTCCGAGAAGCGCATCAGCTGCGTGTAGTTCGTGATCGGCATGATGCCGGCCACGATGGGCACGTCGATGCCGATCTTGCGGGTCTGCTCGACGAACTGGAAGTAGGCGTCGGCGTTGTAGAAGTACTGGGTGATGGCGGCGTTGGCGCCGGCCTTCACCTTGCGCTCGAACGCCAGCAGGTCGTCCTGCGGCGACTTGGCCTGCGGGTGCACTTCCGGATAGGCCGCCACTTCGATGTGGAACCATTCGCCGGTCTCCTGGCGGATGAACTCCACCAGCTCGTTCGCGTAGCGGAACTCGCCGGCCGCGCCGTAGCCGCTCGGCAGGTCGCCGCGCAGCGCGACGATGCGCTTGATGTTGTGGGCCTTGAATTCCGTGAGGATCTCGCGGATCGATTCGCGCGTGCCGCCGACACAGGACAGGTGCGGCGCGGCGTCTTCACCGGCGGCGAGGATTTCCACCACGGTGTCGAGCGTGCCGCGCTGCGTACTGCCGCCGGCGCCGAAGGTCACGGAAAAATATTTGGGTTTGAGCTCGGACAGCTTGGCGCGCGTGACGCGCAGCTTTTCCGCACCCTCCGCCGTCTTGGGCGGAAAGAACTCGATACTGAAATTATGATTAGCCATCTGACTTCTTCAAAAGTAAGGTAGACAGGGCCCAGGAAATCACGCTGTACAACAGTGCGCCACCGATCGCCGACGCGAAGCTGTCGACGTGGAAGCCGTCCACCCATTGGGCGACCAGCCAGAACATGAAGCCGTTGATGATGAAGATGAACAGGCCCAGCGACACCACGGTCACGGGCAGCGTCAGCAACAACAGCACGGGGCGTATCAGCGTATTGACCAGGCCCAGTACAAGAGCCGCGACGAGGGCTGCGCCTATGCTTGTGACATCGACGGAATGCATCAGGTAGGGAACTGCCAGCAAGGCAATTGCATTGATTAACCAGGTAAGGACCAAACGCATAAAATGAACTCGCTGCAAAAAAGGACTGGATAAAAACAGGGCCGGCGATTCCGCCGGCCCCGCTTCACACCGGCAGATTAATAACGGTAGTGGTCAGGCTTGTACGGGCCGGCCTGCGACACGCCGATGTAGGCCGCTTGCTCTTCGGTCAGCACGGTCAGCTGCGCGTTCAGTTTCTTCAACTGCAGGCGCGCCACTTTTTCGTCCAGGTGCTTGGGCAGCACGTAGACGCCGACCGGATACTTGTCGGTGTTGGCGTACAGCTCGATCTGGGCGATGGTCTGGTTGGCGAACGACGACGACATCACGTACGACGGATGGCCGGTGCCGCAACCCAGGTTGACCAGGCGGCCTTCGGCCAGCAGGATGATGCGCTTGCCCGACGGGAAGATCACGTGGTCGACCTGCGGCTTGATATTGTCCCAGGTGTACTTCTTGAGCGCGGCGACATCGATCTCGTTGTCGAAGTGGCCGATGTTGCAGACGATGGCCTGGTCCTTCATGGCCAGCATGTGCTGCTCGGTCAGGATGTGATAGTTGCCGGTGCAGGTGACGAAGATGTCGCCGTGTTCGGCGGCGTAATCCATGGTGACCACGCGGTAGCCTTCCATCGCGGCCTGCAGTGCGCAGATCGGATCGATTTCGGTGACCCACACTTGCGCCGACAGCGCGCGCATGGCTTGGGCCGAGCCCTTGCCGACGTCACCGTAACCGGCGATCACGGCGACCTTGCCGGCGATCATCACGTCGGTGGCGCGCTTGATGCCGTCGACCAGCGATTCGCGGCAACCGTACAGGTTGTCGAACTTGGACTTGGTGACCGAGTCGTTGACGTTGATCGCAGGGAAGGCCAGCTTGCCTTCCTTGTGCATCTGGTACAGGCGGTGCACGCCGGTGGTGGTTTCCTCGGTCACGCCCAGGATCTGCGGCAGGCGCTTGGAGTACCACAGCGGGTCGATCGCCAGGTGGGCCTTGATGGCGTTGAACAGGCAGATCTCTTCTTCCGAGCCGGGAGCGGCCAGCACCGAGATGTCTTTTTCAGCGCGCGCGCCCAGGTGCAGCAGCAGCGTGGCGTCGCCGCCATCGTCGAGGATCATGTTCGAGTAGACCGCGTTGCCGGCGGCGTCGGCAGGCCATTCGAAGATGCGGTGGGTGTAGTCCCAGTATTCGTCCAGGGTTTCGCCCTTGATCGCGAACACCGGGGTGCCGGCGGCGGCGATGGCGGCGGCAGCGTGGTCCTGGGTCGAGTAGATGTTGCACGAGGCCCAGCGGACCTTGGCGCCCAGCGCTTCCAGCGTCTGGATCAGCACGGCGGTCTGGATGGTCATGTGCAGCGAACCGGTGATGCGCGCGCCCTTGAGCGGTTGCGTGGCGGCGAATTCCTCACGGATGGCCATCAGGCCAGGCATTTCGGTTTCGGCAATCTTGATTTCTTTGTCGCCCCAGGCGGCCAGGGAGATGTCGGCGACCAGGAAGTCTTGTGCGGATTTGAGTACGGCGTTCATCACGCCCTCCTTTCATGTTGAAAAAAGTAACGTGAGCGCGGTTTGGGACTCCGAGCCTGGCGAATTCATGATTCGTCGCAACGCTCCTCGGAAGCCGCATTTTAGCACCGTTGGGCTGGAATGGTGAACTGGGCCGCCAATAAAGTCTCGTTTGTGGCGGATCAAATCAACGACTGCAGCGCCGGCTAAGCTGGATTTTTCAGGCGGCGCCCATCATGACTATCGATCCCCGCGATGCAATCTGGAATGAAGCCCAGGACCTGCTATACCGCGCCAGCTATGCCGGCGAACTCAAGACGGCCTTGCTGGCGCGCTGGGTATGGCTGGACAGCATCACCAAGGTCGCGGTGGCGATCTCATCGGGCGGTGCGGCGCTGGCCGGCCTCGTATTCTGGAAAAATAGCGACTATACTTTTTTATGGCCGATGTTCACCTCCGCCAGCGCCCTGCTCGCCATCATATCGCGGCAATTGTCGGTCGCCGAGAAACTGCAGGCACATGCCACATCCGCCGTCAGCCTCAGCGCCCTGACCATCGAGATCGGCTCGCTGGTTGTCCGGATGAAAATCAACCCGAACTTTTCCATTGTTGAGTTCGAAAAGAAACTGCTGGGTTTCAGAAGCAAGTACGGCACCGAAGTCAGCAAATTTCCGTATGACTTGCTGCTGACGCAAAAGCTGCGCGTTACCACGCAGGCCACCGTCAATCAGGCCCTGGGCCGGCAACCGAAGGAGGAAATATGATGCCGAAAGACGATCCCCGCCGCAGATATGAACCACCCAATCCAATACCGCCGCCGCCCAAGCGGCCGACCTAGCCCAGACGCGACAACGCCCCGGCATGCGGGGCGTTGTCGTTTAGTGCGGCGGGATTACTTCAGGCCGGCCGCGGCGCGCAGGATCGCGGCCTTGTCGGTGCGTTCCCACGTGAATTCCGGCTCTTCGCGGCCGAAGTGGCCGTAGGCGGCGGTCTTGGCGTAGATCGGACGCAGCAGGTCCAGCATCTGCACGATGCCTTTCGGACGCAGGTCGAAGTGCTCCATCACCAGCGCGGCGATCTTGTCGTCCGGGATCACGCCCGTGCCTTCGGTATACACCGTGATGTTGATCGGACGCGCCACGCCGATGGCGTAGCTGACCTGCACCTGACACTGGCGCGCCAGGCCGGCGGCCACCACGTTCTTGGCCACGTAGCGGGCGGCGTAGGCGGCCGAACGGTCCACTTTCGTAGGGTCCTTGCCGGAGAACGCGCCGCCGCCGTGCGGGCTGGCGCCGCCGTAGGTGTCGACGATGATCTTGCGGCCGGTCAGGCCGCAATCGCCCTGAGGACCGCCGATGACGAAGCGGCCGGTCGGATTGACCAGGTATTTGGTGTCGACCAGCCATTCGCGCGGCAGCACCTGCTTGATGATCTCTTCGATCACCGCTTCTTCAATCTGCTTGTGCTGCATTTCCGGCGCGTGCTGGGTCGACAGCACGACGGTGTCGACCGCGACCGGGCGGCCGTTGACGTAGCGCAGCGTGACTTGCGATTTGGCGTCCGGACGCAGCCAAGGCAGGCGGCCGTCCTTGCGCAGCTGCGACTGGCGCTCGACCAGGCGGTGCGCGTAGTGGATCGCGGCCGGCATCAGTTCCGCGGTTTCGTCGCAGGCGTAGCCGAACATCAGGCCCTGGTCGCCCGCGCCTTGATCCAGGTCTATCCCCGCGCCTTCGTCCACGCCCTGGGCGATGTCCGGCGACTGCTTGTCGTAGGCCACCAGCACGGCGCAACCCTTGTAGTCGATGCCGTAGTCGGTGTTGTCGTAGCCGATGCGTTTGATGGTTTCGCGCGCAACTTGAATATAATCAACATTGGCGAAGGTGGTGATCTCGCCGGCCAGCACGACCAGGCCGGTGTTGCACAGGGTTTCCGCAGCAACGCGGGCCTTCGGGTCCTGGGTCAGGATGGCGTCCAGAATCGCGTCGGAAATTTGGTCGGCGACCTTGTCGGGGTGGCCTTCCGAAACGGATTCGGAAGTGAAAAGATAATCGTTAGACATCGCAAGCTCCTGGTACTGGTTGAGAATGTTTTGTCGCTCACCAATACGGCTTGCGACGCTTTAGCGATATTTATATTCCGCTTCGCAAGTTGTCTGTTAACTCAGCGGATACTCCATACGTGGTATTTTACGCTTCTTAAAAAATTTTGGCAGAGCAACAGAAGCCAAAATACTCCTCTATTAGACGAATTACTCATGCTTGTACCAATTTTTCGATTTCTCTCAATCTTCCCGTTGCCATTTCTACACGCAATGGGCGCCGCGCTGGGCTGGCTGGTCTACCTGGGCTCGCCTTCCTACCGCCGCCGCATGCGCGACAACCTGGCGCAGGCCGGCTATTCCCGGCACCTGCCGGCCGCCATCGCCGAGGCGGGCAAGAGCATCGTCGAGCTGCCCTTCATCTGGTGCGCCAGGCCGGAGCGCGTGTCGCGCCACGCCACCGACGAGAACTGGGCCATCGTCCAGGCCGAGCTCGACGCCGGGCGCGGCATCGTGTTCCTGACGCCCCACCTTGGCTGCTTTGAAATCGTCGCGCAGGAAATCGCGCTGCGCACCGAGCTGATGGTGATGTACCGTCCGCCCAAGAAGGCCGCGCTGAAACCGCTGATCGAAGGCGCCCGCGCGCGCGACAACCTGCTGCTGGCGCCGGCCACCCTGTCCGGCGTGCGCATGCTGGCCAAGTGCCTCAAGAAGGGCAAGCCGATCGGCCTGCTGCCGGACCAGGTGCCGCAGGAAGGCGAAGGCGTGTGGGCCACCTTCTTCGGCCGCGCCGCCTACACCATGACCTTGCCGGCCAAGCTGGCCCAGCTCGGCGACGCCACCATCATCGTCACCTACGCCGAGCGCCTGCCGGGCGGCAAAGGCTATGTGATCCGCTTCGTGCCCTTCGACGGCACGCTCGACGGCAGCGCCGCCGAACAGGCGCAGGCCATCAACCACGCGATGGAACGCCTGATCGCGCGCAGCCCGAGCCAGTATTTCTGGAGCTACAACCGCTACAAGGTGCCGGCCGGTATCGATGGGCCCGACTCCGCACCCGCCCCGGGAGAATCGGCATGAAGCTGCTGCTAGGAATCATGTGGCTGCTGCACTGGCTGCCGCTGCCGGTGCTGGGCCGTTTCGGCGACGCCATCGGCAGCCTGCTGTTCGTGGTGATGCGCGCGCGCCGCCACATCACGCTGACCAATCTGCGCCTGTGCATGCCGGAGCTGACCGAGGCCGAGCGCACCGACATCGCCCGCCGCCACTTCCAGGCCTATTCACGCAGCGTGTGGGAACGCGGCATCCTGTGGTGGGCGTCGGAGGCCAGGCTGAAGCGCCTGATCAAGGTCGAGCCCGGCCCGGTGCCGGTGGATGAGATGACGGCCAGGCCGACCATCCTGCTGTGCCCGCACTTCGTCTGCCTGGACGTGGCCGGCGCCTCGATCGCCATGGTGACCAGCGCCTCGTCCATGTATGTGCAGCAAAAGAACGCCGCCTTCGACCAGGTGCTGCGCGCCGGCCGCGCCCGCTTCCAGCCGGTCAAGCTGTTCACCCGCCAGGACGGCATCAAGCCCATCCTGCGCGCGCTGCGCGACAAGCTGCCCTACTTCATGCTGCCGGACATGGACTTCGGTGAAAAGGATGCCGAGTTCGTGCCCTTCTTCGGCATCGAGGCGGCCACCCTGACCGCCACCGCCCGCATCGCCGCCACCACCGGCGCCCAAGTGATGCCGGTGATCGCCACCTTCCTGCCCGATTACCAGGGCTGGCGTGTGAAATTCTATCCGGTGTGGGACAATTACCCTGGTCCCGACATGGTTGCCGCCACCCGCCGCATGAACCAGTTCATCGAGGAGCGCGTGCGCGAAGCCCCGGCTGAATATTTCTGGACGCACAAACGGTTCAAGACGCGCCCGAACGGCGAAGCTTCGCTGTACCAGCGTTCCGAGTAACAACACAGGCAGCAGATGAAACTCAAATTCACCAAAATGCATGGCGCCGGCAATGACTTCGTGGTCATCGACGGCATCAACCAGGACATCGACTTTTCGGCCGCGCAATGGCAGCTGCTGGGCGACCGCCGCTTCGGCGTGGGCGCCGACCAGATCCTGCTGGTGGAAAAACCGACCGAGCCGGGCTGCGATTTCCGCTACCGCATCTTCAACGCCGACGGCGGCGAGGTCGAGCAATGCGGCAACGGTTCGCGCGCCTTCGTCAAGTTTGTCGCGGAAAAAGGGTTGACCACGCAGCGCAGCATCACGGTGCAAACCAAGGCCGGCGTGATCGCGCCGCGCCTGGAAGCGGACGGCAGCATCACGGTCGACATGGGCGCGCCGGTGCTCGAGCCGCAGCGCGTGCCGTTCGACGCCGACGGCCTGCACGGCGAACGCCAGGGCGACGACACCTTGTGGCCGCTGGTACTGGAACTGGGCGGCGCGCGCGAGAGCGTGCTGATTTCGGTGGTGTCCATGGGCAATCCGCACGCAGTGCAGATCGTCGACGATGTCGACGCCGCGCCGGTAGAACTGACCGGCCCGCTGATCGAACACCATGCGCGCTTCCCCAACCGGGTCAACGCCGGCTTCATGCAGATCGTCGGCCGCCACCACGTCAAGCTGCGCGTGTTCGAGCGCGGCGTCGGCGAAACCCTGGCCTGCGGCACCGGCTCGTGCGCGGCCGTGGTGGCCGGCATCCGCCGCGGCTTGCTGGACAGCCCGGTGCAGGTCGACGCGCGCGGCGGCCAGCTGTCGATCAGCTGGGCCGGCGTGGGCCAGCCGGTCTGGCTGACCGGCCCGGCGGTGACGGTGTTCGAAGGCGAAATAGAAATTTAAGGCGCGAGATCTAAGGCGGCAACTCAGGCGGCCAGCCGGTCGTCGGCGGCCGGCTGCCAGGTCTTGAGCCGGTACAGGCGCTGGCGGTAGTTGCCCTCCAGTCCGTCCGGGCCGTTGTCGAGATGCTCGAACAGGCGGCCGATGCGGTCCAGCGCCTGGCGCTCGCGTGCCGTGCGCAGCAACACCAGGCGCCGCTTGCTGCGGCCGTAACTGGCGCGGATATCCACCACCAGGCAATGGCCCTGGTCGGCCGCCTTCACATCCAGCAACAGCGCTTCCGCCCGGCTCAGGCCGAACAGCTCGGCCAGCTCCAGCCGCGCCGTCAGCAGGGGCTGGCTTTCCAGCGCTTCGCGCGTCTTGCCGCGCAAGATTGCGTCGGCCCAGTCCGACGCCTTGGGCGCCGCCGCCACGCGCGCCAGCGCCGTTTCCGCCTCCTCGCAGCCCTGGGCCGCCGCCTTTTGCAGCCAGTAGGCGGCGCGCACGTCGCTGTGTTCGTCGGTGCGGCGGTTGCGCCACGCATACATGCCGCACTCCAGCTGCGCGGCGCAATGGCCCATGTCGGCCGCCCGCTCCAGGTAGGCCTGGGCTTCCGCCACGCAGCGCTGGGAAAATTCCGGTTTCAGATAAATCCGCGACAGGCCATACCAGGCTTCGGCCAGGCCCTGGTCGCCGGCCTGGGTCAGCCAGCGGATGGCGCGCTTGAAGTTGACGGCGGCAATGCCGTCGGCCTGCCGCTTGCCGTCGCCGTCCATGCGGGCAAACCACAGGCCCAGCGCCAGCTGCGCGTGGCGGTCGCCGCCGTGGGCGGCCAGTTCGCGGCAGTGATGCAACACGTCGCGGTGTTCGGTGTTGCCGTCGAACAGTTCGGCGCAGCGCGCCAGCAAGGTCAGTTGGGCCGGCTCCAGCGGCCACTCGGCCACGCGGGCCGCTTCGGCGTCCAGCGGGGCGTCGGCGAGCAGCTTGCGCGCCAGCGGCAAGGCGCGTTGTAGAAATGCCGCACGGTCGCCGTGCCAGGCCTGTTCCAGCACGGCGTACTGGGCGGCGGCCAGGCCGCTGTCGGCCGCCCGCGCCAGCCACTGCTGGCGGACGCTGGCGCGATGCGGCCCCAGGCCGCGCCGGGACGGCAGCGGCGCCAGCGGCGCCGGCGACGGCGGCTGCGCGCCGGACTGGTGCGCCAGCAACCATTGCGCTTCGGCCGAGCCGCTGCGCGCCGCCGTCTCCAGCGCCTGCAAAGCCTTGTCGCGTAAATGCGACGTTTCCTGCCCGGCTGCCTGGTTCAACACCAGTTGCGCCAGCACCAGGCCGGCTTGCTCGACACCGGCGTCGTAGGCGCGGTCATACCAGGACAGCACCGCCGGCAGGCAGTGCTGGGCATGCTCGAAGGGAACGTAGCTGCCGATCAACATCCAGGCTTCATCCTGCTCCTGCAGCGCGGCGCGGTTGAGCCAGTGCAGCGCAGTAGGCAGGCTGAGCGGCAAACTGGCGCCGCCGAACAGATAGAGCTTGCCCAGCGCCAGCTGACAGACGGCGTCTCCCGCGCGGGCTCCCCGGATGATCCCTAACTCTTCTCGATTAGCCATCGTCTCACTATTAATCCGATTCATCGATGCGGCGGTCCATCCCGGCTGTTTGCACCGGCTGGGACGACCGTTGGTGCTTATGAGTGTAGCGTGCGATCCGCGCCACACCATAAACATTATGCAAAGCGCTTTGATTTCGCACAAACGCCCTACCCCGTTTCGCCCTGTACGCTAGAGCTGTTTTGATGCCTGAATGAAAGGAAATAATAGCCAAACAGGCCCTTATGGCCTGCCAATCAAGCGTTTCAAAAATACAACAAGAAGCCCGGTTTCTTGGGCTTTCGACCAAAACTAGCCGTCACAATCAACCATTCCAGCGTTTTTGGCCCGGCGGGATATTAAGGTTCCTACCAACCGAGGGTCGAAGTACGCGACCCGCTAGCTTTGGATGTATGCACGTTCACTCTTAAAGGAATAACTCAAATGAAAAAATCTTTAGTGGCTCTGGCTCTCATGGGCGTATTTGCTGGCGCATACGCGCAATCGTCCGTGACCATCTATGGCACTGTGGATGCAGGGATTTCCAAGCGCACCGGCACCACCACCCAGGTGGGCAAGCGCGACAACAACAAACTCGGTTTCAAAGGCATCGAAGACCTGGGCGGCGGCCTGAAAGCCATCTTCCAGCTGGAAATCCGCTACGAGCCGGACACCGGCACCATCGAAAACACCTCCGGCGCCAACAGCCGTCCGCTGTTCCAGGGCCAGAGCCGCGTCGGCCTGCAGGGCGACTTCGGTACCGTGCGCCTGGGCCGTGGCCTGACCGCCTTCCAGGAAACCAGCACCGCCTTCGAACCATGGAGCGGCATTCCCGCCGTGGCAGGCTACCAGACCGACCTGCAGGTGGCCGGCTACTCCAGCGATCCTCTGAGCCCGGTTGGCAACTCCGGCAACCGCTTCTCGAACGCGGTGTTCTATAACACCCCGATGATCGCCGACATGTTCCAGCTGAATGTCACCGTGGGGGCCAAGGAAGCCAACAACGGCCCCGCCATCATCGGCAAGGGCATCGCGACCGCGCCGCAGTTCGCGGCCAACAGCGCCCCAGTCACCACGCCATACTCGCTGAGCGCCACCGCCGCCAACGGCCCGTTCGCCGCCTATGCCGCCTACGAAAAGAACGCCATCGAAACCAAACTGTGGTCGGTGGGCGCGTCGTTCAAGCCGATGAACGAGCTGAAGCTGATGGCCTCCTACCAGAAGCAGGACCAGGGCAACAGCACGCTGATCAATCCTGACACCAAGGCCTGGATACTGGGCGCCAACTACACCGTCGGCGCCGGCATGTTCCGCCTGGGCTATGGCCAGAAGACCCCGGACAACGCCCTGGGCAACCCGGCCCTGGCCAAGACCAAGCAGGCGTCGATCGGCTACGACTACAACCTGTCGGCCCGCACCTATCTGTATTTCGATGCCTCGAACAAGAAGGCAGCTACCACGCTGAACTACTACGGCCTCGGTATCCACCACAACTTCTAAGCCGCGCAGTCGGCAAGAACTGCCGGCGCTTGGGTTGGGGAATGACGGGCATGGGCAACCATGTCCGTTTTTTTTCGTTTAGAATGACTGTGCCTTTCCAACCTCGCCAATAAAGTACCTCAATGACTGTCCCACTGGATCACACCCTCGTTGCGCAATACCTGACCGAACACCCGAATTTCTTCGAAGAACACGCTGAATTGCTGGGTGAAATCAAACTGGCCAGCCCGCTGACGGGACGCGCCGTGTCGCTGCAAGAGCGCCAGATGGAAGTCATGCGCGACAAATACAAGGCGCTGGAATTGCGCATGAGCAATCTCATGCGCCTGGCGTCGGAAAACGAAGCGATCGCCAACAAATTCCACCGCTGGACCAAGGTGCTGCTGGAAGCCGAAGATGTGGGTTCCATGCCACATGCCGTGATCAGCGGCCTGAAGTCCGGTTTTGATGTACCGCAAGCCACGCTGCGCATCTGGGACACCGCGCCGGACTACCTCGGCGAATGGTTCGTCAACGGCGTGTCGGAAGATGCGCGCATCTTCGCCAACAGTCTGATGGCGCCCTACTGCGGCACCAACAAGGATTTCGAGGCGGTGCGCTGGTTGCCGGACGCCACCGGCATCACCTCCACCGTCATCATTCCGCTGCGCAAGCCGGGCAACAAGAGCGCCTTCGGCCTGCTGATCCTGGGTTCGGCCGATCCGGCGCGCTTCACGTCGCTGATGGCCACCGATTTCCTGGTCCACATCGGCGAAACCACCAGCACCGCGCTGGCCTGGCTGCTGGCCTGAGCGCCGCCATGAGCGTCGAACCAGACAGCAAGCTGGCCTGGATCGACGCTTACCTGGCCCAGCTGCGCGACCAGCGCCGGCTGTCGCCGCACACCGTCAGCGCCTACCGGCGCGATCTGCACGAATTGGCCAAACTCGTGGCCGGGCCGTCCGCCGGCCAGGACTGGCAGCAGCTCGACCACTTCACCATCCGCCGCCTGACCGCCAAGCTGCACGCGCGCGCGCTCGACCCGCGTTCGATCGCGCGCAAGCTGTCGAGCTGGCGCGGCTTTTTCGACTGGCTGGGCGGTCAGACCGCGCTGGCGGCCAACCCGGTGCAGGGCGTGCGCGCGCCCAAGCGCGCCAGGACGCTGCCGCGCGCGCTGTCGGTGGACGATGCGGTGCAGCTGGTGGCGCCGCCCCGGCCGCACGCCGGCGCCGCCCCGGAGGCTGCCGAGCTGTGCAACCGCGCCATGTTCGAACTGTTGTATTCCAGCGGCTTGCGGGTGTCCGAGCTGGCCGGGCTGGACCTGGCCGCCGGCAAGGATGCGCTGGGCTGGGTGGCGCTGGAGAACCGCGAAGTCATCGTCACCGGCAAGGGCAACAAGCAGCGCGTGGTGCCGGTGGGCGGCGCCGCGCTGGCGGCGCTGGCGGCCTGGATCGCCGTGCGGCCGGCGCCCTCGGACGGCGGCAACGCCCTGTTCCTCAGCACGCGCGGCACGCGGGTGTCGCCGCGGGTGATACAGCAGCGTTTGCAGGCCCATGGCGTGGCCCAGGGCGCGCCGGTGCACGTGCACCCGCACATGCTGCGCCACTCGTTCGCCTCGCACCTGCTGCAATCGTCGGGCGACCTGCGGGCGGTGCAGGAAATGCTGGGCCACTCCAGCATCAGCTCGACCCAGGTCTACACCGCGCTGGACTTCCAGCACCTGGCCGAGGTCTACGACCAGACCCATCCGCGTGCCAAGGTGAAATAGCCGCCGGCCGTACTGACGTTGCTCAATCGGACGAATTGCTAGGTCCGGCCAAATTCCGGCATAATCGGCTGGTTGCATTTCCGCATTTGATCCCCATCTAGGGGTTCCCCTAGACCAGACTGGTAAGCACCATGGCACTGATACCGACCACCATCCTCACCGGCTTCCTTGGCGCCGGCAAGACCACCTTGCTGAACCGCATCCTGCAGGAACAGCACGGCATGCGCATCGCCGTCATTGAAAACGAGTTTGGGCAGGAAAACATCGACAACGAAATCCTGGTGCAGGACAGCGGCGAACAGATCGTCGAAATGAACAATGGCTGCATCTGCTGCACCGTGCGCGGCGACCTGATCGTGGCCCTGAGCGGCCTGGCGCAAAAGCGCGAGGCCGGCGAGCTGCATTTCGACCGCGTCGTCATCGAGACCACCGGCCTGGCCAATCCCGGCCCGGTGGCCCAGACCTTCTTCGTCGACGAGGAAGTGGGCGCTCACTACATGCTGGACGCCGTGGTCACCGTGGTGGACGCCCGGCACGCCATGGACCAGCTGGACCAGCACGAGGAAGCCCAGCGCCAGGTCGGTTTCGCCGACAAGCTGCTGCTGTCCAAGACCGACCTGGTCAGCGCCGAGGACGTGGCCACCCTGACCGCCCGCCTCAAGCGCATCAACCCGCGCGCGCCTATCAGCACGGCCGACTTCGGCCGCGCCCCGCTGTCCGAGGTGCTGGACCTGAAGGGCTTCAACCTGAACGACAAGCTGGAGCTGGACCCGGACTTCCTAGAAACCGACCAGGCCCACGACGACGACCATGTGCATGACGAGCACTGCGGCCACAATCATGATCATGGCCACCACCACGAGGAACACGGCCACAACCACCACCATGCCCACCACAGCGACGATATCGCCGCGTTTGTGTTCAAAAGTACACGCCCGTTCGACACCGCCAAGCTCGACGAGTTCCTCGGCGGCCTGGTAAATGTCTACGGTCCTCGCATGCTGCGCTACAAAGGCGTATTGTTCATGAAAGACGCCGATCGCAAGGTCGTGTTCCAGGGCGTGCACCAGATCATGGGCAGCGACCTGGGCGCCAAATGGGGAGAAAACGACGTTCGAGGCAGCAAAATGGTATTTATCGGTAAAAATCTGCCGAAAGATATCTTTATTAGCGGTTTAGAACAATGTCTGGTATAAACTATCCGGGTTTTGTGGGGATGGCTAAATAGCCACAAACTCCGGGCTGATTAATTGAAAACTCTGTCGTATCGAAGGTAAGCGAAGTTATGACCACCAAAACTAATAAATCGACCCCCGCCGCCGCCGACCGCATCCTGACCGAAGAAGAAATTCTGAAGATGGATGAAAAGGATTATATGAATCCGGCGCAATTGGCCTTCTTCAAAGCCAAGCTGCAAGCGCTTGAAAAAGAATTGTTGAAGAACGCAGGCGAAACCACCGAACACCTGCGCGAAACCGTGCTCGTGCCGGACCCGGCCGACCGCGCCACCATCGAAGAAGAACATGCGCTGGAACTGCGCACCCGCGACCGCGAGCGCAAGCTGCTGAAAAAGGTCCAGCAATCGATCGTTACCATCGACGGCGGCGATTACGGCTGGTGCGAAGAGACCGGCGAACCGATCGGCATTCCACGCCTGATCGCCCGTCCGACCGCCACGCTGTCGCTGGAAGCCCAGCAGCGCCGCGAACTGAAGCAGAAATTGTACGGCGATTAATTCGCTGGGACTTTAAAAAAAGCACGCAGCCGCGTGCTTTTTTTTAGGGCAAACACGAGGATCAGCGTGGGACTGTTCTCCATCTTCAAGAAGAGCGACGCCGCACCCGCCCCGCAGTCGAGCAACGACGATGACGAGGCGGCGCGTCTGGCCGCCAACAGCGAAACCGAACGCCAGCAACAGCAGGCGCGCCAGCGCGAGATCGCCCGCGCCACCGCGATGAAGATCGACGCCATCGAATCGGCGATGACCTTCGACATCTTCAACGAGCCGGAACCGGCCTGGGGCAGCCAGCGCGCCGCCCGCCCGGCCCGGCCCGAGGCCGCCACCCACGCCGACGGAGGCCCCGACACCCAGGCCCTGGCCGACATCCCCACCACCCTGCTGCTGCGCGACGACGACCTGCCACAACTGGCCGTGGCCGCCGAGACCGCCCCCGTGGTGGAAGAGATCGCCATCCTGTACGCCAACGGCCAGGGCGCCGTGGCCGAGCAGCTGCTCAGCGCCGGCCTGGCCGAGGCCGCGGGCGACCGCACCGTCTGGTGGATGCTGTTCGACCTGTACCAGGTCAGCGGCCAGCGCGACCGCTTCGACAACCTGTCGATCGACTACGCCAGCACCTTCGAGACCTCGCCGCCGCCATGGAACGCCCCGGCCGCGCTGGCCGCCTCCTCGCCCGGCTTTGCCGGCCTGACACCGACCGAAGCCTTCGCCGGCGTGCTCGATACCCACATCGCCGACCAGCTGCAACGGCTGCAGCAATCGGCCGCCGCCAGCCCGGTGCTGCGGCTGGAATTTTCCCGCGTGGCGGCGGTCGAGGCGGCCGGCTGCGCGCTGCTGCTCGACACCTTGCGCAAGCTGCAAGCCCAACAGCGCGAGCTGATCCTGGTGGGCGCCGACGGCCTGGCCGCGCTGATCCGCGACGGCATCGCCATCGGCCGCCGCGACGACACCGAGGCGCCGTGGCTGCTGCTGCTGGAGCTGCTGCAACTGCTGAACCGCGAAAAGGAATTCGAGGAAATCGGCATGGACTACTGCGTCACCTTCGAAGTGTCGCCGCCGTCGTTCACGGCGCCGCACAAGGTGGCCACCGCCTCCGCCCAGCACGTGTCGGCGTCACCGGACCGCTTCATGCTGCCGCCGCAGCTCGAAGGCCAGCTCGGCCCTTTACTCGGCCAGATCCAGCACTATGCTGATCAGTACCAGACCCTGGTGTTCGACTGCTCGCGCCTGACGCGCATCGACTACGCCTGCGCCAACCAGCTGCACGCCAGCCTGGCCCAGCTGGGCAAGAAGATCGAGTTCCGCGACGTCAACCACCTGGTGACCGCGCTGCTGCGCCTGCTGGGCTATGCCGACATCGCCCGGATCTACCCGCACAAATACTGAAACTTGTAATTCCCAGGTCCAGCCCCATTTTTCAGTCTTGCAGCAGTTTGCGTCTTTACTTTGAGGTAACTATGGAACAATTTCACGGCACCACCATCCTGTGCGTACGGCGCGGCAAGCAAGTCGCGCTGGGCGGCGACGGCCAGGTCACGCTGGGCAACATCGTCATGAAGGGCACGGCCCGCAAGGTGCGCAAGGTCTACCAGGGCAAGGTGCTGGTCGGCTTCGCCGGCGGCACCGCCGACGCCTTCACCCTGCTCGACCGCTTCGAGGGCAAGCTGGAAAAACACCAGGGCAACCTGCTGCGCGCCTCGGTCGAGCTGGCCAAGGACTGGCGCACCGACCGCGTGCTGCGCCGCCTGGAAGCGATGCTGCTGGTGGCCGACAGCGAATCGACCTTGGTAATCACCGGCAACGGCGACGTGCTCGAGCCCGAAGACGGCATCGGCGCCATCGGCTCCGGCGGCACCTATGCGCAATCGGCGGCCAAGGCGCTGGTGGAAAATACGGAACTGTCGCCGACGGAAGTCGTCAAAAAGTCACTGACCATCGCCGGCCAATTGTGCATCTACACCAATATGAACCACATCATCGAGACACTGGACCCAGCATGAACATGACCCCGAAAGAAATCGTCGGCGAACTCGACAAACATGTGGTCGGCCAGGGCAACGCCAAGAAGGCGGTGGCGATCGCGCTGCGCAACCGCTGGCGCCGCCAGCAGGTCGAGGAACCGCTGCGCCACGAGATCACGCCGAAAAACATCCTGATGATAGGCCCCACCGGCGTCGGCAAGACCGAGATCGCGCGCCGCCTGGCCAAGCTGGCCGACGCGCCCTTCATCAAGATCGAAGCCACCAAGTTCACCGAGGTCGGCTATGTCGGCCGCGACGTCGACACCATCATCCGCGACCTGATCGACATCGGCGTCAAGCAGACCCGTTCGGCCGAGATGGCCAAGGTGCGCACCCGCGCCGAGGACGCGGCCGAGGACCGCGTGCTCGACATCCTGCTGCCGCCGGCGCGCGACTTCGGCTTCCACCAGGCCGCGCCGTCGGACGCGCCGAAGGAAGTCGACACCACCCGCCAGACCTTCCGCAAGCGCCTGCGCCAGGGCGAGCTGGACGACAAGGAAATCGAGATCGAGCTGGCCGATACCGGGCCGCAAATGGAGATCATGGCCCCGCCCGGCATGGAGGAAATGACCGAGCAGATCAAGTCCATGTTCTCCGGCATCGGCGGCAGCCGCAAGAAGGCGCGCAAGGTCAAGATCAAGGAAGCGATGAAGGTGCTGATCGACGAGGAAGCCGCCAAGCTGGTCAACGACGACGAGATGAAGCAGAAGGCCATCCAGAACGTCGAGCAGAACGGCATCGTCTTCCTCGACGAGATCGACAAGATCGCCTCGCGCTCGGAAGTGGGCGGCGCCGACGTCTCGCGCGCCGGCGTGCAGCGCGACCTGCTGCCGCTGGTCGAGGGCACCACCGTCAACACCAAGTACGGCATGATCAAGACCGACCACATCCTGTTCATCGCCTCGGGCGCCTTCCACCTGGCCAAGCCGTCCGACCTGATCCCCGAGCTGCAGGGCCGCTTCCCGATCCGGGTCGAGCTGGAGTCGCTGTCGATCGCCGATTTCGAACGCATCCTGACCAGCACCGACGCCTGCCTGACCAAGCAGTACGAGGCGCTGCTGGCCACCGAGAACGTCACCATCGAGTTCGCGCCGGAAGGCATCACGCGGCTGGCGGAGATCGCCTACTCGGTCAACGAGCGCACCGAGAACATCGGCGCGCGCCGGCTGTACACGGTGATGGAAAAGCTGCTGGAAGAACTGTCCTTCACGGCCAGCGACGACAGCGGCAAGCTCGTCACCATCGATGCGGCCTATGTCAACGCGCGGCTCGATGCGCTGGCGGTCAACGAAGACCTGTCGCGCTACGTGCTGTAAGGAGTTGGGGTCATGGCCAACAAGGCACTGTCGACGCGGCAGAAGATGACGATACGGGTCGAACCGTCGCAGAAGCCGCCGCGCAATCCGGTGGCGCTGGCGGCCAAGGCGCGCGCCGGCGGCGCCGGTCCGCACGCCAAGCCGCAAGCGACGGACCGGCAAGCCGCCAAGCGCCTGCTGGCGAAGCTCAGCCTGAAGCCGGACCCGGAGGAAAAGTAAGCGTTAGCGGACGCCGGTGGCGGCGCCCGCTCTCGGCTTATTCGGTGCCATCCCTGCTGCGAGGGACAGCGTGCCGCAGTGTCCCCCAGTTCCGCGCGATGTACCACCCGATTATTCCAAGCCCTGCTTTTCACGCCATCCGGTACCGTGCTACGATACCTTTTTGTTTATTTGCCAAGGCGGGGTATGAGCTCACCGGAATTGCTGCTGCAAGTCTTGCGGACCCAGATGCGGACCGCCGGCGTCACCTACAAAATGCTGGCCGAACGGATCGCCATGAGCGAGTCCAGCGTCAAGCGCATGTTCGGCCAGCAGGACATGTCGCTGTCGCGGCTGGCGCAAATCTGCAAGGCGGCGGGGGTGGCGATGGAGGACGTGCTGCGCGGCGCGGCCGACGCCACGCCGCAGGCCGACGCCCTGACCCTGCCCCAGGAAAAAGCCCTGATGGCGCAGCCGCACCTGCTGCTGATGGCGATCTGCTGCCTGGGCCACTGGACCATGGAGCAGGTGCTGGAAACCTACAACCTGAGCGAACCCGAATGCATCATGCTGCTGGCCGAGCTGGACCGGCTGGGCGTGATCGAACTGAAGCCGCTGAACCGCTACCGCCTGCGCGTGTCGAACGCCTTCCGCTGGCTGCCGGACGGGCCGGTGCAGCAATTCTTCCGCGAACACGCGGTGGCCGATTATTTCAGCGGCAGCTTCGACGGCGCCGGCGAGACGCTGCTGTGCCTGCCGGCGCGGCTGTCGCTGCCCAGCGCCGAGGAACTGGTGGGCCGCATCCAGCAGCTGGCCGGCGAGCTGGCGCGGCTGCACCAGGGCGACCGCAAGCTGGCGCCGCAGGAGCGCGACGGCTTCACCCTGCTGGTCGGCTTCCGCTCGTGGGAGTTCGCCGCCTTCACCGCGCTGCGGCGCGCGCCGCCGCCGGCTACCAGATAGGACCGAGGAACAGATAGGCGCTGGAGTTGCCGCCCTTGGTGGTGCCGGCGCCCAGGTACAGCGGACCGAAGCGCGTATCGACCGCGATGAAGCCGCTGGCGGCCTGGTGCAGCGCGCCCCAGCGCAGCGGGCTGATCGGGCTGTAGGCGCCGCCCGCCTCCAGCGAAAAGCCCAGCCGCACATCGCCGCCCAGCGCGGCCGGCATCGCGCCGATGCTGCGCGCCATCACCACCCGTCCCAGCAGCGTGCGGTCGCCGACGATCGATTGCGGCGTCGAGCCCGACAGGCGCAGGAAGCCACCCAGGTTGTTCGACGAGGCGCCGCCCTGGCTGCGCGACCATTCCGCATACACATGGCCGGCCCAGCGGTCCACATGGAAGGCCTGCAAGCCCTGCACGGCCTGGGTGGTCGGCACGGCGCCGGTGGAACCGCTGTGCATCAGGCGCTGCCAGCCCAGCAAGAACAGCGTGCCGCGGGTCGGAAAGGCCACCGTGTCGAGACTGTCGACATTGAAGGACAGCTGCTGCACGGTCTGCATCTCGCGGCCCTCGGTGAGGTCTTCCGGTATGCTTTGGTGAAACACCTGCTTCTCGCGCGTCACGCTGTAGCGCAGATCGCCCCAATGGCCCAGCTGGCGCCCCAGCGTCACGCCTCCGCCCTGGCTGTTAAAGGCATAGCGCGCCTGGCGCAAGCCGCTGGCGTTGAACATGTCGACGGCCGACGAGTTGTAATGCAATTCCGGCGCCACATACCATTGCGAACCGGCCCCCAGCGGCTGCCAGAACTGCATGCCCAGCGCGCGCTCGGTGCCGACCTTGCCGATGGTGCGCAGCTCGGCGCCCCAGTCGTTCAGCGACGACAGCACATGCATCACCTTCAACTCGAAGGTGTTATTCTCGGAGAAATCACTGGTCAGCTCCAGGCCCACGCGCAGGCGGCTGCGCGCCCAGTCGGCCTCGGTCGGCTTGATCAACACGCTGCGGCCATCCTTGTCGTCGTGGATTTCGGTTTCCACCCGCGCCAGGTCGCCGCGGCCGAACAGCTGGTTGCCGGCCGCCTGCGCCTGTTCGCCGGTGACCATCTGCCCCACTTGCAAGCCGGACTGCACTTCCAGCTCCTTCGGATTGATGCGTCCGCTCGGCGCCACCTCCAGCCTGGTCAGCCGCACCGGCTGGTCGATGCCCACCGGCGCCGACAAACGCTTGAGCTCATACGACGCGTACTGCGCCTCCGGCAAGGCCAACCTGACCAGCTGCGCGCTCATGGCGCGCACCGCCGCCTCGCCGGCCTTCATGGCGCGGTCGTGGCGGGCGAAATCGAGGAAGCCGATGCCCCCCAAGTCCGGCGCCAGCAGGATGTCGTTGGGACGCAGCTCCTTGAGCGAGCGCTGGACGTTCTGTTCGGTCAGGATCTGCAGCATCTGCTGCGCCACGCTGACCGCGCTGATCAATTCCTTTTCCTGCGCCAGCGGCGTGCCGACGTTGACGGCGATGATGATGTCGGCGCCCATGTCGCGTGCCACGTCCACCGGCAGGTTGCGCACCAGGCCACCATCGACCAGCAGCCGCTGGTTGACCCGCACCGGCGCGAACACGCCCGGCACCGCCAGCGAGGCGCGCATCGCCAGGAACAGCGGCGTGTCGTTCAGCTCCACCAGCTCGCCCGTCACCAGGTCGGAAGCGACCGAGCGGAACGGCAGTTGCAGCAGGTTGACCGGCTTGTCGCGCGCGCCGTGCGGCAGCACGCGGGTCAGCGCCAGTTCCAGCGCCTCGTTGCCGGCGGCGGCCGGCGGCAGCGACACGCCATCGAGCTTGGCGCCGAACTCGATGCGCGACGGCAGCAGCAAGTCTTCCTCGCGGCGCCGGTACACCAGCTCGTCGCGCGGCGGACGGTCGGCCACCACGGCGTTCCAGTCGGTGCGGCGCACCAGCTGCTCCAGCTGCTCGACCGAGCTGCCGGCGGCATAGGCGCCGCCGACCACGCTGCCCATGCTGGTGCCGACCACGAAGTCCACCGGCACTCGCAATTCCTGCAAGGCGCGCAGCACGCCGATGTGGGCGAAGCCGCGCGCGCCGCCACCCGACAGCACCAGCGCGACCTTCGGCCGCGGCTTGATGGCGGCGTCGGCAGCGATCGAGGTGGCGCCGGGCGCGGTTTGTGCGGCGGCGGGCGCGCAGATCGCGGCCGCCAAGAAAAAGCCGCAGCAAAAAGCCGCGGCCAGGGTACGGGAGATCACCATGGGGATGGCCTATTGTGTGCGGTCGAAACCGGGAACGGGAGCGATAGTGGTGCCGGAAACGCTGGAGCGCGGCGGTGGCTGTTGCGGCGGCGGCTGTTGCGGCGGCGGCGCTTGCGGTGTCGGCGGCGCGATCGGCGGCAGCGGTTGCTGGCCCGCGCCAGGCAACAGCGACGGCGGCTGGCCGCCGGCCGCACCGGCGCCGGCGCCGGCATCGGTGGCCAGCTCCAGGCGCTTGAGGGCGCCGCCTTCGGACAGCATCACGTACTTCGGATGGACTTCCTTCACCGTCACGCCGGGCGCCACTTCGCGGCCCACGCCCAGCGCCATCGGCGGTTGGCCGTCGACCACGATGATGGCGGCGCTGTCGCTGCCGCCGTTGCGCGCGGCGATCACGCCCTTGAGCTGATAGTTGCTGATGGCGGCGACCGTGATCTGGCCGCCGAACAGGCCCTTGGCCGCCTCGATGTTCAAGGGCGCGGCGAACTGCTGCGGCGGCGCGGCGATGGCGCGCTGCTGCGGCTTGAACAATTGCAGGCCCCAGTAGGCCAGCGACGCCGACAACAGCACCACGGCAAGAATGGTAACGAATAATGGCAAACGCTTCATGGTTCTCTTTGCTTCCTCAGCGTACCAGCTGATTAATTTCGATGATAGGCATCAGGACCGCCAGCACGATCAGCAGCACCACCACGCCCATCGCCAGGATCAGCGCCGGCTCCAGCAGGCCGGCGATGGTCAGCGTGCGGCGTTCCAGATCCGATTCCTGGGCGGCGGCGGCGCGGTCCAGCATGGCCGGCAGCTCGCCGGTGATTTCGCCGGCCCGTATCATGTGGATCAGCATCGGCGGAAAATGCTTTTGCGCCGACAGCGAGCGCGCCAGGCTCACGCCCTCGCGCACGGCGTCGCTGGCCTCGTCGACCAGCTCCTGCATGGCGACATTGGACAGCGTATCGCGGCTGGTCTCCAGCGCGCGCAGGATAGGCACGCCGGAGCCGGTGGTGATCGCCAGCGTGCTGGCGAAACGCGCCGTGTTCAGGCTGCGTTCGAACTTGCCGTACAGCGGCGCGGTCAGCAGCCAGGTGTGCCAGCGCCGCTTCAGCGCCGGGTTCTGCAAGGCGCGGCGCCACATGAACCAGGCGCCCACCAGCAGGATCGCCACCACGATGCCGTAGCTGCGCACGAAGTCCGACACAGCCAGCATGATGACGGTGAGGATGGGCAGCTTCTGCTTGGTGTTGGCGAACACCGAGACGATCTGCGGCACCACGTAGGTCAGCAGGAAGATCACGATGGAGAACGCCACCACCGTCACGATGGCCGGATAGGTGAAGGCCAGCTTGACCTTCTGGATCAGCGCATTGCGGCGCTCGATGTAGTCGGCAAGGCGCGACAGCACGCGCGACAACTGGCCGATCTGCTCACCGGAGGCGACCAGCGCGCGGTAGATCTCGGCGAAGTCGCGCGGATGGCGTCCCAACACGTCGGACAGCGCGGCGCCGCCGATCACTTCGGAACGGATCGAGGCGATCAGGTCGCGCATGTAGGGACGCTCGGCCTGCTCCAGCAAGGCGGTGAAGGCCTGCTCCAGCGGCAGCCCCGCCTCCAGCAGGCTGGCCAGCTGGCGCGTGAACAGCGCCAGCTCGGTGGCCGACAGGCGCTCGCCGAAGCCGCGGCTCTTGGTCACGCCGGCGGCGTCGACCTGCGCGGCGATGGCGTCCACCTTCAGCGGCACCAGGCCTTGCGTGCGCAGCTCGGAACGGGCCGAACGCGCGCTGTCGGCATTGAGCACGCCCTTCTTGGTGGCGCCGCCGGCGTCGACGGCTTCATAACGGAATGCGGGCATCTTCGGTCGCCTAGTCTTTGGTCACGCGCAGCAGTTCGGCCTGCGTGGTCACGCCGGCGGCCAGCCAACGCTCGCCGTCCTCGCGCATGGTCTGCATGCCGCCCGCCACCGCCGCCGCCTTGACCTCGGCCTCGGAAGCGCGGTTGTGGATCTGCGCGCGGATCTGCTCCGTCGTCTGCAGGAATTCGTACACGCCGACCCGGCCCTGGTAGCCGGTATGGCCGCAATGCTCGCAGCCGACCGCGTGCCACAGCTTGCCGTCGTAGCTCTTGCAGCTGCCGCACAGTTTGCGCACCAGCCGCTGCGCCAGCACGCCCAGCAGCGACGACGACAGCAGGAACGGTTCGATGCCCATGTCCAGCAGCCGCGTGACGGCGGCGGCGGCGTCGTTGGTGTGCAGCGTCGCCAGCACCAGGTGGCCGGTCAGCGAAGCCTGCACCGCGATCTGCGCGGTTTCCAGGTCGCGGATCTCGCCGATCATGATCACGTCCGGGTCCTGGCGCAGGATGGCGCGCAGGGCCTTGGCGAAGGTCATGTCGATGCGCGGGTTGACCTGGGTCTGGCCGACGCCGTTCAGGTCATACTCGATCGGGTCTTCCACCGTCATGATGTTGGTGGTGGCCGCGTTCAGCAGCGACAGCGCCGCGTACAAGGTGGTGGTCTTGCCCGAGCCGGTCGGCCCGGTCACCAGCACGATGCCGTGCGGCTGGTTGATCAGCGCGTCGAACTCCGGCAGCATGGTCTCGCTCATGCCCAGGTGGTTCAGGTCCAGCCGGCCCGCTTCCTTGTCCAGCAAACGCAGCACCGCGCGTTCACCGTGGCCGGTCGGCAGCGTCGACACCCGCACGTCGACCGGCTTGCCGCCGATGCGCAACGTGATGCGGCCGTCCTGCGGCAGGCGTTTTTCGGCGATGTCCAGCTGCGCCATGATCTTGATACGCGAGATCAGCGAACCGTGAATGGCCTTGCGCGGCCGGACCACGTCGCGCAGCGAACCGTCGACGCGGAAGCGCACCACCGAGGTCTGCTCGAACGGCTCGATGTGGATGTCCGAGGCGCTGTCGCGCAGCGCCTGCGTCAGCAAGGCGTTGATCATGCGGATCACCGGCGCGTCGTCGGACGATTCCAGCAGGTCTTCGATGGCCGGCACGTCCTGCAGCAGCTTGGTCAGATCGAGGTCGGCGTCGAATTCCTCGGCCACCATCGAGGCGTTGCCGCCCGAGCTGGCGTAGGCCGCCGCGATGGCGATTTCCAGATCGGCGCGCGGCATGCTTTTGAGCTGGATGCGGCCGAAACGGCGCGACACTTCGGCGATGGCCGCCGGCGCGGTGGCGCCGCAGACCAGCACGTCCACCGTGTGTTCGGCTTCGTCGCTCTGCTGCGCCAGCACCACGAAATCGCGGGCGAAAGCGTAGGGTAGGAGATTGCTCATGTCACTTCTGCTTGTTTGGTTCGCCGGCGCCCGGCTCGCGCACCGGCGTCGGCGCGGAAGGCAGCGGACGCACCATGGTGCCGCCCAGCGGCGCGCCGTCTTTCAAGGTCGGCAGCATAGGCTGGCCGAGGTCCTTGACCAGGATGCTCTCCGGCGGCTGGATCGCTTCCTGCTGGCCGCGCATGTAGTCGTAGCGGTCGGTCGCCAGCGAGGTGCTCTGCTCCTTGTTGCGGATCACCACCGGGCGCAGGAACACCATCAGGTTGGTCTTCTTGCGGGTGCGGGTCTGGTACTTGAACAGATTGCCCAGCACCGGGATGTCGCCCAGCCCGCGCACCTTGTCCACGCCGTCGCCTTCGGTGTCTTCGATCAGGCCGCCCAGCACGATGATCTGGCCGTCGTCGGCGATGACGTTGTTCTCGATCACGCGCTTGTTGATGGTGATGCCGGCGGCCGCCGTCAGCGTGGTCTTGTCGACGCTGGAGGTCTCGTGATAGATCGCCAGCTTGACCGTGCCGCCCTCGGAAATCTGCGGGCGCACCTTCAGCGTCAGGCCCACTTCCTTGCGGTCGATGGTCTGGAAAGGATTGTTGTTGGTGCCCGAGGTGGTGGTGAACTGGCCGGTCAGCACCGGCACGTTCTGGCCGACCGAGATGGTGGCCAGCTCGTTATCGAGCGTGATCATGTTAGGCGTCGACAGCACGTTGGCGTTGCCGTCCGATTCCAGCGAGCGCGCCAGCGCGCCCAGGCCAAGGCCGCCGGCGACCTGCTTGAATACGCCGATGGTCAGGCCGGCGCCCGGCAGCGCGGTAGTGGTGGTGGTGCTCTTGCTGAGCAGCGAAGTGGCCAGCGTGCCGATGTTGTTGCCGCCGGTCGAATACGATTGCAGGCCGCCGACGCGGTAGGTGCTGTTCTCGTTGCCGGTCGCGCCGACCCACTGCACGCCGAATTCGGAGGCCTTGTCGGACGAGACTTCGACGATCAGCGATTCGATGTAGACCTGCGCGCGGCGCACGTCCAGCTGGTCGATCACGGCACGCAGGTTGCGGTACACCGATTCCGGCGCGGTGATGATCAGCGTGTTGGTGGTGGAATCGGCCTGGATGTAGCCGGCCGTGCCGCCGCCGCCCTGCTGCTGGCCGGAGCCGGTCAGCAGCGGATTGCTTGGACCGCTGCTGGTGCTGCCGCTGCTGTTGCCGCCCATGCCGCCGCCGATGCCGCCGGTGTTGCTGCTTTGGCCGCCCAGGCCCCCCTGGCCCTGGCCTTGGCCGGTCTGGCCGGTGCCGCCGATGCCGGTGGCATTGGCCGCCGAGGTGTCGCCCGACACCACCGAGCGCAAGGTCTGCGCCAGCTTGGCCGCTTCGGCGTTCTTCAGGTAGACCACGTGGACGTTGCCCAGTTCCTGGGTCGGCTGATCGAGCTTGGCGATCAGCGACTTGGCCAGGTTGGAGCGGGCCGCCGACGGCGCGCGCACGATCAGCGCATTGGTGCGCGGATCGGCCAGCACGCTGGTCTTGCCGGCGTCGCCGGCGCCGGCGCCGCTGTCCATCAGTTTGTTGACCATGGCCGCCAGGTCGCTGGCGATGGCGTAGCGCACCGGGATCACGTCCAGGTCGGCGACGGCCGGCGCATCCAGCGCGGCGACGATCTTGGCCAGGCGCTTGACGTTGTCGGCGTAGTCGGTGACGACCACGGTGTTATTGCCCGGATTGGCGTTGATGGTGTTGTTCGGCGAAATCAGCGGGCGCAGCACCGTCACCACGTTGGCCGCCGACTCGTAATTCAGATGGAAGATCTGGCTGACTACCTGGTCGCCCTTGGCCGTGGCCTGGCCGGCGCCGACCTGGGTCGGTCCCGCCTGCAGCTTGGCGTCCGCCTCCGGCACCACCTTGGCGTAGCCGTCGCCGCTGACCACCGCATAGCCTTGCAGGCGCAGCGCGGAAGTGAGCAAACCAAAAGCCTGCGATTTGGTGACCGGCTTTTCCGACACCACCGTCAGCGTGCCCTTGACGCGCGGGTCGATCACGAAGGTGATGTTGGTGTAGTGGCCGACCGCCTTGATCACCGATTCGATGTCGGCGCCGACAAAGTTCAGCGCGGCGTCGTCGGCCGCGGCATGCGCGGCCAGCGGCAGCAACGCCAGCAAGGGCGTCACGACCGGCACGACACTGGTCGCACAGCACAGCATCGCGCCCGCGCTCAGGCGGCGCAGCGCGGGAAGATTGGATTTGCTCACGGACTGTTTTTTCATTGTCTGAACTTTTATCTGAACTTAGTGGAACTCTAAAGCGATGATGTTGCGGTCACTATTCGGTTTGCGCTGGCCCAGCAAATTCAACAGATTGGCCAGCTGCTCTTCAAATCCTTTTGCTGCCTCGGCCTGCCCGGAAAACTGCAGGCGGCCGTTATTCAGGTTGCCGGAACCGCTCAGCAGCAGCGGTCCCTTGACGGAATTGAGCGTCAGCCCCGCCGACTGCCCGTGCCAGTCCAGCGCCAGCGCGTAGCTGCCCAGCGGGCGTACCGACGACAGCCGCGACGCCATGTCCGTCATCTCCAGCGTGGTGCGGCCGTTGATGGACACCTGGCGCTCGGCCAGCGCCAGCTCCAGCGCGGTCCACGACAGCCGCATGGTGCCGCTGGGCGCCACGGTGTTCAGCGGCGCGCCCAGGCCGGCCAGGCCCTCGGCCGGCAGCAGCAGCGCCGATGGACTGAGCTGCCAGTGCGACCAGCTGCCCTTGAAGGTCAGCGGCTGCGCCAGCGCCTCGCTGTTTTCCAGTTGCAGGTCGACCATGCCGACCAGCGCCAGCGGCGAAATCCGCCAGCTGAAACGGCCCGGCAGCAGCGGCGTGACCGCGCTGTTGCCGCTGGCCGCGCCGCCGATAAAGGCCGAACCGCGCCACAGCGTACCCTGCGCGTCCCCCAGCGTCAAACGGCCTCCCGTGCGCGACTCCACCAGGGAGCCCAGCCAGGCGGCCGGAAAGAACACCGCCAGCGTCGCCGCCACGCTCAGCGCGATGGTCAGCAACCATAGCACGGCGCGCTTCATGGACAGCCTTTTTGCATCATCGTCCGCCCGTGTTCTGGCGCAGCGTCAGCGTGGCGTTGACCATGCCCGCGGTGTCCTGCGCGCTGATGTTCGCCTCCGAGACGGCGATGCGGCTTTCGGTGCGGATCGCGTCCAGCCAGGCCATCAGGGCTGGGAAGGACACGCCGCTCATCTGCACCTTGGCGTATTCGCCGGTGACGGACACCGATTGCGTGACCAGGCCGCGCGCCGTCAGGCCGGCGTTGAGCATCTCGCGCGTCATCGGCGCCGGGGCGATGGTGTTCTGGCCGCGCAGCGAGGCCGCTTCCAGCGCCAGCGCCTGCAGCTCGGCGGCCTGCTGGCGCAGCTCTGGCAGCGACTTGCGCAGCTTGGCGCCGCCGTCCAGCGCCGGCGCGACCAGCAGCGAATAAAACAGCGCCAGTCCCAGCACGGCGCCGCCGATGGCGAGGAACTGGCGTTCCTGCTCGGTACGCTCGATCCAGAAGGCCGACGCGCGGCCGCGGTACTCTTGTATCGTCAGTGTCAGCTTGCTCATGATTTTCCTCCGCCCGTGCCGCTTAGCGGACGTATTTGCCAGGTGCCTGGACGGTCTTCCGACAGGTCCAGCTTGCGCGCCGCCAGCGCGGAGCGCAGCTGCGCCAGCGTGCCGGTATCGACGGTGTTGGGTTTGACCTTCATTTGCAGCGCGTGCTCGCGGTATTCCAGCGTGGCGATGATGTCCTTGCGCGGCAGCGCGCCCAGCGCTTCGCCGAGGGCGGCGCTCAGCGCGGTGAATTCATCGGCGGCCGGCTGGCCGCCGTCGGCCTTGGCCAGCGCGATGTTCTTGCGCATCTGCGCGGCCGGGTCGAGTATCACCAGCTCTTTCGGATAGGCGGCCTTGAAGGTCTGCAGCATGGACAGGCTGACGGCGTCGGCCTCGCGCTTGAGGCGCAGCCATTCGACGTTCAGGCCGACCACGTTGACCAGCAGCGCCAGCGCGGCGATGCGCAGCGGCCAGCGCCAGCGCTGCCATTGGCGCGCGGAGGTGCCGCTGGCGCCCAGCGCCGGCGCCAGGTCCAGTCCCGCCGAACGGGAGGCGGCCACCCAGTGCGCCCAGTGGTCTTCCAGCAGGGTGACGCCGTGGCCGGCGTCCACATCGGCCACCAGCGGCGCGAACTGCGCCATCTGCGCCGCCGACAGGTACAGCGTGACCGGCTCGTCGCCCGCCATGGCGCGCAGCGTTTGCAGCGCGGCTTGCGGCTGCGCCGGCAGCGTCAGGCCCATGCCCATGGTCTGGGACTGGCGCAGTATCAGTTCGAAACCGGCGTCGCCGGTGCTCAGCGCGGCCGAGACGGAACCCGGCTGGAATGGCAGGCACAGTTGCGCCGGCAGCACCGCGATGTGGTGCGCGCCCTGCGCCATCAGCGCCTTGACCAGCACCTCGATCCAGCTGCGCTGGACCACGGCGACCGTGCGGGCGCCCTCGGCGTCGGCGGCGCCGGCCGCCAGCACGCAGTCGGCCGGATCGCCCAGCACCTGTTCTTCCACCAGCGCCGGCAGCGCGGCCTTCAGGCGCGCGGCGGACAGCGGTGGCGCCACCACGCGCAGCAGCGTGACGTCGGTGGCGGCCAGCAGCAGCACCACGCGGCGCGCCGATGCCACCAGGTCCGACAGGTTGCCCAGCGGCGAAGCGCCCTGTTGCAGCAAATTGCCGCCGTCGCCCACCAGCGCGAACGGGCAGGTCTGGGCCGCGCCGCTGTCGACGCTGGCCTTGGCCGGATAGCGGATAAGTAGTGTAGTCAAAGGGTCTCGCTTTCGTTCACGCTGTGTTTCATAGCTGTTCTAGTTTTCCCGTATCCATACCACTGACGTGATGCCGTTCCTCTCCCGATGCATCAGGGACTGCGTATCGAGCGCCGCCCGGTCCAGCCTCACCCGGCTGTAGGCCAGGAAGTAGCTGCTCTTGACGCCGAAAGGTACTTCCGGCGGCTGCATATCCTTCACCTGCGGCTGCCCCTTAAACGCTTCCACGGTGTAGTAAAAGACCCGCTTGCGCGTATTCACCATGGCAGCCGCATCCGACAGCGACAGCCGCTCATACAGCGCCGACATCAGCTCGGCCGGCACGGTATTCACGTTCAACTCCGTTGCCGGTTCCGGCAGGATGATGACGAACTCGCGCAAGCGCTCTATCGTCTGCGGCGTAAAGCCGCTCACCGCCAGCAAATCCTCCACCCGCAGCAGGTCGATCGGCTGCGGGCCAGTGGTTTTCGGCGCAGCCTGGCCTTCCTTTGGCAGCGCCGTTTGGGCGTTTGCCACCTGGGTAGCCACCGCCTGCGCCAGCGACGGATCGAGCCGCAGATTGGTCAGCAAGCGCTCGAACACCTTCACCTGGGTACCCTCGATCACATGGTTCACCGCCAGATTGGCAAGATTGTAACGCGACTGCGCGTCAATCATCTTGCCGGACAGGGTGGCGTTGAAATTTTCCGCCTCGGCGCGTTCGCGCTCGATGTAGTCGTCCAGCCGCGTTTCTTCCAGCGGCGTGGCCCAGATGCCGCCCGCCTGCGTGACCAATTGCGAATCCAGGAAGTCCTGGTACAGCACCAGCCGGCTCAGGTCCAGCGCGCCGCGCACGATCCAGCGCGTTTGCAGTTGCAGGCGCTGGTTCTCCATCGAGCGCACCTGCACCTGCTGCTGCCAGAACAGGCTGGCGACGATGGTCACCGCCAGCGTCGTCAGCAACAAGGCCGTGATGACGGCCACGCCGCGCTGGCGCCGCAGCTTCACAGTGCCCCCAGCAGAAAGGATTTGGTCATCGGGACTTCCTGGCCGTCCAGCACCATCGACACTTCCAGGCCGCTAGGCGCGCTGTTGGCAGCGGCCGGCGCCGGAGCAGGCATCGCGCCCGCCGCCTGCACCCAGCCCTGCGTGGTCCAGAAACGCATCGCCATGCGCTGCACGCCCGATTTCAGCGCCACGCTGGCGGCCGGATCGATGTCGCTATTGGCCGCCTGCCACATCGCGTCCAGCTGCGCCAGGTCGCGCGTGCCGGCCGATTCGCGCCGCGTCAGCATGCCGTCGCGCACGCGGTAGGACACCACCTCCACCCGCGTGGCCTCGTTCTCGGTCAACACCAGCCGCACCAGCGTGATGCGGCCGTCTTCCGCGCTCAGGATGGTGCGCGTGCCGATCAACTTCTGCGGCGCCAGGTTGGCGCAATCGCTTTGCAGCTGGGCGAAGGCCAGTTGCAGCCCGCGCGTCTGCTCCATCGTCGCGGTCAGCGCGGCGCGCGAGCGGATGATGCCGTCCAGCCCACGCCAGCCCAGCACCGCGACGATGGCGAGGATCGAAATCGCCACCAGCAGTTCGATCAGCGTGAAGCCGCGCGCGCGGCGCATAGTCGGCGTCATTGGTTCAACACCAGTTGGACCAGCTTGATGATGCGCCGGTCCGGCGCGGCCTGGTCGTAGACGCTGACCTCGACCCGGCGGAAGCGCGGATTCGGGCTGGCGATCACTTCCTCCTGGCACATCAGCTTCATGTCGCCCTGCGGGCATTCAAAGGTCTGCTTGCCGACCGCCGGGAACTGGCGCGTCAGGCGCAGCTGCACCAGCCGGTTCTCGGCCGACCAGGTGGCCATCATGGCGCCGCGCAGGCCGTCGCTGTTGGCGGTCAGGCTGCCGACCGCGCGCAGCGAGGCGCCAAGCGCGGTGCCGACGATCACCAGCGCCACCAGCACTTCCAGCAAAGTAAAGCCGCGTTGTCGAGGAAGGCGCATCTAGTCCACCGTGAAATGGCCGATGCCGTCGGCGCGGATGGCGATGCTGGCATCACCGGCGCTGAGGGTCAGCACGAAGGGTTTGTCGACCGGCTCGCGGCCGAAGACGATGCGCAGGTTGGCGTCGGCGACGTTGGGCGGCGGGTCGAGCATCAGCGTGATCGGGGCGTGCTTGAATTCGCGCTCGCGCAGCAGGTCGTCCTGCACCGCCACGTCCCATTGCTTGTCGTTGCGGATCAGGAAGCGGTAGCCGTCCGATCCCGCCTCGAAGGCGATCTGGCGGTTGCGCACGATGGCCTCGTCGCGCGCCAGTTGCAGCAGCAGCGCCACGCGCTGCGCGTCTTCACGCAGCGATTGCTTCTGGCCCGGCAGCGCGTTGAGCGACACCAGTCCCAGCGTGACGCCCAGGATGACCATCACCACCAGCAGTTCGATCAGCGTGAAACCACGCTGGCGGGCGGCGCGCATAAGCCGTGCTCCCTATGCGATCAGTTGTCCCAGGAGCCGATGTCGGCGTCGTCGCCGGTGCCGCCCGGCGCGCCGTCGGCGCCGTAGGAGAACACGTCGACTTCGCCCTTGATGCCCGGCGACAGGAACTGGTAGGGGTTGCCCCACGGGTCTTTCGGCATTTTTTCCAGGTAGCCGCCGGCTTTCCAGCCGTTGGCGGACGGGCCGGCGGTCGGCTTGGTCAGCAGCGCCTGCAGACCCTGCTCGGTGCTCGGATAGCGCTGGTTATCCAGCTTGTACAGCTTGAGCGCCTGCATGACGGTGGCGATATCGACCTTGGCGGCGGCCACTTTGGACTCGCCGGTGCGGCTCAGCAGCTTGGGCACGACCAGCGCCGCCAGCACGCCCATGATGACCACCACCACCATGATTTCGATCAGCGTAAAGCCGCGCGAGGCGGCACGACGGGGCAGGGAGAGTTTTTTCATATTCGATGACAAATTAAAATGATTGCAGAGTATAAGGCCGAATCGGCGCCAGCGGCACCCTAAAACGAGTTTTGCGCCGGGAGGCTTAAATGGGGCTTAAACACGGGCTTAACCGGGCGCCTGCGCGCCCGGTTTTTACCGCGTTTTACCTAGTCGCGCTGATGAGCGGTGGCGTCGATGCGACGGCGGGCGCCGTCGTTGCCGCCGCCGTTCATGTCCGCCACGGCGGCCGTGGTTCTCGCAAGCTGCGGCGCTGCCTTGACGAACGGCGCGACGCCCAGTGCCGTATCGATCTCCTGCGGATAGATGACATAGCCGCGCGTGATCACCGCCGCCACCTTGCGGACGTCGCCGATATCCTTGGTCGGATCGCCGTCCACCAGCACCAGGTCGGCCAGCTTGCCGGCGGCGATGCTGCCACGGTCGTTGCTGGTGCGGGTGTAGCGGGCGCCGTTGCGGGTGGCCACTTGCAAGGCCTGGGCCGGCGTCAGGCCGGCCTTGACCAGCAGCGCCAGCTCCGAATGCAGCGTGAAACCGGGAATGTCGTCGGTGCCGGCGACGATGGGCACGCCGGCCTTGTACATGATGCCGACGAATTCCACCATCTTGGCGTAGGACTGCTGGTAGCGCTTGAGCGTATCGGCGCCTTCGATCTTCATGGCGCCGACGGCGAAGCCGCGCGCCACGTCCGGCGGCATGTTGGCGGCGAAGGCGCGGTACGGCTCATTGACGTCGCCGTCCTTCTGCTGGATGAAGGCGAATGCCGACAGCGTCGGGTCGATCGAAATCTGCTTCTTCGCCAGGTCGGCGACGAAGTCCTTGAACGGCTTGGTGCTGAAGTCCATGCCGGCGACTTTCTCGGCCGGCAGCAGGAAGCGGTTCAGGTTGCGGGTTTCCGTGTCCGGCTTGACGAGGAAGTTCAGCAGCACCTGGTTGATGTGCTGGATCTCGTCGTAGCCGGCGTCCAGCGCCTCCTGCGCGCGCAGGCCGGCCGGAATGTGGCCGGACACGCGCATGCCGCGGCTGTGGGCGTAGGTCACGGTGTCCTTCAGGATGGCTTTCGGGAAGGAGTTGTAGATCTTCAGTTGCGGATAGCCGTGCTCCGCGTACCAGTCGATCGCGTCCTTCGCGCCCGGCAGGTCCTTGATGGTGAAGCCGTTCATGGCGCTGAACGGGCTCTCGCCTTCCAGGAAGCCGGCCGGCACCACCTGCGGCGCCAGCAGCTTGCCGGCGGCGGTTTCGTCCAGCATCGCCTGCAGTTGCTTGTTGTCGTTGCCCATGTCGCGCACGCTGGTCACGCCGGTGGACATGTTCAGCGCGCCGGACCAGCGGTCGACGTGGCCGTGCATGTCGAACAGGCCGGGCAACACGATGCGGCCGCCGGCGTCGATGGTGTTGTCGGCGCCGCGCACCGGCGAGCCGGCCGGCAGCACGGCGGTGATGCGGCCGCGCAGCACGTAGATGTCGGACGGCGCGCCGACGGTGGCCTTGTCGCTGTCGAACACGCGGGCGTTGCGCACCAGGGTCAGGCCGGTCAGCGGGTGTTGCAGCTTGGCGGCCAGGTCCTCCAGCATCTTGCTCTCGGCCTGCTTCTGGCGCGCGGCCAGCACTGGCGCGGCGCCCTGCCAGCCTTCTTCCAGCATGTTGGCGAAGCCGGGGATGATCACGCCGAACAGGCGCGGCTTGGCTCCGGTGGTGGCCCAGTAAAACGACGGCGACAGGCCGACGCCGGTTTGCGCCAGCAACTGCACGGATTGTTTCTGGCCGCCGTCGCCGTTCACTTCCAGCGTATCGAGCACGGTCTGCGACAGCGTGCCCGATGGCAGCAGCGCCATTTTGTGTCCGGGCGCGGCGTCCAGCGCGGTGATGTAGGCGGAAACGGTTTCAAAGGAGCCGTTCAGCGGCAGGTAGCCGGCCGGGCCGCTGACGGCCTTCTTGCCCTGCTCGGAGGTGGACTTCCATTCCGCCTGGTCGCCCTTGCGCTCGAAGCGCTCGTCGACCACGGCGCCGAAGGTGGAGTTGCCCTTGACGCTGTACTCGGTCATCACGCCGTCGGCGCCCATGCGGAATTGTTCCGCCAGTTCCGGGCCGCGGCCGTTGTTCTTGAAGATGAAACGTACTTTGGTCAGGCCGTCGTCCTGGCGCTCGACGGCTTGTTCGCCGATCTGCTTGCCGCTTTCCGAAATGATCAGGTACTTGGTGCTGGTGGCTGCCTGTGCGGCGAACGCCGCGGCCAAGGCCAGCGGCAATACAGCGAGTCGTTTCATCAACAAGATAAGTCTCCTTCCGGTTAGTGTTATTTTTTTGCGCAGACCGGGCAATCGCCGTTGCGCCCCACACCTATGCTGGTCCACTCCATGTGCAGACCGTCCAACATCAACAGGCGCCCGGCCAGCGAGGCGCCCACGCCCATCAGCAGCTTGAGCGCTTCGGCCGCCTGCATCGCGCCGACCACACCGACCAGCGGCGCGAACACGCCCATGGTGGAACAGGCCACATCTTCAAACTGCTGGTCCTGCGGGAACAGGCAGGAGTAACAGGGTTGCGCACCGCCGCGCGGATCGAACACGCTGACCTGGCCGTCGAAGCGTATCACCGCGCCCGACACCAGCGGCTTGCCCAGCGCGACGCAGGCGCGGTTGACGGCGTGGCGGGTGGCGAAGTTGTCGGTGCAGTCGAGCACCACGTCGGCCTGCGCCACCAGTTCGGCCAGGCGGGCGTCGTCGACGCGTTCGTTCAGCGCGGTGATGGTAATTTCCGGATTAATCTGGGCCAGCGTGATGCGCGCCGACTCCGCCTTGGATTGGCCGACCCGCTCGGTGGTGTGGGCGATCTGGCGCTGCAGGTTGGTGAGATCGACGGTGTCGTTGTCGACCAGCGTGATGTGGCCGACGCCGGCCGACGCCAGGTACATGGCGGCCGGCGAACCGAGGCCGCCGGCGCCGATCACCAGCGCATGCGCGGCCAGCAGCTTTTGCTGGCCTTCTATGCCGATTTCGTCGAGCAGGATATGGCGCGAATAGCGCAGCAGTTGCGAGTCGTTCATGGTCTCGGACCGGCGGCGCGCCTGTCGTTTATTGGGTTACTGGCTGTTTCAAGGCCGGCTTTTTTTCGCTGGCCTTGGGCTTGGATTCCGGCTTGGCGGTCGGTTTGACGGCTGGCTTGACGTCGGTCTTGTCGGTCTTGCTGTCCGACTTGATCTCGCCGACTTCGCCGCCGGCGGCGGGCGTCGCCTCCACTTTCGACAGCTTGACCGGCAAGCCCTTGAAGTGGTTGATCGCCTGCGCCAGCTGGAAGTCTTCCTTGGAGCCGAATTCCACCGGCTTGGCTTTCTTCGCCAGCGAGGCCGTGCCCTGGCCGTCTTCCAGCTCTTCGCGCTGTGCGTTCAGGGCTTTCTTGGCGGCGCCGTCGCCGTCCGGGTCCTTGTCGTTGTTCAGGTGTTTTTGCAGGTCCGCTTCCCGCACGCGCAGGCTGTTCAAGCCGTCGCCGTCGGCGGTTTCGTCGACCATCAGGTCCGGCACGATGCCGCGCGCCTGGATCGAGCGGTTGTGCGGCGTGTAGTAGCGCGCCGTGGTCAGCTTGACGGCGGTGTCGGCGGTCAGCTGGCGCAGCGTCTGCACCGAGCCCTTGCCGAAAGTCTGCGTGCCCATGATGGTGGCGCGCTTGTAGTCCTGCAGCGCGCCGGCGACGATCTCGGAGGCCGACGCCGAACCGGCGTTCACCAGCACCACCATCGGCACGTCCTTGAGCGCGGCCGGCAGCTTGGCCAGCGGATCGTTCTTGGGACGGGACGCATAGAACTCGCTGCGGCCGTAAAAAGTTTGCTTGGAGTCGAGCAGCTGGCCGTTGGTCGAGACGATCACCGCATCCTTGGGCAGGAAGGCGGCCGAGACGCCGATCGCGCCCGGCACCACGCCGCCCGGATCGTTGCGCAGGTCCAGCACCAGGCCCTTGATGTGCGGGTCTTGCGCGTACAGGGCGGTGATTTTCTTGGCCATGTCCTCGACGGTCGGCTCCTGGAACTGCGAGATGCGCAGCCACGCATAACCCGGCTCGATGATCTTGGCCTTGACGCTCTGCACGCGGATCTCCTCGCGCGAGATGGTCAGGACGATGGGCTTGTCCTCGTCCTTGCGGCTGATGGTGACGGTGACCTTGGAGTGCGGCTCGCCGCGCATCTTCTTGACGCTTTCGTCGAGCGACATGCCCTTGATCGGCGTGCCGTCGATGCGGGTGATCAGGTCGCCGGTCTTGACGCCGGCCTTGAAGGCGGGCGAATCCTCGATCGGCGAGACGACTTTGATGTAGCCGTCTTCCATGCCGACTTCGACGCCGATGCCGACGAATTTGCCGGCCACGGTCTCGCGCATTTCGCGGAAGGCTTTTTTATCCAGGTAGACCGAATGCGGATCGAGCGAGGACACCATGCCGGAGATGGCTTCGGTGAGCAGCTTCTTGTCGTCGACGTTTTCGACGTAGTCGGTTTTAATCAGGCCGAAGACGTCGGACAACTGGCGCAGCTCTTCGAGCGGCAGCGGCGAACCGGTGACTTTTTGCGCGATGGCGGAAAACTGCAAGGAGACGGCGACACCAGCCACCATCCCCAGGCCGATCAGGCCGATGCTCTTGACTTTGTTGCCCATTTTTTTCCGCGAACCTTAAAACTTGACCCAGCCAGCCGGATCGAATGCTGTGCCCTGATGGCGAAGCTCAAAGTATAGCCCCGATTCCTCGTTGCCGCCGCTGTTACCTGCGCTGGCGATCGAGTCGCCAGGCTTGACGACGTCGCCGACCCGTTTGAGCAGCGACTCGCAATTGCCGTAGATGCTCCAGTACTGGCCGCCGTGGTCGACGATAATCATGTTGCCGAAGCCGCGCAGCCAGTCCGAGAAGATGACCTTGCCGCTGGCGACGGAGCGGATCTCGGCGCCTTCGCCGGTGCGGATGAACACGCCCTTCCAGCTTGGGCCGTCGCCGCGCTTGGTGCCGAACTTGGCGGCGATCTTGCCGCTGACGGGCGGACGCAACTGGCCCTTGAGGCTGACGAACGGCGCACCGGACGGCACCGCCGGGGCCAGCGCGATATCCGCAGCCTTGGCGGCCGGCTTGGCCGGTTCTTCCTCGCGCGGCGCCGGCTTGAGCGGTTCCGGTGGTTTTGGCGGCGGCTGTTGCTGCGCCACTTTCGGCGGCTCGGTCTCGATGGTGGCCGGTTTGGACGGCGCCGGCTTGATGGTGCCGGATTTTCCCGTGTTGGCCTTGGCCAGGCGCTGGCGCTCGGCTTCGGCGGCGACCTTGGCCTTGGCCAGCGCACGCGCCTCGGCTTCCGCCTTGGCTTTGGCTTCCGCGTCCGCCCTGGCGCGGGCGGCGGCCAGTTGTTCCTGGCGTTTTTTCTCGGCGGCGGCGGCGATCGCCTGCTCCTGTATCAGTTTGCCCAGCTTGTCGACCAGGCCGGTCAGGCGCTGTTCGTCGCGCTCGACGTTGCCGGCTTCCTTGCGCTGGGCCACCAGTTTCTTCGACAGCGAGGCCAGCAAGTTGGCGCGGCGGGTCTTCTCCTGCTCCAGCTTGGCCTTCTGTTCCATTTCCTCGGCGGCGATTTCCTGCAGCTCGTCCTTGGCGTTCTGCGCCTCGGCCTGGTTGACCTCGACCGCCTTCAGGTTGGCGCGCAGCGAGTCCAGCAGGCGCGCCTGGGCCTGCGACACGTAGGACATCATTTGCAGGTCGCGGTTGATGCGGTTGGGGTTGTCGCCGGACAGCAGCAGCTTGATGCGGTCCTCGTTGCCGGCGACGTACTGGTCGCGCAGCAGCTTGGCCAGCTGCTGCTTTTGCTGGGCGACCGTGGCCGCCAGCTTGTCGTGCTCGACGGCCAGCTGTTGCAGCTTGGTGTTGGTGTCGCCCTGCTCCTGCGCCAGGTCGCGCAGCGAGCGGTTGGCGTCCGAGATCGCCTGTTCGGACTCGGCCAGCGTGTCGGCCGCGTCGTCCTTGGCGCTTTCGGTCTTGCCGATGTCTTTCTTGAGCGCGCTGAGTTTTTGCTGCAAGCCGGCGCGCTCGGCCTCGGCCGCCGCTTTCTGCTTGCTGCGCTCGGTGGTCTTGCTGAACGGCGCGGCCTGCGCCCCGTTCAGCATCATCAGCAAGAGTGCCGCACTGGTGGCGGCACCACGCCAGCCGCGGAAGGAAGAAGGCGACAAATTACTTGGCCTTGCCCTGGTTGGCGACGGCCGCCTGGGCCGCGGCGATGGCGTCGGCGTCACCCAGGTAGTAGTGGCGGATCGGCTTCAGGTTCTCGTCCAGCTCGTAGACCAGCGGCTGGCCGTTGGGGATGTTGAGGCCGACGATGTCGTTGTCGCTGATGCCGTCGAGCATCTTAATCAGGGCGCGCAGGCTGTTGCCGTGGGCCGAGATGATGATCTTCTTGCCGGCGCGGATGGCCGGGGCGATGTCCTCGTCCCACACCGGCATCACGCGCGCCACGGTGTCCTTCAGGCATTCGGTCAGCGGGATCTGCGACTTGTCCAGGCCGGCGTAGCGCGGGTCGTTGAAGGAGGCGCGGTCGTCGTTGTCGGCCAGCGGCGGCGGCGGCGTGTCGTAGCTGCGGCGCCATACCAGCACCTGGTCGTCGCCGTACTTGGCGGCGGTTTCGCCCTTGTCCAGGCCCTGCAGGGCGCCGTAGTGGCGCTCGTTCAGGCGCCAGTCGTTCTTGACCGGCAGGTACATCATATCCATCTCGTCCATGCTCAGCCACAGCGTGCGGATCGCGCGCTTGAGCACCGAGGTGTAGGCCAGGTCGAAGGTGTAGCCGGACTCTTTCAGCACCTTGCCGGCCGCCTTGGCTTCGGCGATGCCCTTCTCGGTCAGGTCCACATCGGTCCAGCCGGTGAAGCGGTTCGAGAGGTTCCAGGTGGACTCGCCGTGGCGCATGAATACGATTTTATACATGTGAACTATCTTCAAAAAGGATTGAACGGGACGGAAAACCGGTACTGCGAGAACTCTTCCAGCTTCTATTTTATAATGCGCGGATTGACTTAAACCATTGGAACCCTGTGAAATTCTTCATTGACAATATTTTCATCATCGCCATCGTGCTCCTTTCGGGCGGCGCCCTGCTCTGGCCGGTCCTGACGCAGCGCGGCAAACGCGCCTCCGCGCAAGAGGTGACGCTGTTGATCAACCGCAGCAAAGCCACCATTGTAGACGTCCGCGACGCAACGGAATTTGCTGCTGGTCACTTGCCAGAAGCCAAGAATATTCCGCTGGGCGAGCTGTCCAACCGCCTCGGCGAATTGGAAAAGTTCAAGACCAAGAGCGTGGTCGTGGTCTGCAAGACGGGCGCGCGCGCCTCGTCGGCGGCCGCCAAACTGGCCAAAGCCGGCTTTACCGACGTGGTGAACCTGGACGGCGGCGTTGCCGCATGGCAAAAAGCCGGCCTGCCGCTGGCCAAATAAGGAGGTCGAGATGACTGCCCGTGTAATCATGTACACCACCGCCGTATGCCCCTACTGCGTGCGCGCCGAGCGCCTGCTGGAAGCCAAGGGCGTGACCGGCCTGGAGAAGATCCGCGTCGACCTGGACCCGGAGCAGCGCATGCTGATGATGCAAAAGACCGGTCGCCGCACCGTGCCGCAGATCTACATCGGCGACACCCATGTCGGCGGTTTCGACGATTTGTATGCGTTGGATCAAGCTGGCGGCCTGTCGCCCTTGTTAAATGGCTAATCAGCCCCAAATACAACGAGAGGGCCGCAGAAATAGTTTGAAACCATAATGGTTTTGATACAATTGCCCTCGCGTTTGATTTGAGCTCCATACCAAGCAAACTTATTCTGAGCGGCCCGTGCCGCTCGTTTTCACTATAACGAAAGCGTTCCATGTCTGACGAAAACCTGCAACCAGTATTCCAAATCCAACGCGTCTACCTGAAAGACATGTCGCTGGAACAACCGAACTCCCCATCGATCTTCCTGGAACAGGAAGCACCGACCATCGAAGTCGCCCTGGACGTTGGCGCCGAGCCACTGGCCGATGGCGTGTTCGAATCGACCGTCACCATCACCGTGACCGCCAAAGTCAAAGACAAGGTCGCTTTCCTGGTTGAAGGCAAGCAAGCCGGTATCTTCGAAGCGCGCAACATTCCAGCAGAGCAGCTCGATCCGCTGCTGGGCATCGGTTGCCCGAACATCGTGTACCCTTACCTGCGCGCCAACATCGCCGACGTGATCACCCGTGCCGGTTTCCCACCAGTGCACCTGGCTGAGATCAACTTCGAAGTGTTCTACCAGCAGCGCATGCAAGCGATCGCCGATGCGGCCGCCGCAGCACCAGCAGCAACCGACGGCGCTGCCACCACGCACTAAGTCGTACTGAAGTACTTCGCTGCCGGGCGCCACGTCCGGCAGCGGTATCACCCCGACATGCCGCGCCTTCGCGCGCTGTCCATCTGCAAGGTAAGCCATGACATTTCCCCGTTTAATCGCCAGTCTGACCATGTTGTTGGCCATGAGTGCCAGTCACGCGTTCGACTTCAAAACGGTGGGCGCCGCACCCGTCATCCTCTACGACGCGCCATCGACCAAGGGCGGCAAGCTGTTTGTCGTGCCGCGCGGCGCGCCGCTGGAAGTGGTGCTGGCCTATGGCGAATGGCTGAAAGTACGCGACGTCAACGGCGAACTGGCCTGGACCGAGGCCAAAGGCCTGGTCGGCAAGCGCAACGTCATCATCCGCACCCCCAACCTGAAAATCCGCAGCACGCCGGACGATGGCGCCGCGCCGGTGTTCACCGCCGACAAGGGCGTGCTGCTCGAAGTGACCGAATCGGCCACTGGCGGCTGGCTCAAGGTGCGCCATCGCGACGGCCTGGTCGGTTACGTCAAGAATTCCGAAGTCTGGGGCATATAATTGCCGTAGCGGCGACATCCGGTCGCCGAATGAGGTCCCATGCAAGATAATCCAAACAAACCAGCGGCGACTGTCCGCAAGGTGGCTGTGCTCGGCGCAGGCGCCTGGGGCACCGCCGTCGCCATGGCGCTGGCCCAGCGTCACGACGTGCTGCTGTGGGGCCGCAATAGCGGCGCCCTGCAGGACATGGCGCGCGCGCGCGAAAACACCGGCTACCTGCCTGGTTATCCCTTCCCTGACGGCCTGCGGGTCGCCGCCGATTTCGACGCCGCGCTGGCCCATGTGGCCGGCCCGGACAGCCTGCTGATCGCCGCCTGCCCGGTGGCGGGCTTGCGGCCGCTGCTGGAGCAGCTCAAATCGCGGGCGATCCCGAACGTGGTGTGGCTGTGCAAGGGTTTCGAATACGGCACCGGCCTGCTGCCGCACCAGATCGTGCGCGCAGTGCTGGGCGCCGGCGTGGCCGGCGGCGCCTTGTCGGGACCGTCGTTTGCGCAGGAAGTGGCCAAGGGCCTGCCGTGCGCGCTGACCATCGCCTCCGACTCGGCGGCCTTGCGCGACTGCGTGGTGGCGACCGTCCACGGCGGCAATATCCGCGTGTATTCCAGCGAAGACCTGGTGGGGGTTGAGGTCGGTGGCGCGGTGAAAAACGTGCTGGCCATCGCCACCGGCGTGGCCGACGGCCTGGGCCTGGGCTTGAACGCGCGCGCCGCGCTGATCACGCGCGGCCTGGCGGAAATCACCCGGCTCGGCACCGCGCTGGGCGGGCATACCGAAACCTTCATGGGCCTGACCGGCATGGGCGACCTGATTTTGACCTGCACCGGCGACCTGTCGCGCAACCGTCGCGTCGGCCTCGGGCTGGCGCAGGGCAAGCCGCTGGACCTCATCGTGCAGGAGCTGGGCCATGTGGCCGAAGGCGTGCCGTGCTCGAAAGCCGTGCGCGAGCTGGCGGCCCGCATGGGCGTCGACATGCCGATCACCAACGCGGTGGCCGGCGTGCTGTTCGACGGCGACCAGCCGCAGGCGATGGTCTCGCGCCTGCTGGCCCGCGACCCGCGCGACGAAAAATAAGCACGGGGGTCAAGTCTGACATTCGGACACGAGCTCTGCCGTAGCCGTGGTTACGGCAGAGCTCGTGTCCGAATGTCAGACTTGACCCCCGTGGTTTTTATTCTTCTTCCTCTTCTTTTGCCGCGCGCATCCATTCGACCAGCGGGAATGCATCCTTGAGCCCGCTCGCTATCATCGGCACCAGCAGTTCCGGCTGGTTCATCGGCAGGTCGAGCTCGGTCCAGACGAAGAAACTCTTCAGCTTAATGTATTCGATGTGCTCGTGCTCAGGGTCGAAACCTTTGGGTGGGCGCATCAGCTTGCCCTCGTTCTGGATGTCGCCGAAGGTGGCTTTCAACTTCTTGTTCTTCAGCACCTTGCTGAAGCCGGCCGCGTCGTCGACCATGTGCTGGCGCAGCGCCTTCAGGCGCGGTGGCGGCGGCATGTATTCGCCGGCGCCGAACAACAAGCGGCCAGAGCCGTCGATCTGCATGTAGTAGGTCGGCCCGCCGGCCTTGCTCGGACGGCGCAGGTCGTTCGGCGCCACGGCCGCCGAGAAGCGCGTCTTGTACGGGCTCTTGTCGTGCGCGAAACGCACGTCGCGGTTGATGCGGAACATCGCCTTTTTCGGATTGCAGAACTTGACCGCCGGGTCGAACTTGCCCAGCTCGATAATCATGTCCGTCACCACTTGCAGGAATTCTTCGCGCAGGATGTCGTAGCGCGGTTTGTTCATGATGAACCAGGGACGGTTGTTGTTGTCCGCCAGTTCCTTGAGGAATTGAGTCAGGTCGCGCAGATGCATTAAAGTTCCTTATTTGGCGCCGGCCGGTCGCTTGCCGACCGTGATGTCCAGCGTGGTCTCGCGGCTCTTGCGCAAGATCGTCATTTTAGCTTTTCCGCCAGGAACGAGTTGGGCGATCACATTCAGCATCTCGTTGGTGTCGGCCACCGGCTTGTTGTCCACCGACAGCAGGATGTCGCCCGGCTTCATGCCGCCCTTGTCGGCCGGGCCGTTGCGCACCACGCCGGCGATGATGGCGCCGCTCTGGCGCTTCAGGCCGAAGCTCGACGCCAGCTCCGGCGTGATCTCCTGGGTTTCCACGCCGATCCAGCCGCGCACCACGTGGCCGGACTTGATGATGGCTTCCATCACCGACTTGGCGGTCGACACCGGTATCGCGAAACCGATGCCGACCGAGCCGCCCGACTGCGAATAAATCGCCGAGTTGATGCCCAGCAGGTTGCCGTTGGCGTCCACCAGCGCGCCGCCGGAATTGCCGAAGTTGATCGCGGCGTCGGTCTGGATGAAGTTCTCGAAATGGTTGATGTGCAGGTTGTTGCGGCCCAGCGCGGAGATGATGCCCATCGTCACCGTCTGGCCGACGCCGAACGGGTTGCCGATGGCCAGCACCACGTCGCCCACCTGCGCCTGCTCGGCCTGGCCCAGCACGATCACCGGTAGCTTGTCGAGCTCGATCTTGATGACGGCCAGGTCGGTCTCGGGGTCGGTGCCGACCACCTGGGCGGCCGCCTTGCGGCCGTCGGCCAGCATGACCTCGATTTCGTCGGCCGCCTCCACCACGTGGTTGTTGGTCAGGATATAGCCTTCGCCGGAAACGATGACGCCCGAGCCCAGGCTGGACTCCTCGTCGTCGCTCTCGCCGTCGTGATCGCGGTCGCGCTCGCCGAAGAATTTTTTAAAGAAGGGATCGCGCAGCAGCGGATGCTTGCCGCGCTTGGGTTTCTTGCTGGTGATGATGTTGACCACGGCCGGCATCGCCCGCCCGGCCGCCGCGCGGTAGGAACCAACCGCCACGCCGGGCGCCTTGCCCGGTCCCGCCTCCAGCATCAGGGCCGGATGGTCGGCGCTGCCCATTTGCTGGGTTCGCACCGGCGCGCGCCGCTCCGGCCCCACGGCCGTGTAGACGAAATACAGTGCCAGTACGACGGTCACCGTTTGCGCAAACAATAACCAGAGTCGTCGCATAGCTTTCAGCCTGCCGTCCCGGAAGACGGCGTCCTTGTTATTTCTTGAGTGAGTCGCGGATCTCGCGCAGCAGCACGATATCTTCCGGCGTCGGCGCCGGCGCCGCGGCCGCTTCAGCCGCCGCTTCCCTGGTGTTCAGGGTGCGCGCCTTGTTCATCAGGCGCACCATCTGGAAGATCACGAAGGCCAGGATGACAAAGTTCAGCAGGATGGTGGCGAAATTGCCGTAGGCCCACACCGCGCCCAGCTTTTTCGCTTCGACCAGGCTCAGGTGCGCATCCTGGCCGTTGAGGCCGATGTAGTAATTGGCGAAATCCAGGCCGCCGAACAGTTTGCCGATCGGCGGCATGATGATGTCGGCCACCAGCGAGTCGACGATCTTGCCGAAAGCGCCACCGATGATCACACCCACAGCCAGGTCGACCACATTGCCCTTCATCGCGAATTCTTTAAATTCCTGCATCATTGACATTTTTTTATCCCCGCTGTGGTCATTTGTGAACAAAACTGCGCTTGGATCATACTATTTTTTCAATTAGATTCCAAACACGCGCGCCCTGTGCGCATTTAGGTAGCGAATTACGCTATAAATTTGTCTTGTATCAATATCTATGGCTTGCGCCCCGCCAGTAGGGGATAGCCCGGCGGAATTCAAGTCCAAAACGGTGCGCAAATCGCGCCAATTGGGGTTACGGCAACGTTTTTGCTTTAATTCGTATCACGCTTACCTTATAATTTAAGGTTGCTAGAAGCTATATTCGTGCTTCATCAAGTTTCAGGTTTTGTTCTCGGTTCTCGGATTTTGTTCGCACTTTGACTGATTGGGGTTTGTATGAGTATCGAAAAGCAGGTCGATTCCGGCCGTCGCGGATTGCTCGTCGCAACAGGCGCGGCGGGTGGTGTAGTGGGTCTGGCAACCGCCGGGGCACTGGTTAGCACGTTCCAACCGTCCGAACGCGCTAAAGCGGCCGGCGCACCGGTGGAAGTGGATATTTCCAGCCTCAATCCAGGCGAAATGAAAACCGTCGAATGGCGCGGCAAGCCGGTCTGGATCATCAAGCGTACCCCTGAAATGGTGGCCTCGCTGAAAAAGACCGACGGCAAGGTGGCCGACGCCGACTCCAAGCGCAACCCGGACGAATTCACCCCGGAATATGCCCGCAACGAATGGCGCTCGCGCAAACCCGAGCTGCTGGTCGCTGTCGGCATCTGCACCCACCTGGGCTGCTCGCCCTCGTCCAAATTCACCCCAGGCCCGCAGCCATCGTTGCCGGACGACTGGGAGGGCGGCTTCCTCTGCCCATGCCACGGCTCGACCTTCGACATGGCCGGCCGCGTGTTCAAGAACAAGCCGGCGCCGGACAATCTGCAAGTGCCGCGCCATATGTTCCTGAGCGACACCAAGCTGATCATTGGTAAAGACGAGAAAGGCGAGGCGTAAATCATGGCGGCTTTCAAAGAGACAAAATTCCCGGCCGATGCTCCGGCCGCACAAAAGGCGCTGGGCTGGGTCGACGACCGCTTCCCGCTCACCAAGCTGTGGAATGATCAATGGGGCAAGTACTACGCTCCGAAAAACTTCAACTTCTGGTACATCTTCGGCTCGCTGGCCATGCTGGTGCTGGTGCTGCAGATCGTCACCGGCATCTTCCTGACCATGCACTACAAGCCGGACGCCCTGCTGGCTTTCGGTTCGGTCGAATACATCATGCGCGAAGTACCGTGGGGCTGGCTGGTGCGCTATATGCACTCGACCGGCGCCTCGGCCTTCTTCATCATCGTCTACCTGCACATGACGCGCGGCCTGCTGTACGGCTCGTACCGCAAGCCACGTGAACTGATCTGGCTGTTCGGTTTCGCCATCTTCCTGTGCCTGATGGCCGAAGCGTTCTTCGGCTACCTGCTGCCATGGGGCCAGATGTCGTACTGGGGCGCCCAGGTGATCGTCAACCTGTTCGGCGCCATTCCGCTGATCGGCCCTGACCTGTCGCTGTGGATCCGCGGCGACTACGTGGTCTCCGACGCCACCCTGAACCGCTTCTTCGCCTTCCACGTGATCGCGATCCCGCTGGTTCTGCTGGGTCTGGTGGCTGCCCACCTGATCGCGCTGCACGAAGTCGGTTCGAGCAACCCGGACGGCATCGAAGTGAAAGAAAACCTGGGCGCCGACGGCCACCCGGTCGATTCGATTCCTTCGCACCCTTACTACACCGTGCACGACCTGTTCGGCGTATCGATCTTCCTGCTGATCTTCAGCACCGTGGTGTTCTTCGCCCCGGAAATGGGCGGCTACTTCCTGGAATACAACAACTTCCTGCCGGGCGATTCGCTCAAGACCCCGCTGCACATCGCACCGACCTGGTACTTCACCGCGTTCTACTCGGTGTTGCGCGCCACCACCGCCGACTTCATGTGGGTGCTGATGTTCTTCGTCGCCGCCTACGTGGTGTTCATCTGGCTGAAATCGCGCCTGTCGAGCATGGTGAAGACCGCCATCGCCGTGATCGCGCTGGTGGCCATCATCGGCATGCTGCCGCAGGTGCTCGACGCCAAGTTCTGGGGCGTGGTGTTCTTCGGTGGTTCGGTGGTGATCCTGGCCTTCCTGCCTTGGCTGGACAAGTCGCCGGTCAAGTCGATCCGCTACCGTCCGAGCTGGCACAAGTATGTGTACGGCGTGTTCTTCTTCTGCTTCCTGGCGCTGGGCTACCTGGGTACCCTGCCACCGACCGAAGGCCGCACGCTGTTCTCGCAAGTATGCACCCTGCTTTACTTTAGCTTCTTCCTGTTCATGCCATGGTGGAGCGCCATGGGCACGTTCAAGAAGGTCCCGGACCGCGTAGTGTTCCACGCGCACTGATCGACCACCCCGGCTAAAGTACACAAAGGACATTACATGAATTTTCCTAAAAAACTGCTCGCCATCCTGGCATTGCTGCCAGGTCTGGCACTGGCTAACGAAGGCGGCATCGCGCTCGACAAGGCGCCGGACCGTTCGAATAACATGGCAGCACTGCAACATGGCGCCAAGCTGTTCGTCAATTACTGCCTGAACTGTCATAATGCGTCCTCGATGCGCTACAACCGTCTGCGCGACCTCGGCCTGACGGAAGAGCAAATCAAGGCCAATTTGCTGTTCACCGGCGACAAAGTCGGCGAAATGATGACCACCACGATGAATCCGAAAGATGCGAAAGCATGGTTCGGCGTGGTGCCGCCGGACCTGTCCGTCATTTCGCGCGCGAAATCGTCGGGCGCCGGCAGCGGCGGCGACTATCTGTACACGTATCTGCGCACCTTCTACAAGGACGACACCCGCCCGACCGGCTGGAACAACCTGGTGCTCAACAACGTGGCGATGCCGCATGCGCTGTGGGAACTGCAGGGCGTGCAGAAGGTCAAGATGGAAGAAGTGGCCGATCCGCACGAAGAAGGCAAGAAGATTCATCAGTTTGCCGGCTTCGAGCAGGTCACGCCGGGCAAGCTGAGCAAACTGGAATATGACACTGCGGTGGCCGACCTGGTCGGTTACATGGAGTGGATGGCGGAGCCTGCGGCGCAGACCCGCAAGAAACTGGGCGTGGCGGTGGTGCTTTTCATGGCCCTGTTCGCCTTCCTGGCATGGCGCCTGAACGCGTCGTTCTGGAAAGAAGTTAAATAATCGAGAGCGCCGGCTGGCCGGCGCTTGTTTTGCGATGCCCGCGTTGGCGGGCGATCTGGGGTGATCCGTTCGCGGCTTCACCCCCTTTGTTTCTAAGGAACTATAAAAATGATGGTTCTCTACTCGGGTACAACCTGCCCATTTTCGCAACGCTGCCGTCTGGTCCTGTTTGAAAAAGGCATGGACTTCGAAGTGCGCGACGTCGACTTGTTCAACAAGCCGGAAGACATCTCGACCATGAATCCGTATGGTCAGGTGCCTATCCTGGTTGAACGTGAATTGATCCTGTACGAATCGAACATCATCAATGAGTACATCGACGAACGCTTCCCGCATCCGCAACTGATGCCGGCCGATCCGCTGATGCGCGCGCGTGCGCGCCTGATGCTGTTCAATTTCGAGAAGGAATTGTTCGTTCACGTGCACGTGCTGGAAAGCGAACGCGCCAAGAGCAACGACAAGAGCCACGACAAGGCCCGCGCAGAAATCCGCGACCGCCTGACCACGCTCGCGCCGCTGTTCCTGAAGAACAAGTACATGCTCGGCGATGAGTTCTCGATGCTGGACGTGGCGGTCGCGCCGCTGCTGTGGCGTCTGGATCACTACGGCATCGAACTGTCGAAGACCGCAGCGCCGCTGATGAAGTACGCCGAGCGCATCTTCTCGCGCCCTGCCTATATCGAAGCGCTGACGCCGTCGGAAAAGGTCATGCGCCGTTAATTTGGGCGTTGACCGTTTTACTTGAAGTCTATCGGCGCGTTTGCCGGCCTTAGTCGGCGGCGCGCCGGGTTCTACTGCAGTCTGGAATACCATGTCTGAAATCTCAACCAAGCCCTACATGCTGCGCGCCATTTATGAGTGGTGCACGGATAGCGGCTATACGCCCTACCTCGCCGTCAAGGTCGACGCCTCGACCACGGTGCCGATGGAATATGTGAAAAAAGGCGAAATCGTCCTCAACATCAGCTTCGGCGCCACCTCGGGCCTGAAGATGGACAACGACAGCATCCGCTTCCACGCGCGCTTCGGCGGCGTGTCGCGCGAGATCTACGTCCCGGTCAACAACGTCATGGCGATCTATGCCAACGAGAACGGCCAAGGGATGGCGTTCGAGCCGCAAGCGGGCTTTGCCGAGCCGGTGGCGGACGAAGAAATCAGCGCGCCGGCGCCGGTGCTGGCGGCTGTTCCAGCGCCTTTGCAAGAGGCCAAGAGCGAGGCCCCAAGCGCTCCGGACGACGATAACGAGCCGCCAAAAAAGGGCGGCCGGCCTACTCTTACGCGAATTAAATAGCGTATAATTCGCCCCGTACAAGTTTCGCCGACTTAGCTCATTTGGTAGAGCAGTTGATTTGTAATCATCAGGTGGCCAGTTCGAAACCGGCAGTCGGCACCAGCAAGATCAAGGGCTTACAGAGATGTAAGCCCTTTTCATTTGGGCGAGTATCAACGGCGCCAGTAATGAGTAAGCAGTACCCGCAAGATGCTCGATAGCGCTTCTCGCACCTCCTGCTCCATACTCGTAAATGGGCTGCCGATTGGGACGACCGCTCCCGACGGCAGACCGGCGACGCGCTATGAGTACTTCGACAGGTAAAACACGCCCGAATCGGGAAATAATGTTGCGATCCGCATACCCTGCAACTTCGGCAAAAGCGCTGCAATACCGGCAGCCACGCAGCCGCTTGAGCCGCCGACGAGAATACCTTCCTCCCGTGCGAGACGCCGTCCCCATACCAATGCCTGCTCATCAGAAACCTGTAGGACATCATCGACGACCGACGGGTCGAAACTGGATGAAGGCTGCAGCTTTCCAACTCCTTCGATAACAGTACCAAACTGTCCCTGAGTCGGCGCGTCCGTCACTACTTTTCGGTAGGACGAGTGTAGCGGCTCGACACCGATCACCCGTAATGCCGGATTGCGCTCCTTAAGGTAACGTCCAATACCCGAGATGGTGCCGCCGGATCCGATACCACACAAAAAGACATCGATCTCGCCATCCAGTTGCGTCCACAGCTCAGGCCCGGTATCAGTGTAGTGGGCCTCCCGGTTCAAATCGGAACAATACTGGTCGAGGTAAAACGCATCGTCTTCCTTTGCAATCCGCTCGGCAACCGCATGGTAGCCAAGCTCGGTGGCCCGCTCACTATCGACGCTGCACAGGTGGACGCGCGCTCCATACGCACCGATGCGCTTGATCTTTTCATTGCTCGTGGTCTCCGGCACAGTGACGTCACAGCGCAGTCCAAAAATGGCGCTCGCCATCGCCAGCGCCGCACCGGTGTTCCCTGATGAGCTCTCGACAACCCGCTCGGTCCCTTTAGGCATGGATTTAAGCATATGCCGCACCATACGATCCTTGATGCTCCCGCCCGGATTCATATACTCTAGTTTGGCTACGACGTGTGCGTTAGGGAAAATACGCTTCAACCTGACCACTGGAGTATTGCCAATGGCCTCCATTACGGACTCTTTAACTTGGGACCCCACGTCGCACCCTTCATTAGTGTTGAAATGGAGATAGCATAATGCAATTATTTCTCCAGTAATAATTAATGCTGGGTCGTTGCAAAAAATTTTGCATCCTTGCATTTATCGTTTTGACACCATGGATGTAGGCCGGGCCTGTGAAATTAGTCGTCGATGTCACCGCAACTAATCCAGCGGAAGATTCGCCTCGGGGTACAGGTTTGGAAAGAGCATGCCGAGCGAATCCAGGGGCAGCCCGAAGCGAACCGCGCCATACGCCGTGTCACTGACGAGCAAACCGTCGGCCAAGAGTTGCGACAACAGCGATCGGGCATTTCGCTCGCCAAGACCTGTCATCTGGGCGAACTCACCGCGAGCGACTGGGCCCAGTCCGAAAATATGAGTAAGCGGCAAAATTGCTTCGCGTCTGATGCCCTTGTCTTGCGTCGACCGGAAAATCACAAAGGCCTCAATGCGCTGCTTTATTCCATCCAGAGCGAGCATTTTCGACATGTACGTCACCTGGTCGTCGCACACGCCAAGGAAGTATTTGACCCACTCCAGCAGCCCTGACGCGCTGAGGTTTCCCCGGCCATCCAAATCCCCCCGGCGCGGAGAATCGGCGTTGTGTAGCGCCGCATAGTATGCTTCCGTCGATCTCGCGAATCCCCGACTCGGAGACCAAAGGCCTTCCGATAATTTCCAAAGGGAGCAATGGCTCTGAAGCCGCGTGGCCCTGCCGTTACCATCAAGGAAAGGATGTACCCAAGCCACACGATGGTGAGCACAGGCCATATTGATCAAGATACGCTCCCATCCCCGCGATGAACCGTAGACATCGTCCATCCGCTTGAGAAACGCCGGCAGAGACGCCCCAGTAGGAGGGATATGCCTGCCCACATGGACATCACGGGTCCGGACTTGACCGGGAATAATTACTTCGCCATCACCGGACAGCCGGTCGCCCGGTTCCAGTCGCTCATATAGGGCGCGATGTGCATCGGTCAGAAATGTGGACGTCAACGCGGAGCGATGTTCGACCAAGCCTTCCAATTCTTGTTCTGCGGCGATGTGCGCGAGTGCGATCCGCTGCAACCGGGCCTCCTCCGGCTTCTGGGAAAAATCGTTTTGCAGTGCCCTCTCGATATTGCGTGGATGGGTGCTCTGCCCTTCTATTCGATTGCTATAGAAGGAATTCATTTTTCTGACCAACTCGCGCAGTGTGGCCCGCGTTGTTTCATGCGCGGCAGACGCCAATTTCACTGATCCCAAGACCACGCTCTCGCCCAGCGCGCCAACTTCGTCCAGTTGGCGCTCGGTTAACAAGAGAGGCTCAAATTGGTGTGGTGAGTCGTACATTTCTGCCGCTTTTTTTGCCGTTTTTATAGAATCCCAAGTCATTGATTGTACAAGCTATTTTTGCAAAATTGTGCATTCTTTTCAAAGACGTTCTGCCGCTTTGATTGCCGGTCGCTTGCAGCTCGCTGGTTTACGACGGTGTCATAACATGACGAACCCGCTTGCGCCGGTAGGCGCCGTAGCCGACATGGCAAAGCCAGTACACCAACAAGGCCAGGATCAGCAGCGCCGGCGCATTCAGCGCCCCCGAATCCCGCACCGCCTTCGGAAAGACCTGTTGCTGCCCCAGGAACAGCGAATTGGCCGCAATGAAAAAGGCGACGGTCATGCGCCACAGATGACGGGCCACGCGCGTCGCGCCGGTGACGCCGCGGTTCAGTATCAATCTCAGATCGCCCACCGCTGCCACGCTGCCGACGATCACGAATAAGACAAAGGCAGCGCCAGGCTGGCCGTCCAGCTTGCCTGTCGTGCTCTGCCCGGCCAGCCAGAAAAAATAGGTGCCGGCAATGGTAATGCCCATCGAAGTCAAAAGCACACCATAGTCGAAGCGCCCGACCTGACCGGCCTTGCGCTTGACCGCCGTCCACGAGGTTAAAACCAGGTAGAAGGTCAACACGCCGGCGACTACCGAAGCGCGCTCGGGAGTCGGCAGGAACGGCGCCACGCAGGCTCCAATCCCGGACATCATCATCATCGCCACGACAAAGATTTTTCCAGCCAGGCGGTGCAGCTCGGAACCTTTGCGGAACACGAAGGCGGCCACGCCGGACAGCAGGCCCACGCTGCCGGCGCCGATGTGCAGGTACAAGACCGCCGCAGCGGCAACGTGAACCAGGACAGAACTGCCGGGATCAACATACAGTATGGTCATTTTCAATAACTCCGAAGTAACGTGGATAGCGCGAAAAAGTTTATGGCAGCTGCCGCTCGAAGAAGGCCCAGATCATGGCCGGCCCGTTGGGCTCCATCGGCGACGGTCCCAACAGGCGCGGGCGGCGCGCATACGGCTGCGGCAGGCCGTGGCCGCCGCCATGGATGGTCACCAGCTCGACCTCGCTCTTGCCGTCGTTGTGCCAGCGGGCCTGCTCGACACTGACGCCCTCTGCCGCTGGTGTCAGGCTGATCTGAGGCGCACCAACAAGCTGGCTGCGATCCGCGAAATATTGCGCCGATGCCTGCGAGGAAATGACCTGCCCCCCCTTGTAGAACAGCCCCAACAGGTTGATCTCGCCGCCTGCGTACGGCACCAGTGGATCCTTGGTGCCGTTCATGATCATCACTGGCGTGGTCTGCGCCACAGGTTTGCATTGGAAATTCTGCGCCGCCGGCAGATTGGCGATCACCGCGGCCACCGCGCGGTAACGGCTCGGTTGCTCCAGCGCCAGGCGTATCCCCATCGAGCCGCCGTTCGACACCCCGGCAGCAAACACACGCGTCGGATCGAGTCCGATTTCGCCGACCAGCTTGTCGACCAGGGTGCCCAGGAAGCCCACGTCGTCGGCACTGACGCCGTTCACCTTGGTGTCACCGATCGAACTGCAGTCATTCCAGTCGAAGGCGTAAGACTTCGGGTACACAACGGCGAAGCCATGCTGGTCGGCCAGGCGTTCGAAGCTATAACCGGTGCCGACGCGAATTTGCTGGATGCCTTCTCCGGAACCATGCATCACCACCACCAGGGGCGCGCCTTTGGGCAAGCCCTTGGGCACATAAGTCCGGTAGCTACGCTTCAGGCCGGCTACTTCGATGGAACCCTGGCTGAGGGTGCCGGACAGCTGCGGCTTCTCGGGATCGGGGGTATAGACGAAATAGCCGAGCAGACCGGCCAGCACAGCCACCAGGGCGAGCAGGCCCAACAGGGTGAACATCAGGAACCGCAGAACTTTTTTCATGGTATGGATCTCGTTGTTGCGAAAACGTCCACCTTACCAGCATGACCCAGCCGGGACTAGCCACAAGTGACCGGCTACGCCACCGCCAGCACGAACCACGCCCCAGCACGACGAACGACGCCAGCGCCCGCAAATCGACCCGCAGAGCCGCTCATCCCGCCAAGCCGTGGCTCAATACCCGCGCGCCGTCGTTCGTCCGAAACGCCGATTGGGTGGGGCGGCGGCGCAATACCATGGGTTGTCCTGGCGAGATCTGAGCCGCACCGTTCCGCATCTCGCTTCCTCAACCGCCTGTCTTAAGACTACGCCGACCATGAAAACTCAACGCATTCGTCCACGCAACCTCCTTTCGATCGTCACCCTTGCGCTGTTGACCGGCATGGGCACAGCCCAGGCTGCCATCTTCAAGGATGCGCAGTTTGAGTCGCTGCAAGACGCCGGCAACTACATCGAACTGGAGCGGCAAGCGCAAGCCCGTCTGAAGGCCGATGCCGGCGATGCCGAGGCCAGCGCGGCCTTGTCCCTGGCGCTGACCTTCGCCGACGCCGGTGACGCGAAACGGCTGGAAGCCGGCGCCAAGCAGGCCAAACGCTGCATCGAACAGCATCCGACGGCGGCGGTGTGCCATCTGGCGACGGCGCAGAACCTGGGCATGCAGATGCTCAGCATGGGGATGTTCAAGGCCATGCGCATGCTCGACACCCTGAAAGAGTCCTGGAGCCGCACGCTGGAACTGGCCCCCGACAGTTTCGTGGCCCGCGTGCAATTGGCCAAGCTCTATCTGACGGTGCCCGGCATGATGGGCGGCAGCGTCTCCAAGGCCAAGGAGCTGGAGGCCGCCGTGCACGCCAGTCAACCTGAAACGGCGCGCATCATCCGGGTCAACATCGCCGCCGAAGCCAAGCAATGGGGTGCGATGGAGGCCGAGTTGGCTGCGCTCAAACCGGGCAAGGATGCCGCCATGCGGGAGGAAATTCGCGACGCCACCATGCAGCTGGCACAGGTCTTCCTGGCGGACGGCAAAGACCTTGCCAAGGCCAAGAGCCTGTACGCGAACCTGCTGCGCGACCAGCCCGACCACGCCGCCGGCTACTACGGGCTGGGCCGGGTCCATATCAAGATGGGCCAAGCGGACGAGGCGATTCGCAACTTTGAGCGCGCCAAGACCATGGCCGACGCCGACGAGTATCCGATCGAGCACCGCCTGGGCGACGCCTATCTGGCCAAAGGCGACAAGGCGCAGGCCAAGGCAGCGTATGAACGCTTCATCGCCAACAAACGCTCCAACCCGGCCAATCTCGACGACGCCCGCAAGAGCCTGGCCAAACTCGGCTGAACGTATTCAAGTTTCAAGGCGGCCTCGACGAGGCCTGACAAATTCATCCACTGAAAGCGAACTCATATGAACCACGACGACCTCCCACTCTGGCGCTTGAACCTGCTGCGCGCCTTCTATTTGCTGGTGACGCTGGGGCTGGCACTCAGCTTCGGCCCGTTGATGCTGCAGCACAGCGACCTCTGGGCGCAGCGCAAGGGCGAAACCGCGGCGCTGTTGAGCGGCTTGGCGATCCTCTGTCTGTGGGGGCTGCGCTATCCGCTGCAAATGCTGCCGCTGCTGATCTTCGAACTGGTCTGGAAAACGATCTGGCTGCTGGCCATCGCCTTGCCGCTGTGGCTGGGCGGGGCCATGACGCCGGCCGTGGAAGAGACCGCCTTTGCCTGCCTGCTGGGTATCGTGCTGACGCCGCTGGTACTGCCATGGCGCCATATCGCGCAGCACTACTTCGCCAAGCCGGCGCAGCGTTGGCGCTAAGCCGCTGCGGCCCTTCGACCCTACATCCATCGAGTATCATATGGACATGCCATCCGACCAATCCGCCCGCTTCAACGATCCCGCCGCGCCGGCCAACTGGCGCGCCATGTTTGGCTGGCGCCGCCTGCGCACCGTCGCCATCCTCTGTACGCTGATCATCCTGCTGTTCAGCTTTGGCTGGAAGGCCGGCCTGTCCGTTCTGGTGACCAGGATATTCTGCGTCGGCCTGGCCTTGCTGCTGGTGTTCGGCCTGTTCGAACAATGGCCGCGCCGCCTGCCCAAGTGGATGGCCCGCTGGGTCCTGCAAGTGGCGGCGGTCGGCGTGACGGTGCCGATCACCATGTTCATCGCCTACATGTGGAGTACCGCGCCGGGCGCGCCGATGTTCTGGAACGAGCCGGACCGGCTGGAAGGCTTCGTGACCTTCACTTTGCTGGGCATGCTGCTCGCGCCCTGGACCGCGCTGACGGCCCTGCTGCGCCAGCGCGAAGCGACGGTGGAAGAACAGGCCGTCGGCTTCGAGCTGGAGCGCAGCGAGATGGCGCGGGCCGCGCTCGATGCCCGCATGCGCCTGCTTACCGCCCAGGTGCAGCCGCATTTCCTGTTCAACACCCTGGCCAATGTACAGGCCTTGGTGGAGGCCGGCTCGCCGCGCGCGCCGCAGCTGCTGCAAAGCCTGACGGCCTATCTGCGCGCCGCCGTGCCCCGGCTCGACGGCTCGACCAACACGCTCGGCCAGGAGCTGGAACTGGTGCGCGCCTATCTGGAACTGATGCAGATGCGCATGCCCGACCGTCTCGCCTTCGCGCTGCACATAGGCAGCGGCGGGCATCTGCTGCACTGCCCGCCGATGACGCTGCTGACCCTGGTTGAGAATGCGGTCCAACATGGTATCGACCCGAGCGAGGAAGGCGGCCGTATCGATGTGCATGCCGAAGTGCTCGCCGCGGAAGGCGCCCCGCCGCGTTGCCGCCTGACCGTCATCGACACCGGCATCGGCCTGCAGGCGACCGGCCGGGGCCTCGGCACCGGCCTGGCGGCGCTGCGCGAGCGGCTGCTGTGGGCCTACCGGGGCAGCGCGACGCTCGAGCTGGTCGAAGTGGAGCCACATGGTGTACAAGTGACCATTGAATTCAATATCGAGACGACATGACCACTCCTATCAGCGCCCTGATCGCCGACGACGAACCGCTGCTGCGCGAGATTCTTGAAGCACGGCTGGCCGCCGCCTGGCCCGAATTGCACATCGTCGCGCAAGCGCGCAACGGCCGCCAGGCGATCGAACTGTTCGAGGAACATCTGCCGACGATCTGCTTTCTGGACATGCATATGCCGGGCCTGAACGGCATCGAAGTCGCACGGCACATCGGCAAGCGTTCGCATCTGGTGTTCGTCACCGCCTTCGACCAGTACGCGCTCGATGCTTTCGAACATGGCGTGCTGGACTACCTCGTCAAACCGGTCACCGCCGCCCGCCTGGCGGAAACGGTGGAACGCCTGAAAGCGCGCACCCAAACGGCGCAACCGGCGGTGCACACCGAGGCGCTGCTGGCGCAATTGGCCGAGCGCCTCAAGCTCGGCCAGCCCGAGGCGCTGCGCTGGTTGCGCGCGACCGTGGGCGGCTCCTTGCGGATGATACCGGTTGATGACATCGACTATCTGAAGAGCGATACCAAATACACCCTGGTCGCCTTCCGCGACGAAGGGCAGCCCGCCGAGGCGCTGATACGCATGCCGCTGAAGGACCTGATTGTGCAACTCGACCCGCAGCTGTTTGCGCAAGTCCACCGCTCGGTGGCGGTCAATCTGCGGGCGATACGCCGCGTCACCCGAGGCGAAAACGAGACCGCCGACATCGAGCTCAAGGGACGTAGCGAACGCCTGCCAGTCAGCCGCAGCTACTTGCAGTTCTTCAAAGAGATGTAGACCTGCACGCCATCAATAACGCCCATTCCACATCAGAAAACTCCCCTGACTAGCCATCGCCATGGTCCCCAAACATGCCAAGGCCAGCAGCACAGAGTGAAGCCGGCTCAGCAGCGATGCCTCACGATTGCGCCAACCTAACCACACAGTCCGGAACGCAATAACAGTGCCGCCCACCGCGAGCCACGCCAAGGCCTGAACCACACGCAAGAGTATGGCGCAGGTGGGCGAAGCAACGAACAGGGAGTCATTCAAGTAAGCCAGCAAAATGCCGCCGTACAAAACCCATGGCAGCAATGCCAGCAGCCCAGACAAGCGCAGGTGATTCCGAATCTTAAGCAGTGCCGGCGACAGAACGGCTGTTGGGCCGGAGCGCATGCGCAACACGACAGACAAAGGCCACGCCAGTACGCTTAGCAACACCGTAGCAATCGACAAAACCAGGATGGAAAGCATGACCAGCTTGTGCTGATGCCAGGAGACCTTTTGCATGATCTGCATCGGATCCCGGTTGCTGCTCATCTCCCAATCGCCTTGCGCATTCTTGAGGATGTAGCGGCGACGAAGCGGATTCGCGGCGCTTTGCCAAACGCCGGACTCCACCTCATGCCACTCGACAGGCTTGCCGTTCGATCCACGTACTGTGTCGATGACGAGTGTTCCGGGTTTCACCACGCGCACGATGTTTTGGTCAAGCAGCAGGAATGGCAAAGACAGCGGACTCGATTCAAACCGCCGAGTGGTGCGGTAGCTCCCCTGCATCTGCTCAGACTCGTCGCTCACGGCCTGATGCGGCGGCGCGGCCGCTGGTGACGGCGGCGGAAGATAGCGTTCGGCAAAGGACTTCAACAGGAGCTCGCGCATGCCCGGATTGGCTTCGGTGTTTTGCACGATGAACAAGCCAAGGCGCTGTTCGGGCAACAGATAGATGACCGAGTGAAAACCTGGAATGTCACCGGTATGTCCGATCAGCCGTTGCGCCACTTCGTCCATTTCGTAAAAACCCAGCGCTATCCCCGGCCCTGCGGGATGGTGGCGGAATTGGACGGTATGCATCTGCGCCAATGCGGCTGGCTTGAGCAACGGCGGCCCCGCTGCGGTCGGCTCGCCAAGGTGGGCCAGCATGAAACGCGCCATATCCATCGCAGTACTCGACAACGCTGCGGCGGGCGTTATTTGCGCCGTATCGAACGGGCGGGCAGGCCCGGTTTTGACGGCGTATCCTTTCGACAGCAGCGGCGCGAGGTCCGGCGGCAAAGGTTGCGCAAAGCTCGAATGGCGCATGCCTAGCGGCGCAAAAATATGGCGCCCGGTATAGGTCGCGAAAGATTCTCCCGACACTCGCTCCACGATGTAACCCGCCAGCGTCGTGCCATAGCTTGAATAGGCCGGTACCGTGCCGGGAACAAACAGACGCTTGGGCATTTGCCGCACGAGGTAGTCCCGCAGCGTAGTCAGTTTTTCAGGCTTGACCCACCTGTTTTCCACTGTATCTTCGAAGCCGGCTGTGTGCGTCATGAGATGGCGCATCGTGATCGGTTGAGCGAACGTCGCTGGAATGGGGAAATCCAGATAACGCGCGAGGTCGGCATCCAGATCGATCTTGCCCTGCTCCACCAATTGCGACACTGCGGTGTAAGTCACCAGCTTGGATAGCGATGCCATGCGGAACAGCGTGTCACCTGGCGAGACTGGGGTCCCAAGCCCAACGTCCGCATGACCGTAACCGCGCGCAAACAGCACCTCGCCATCTTTGACAACCACGATTGCGGCGCCGGCGACATCCGACTTCTTCATCTCGCGCGAAGCATGCTGATCGAAAAACGTGCCGATATCTTCCGCAGTCATCGTTGCACCTTGGGCAGTGGCAGGCCCGCCGCAGCCCAGGCCGATCACCACACTGAACGCTGCTCGAAGCAGGTACGCGCAAGCGCGGTTACAACCACTTAATAGCCTGCTCAAGCGACGACTCCAATCTCTCTCTTAGAACTGCGGAAATTAACATTTTAGCATCCACGCCAAGCTTCAATCCGACAACTTATCGTGCCCAGACGAACCAATTCGCGAGCGCCTCCTCCAGTCCTGCGACGCTGTTTTCTTCGCCGATCCAAGCAACGCAGCCATCGGGACGGATCAACGTCGATGGTCCGGTATCGACGCCGATGCAACGTACCCTTGGCGTGATGGCGCCAACCAGTCTGGACGCGCCGCCGTCGGCCGACGCGTCGAGCAAAACGCCCGCGCCATCCTGCATGAGTTCGTAGAGCGTGGCGCCGGCGATCGGCCGGTCGCCCACCAACCGTCCCACCTCATCCCATTCCGACCCAAGATCGTAGCGCGTGGCCAAGCCGCTGGTCATCGCGCCGATCAACCGGTTGACGTCGTCGCATTGCAGCAGATCCGCCATCAGTTCCCGCATCGCCCCCGCTTGCGGATCGGGCCGCATGATGGCGACCTGGGCCAAGGTGTTGGCCAGCACCGCTTGCGCGGCGGGCCGCCGTTCGGCCGTGTAGGTATCGAGCAGGCTGTCGGGCATCTCGCCCCGGATCACCGCCGCCAGCTTCCAGCCGAGGTTGGCCGCGTCCACCAGGCCGAGCCCCAGACCCTGTCCGCCGAACGGCGTGTGGACATGCGCCGCATCGCCGGCCAGCAGCACCCGACCTCGGCGGTAGGTGTCGACCAGCCGGGTATGGTCCGTCCATCGGCTGCCGCTTTCAAGCGCCCTCACCCGGACGTCGGCACCGCTGACGCGGCGGAGGACGGCTTCGACCTCCTGCCGCGTCAGCGGTGCCTGCCGGTCTTCAGGCGGTCCGCTGAAATCGAGCATGAGCAGTCGGCCAGGCGCCGGGCCGAAGGAAAACATGCCGCCCGATGTGCGGTGCCAGCCTAGCGGCAACAGGCGATCCGGATGGTCAATGTCGGCGACGGCCTGGTAAAAGGTCAGCGTCGGCGGCGTGCCGGGGAAGTCAAAGCCGGCCATCTTGCGGATGAGGCTGCGCCCGCCGTCGCAACCCACGAGGTAGGCGCAGCGCACACGGCCGTCGCGACCTGGCGCGGTCCACTCGACGTCGACGCCGTCCGCCTGCTGGACGAAACTGGCGACATCGCACGCGCGGCGCAGCTCGATGCCCAGCGCCTGCGCACGCTCGGCCAGCATGGCTTCCAGCGCCTGCTGATCCACTGGACGGGGACGCCGTTCCGGCTCTTTCTGCGCATCCTTGCGTATCAAGGACAGGCCGGCGAAATGGCCGCTGAACTTGGATGTCCGGCCGCGCAATACCGCTCCAGCCTGCTCAATCTCCGCGAAGCTGCGCGCCTCTGCGGCGGCGATCGCCTCGGCCATGCCGCGACGCATCAACGCTTCCACGCCCAGCGGTCCGATGCCAAATGCCTTCATCGCCATGCTCGGGGCGCCCAGGCGTTCCAGCACCAGGACGCGTGCGCCACCCAAGGTCAGTTCAATGGCGGTCAGCAGCCCCACCGGCCCGGCGCCCACCACGACCACATCCACTTGTTCAATCATATACTTAATCCCAATATGTACTCAGTATATGTAAACTATGCTATCATCCGCCACATGTCAATCCCAGTCGATCTTCGATCCCGCAAACGCCTCGCCACGCGACAAGGCATCTCCAATGCCGCCACGCGCCTGTTCCTCGAACGGGGCTTCGATCATGTGACCGTGGACGACATTGCGGCAGCGGCCGACGTCGGGCGGATGACGGTGTTCAACCACTTCCCCCGCAAAGAGGATATGTTCTTCGATCGCGACGAAGAAGCCCGCGAAATGCTGCGCCTGGCCTTGCGCGAGCGCGACCCGAATGTCGCTCCGATCGAGGCATTGCGCCGGCTCGCCCACCGGCTGGCCGAGGAGCAAAGCCCCTACACCAGATTTTCCGCAGCAAGCCAGGGCTTCATCGACACGATCGAAGGCAGCGCAACCCTCAAGGCGAGAGCCAGGGCGACCCGCGACGAGATAGCGCAGGTGGTGGCGGTGGCGCTGGCCGAATGCGCAGGACGGGAACCCGGTGATGCCGATGCCCAGTTGGCGGCCAGTCTGCTCTTGGCGACCTGGACCGTGGCCCTCGTCCAGGCTCACCGGACCTTCCGGCAAGGGCGCGATACCGGGCAAGCAAAATCCATCTTTCTCGCGGTCGTAGACAAAGGAAGCGTCAGCCTGCAAGTCGCCATGGCAGGCACTCCTTACGTCTGAGCGTCCGACGCTTGACGTTCGTCCCACTTTGCGTCGCCGCAGATCTCACGCACGATTTCAGCCATCACATGGTTTCATCGTGGCCGAAACAAATCATTAATACGGTTTATAACATTTCCATCAAGCGGGGCAATCGGCAGCTACGCCGCGAAGCCTGGGCGCATGGCGTCCATCACCGGCATCAGATGGGTGTCGTCGAGCCGGTGAAATTTATGAATTTCGATGAAATCGAAGCGCGCGTCCAGCAAGCTTGGCAAGGAAGGCAAATTGCCCACCTTGCCGACCAGCAGAAGAAACGCCCCGGCGACGTGAATCAGCCCTTGGCGTACCGACGACGACGGCGTACCGCAACGCCGACCACGCCCAGACCACCCAGCAGCATGGCATAGGTTTCCGGCTCCGGCACCGGCGGTGCCGCCAGCGGATTCAGCAGGACCACGGAACAACCGTTCCAAACACCTGTGCAAGCGGTTGCGACAATCTGGCCTTTGTCATTGATGCCACCCGCTGCAGTGAGAGTGACATTCAACGAAGGATCAACCAGACTGTTCAGGTCGAAAACCGAACCATTTTCATACAATGTGGCATGCGACATACCGTTGCTGAGTTCCGCTGCGCCCACCGCCCAGCCGCTCCTGTTAATGTCGTTGACGCTGCTGTGAATACGGCCGTCGGAGAAATCGTGCAACCCACCTAATTTCGTAAACTTGCCGTTAATTATGGCCCAGGCTGAGGTCACGTTGAGATAGTTTGGATCTTGTTCATTACCTGCAACGTTGCCGTTGCTGCTAATATTGCTGGGGATTATTGTCAGTGGGAAGGGCTTGTGATCAGCGATAGTTGTGAACACGCCATTGTTGCTGACGAATCCTTCCTGGACACTGTCTTGCCAAGGACTGAAGCTCACTGGATAAGTACCCACCACCACGCCGGCATTGTTGATTGCTGTCGCCGAGGAATAGGAGGCATTTTTCACGAGCATCGTGGTGGTTCCGTTGGCGAACATGGCGGCTTTGTGGTTAGCGGAGCCAACTACCACGCCGGAATTATTAATATCGTTAGCTTCCGTGCCATAGTCCAGGTAGCTGACGTTGCCGTGATCGTAAACATAGCCACGGCTGATAAGGTTGCCATGCGAGACGCTATAAACAGTACCTGCAATCACACCATTGTCATTAATGTTGCCAATATAGCCTGGAAGCGCGATGTTGCTTGTTATGCCACTGGCGGCGGTATCGAGTAGGGGGTGAAGTTGCCCTCACCGCCCTCTCACACCACCGTACATGCGGTTCCGCATACGGCGGTTCATTAAACAAACTGGAAACGCCGCTGAGTGTCCAGCAGCGAAACCAACCCTAATA
>NZ_JAHTGR010000099.1:0-663 GCF_019166075.1 Duganella violaceipulchra | reverse complement strand
CGTCGCGTTGTCGTCCAACCAGTTCGGCGCCCTGAGCTCGGCCCAGGTGAGCGCCTTCAGCACCAACGACATCGCCGCGATTGAAACGGCCGACATCGGCGCGCTGAAATCGGCGGTCATCGCCGGCCTGACCAGCAGCCAGACCAAGGCCCTGACCACCGACCAGATCGTCGCCCTGAGCAGCAGCCAGATCGGCGCACTGAGCAGCAGCCAGGTCGCCGCGCTGAGCACCGAAGCCGTCGCCGCCATCGAGACGGCCGACATCGGCGCGCTGAAAACGGCCGCCATCGGCGCCATGACCACCGCGCAGACTGCCGCGCTGACGACCGACCAGATCGGCGCGCTGAGCACCGCGCAAGTGGCCGCTATGACCACCGCCAACCTGGGCTCGGGCCTGAGCACCGACCAGATCGTGGCCTTGAGCTCGAACCAGCTGGGCGCCTTGAGCACCGGTCAATTCGGCGCCTTGTCGACCCAGGACATCGCCGCCATCGAGACGGCCGACATCGTCGGCCTGAAGACCAGCATCATCGCCTCGCTGAAGACGGCGCAACTGGCGGCGCTGACCACCGACCAGCTGTCCAACCTGACCACCGCGCAAGTGGCGGCGATCACCACCGCCAACGTCGCGGCGCTGACCACCGACCAGGTCGTCGCGCTGTC
>NZ_JAHTGR010000098.1:0-669 GCF_019166075.1 Duganella violaceipulchra | reverse complement strand
GGAGATCGACGGCATCGTCGCGGCGGTGCCGGGCGGCGCCGCCAATATCCAGGACATCTATCCGCTGGCGCCCTTGCAGGAAGGGATCTTGTTCCACCACATGATGCAGGGCGAGGGCGACGCCTACATCATGCCGACGCTGATCGAGTTCGATACGCGGGCACGCCTGGACGGCTTCCTGGCGAGCCTGCAAGCGGTGATCGACCGCCACGACATCCTGCGCACTGGCGTGCTGTGGGAAGGCCTGGCCGAACCGGTGCAGGTGGTGCTACGTTCGGCGTGCATGCTGGTCGAGGAGATCGATCTGGCGCCGGCCGACGGCGAGATCGCCGCGCAGCTGGGCGGCCGCTACGACCCGCACCACTACCGTATCGACGTGCGCCAGGCGCCGCTGTTGCGCGCCTTCCTGTGCGAGGACCGCGCCAACGGACGCTGGCTGTTGCAACTGCTGACGCATCACCTGGCGATCGACCATACCACGCTGGAAATCCTGGTCTCTGAAATCCACGCCGTCCAGCTGGGCCGCGAGGCCGAGCTGCCAAGGGCGCTGCCGTTCCGTAACTTCATCGCCCAGGCGCGCCTGGGCGTGAGCCGCGCCGAGCATGAGGCTTTCTTCACGCAGATGCTGTCCGATATCGACGAGCCGACGCTGCCATACGGCCTGCTGGA
>NZ_JAHTGR010000097.1:0-669 GCF_019166075.1 Duganella violaceipulchra | reverse complement strand
GCTGGGCCTGCACGCCGGCCACCTGGCCTACATCATCTACACCTCCGGCTCGACCGGCCTGCCCAAGGGTGTCATGGTCGAGCATGCCAACGTGACGCGCCTGCTGGCCGCCACCGACCACTGGTTCGGCTTCAACGCCGACGACGTCTGGACCCTGTTCCACTCGGCCGCCTTCGACTTCTCGGTGTGGGAACTGTGGGGCGCGCTGGCCTACGGCGGCCGCCTGGTGGTCGTCGGCGCCCTGTGCGCCCGCGCCCCGGCCGAGTTCTACGCGCTGCTGTGCCGCGAACGCGTCACCGTGCTCAACCAGACACCGAGCGCCTTCAAACAACTGATCGCGGCCCAGGCCGCGGCCGGGTCCGAGGCCCATAGCCTGCGCACCGTCATCTTCGGCGGCGAGGCGCTGGAGCTGCGCAGCCTGGCCCCGTGGATCGCCGCCAACCCCGGCGGCAACACCCGCCTGGTCAATATGTACGGCATCACCGAGATCACCGTGCACGCCACCTACCGCGAGATCACGCCGGCCGACGTGGACGCCGGACTGGGCAGCCTGATCGGCCAGCCCCTGCCCGACCTGCGCGCCTACATCCTCGACGCCCACCGCCAGCCGGCGCCGATCGGCGTGACCGGCGAACTGTACATCGGTGGCGCCGGCGTCGCGCGCGGCTA
>NZ_JAHTGR010000096.1:0-678 GCF_019166075.1 Duganella violaceipulchra | reverse complement strand
ACAACCCCGACCCTGCGCTGCTGGGCTTGACGGCGCGGCACCTGGCGTATGTGATCTATACCTCGGGCTCGACGGGGATGCCCAAGGGGGTGATGGTCGCGCATCAATCAGTAGTAAATTTCTTGCGCACGATGCATGAAGAACCTGGGATCACGCAGTCGGATACGATTTTGGCTGTTACGACTCTTTCATTCGATATTGCAGGATTGGAGTTATGGTTGCCACTTATCGTGGGTGCCAAAATTGTTGTCGCTAGCCGTGCTCAAGTGTTGGATTCAGTAAGGTTGCGTAAAATAATAAGTCGATCGGCAATTACGATCATGCAAGCTACGCCTGCCACATGGAAGATGTTGTTGGATGACGATTGGCACGGAGCGTCCAATCTTAAAGTGCTCTGTGGTGGAGAAGCGCTGACCACTGAAGTATCAACTCGCCTGAGTAAGATAGTAAGCTCTGTATGGAATTTATATGGGCCAACAGAAACAACAATTTGGTCTTCACTCCGAAGAGTTCAAGCGGGCACGTTAACATCATATGCAATCGAGTCGATCGGCCGTCCAATCGCCAACACCCAACTCTACATCCTCGACGCCCACCTGCAACCGGTGCCGGTGGGAGTAACCGGCGAGATCTACATCGGCGGGGCGGGTGTAGCGCGCGGCTACCTGAATCGGCCGG
>NZ_JAHTGR010000095.1:0-713 GCF_019166075.1 Duganella violaceipulchra | reverse complement strand
GGGATGCCCAAGGGGGTGATGGTTCAGCACGAAAATGTGTTACGTCTATTTGCAGCGACACAAGACCGGTTTCATTTTAATGTCAACGATGTGTGGACGCTGTTCCACTCGTTTGCTTTTGACTTCTCTGTATGGGAGCTATGGGGCGCGCTTTTATACGGAGGTCGCTTGGTTGTCGTTCCGGCAATATGTGCACGTTCGCCACAAAGCTTTTACGCGTTGCTTTGTCGAGAACGCGTCACCATACTGAACCAAACACCTAGCGCCTTCCGTCAGTTGATCGCGGCGCAGCAGGAATGTGGAGAGAAGCATCTTTTGCGCCAGATTATTTTCGGTGGTGAAGCGCTTGAATTGCATTCGCTTAAACCATGGACTGAGCGCAACTCCATTCATGACACCAGACTCGTCAATATGTACGGGATCACCGAAATCACGGTACACGCAACCTATCACAATATCAGCGAGGAAGACATTGATGGGCGGACTGGTAGCCTTGTCGGAAAACCACTCAATGACTTGCGAATTTATATCCTTGACTCCCACCTGCAGCCGGTGCCGGTTGGGGTGACGGGCGAGATTTATATTGGGGGAGCGGGAGTGGCGCGCGGCTATTTGAACCGTGCGGAGTTGACGGCAGAGCGCTTCCTTCCGGATCCGTTCAGTGCGCAGGCGGAAGCGCGGCTATACAAGAGCGGCGACCTGGGCCGCTGGTT
>NZ_JAHTGR010000094.1:0-735 GCF_019166075.1 Duganella violaceipulchra | reverse complement strand
GGTCGGCGTGGTGGCCGACAGCGGGAAGTCGAACGGCAGCTGCACGCGCGGCAGCTCGCCCTGCAGCTGCTGGTGCCAGTAGCCACGGCTGGGATGTTCGGCCTGCGCCGAGATCAGACCGTTCTGCCAGGCCGCGAAGTCGCGGTACTGGATCGCCAGCGCCGGCAGCGCGGCGCCGCCCCCGGCGCCCTGCTCCAGCAGCGCCATCACCTCGCGCTCGAGCAACATGCCCGAGCTGCCGTCGGCGATGATCTCATGCATGCACCAGGCCAGCAGCAGGCGGCCGTCCCAGGTGCGCAGCAGCTCGCCGCGGAACAGCGCGCCGTCGCGCAGGTCGAACGCGCGGGTGGTGAACGCCAGCACGTGCCGGCGCAGCTCCGCCTCGGAGCCGATCACGCGCTCCGCCACCGCCACCGCGACGGCCGGCTCGACACGCTGGCGCAGCTGGCCGTCATCGTCCTCGAAGAACACGGTGCGCAGCGTCTCGTGGCGTGCCGCCACCGCCGCCAGCGCGCCTTCCAGCGCCTCGCGCGTGAGCGCCGCGTCCAGCGGCAACAGCGCCGGCACATGGTAGGCGGTGCTGGACGGGTCCAGCTTATGCAGCAGCCACAGACGGCGCTGCGCGGCCGACACCGCATACGATTCCTGCGGCGCCAGCGCGGCGATCGTCGGCAGCACCGCCGTGCTGGCGGCGCGCAGCGCGTCCACCCGCTCGGCCAGGCCGGCCACCGTCGG
>NZ_JAHTGR010000093.1:0-739 GCF_019166075.1 Duganella violaceipulchra | reverse complement strand
TGGCGTCGCCACTGGCCAGCACGCTGCCGCCCTGGTTGCTCATGCTCTGGCTGGCGATGACGATGCTGGCGCCGCTGTCCTTCAGCGTGGCGATCTGGCCGCCATCGTTGTTCAGGCTGCCGGCGGCGATGGTCGCCTGTCCGGCCGAGACGATCTGGCCGCTGTTGTTGACGATGGCCGTAGTCTGGTTGAACGTCAAGGTACCGCCGCTGTTGACAACACCCTGGTTGTCCAGCTGCTGCGCCACGTCCAGGCCCATGCGCTGTCCCGACAGCACGCTGCCGCCCGTCAGGTTGAGCAAAGTCCCGGCCGCCAGATCGAGGCTGCCGTTACCGGCGATCAAACCACTGTTGGTGACGAGCCCCTGGGCGTTCACCGTAGCCGCGCCCGTGCCGACGTTGACCACACGGCCGGCGCTGTTGTCGATCGTACTCGCCAGCAGCGTCAGGCTGCTGGCCGCCGTGACGGCTTCGATCACGCCGCTCGCGTTATTGAGTGCGCCGCCCGCCGTCAGTTGCAGGTCGCGTTGCGCCTGGATCGTCCCGCGCGCGTTGTGGACGGCGCCGGCGACCGCCAGCTTGGCGTCGCCACTGGCCAGCACGCTGCCGCCCTGGTTGCTCATGCTCTGGCTGGCGATGACGATGCTGGCGCCGCTGTCCTTCAGCGTGGCGATCTGGCCGCCATCGTTGTTCAGGCTGCCGGCGGCGATGGTCGCCTGTCCGGCCGAGACGATCTGGCC
>NZ_JAHTGR010000092.1:0-741 GCF_019166075.1 Duganella violaceipulchra | reverse complement strand
CCGCCAGCTGCTCCAGCGCAGTCTGCATATAGGCGCACACGCGGCCGGCCGATACCGAGCGGTCGACCTGCGCCGTCAGCACGAAGCCGGCACCCAGATCGTCCACCGACAGCGTGAGCGGATAGTTCGTGCGTTCGTCGCGATCCACAATCTCGACGCCCTGCCAGGCTTCATCATATTCATCCCCGGAATTTGTGGCAGGCACGCTGTGACGATAATTCAGCAGCGACGAGAACAAGGGCAACGGCGCCTGCACCGCACTGCAGCGCTGCGCCAGCGCCAATGGCGCGTGCTCGTGCCGCAGCAACTGCGTCAGCAGCGCGTGCGTGCCGCGCACACCTTCGGCAACGCCCCGGTCGCCGATGCTGATGCGCACCGGCAGCGTATTGATGAACATGCCCAGCACCCGGTCGGCGCCGGCGCCGCCCTGCATGCGTCCAAACAGCACCGTGCCGAACACCACCTCCTGGCGGCCCGTCAGTTTAGACAGCACCTGCGCCCAGGCCAGGTGCATCAAGCTGGCCGCGCTCACGCCCAGCGTGCGCGCCTGCGCACGCAGCGTCTCCGCCAGGTCGTCCGGCAGCACCAGCCGCGCCTCATCCAGTTCAGCCACGCCGCCTTGCACGTCGAGCAGCCCGTATGGCGCGCTCGGCTCGTCGATATCGGACAGCATCCGCGTAAAGAACGTTTCGTGCTCCGCGGCGCTCACACCCAGGCGCGCCTGCGCGACGAAATTCCTGA
>NZ_JAHTGR010000091.1:0-747 GCF_019166075.1 Duganella violaceipulchra | reverse complement strand
TGCGCGCCGAATTGGCGCGCACGCTGTCGGAGTTCATGCTGCCTGGCGCATACGTGGTGCTGGACGCTTTCCCGCTGACGCCGAACGGCAAGCTCGATCGCAAGGCGCTGCCGGCGCCGGACGGCGATGCCTACGCCGCGCGCGGCTACGAGGCGCCGCAGGGCGAGACCGAAACAACGCTGGCGGCGATCTGGGCCGATCTGCTGAAATTGGAGCAGGTTGGCCGTCACGATAACTTCTTCGAACTGGGTGGCCACTCGCTGCTGGCGGTGGCGCTGATCGAGCGCATGCGCCGGGCCGGGGTGCAGACCGACGTGCGCAGCTTGTTCGGCACGCCGACCATCGCGGCGCTGGCCGCCGGCGGCGGCTCGGGCGATGTGGTGGTGCCGGCCAACGGCATTGCCGACGGTTGCGCGGCGATCACGCCGGACATGCTGCCGCTGGTGCAACTGAGCCAGCAGCAGATCGATGGCATTGTCGCGGCGGTGCCGGGTGGCGCCGCCAACATCCAGGACATCTATCCATTGGCGCCCTTGCAGGAAGGGATACTGTTCCACCACATGATGCAAAGCGAGGGCGATGCCTACATCATGCCGACCTTGATCGAGTTCGATACGCGGGCGCGCCTGGACGGCTTCCTGTCGACCTTGCAGACGGTGGTCGATCGCCACGACATCCTGCGCACCGCGGTGCTGTGGGATGGCCTGGCCGAACCGGTACAGGTGGTGTGGCGCAGGGCGCCGCTGA
>NZ_JAHTGR010000090.1:0-779 GCF_019166075.1 Duganella violaceipulchra | reverse complement strand
GCTCGAACAGGGCCAGCTGCGCCACCGCCGTGCGCGGCGCGCGCGCCACCTGCTCCAGCAGCGACAGCCACTGGCCCATCAGGTACTCGATGGTGGCCGGCGTGAACAGCGCGCTGCGGTACTGGCAGGTGAAGGCGATCGCGTTGGCATGCTCCTGCACCGTCAGCTCGAACTCGACCTTGACATCGAGTTCGGCCTCCGAATGATGCGCCGCGCCGTTCTCCAGCGGCAGCTGCCCGTCGAGGAAGTTGAGCACATTGAACAGCACCGGCGTGACCGGGAACTGGTTGGCCGGACGCGGCAGGTCGAGTTCCTCGATCAGCTGCTCGAACGGATATTGCTGGTGTTCCAGCGCCTGCAGCGCGATCTCCTTGCTCAGCGCCAGCACCTGCTCGAACGAGGCGTCCGGCGCCACCGGGGTGCGCAGCAGCACGGTGTTGAGGAAGAAGCCGATCAGCGGCTCCACCTCGGCCAGGTCGCGCCCCGCCACCGGCGTGGCGACCACGATGTCGCGCGTGCCGCCCAGGCGCGCCAGCCACACCGACAACGCGGCCTGCAGCACCATGAACAGCGTGTTGCCGCGCGCCGCGCACAGCGCCTTCAAGCCTGCGCAGGCCGCGCCGGTCAGGCTGACGCTGTAGCGCGCGCCGGTGGTCGGCGTGGTGGCCGACAGCGGGAAGTCGAACGGCAGCTGCACGCGCGGCAGCTCGCCCTGCAGCTGCTGGTGCCAGTAGCCACGGCTGGGATGTTCGGCCTGCGCCGAGATCAGACCGTTCTGC
>NZ_JAHTGR010000008.1:0-332609 GCF_019166075.1 Duganella violaceipulchra | reverse complement strand
GCGGGCGGGGGGCCGGCAGCCCGCGCCGCCGGCCGTGCCCTTGATGGAGGCGCCGCGCGTGGCGGTGCCGGCGCCGCTGCCGGTGCTGGTCGTGGTGGAAACACCGGCGCCGGTGGCGGCGCCGACGCCGGCGCCGGCGTCCGTCGCCCAGGGCGGCGGCGCCGGTTCCCAGGGTGGCGCCGCCGGGGGCGCCGGGGGCGAAGGCGGGCGGATCAAGACCATCAGTTCGGAGGTCGAGTATCTGCGCAAGCCGTCGCCGGAATACCCGGCCAAGGCGCGCCGCGAGCACGAGGAGGGCGACACGCTGATGCTGGTGCTGGTGTCCGAGGCGGGCGCGCCGCTGCGCGCCAGCGTGGAGAAATCCAGCGGCTCGGCGCGGCTGGACGAGGCGGCGCGCGTGGCCGTCATGGGGGCCTTGTTCAAGCCCTATATGGAAAACGGCAAGGCGCTCAGCGTGTATGCGCTGGTGCCGGTCAAGTTCCGCCTGAGCCGGGGCTAGGCGCGGCGCCCGCGCCCGCGCCGCCGGCGCCTACCGGCATCGACGCCGTCGATGTCGCACCGAGCTTGCTGTAGCAGACGAGAGAACTTTTGATGAAAAATGAATTTCAAGCATATTTTGAGGTCGACTCCCTGGCCAAGGCGCCCGAGCTGTTGTCCAGCGCGCTGCGCATGATGGGCGACTGGCTGGCCGGTACGCGCCCGCAGCCCTACCCGACGCTGTCGATGGCGGCGCTGAAACAGCGCTTCGACTGCGCCGGCATGCCGGCCGACGGCATGCCGCCCGACGCCTTGTTGCGGGCGCTCGACAGCGAGGTCTTCGAGCACTCGATACAGCTGAACCATCCGAAATATATCGGCCACATGACCCAGGCGCTGCCGTGGATCTCGGTGCTGGCCGAGGCCTTCATCGGCACCTTGAACCAGAACCAGGTGAAGGTCGAGACCGCCTATGTGTCGACGCTGATCGAAAAGCAGGTGATCGGCTGGTTCCATCAGCTGTGTTATCAAAACAGCGAGGCGTACTACGCCGACGCCTTCAACGCCACCAGCACGGCGCTGGGCAATATGGTCAGCGGCGGCACCACCGGCAACCTGACGGCGATGGCGGTGGCGCTGGAGCAGCGCCTGCCGGGCGTGCGCAAGCGCGGCCTGTACGCGGCCATGCGCGAAGCCGACTGCGCCGGCTTCGCGGTGCTGGGCTCGGCCCGCATCCACTACTCGATGAAGAAGGCGTTGGCCACCCTCGGGCTGGGGGAGGAGGCGATCCACGCGGTGCCGGTGGACGCCGACAACCGCGTCGACCTGGCGGCGCTGGAGCAGCGGATCGCCGCGCTGAAAAGCCGCGGCGTACAGATCCTGGCGCTGGTCGGGATCGCCGGCACCACCGAGACCGGGGCGATCGACCCGCTCGAGGCGCTGGCCGGCATCGCCCGGCGCGAAGGCGCCTGGTTCCACGTGGACGCGGCCTGGGGCGGCGCGCTGATGCTGTCGCCGGCGCACCGCGCGCTGTACCGCGGCGTCGAGCTGGCCGATTCGGTGGTGATCGACGGCCACAAGCTGCTGTGGGTCAGCATGGCGCAAAGCGTGGTGCTGTTCAAGGACAGCGCCAGCCTCAATGCCCTGAAACACCATGCCAACTACATCATCCGCAGCAGTTCGGGCGACCTCGGGCAGACCTCGCTGGAGGGCTCGCGCCGCTTCGACGCGCTCAAGCTGTGGCTCTCGTTCAAGTTGCTGGGCACCAATGGCTACGCGGCGCTGCTGGCGCAGTGCGGGGGCCTCGCGCAGTCGATGCAGGAATTGATCGGCAACGACGAGGACTTTGAATTGATCTCGGCCTCGTCGACGTTCATCCTGACCTACCGCTACGTGCCTTACCGCATGAAGCGGGAGCTGGCCGCCTACGCCGCCCAGGGCCGGCTGGACGATGCCGCCGCGCTCAACGGGTATTTGAACGCGCTGAACATCGCTTTGCAGACGCGCCAGAAGGAAAATGGACTGAGCTTTGTTTCGCGCACGATATTGGAATCGACCCGCCACGGCGGCGACATCGATGTGTTGCGCATCGTGCTGAGCAACGTCAGGACCAAGGTCGGGCATCTGAAGGACATCCTGGCCGAGCAGCGCCTGCTGGGCGAGCGCCTGCTGCTGGAGCTGGCGCGCCCGGCAGCGCGCTGAGCGCGGCGCGCCCGGGCGGCGGCGCCGTCCGCGGCGCGGCTAGCCCAGCAGTCCGCAACGGTTGGCGGCACGCACCGCTTCGCCGATCTTCTCGACGTTGAACTTGTCCTTGATGATGTCGAATTTGCGGTACAGATTGCTGGGTTTCATGCTCAGCTTGGCGCCTATCTCGGACACCACGCAGCCGTTTTTCGACAGCTGCAGCAGCTCGATTTCTTCCTCGTTGAGCTTGAATTTCTCGGCCGCCTTTTCCCGCAGGTGGTTGATCCACCAGTCCATCAGTTCCATGCCCAGCGCCCGGTAGAAGATGCGGAAGGTCTTCAGCTGCGGCTCGCCCACCTCCGGCGGGGCGTCGGCGCCGACATAGAGCATGCTGAGCCGCTCTTCCACATTGTTGCTGCTGTGGGTGGGCACCAGTATTCCGCTGAGAAATCCATATTTTCCCGCCATCTGCAGCATGTCTTGCTGTCCCTGGGTCCTGGGCAACACCTCGCTGCCGCACACCGGCGACGAGTTGCGCTTGGCGTATTCAAGAAACGGGTCGTTCATGAACCAGCGGCGCTTGTTGTACAGCTCGCACCATTCTTCGTCGGAACTCATGACATGGCGTTGGCTGAACTGCTCCGGCATGTGGTCGTCGGTGATGTGGATCGAGTAGACGTAGGAGGTCGCCCCCAGGTCGCCGATCAGGCGCTGGGTGAAGTCGGTCAGTTCGGCAGGGCTGTCGCAGGCGTGAATTTGCTCTAGAGCAGAATAGGCGTAGGTAGTCAGGGACATGGCGAGAAAGCTTCGTTGTTGTAAAAAAACGTATGGAATTTTCCGATGGTCTGAAACCATGACCGTTCTTCGACGATGGCAGGATTCTAATGAAAACGCCGTGCTTCGACACCTGACAATATTGCTAGTTATTTAATGCGGCCGCGCCCGTCCCTTAATTTTCCGCAACCTTTCAGTATGCATCAGGATGATAAAAATGCAAAGAAAACCAGGCGCTTTTTGATGCGTACCAACTTGCATGATAATTCTCCCGTCCGTCGTCGGACCGGCTTGCGCGCCAGCCGTCCTTGCGCGCCGACGCCGCTCCCCTCTCAGTGCGGCAAGACCAGATCGGAGTCTCTTCATGATGGAAAAAATCGGAATTTTGGGCGGCATGGGGTCGGCCGCGGGCCTGTATTTCGCCCAGCAGCTTATCGCGCTCAACACCACGGCCAGGCAGGACGTCGACCATGTGCCCTTCATCCTGTATTCGGATCCCCACATCCCGAACCGGGTCGAGGCGTTTCTGAACCGCAGCACCAATCCGGCGCCGTCGGTGGTGACGTCGCTGGACAAGCTCGCCACGCTGGGCGCGAACTTCGGCGTCGTCATCTGCAACACCGCGCACATTTATTTCGATGAAATTTCCGACCAGGTCAAGATGCCGTTGATCAATATGGTCGAGAACGCGGTCGAGCATATCGAGGCCAGCTTCCCGCAAGCGCGGGTGGGCCTGCTGGCCACCACCGCGACGGTCAAGTCGGGCTTGTACGCCCGCTACTTCAGCAAGCTGAACCGCTCGCTGGCCATCCCCGACGACGACGACCAGGCACTGTTAATGACCGCCATTTTTGATACGGAGTTCGGCATCAAGGCCACCGGCAACCTGCCCAGCATGAAGGCGATCGAAGTGTTGATCGAGGTCGCCACCCGCTTGCGCGAGCGTTCCGGCGCCACCCATTTGATACTGGGGTGCACCGAGCTGTCGTTCGCCATCCAGGGGCATCGCTGGGCCGGCTTCCAGATCATCGATCCGGTCAAGGTGCTGGCGCAACATTGCCTGGACCGCATGGCCACGGCACGCGGCAATATTTATTCGATTGCCGCCTAGCATGGCGGCCGCCTCCCAACAATTGAAAGACGAGATGCCGATGTCCCAAGTATTGCCCTACGTATGGCTGGCCGGCGCCGATGGCGTCGATATCCACGAGCTGTTGCAGACCCGCCGGCAAGAGCTGGACCGTTTGCTGCTGGAGCATGGCGCGATTCTGTTGCGGAATTTCGACGTCGGTTCGATGGAGAAGTTCCAGAGCTGCACCCAGCTGCTGGCCGGCGCCGCCGCCGCCTACATCGACGGCAACTCGCCGCGCACCAAGTTGAGCGAAAGCATCTACACCTCGACCGAGTATCCGGCCGAGCTGAGCATTTCGATGCACAACGAATTGTCATACAGCCATGCGTGGCCGGCGCGCCTGTATTTCTGCTGCATCACGGCGCCGCGCAGTGGCGGCAGCACGCTGATCGCCGACAGCCGCGCGCTGTTGCGCGAACTGCCGCCGGAAGTGCTGGCCGCGTTCGAGGAAAAAGGCGTGACCTATGTCCGCAACCTGCACGGCGGCGCCGGCGCGACCATCGGCAAGTCATGGCAGCAGACCTTTGAAACCGAGCAGCGCTCGGTGGTCGAACAGTACTGCAGGGATGGCGCGATCGAGTATGCATGGAAGCCCGATGGCGGCATACGCCTGATCCAGCGGCGCCCGGCCACCGCGCTGCACCCGCGCACCGGCGAACGGGTCTGGTTCAACCAGGTCGATCAGTTCCACCCGTCGACCAATCCGCCCGATGTCTACCAGGCCATCATGGAAATCTATGGCGACGATCCGTTCGAGATGCCGCAATACGGCTGCTTCGGCGACGGCACGCCGATTCCCGACAGCATGCTGGCGGCGGTGCGCGACGGTATGGCGCGCCTGAGCGTGGCCTTCCCCTGGGAGGCCGGCGACATGATGATCATCGACAATATGCTGACCGCCCACGGCCGCTCGCCGTTCACCGGCGCGCGCAAAATCCTGGTGTCGATGAGTAGTTGATTGCCGAACGCGGCCACGCCGCCCGACCCTGACGATGAAAGAACTATCGATGCCTACCCGCCGCCATCCGCCCGCCACCGGCCCGACCAGGCCGCTTTCCGATGCCTGCCGGCTTGCCGGTCCGCGCCGGCGGGAGGCCTAGATGCGCACGCGCAGCAAGAAACGCCTGGCGTTCGGCGCCGGCTTGCTGGCCGCCGTAGTGGGCGGCGCCTCCTACCTGCAGGCCAACCAGGAAGCGGTGGTGCCGGCGTCGAAATTCCACACCACCACCGTCGACGTCGGCGACATCACCCAGACCGTGACGGCCACCGGCACCATCAACCCGGTGGCCCTGATCAACGTCGGTTCGCAGATGTCGGGCACGGTGGCGGAGCTGAACGCCGACTTCAACGACCATGTCAGGAAGGGGCAGGTGCTGCTGAAGCTGGACCCGACCATCTTCAACGCCGGCGTGCGCAAGTCGCAGGCCGGGCTGGCGTCGGCGGCGGCGTCGCTGCGGCTGGCGCAGGCCACGTACGAGCGCAACGAACGCCTGGTGGCGCAGAACTATCTGTCGGCGCTGGTGCTCGACCAGGCGCGCCGCGAACTGGATGTCGCGCGCGCCAATTTCGAACTGGCCAAGGCCGAACTGGCGCACGCGCAGGCCGATCTCGACAACAGCGTGATCCGCGCGCCCATCGACGGCGTGGTGATCAAGCGCACCATCGAACTCGGCCAGACGGTCGCGGCCGCGTTCACCACGCCCAATCTGTTCCAGATCGCGCAGGACTTGACCAAGATGCAGATCGACACCAACGTCTCGGAGGCCGACGTCGGCGCGCTGAAAGACCGGCAGGCGGCGCGCTTCGTGGTCGACGCCTATCCCGACAAGGAGTTCGACGCCACCATGCGCCAGTTCCGGCTGGCGGCGACGGTGGCGCAAAACGTCGTCACCTACAATGTGGTGCTGGACGTGGCCAACCGCGATGAGCTGCTCAAGCCGGGCATGACGGCGCAGGTGCGCCTGGTGGTGGGCAACCGCCAGCACGTGCTGCGCATCCCGACCGCGGCGCTGCGCTTCCGGCTGTCGGACGAAGAGTTGGAGAAGGAAGCCAGGCTGCAAAAAGAGCGTGGTGGCGGATCGCCGGCGGTGGCGGCGCCGGCGGCCAGCGGCGACGATGTCGCCTTCCTCAACCAGGGCGAGCGCGCGCGCTCGTTCAAGATCTACAAGCTCGACGCGCGCAACCAGGCGGTGCCGGTCGACGTGCAGATCGGCCTGTCGAACTTCCGTTACACCGAGGTGCGTTCGGGGGCAATCAAGCCGGGCGACAAGGTGGTGGTCCGCGCGCTGACGCCGGGCGCTCCGGGCTTGCTGTGATGGGCGCGCCCGGCACCGCCGCCAGCGCGCTGATCGACATCCGCCAGGTCACCAAAAGCTATTTCTCCGGCGGCATGGAAACGCGGGTGTTGCACGGCATCGACCTGCTGGTGCCGCGCGGCGATTTCGTGGCCGTCATGGGACAGTCCGGCTCGGGCAAGTCGACCCTGATGAATATCTTCGGCTGCCTGGACCAGGCCAGCGCCGGCACCTATCTGTTGAACGGCGTCGATACGCTGTCGCTGTCGCGCGCCGAACTGGCGACCATCCGCAACCGCACCATCGGCTTCGTGTTCCAGAGCTTTAACCTGATCAAGCGCATGAGCGTGGCGGAAAATGTGGCCTTGCCGCTGATCTATGCCGGCGTGTCGCGCCGCCGGGCGCACGCCAAGGCCCTGCTGGAACTGGAGCGGGTGGGTCTGAAGGACTATGCCGGCCGCACGCCCAACCAGCTGTCCGGCGGGCAGCAGCAGCGGGCGGCGATCGCGCGCGCGCTGGTCGGCGATCCGCCGGTGCTGCTGGCCGACGAGCCCACCGGCAACCTCGACACCCAGACCAGCATCGAGATCATGGCCTCGTTCCAGCGGCTTAACCGGGAACGGGGGATCACGATCTTGCTCGTCACCCACGAGCCCGATATTGCAGCCTACAGCCAGCGGCTGATACGGCTCAAGGATGGCCGCGTGCTGTACGACGGCCCGCCGGGCGCGGAACTGGCCGCGCCGGCGGCGCAGATCCCCAACCATGCATAAGGTCGCGCCTGGCGACCGGATCGGAACCCACAGATGAATTTCTTGCAGATCGTGGTCGAGGCCCTGCGCTCGATGAACGCCAACCGCTTGCGCACGGTGCTGACCATGTTGGGCATCATCATCGGCATCACCTCGGTGGTGCTGCTGCTGGCGCTGGGCACCAGCATGCAGGGCTTCATCGGCAAGGAGCTCGAGCAGCTGGGCACCAATATGCTGTTCGTGGTGCCGGGCGGCGATCGCTCCGGCGGCCAGCGCGCGCGGGTGGACGCGGTGCCGGTGCTGACGATGCAGGACGCGGCGGCGATGAACAGGCTGCCCAGCCTGGTGGGGGCGGCGCCGGTGCTGCAGGCCAACTTCAATCTGGCGGTGGGCAATGAAACCACCAACACCGCGGTGCGCGGCATCACCCCGACCATGTTCAAGATCCGCAACTGGAAGCTGGAGCAGGGCACCCTGTTCAGCGACGCCGACGTGCACGCGGCCGCGCGCATGGTCATCATCGGGCGCAAGCTGGCCGACCAGTTTTTCTACAAGGTCGATCCGCTCGGCAAGTTCATCCGCATCGAGAACGTCGCCTTCCAAGTGGTCGGCGTGCTGCACGGCGAGGGCAAGCAGGTCGACGGCGGCGAGGACCTGTCCGAGCTGGTGCTGGTGCCGATCAGCGCCGCCCGCGCCAACCTGATCCGCGGTGCGGTCGCGGACAGCGTGCACTACATCGTGGCCCAAGGGCGCTCCGGCCTGGCGCTGCCGGACGGCATCGCCGATATCAACGACACGCTGCGCGACCGCCACCACATCAAGTACGAGCAACCCGACGATTTTCATATCGAGAATCTGGCCTCGTTCGCGGAAACCGCGCAAAAGATCAGCACCGGCATCGCCGCCTTGCTGGGCCTGATCGGCGCCATCTCGCTGATTGTCGGCGGCATCGGCATCATGAATATCATGCTGGTCTCGGTGACCGAGCGCACCCGCGAGATCGGCATCCGCATGGCGATCGGCGCCAAGCCGCGCGACGTGCTGTGGCAGTTTCTCACCGAGGCGGTGGTGATCTGTCTGGCGGGCGGGGCGGTCGGCATCCTGCTGGCGACCGGGACCGCCTCGCTGATCACCGCCCACAGCAAATTCGGAGTCTGGGTGTCGCCGCGGGAGGTGCTGGTGGCGTGCGGATTTTCCAGCCTGGTCGGGGTGTTCTTCGGGTTTTATCCGGCGCGCCGCGCCTCGGTGCTGTTGCCGGTCGAATGCCTGCGCTATGAGTGAGGCCGGTGCGCGTGCGCACCGGCCCCGCCGGCGCCGCGATCACCGCGGCGCGGCGGCCGCCGCGCCGTGTGCGCGGCGGCGTGTCGACGACCAGGTCGACAGGGCCACGCGCTCGCGGATGTCGGCGCAGACCGCCAGCAGCTTGTCCAGCTCAATCTCGGTCAGGCCGGCGTTGAGGGTCAGGCGCACCAGCGAGCGGTTCTTGGCGGTGGCGGGCGCGCAAAACACCGCGCCGTATATCCCCTGTTCCTCGAGCGCCTTGCGCAGCACCAGCGTGCTTGGCTCGGTGCCAGCCTCCAGCGCGATGATCTGTTCGCTGCCGTCGCTGACGTTGTAGCCCAGGCCAGCGAGGCCGGCGCGGATGCGCCGGGTATTGCGCCGCAGCGTCTGGCGGCGGTCTTCGGCCGCCCGGATGAAGTCGAGCGCGGCGTCGAACCACGCCAGCTCGTGCGTCAGCAGGCAGGAACTGAAAATCGCCGGACGCGACGACGACAGGAAATAGTTCTTGAACTTGCTGGAGCAGGTGACCAGGCCGGCGCGCCCGCCGAAGGCCTTGGCCAGCGAGGCGGTGCGGAAATGCACGCGCTCGCTGACGCCTAGCGCGGCGACCAGGCCGGCGCCCTCCGGTCCATGCGTGCCCAGCGAATGGGATTCGTCGACCACCAGGATGCTGCCGCTGTCCTCGGCCACGGCCAGCACCTCGAGCAGCGGGCACAGGCTGCCATTGGTGCTGTACACCGAGTCCACCACGATCACGCCGGGCCCGTGCCTGGCAACTTGACGCTTCAAATGGCTTGCATCATTATGCAGGAACGGCAGCGCGCGCGCTTGCGCCGACAGCACGCCTTCCCACAGGGAGGCGTGGGCCATCATGTCGAGATACACGGGCACCCCGGGCGCGGCGATGCTTTGCAGCAGACCGACGTTGGCGGCCCAGCCCGATTGCGTCAACAAGCTGTCCTGCGATCCCAGGTAGGCGGCGAATTTTTGTTCGAGCTGGTGCTGGACGCTGCCCGCCTGCAGGAAAACCGAGGACATCAGCATGTCGCCGCCAAATTTCAGCTGCGCCGCCTGGGCCAGGATCAGCTCGGGCTCGGCGGTGATGCACAGGTAATCGTTGCTGGCGACATAAATGGCGTCGGGTCCGGGCGCGCGCCACTGATGCATGTGCTCGCCACCCAGCAGGCGTTCGACGCGCTCGCAGAAGTGCTGGTCCATGCGTTTGTTCACGAAATTCGGTAGAATTTGCTCGGCGGCAATTTTAAGTTTGCTGGCGGGGGCGGTTGCTTGTTCCATATTGTGTTCCTTGCTTAAGATGTATTTATAAATTAATGAAGTTATCCATGAGTTACCGCTGCCTTGTCGATGCCCGGCTAGCGTCCGGACCATGCGCTCGTCACGCGCACGGCATCTATCCTACAACTTGCTTCATCAACATTGCAAAAAAGATATGATTAAAAATGCGCTGCCGACGTTGCGCGCGCGCCTGGTGGCGTACCGCCAGGATTCGAGCCGTTGGTGGCTGGCTTACAATAATGATAATGACATCCTGGTCAAGCGGGTGGTGGCGCTGTCCTGGATCGGCCTGGTGGGCATGCCGCTGTTTTATTTTCTGTGGGGGAGCTGGATACCGCAGCCCTACGAAAGCCCCATGCTGCGCGGCATCGGTTTCGTCTTGTGTTTGCCAGGCGTCATGGCGCGCCGCTACGCCGACCGGTGCTGGCTGTCGGCCTACCTGTTCGTCGGCCTGACCTATATGCTGCCGTTCTTCTTCACCTATATGTACCTGATGAACGGTGGCAACAACATCTGGAGCCAGTCGCTGCTTGTGGCGGTGATCGTGCTGTTCCATTTCGATACCGCCACTGCCTTCCTGGTCTATCTGGTCGGTACCGGCCTGGCCTACCTGGCGTACAGCGAACACTGGTGGATCGGCGCGGAGGGCCTGGCCGACGGCCGCGTCAGCGTGGGCGAACTGACGCAATGGCCGATCCATGTGTTTGCCATCGGCTGCGTGTCGCTGGTCAAGGTGGGGCGCGACGTGCTGGCGCGCGAACGCCTGGCGGGCATGGCGAGCGCGCTGGCCACCGTATCGCACGAATTGCGTACCCCCTTGCTCAGCATCGACGCCAACTCGCGCGGCATGCGACGCATCCTGTCCGAGGCCCGGCTGCCGGACGCCGGCCACGAGGCCTTCGACGGTGCGCTGACGCGGGTGTCCTCGGAAGTGCGGCAGATGAACACGACGATCGACTTGCTGCTGTTGGGGGTGACGTCCGGCAACAAAAATCTGCAGGGCAATCAGATGCTTTCCATGCTGGCGATGGTTTTATCCGCGCAGGAAAGATATTTTTTTACTAATTCGCCGGGACAGGATATGATCTCGCTCACGCTGCGCGCGGATTTCCAGTTTCAGGGCCAGCCGGAGTTGTGCTCGATGGTCCTGATCAATCTGATGCGCAACGCGGTCGCCGCCGTGCAGCGGGCGGGCAAGGGGCGCATACGCATCATTATCGACGGCGCGCGAGCCCGGCCCAGGGTGCTGTTCATTGATACCGGATGCGGCATCGCGCCCCGGAATCTGCGGAATATCTTCCAGCGCTTTTACTCTTCGCCAGCGGGGAACGGCGCCGGAATCGGCCTGGCATTTTGTAAGGATGTACTCGACGCATGGGGCGCGCAGATACGCTGCGTTTCTCGCTTGCATTATTACACTGTGTTCGTCCTGGAGTTTGCGCCGTCACGGCCGAATCCGCCGTGTTAGCCGCGGAGCGGCCGTGACGATATTCATAGATTACTCATTGCCATTGATGGAAAAATTTCTTAGTGTTTATCAGCACCCGACTACCACGGTCTTCATCGACGACAATCAGCGCTTCCTGGACAGCCTGTCGTTTCAGCTGGATCCCCGCATAGCGCACAAGACGTTTCAAAACGCCGGCGAGGCGATCACCTGGATACGCGAAGCGAGCCGCAACGCCGCCGGCCGCGGCCTGTCGATCGAGGTCAGCTACGACGAGCAGGTCCTGTCCCTGGAGCGGCGCGTGGTGTCGGTCGACCTGGAGCAGATTTACCGGCGGGTGATGAACCCCCAGCGGTTTCTGACGCCGTCGGTGCTGGTGGTCGATTACGCCATGCCGCAAATGAACGGGGTGGCGGTCTGCGAGGCGCTGGGGAGTCTGCCATGCAAGAAAATCATGTTTACCGGGCAGGCCGACGACAAGGTCGCCATCGACGCGTTCAATCTGGGGCTGATCGACCACTTCCTGACCAAGAACGACCATGCGGTGCTCGACCATCTCGCGGTCGGCATTCGGACGCTGGGGAACGCCTTCTTCGTCGACCAGTCCAGCACGCTAAAGGAATTGCTGGGCCGACAGTCGCACAGCTTCCTATTCGATCCGGTGATGACGGACTTGATCGGGCGTTTGCGCAAGCAGTATGACTTCGTGGAATATTATTTGTTCCTCAATCCGACCGGCCTGTTGTTTTTTGATTTTCACGGAACACCGACGCTGATGGTGATCGAGACCGAGGCTGGCATGCTGGCCCACTTCGAGGCGGCGCGCGACGCCGGCGGCCCCGCCGGACTGGTGGCCGGGCTGGAGGCGATGCAGATACTGCCGTTCTTTTCCGATACCGGCATGTACGTCGACGCCATCGAAGACAGCTGGCAGGCGTATTGCTTGCCAGCGCAGCATTGCCAGGGGCAGCAGGATTATTTCTGGGCCTTGTTCGATTTGCCATGCCGCTATTTGCCAGGACCAATTTATTCGTATGCGGATTTTCTGAGTGATCTGCTCAAGCGCCGACAGTGAGAGGACACTGATGTTGGATTTCAAAGTGAGTGAAGGGCTGACCCATGACGATGTGGCCGTCGTCGCCGGTGCGGCCGACTGGCGGCAACTGAGGACCGGCGTGAAGGGCGTGCTGGCGCGGCTGGGGGTGGCCCAGTTCATGTTGAAGCTGGATGTCAAGGGCAGCGAGGGCTCGCTCAGCCATGTCGTCGGTACGCTGCCCGCTCCCATGCTCAACTTGTTCGCCAACCGCGAGCACGCGGCCTCCGACCCTATCGGCCGTCAACTGCTGGTGTCCGGCCTGCCGTTGCGCTGGCAGCCCGCGAAGGTCGCCGGGCCGGCGCCGACGATCTACCCCTTGCTCGACACGTCGGGGATAGTCCATGCGCTCAGCCTGATGGTGCGCAGCGGGCAAGCGGCCAGCCGCATCGATTTTTATGGTGACAGCGTCCATCCGTTCGCCACCACCTGCGTGCAGCAGGCATCGCTGGTGCTGCTCGGCCTGTATTTGCATGACCGCGCGGAGATCTTGTGGCGCGAGCGGGCGCAGCAACCGGCCGCCTTGCTGTCCAAACGCGAGCTGGAGTGCATCCATTGGAGCGCTGCGGGCAAGACCAGCCGCGAGATCGGTCTTATTCTGGGCATTTCCCAGCGCACCGCATATTTCCATCTCACTAATGTGGCCACCAAGTTGAACGTCCATACGACCCGCCACGCGATCAGCCGCGCGATCGCGCTGGGCCTGCTGTCAACCTGATCGGCCTGATTTATCTATCGACGACAGACGCCAAAGTGAATTGTTGCGCAAGCGTGGCGTCGCCGGTCAGGCGAGACCTGCCTGCTTGAGCCGGCGATACACGGTGCGCTCGCTCATGCCCAAGGCGGCCGCCAGCGCTTTGCGCGTGCCGGCAAAGGTGCGCGCGAACTCGGCGAAACCTGCTGCATCCAATGGCGCTGCGCTGTGCGGCACGGCAGGCGCGACCAGGCCCAGGTGGGCCACCTTGATTTCGCCATCGTCGGCAAAGAGCCGCGCGCGCTCAATGACGTTGCGCAACTCCCGTATATTGCCGGGCCACGGATACTGGCCCAGCGCCGTCAGCGCCTCGGGCGAGATGCGCTGGGTGGCATTGCCGCCACTGCGTTGCAGCAAGGACTCCACCAGCAGCGCAATGTCGCCGCTGCGCTCGCGCAGTGGCGGCAGGCGCAACGGGAAGGCGGCGATCCGGTAGTACAGGTCCTGACGGAATTGGCCGTCGGCGACCATGCGTTCGAGCGGCTTGTGGGTCGCCGTCACCAGGCGGAAGTTGGTCTGCAGCGTCTCCAGGCCGCCGACGCGGCGATAGGTTCCCGATTCAATCAGCCGCAACAACTTGACCTGCATGCTGAGCGGCACGTCGCCGATCTCATCGAGGAACAGGGTGCCGCCGTTGGCCGTTTCGGCCAGGCCGGCCTTGCGCGCCAAGGCGCCGGTGAACGCGCCTTTTTCATAACCAAACACTTCGCTCTCGAACAGCGTCTCGGTCAGTCCCGAGCAGTCCACGACCACGAAGGGCCCGCTGGCGCGCAAGCTGGTTTCGTGCAGGGCACGCGCGAACAGTTCTTTGCCGGTCCCCGATTCGCCCAGCAACAGCACCGGCAATTCCGACTTCGCCACGCGCTGCAGTTCGCCCAGCGCCCGGTTGAACGCCGGCGACTGCCCGACCAGTCCCGATCCACGGGCCCTGGCGGAGGCTTGGCGTACCGTTTGCAAGCGCTCGACGAAACCGATCACCCGGTGGCTGGCGTCGATGATCGGTCGCAGTTCGACATCCACATGTTCCGGGCCGCGTGGCGTGTGGTGGATATGCAGCACGCGGTCGGGTGCCTTGGACGCCAGGGCGCTTTGCAGCGGGCAGTGTTCGCCGGCCTGGTCGCAGGGCACCGAAAATCGATGGGAGATCGCATAGCACTTGTGGCCCAGGTAAGGCTTGCCGGCCACGGCGAACTGGCGTTCGTAGGCGGTGTTGGCCGCCAGGATTTCATACGCCGTGTTCATCACGATCATCGGCGCGGTTTCGTGGTCCAGGTAGGAAATCAGTGCGCGCACTTCGGGCGCCTGGAGTAGATGGTGATCCGTCATGAGCGTTTTCCTAAAGGTGACTGCCAAACTGCCAATGGCAGTATGCCACTGCCACGCGTGACTGTCACGCTGGAATAGTGGATTGCCGGAAACCCCATAAAATCAGGTACTTGCGGTCGGCGCCCAGCTGGCACGGGTTTTGTATAGATCAGCAGGTGATCACACTGACAGGGAGTAGGGGATGGAACAACTGTACGTCGAAGGCTTGTTTGACGCCGTCACCAGCACGATCAGTTACATCGTCATGGACCGCCAGAGCCGCGCCTGCGCGCTGATCGACAGTGTGCTCGACTACAACCCCAAGTCGGGACGCACCCATAGCGGCAGCGCCGACCAGCTCATCGAGCGGGTGCGCGCGCTCGGCGCCGAAGTCGAATGGATACTGGAAACGCACGCCCACGCCGACCACCTGTCGGCCGCGCCCTATCTGAAGCAACACCTTGGCGGCCGCATCGCCATCGGCAGCCACATTCGCCAGGTGCAGGAGGTGTTTGGCAAGCTGTTCAATGCCGGCCCCGATTTCGCCCATGACGGCAGCCAGTTCGACCATCTGTTCGGGGATGACGAGGTGTTTCATATCGGTATGCTCAAGGCCCATGCGATGCATACGCCGGGCCATACGCCGGCCTGCATGACCTATGTGGTCGACGGGGGCGACGCGTCGGCGGCGTTTGTTGGCGACACCTTGTTCATGCCGGATTACGGTACCGCGCGCTGCGACTTCCCCGGCGGCGACCCGCGTGTCCTGTTCCGTTCGATCAATCGCGTGCTGAGCCTGCCGCCGGAGACGAAACTCCACATGTGCCACGACTACCGGCCCAACGGTCGTCCGCTGGCGTTCGTCACCACGGTGGCCGAGGCGCGCGCCAGCAACATCCATGTGCGCGACGGCATCAGCGAGGAAGAGTTTGTGGCCATGCGCACCGCCCGCGACGCCACCCTCGACATGCCGGTGCTGCTCATGCCGTCGGTCCAGGTCAATATGCGCGCCGGTCAGCCGCCGCCGGCCGAAGCCAACGGCGTGCGCTACCTGAAAATACCGCTGAACGCCGTTTGAAGCTGCGCGGGCGAACGAGGAGACCATGGTGAAAATGCAGCAGCTGACAGAACAACTCTACATCGCGCCGCAGATCGGCCCTGGCGACATGGCCGATATTGCGGCGGCGGGCGTGCGCGCCATCATGTGCAACCGTCCGGACGGCGAGGGCGGCGATCAGCCGGGCTTCCGTGAAATCGCCGCCGCGGCCGAACTTGCGGGGCTGGAAGCGCACGATCTGCCGGTGACGCCGGGGCAGGCGTCGGTGCAGCAGGGCGTCGAGTTCGACCGCCTGATGCAGGCGCTGCCCAAACCAGTGCTGGCGTATTGCCGCAGCGGTATGCGCAGTGCGACATTATGGGGCCTGGCCAATGCCGCCCGTCTGCCGCCCGAGCAGATCGTCAATCGCGCCGCCACCTGTGGCTACGACCTGAACGCCCTGGTGCGGCGCCTGGCCGGCAGCGTCGATCCGTATGCGGTCAACGACGCCCGCCACCAGATCGTCATTGTCGGCGCCGGCGCCGCCGGCATTGCGGTGGCGGTCAGCCTGCTGGCGCGTGAGCCCGCGCTCGATATCGCCATCATCGACCCGGCCGAGGTGCACTATTACCAGCCGGGCTGGACCCTGGTCGGCGGCGGCGTCTTCGAGCCGGCGCAGACGGCCCGCGTGATGGGCGCGCTGATCCCGCGCGGCGTACGCTGGATCAAGGCGGCCGTTGCCGGCTTCGTTCCCGAGCATAACGTGGTGCTGCTCGAAGGCTGCCGCACGGTGCGCTACGAGCGGCTGGTGGTGTGTCCCGGCCTGAAGCTGGACTGGGACGGCATCGCCGGCCTGGGCGACACGCTGGGCCGCCACGGCGTCACCTCCAACTACCGCTACGACCTGGCCTCCTACACCTGGGAACTGGTGCGGCGGTTTCGCGGTGGCCAAGCCTTGTTCACCCAGCCGCCGATGCCGATCAAGTGCGCCGGTGCGCCGCAGAAGGCGATGTATTTGTCCTGCGACACATGGCGCCGCAACGGCGTGCTCGGGCAAGCCAAGGTCCGTTTCATGACGGCCGGCGCCGTGTTGTTTGGCGTGGCCGATACGGCCGGCTGGATCGACGTCGATCAGGCGACCTTGCGCCACAAAATCCATCCCAATATCTTCGGCCCGGGCGACGCCGTCAATGCGCCCAATGCCAAGACGGCGGCGGCGGCGCGCAAGCAGGCGCCGGTGGTGGCGCATAACCTGCTGGTCGATCTGGGCGCCGAGGCGCGCGAGGCGCGCTACGACGGCTATGGTTCCTGTCCTTTGACGGTCGAGCGCGGCAAGATCGTGCTGGCGGAATTCACCTATGGCGGCAAGCTCGCGCCCAGCTTTCCATCGTGGCTGCTCGACGGTACGCGGCCGTCGCGCCTGGCCTGGCTGCTCAAGGAACGCCTGCTGCCGCCACTGTACTGGCAAGGCATGCTCAAAGGGCGCGAGTGGATGGCCCAGCCGGAACTGGTGGGCTAAGCGGAAAGGAGTGAACCATGGGCGTGAGCCTGATACTCGGTGCCGTGGTCGGCATCGTCATGGGCTTGACCGGCGCCGGCGGCGGTATTCTGGCCGTGCCGTTGCTGGTGTTCGGGCTGCATATGACGGTTGCCAGCGCGGCGCCGATCGGACTGCTGGCGGTCGGCATCGCGGCGGCCATGGGCGCCGCGCATGGCCTGCGCGCCGGTGTCGTGCGTTATCGCGCGGCCTTGCTGATCGCGCTCATCGGCATCGCCTGCAATCCGCTTGGCCTGTGGCTGGCGCTGCGGATGCCGGTGCGCTACCTGACCATGGTGTTTGCCGTGGTGCTGATCGGGGTCGCCGCCAAAGGTGCGCGCGAGGTATGGCTGGCTGACCGGCAGGTTCGCCACGCCAGCGCCTATCCTTGCCGCCTCGATAGCGGCAGCGGCAGGCTGGCCTGGAACCTGCGTTGCGCCACCCGGCTTTCCCTGATGGGCGCCGGCGCCGGCATGTTGTCCGGCCTGCTCGGGGTCGGTGGAGGCTTTGTCATCGTTCCGGCATTGCAACACTTTTCGAATCTGGCCATGCGATCCATTGTTGCCACCTCGCTGGCGGTGATTGCGCTGATTTCGCTGGTCAGCGTCGCCGGCACCATCCACGGCGGCCATTTCGACCTGGCGCAGGGCATCCCCTTCGCCGCCGGCGCCACGGCGGGGATGTTGTTGGGCGGGCGGTTTGCGGCCAGCTTGAAACCGGAATATCTGAAACTGGCGTTTTCCCTGATCTGCCTGGCAGTGGCGTGCGGCTTGATCGGGAAGTCGCTGATGTGAGGTAAGAGCGTGTGCTTGCCTGGCGGCGCCGGGACTGGCCGCCCGGATTAAATTTTTGCAGTGAAACCGCATCCTTGAGGAGAGTCATCATGAACGCAAACGTGGGAAGTATAGACCGGGCCATCCGCATCGTCATCGGACTGGCGTTGATCGGCGCGGCGCTGGCCGGGGTCATCGGCGCCTGGGGTTGGCTCGGTGTCGTGCCGCTGGCCACCGGCCTGTTCCGTTTCTGTCCGGCGTATTTGCCGTTCGGCATCCGCACCTGTGCGGCCAAAAAATGAGCACCGGTGGAGGCGTGGCGATGACGAACGATGGAAATGGCTATCTGGAGCTGACGCAGTCGGTGTCGAAACAACTGGCGACCTTGCGCGAGGACTTGCCGGATGTGATGAAGGGCTTTGGCGATTTGGCGCGCGCGGCAACCCGCGACGGTGCGCTCGACCGCAAGACCAAGGAGCTGATCGCGCTGGCCCTGGGCGTCGCCGCCCATTGCGACGCCTGCATCGGTTTTCATGTGCAGGCCTTGGTGCGGCTTGGAACCAGCAAGGCCGAACTTGAGGAGGCGCTCGGCATGGCCATCTACATGGGGGGCGGTCCGTCGGCGATGTATAGCGCCAATGCGCTGGCGGCGTACGCGGAATTTACGGCCGGAGCATGACATCCGCAAGAGGTGATAGCCGGCAGCGCGGGGAGGGGCGTATCTCCACATGCTGGCCGACGCGCGCTATGGCTGGGCGCGCGCTGGGCGGGCGCCAGCGATCAGGCCGCGGCGGCAATCCCCTACAAGGGAATGATGGGATCGCCGATGGCGCGCATGCCTGCCCCGAACAATACTGTCCATGAACATCCTTTATTGAGGGGAATATCATGGAAAACAAGTTCGCCGCGCCGCGCCACGGCCAGTCTGGCCCGTCGTCGCCGAGTCGCAACTCGCCGCGGGCGGCCGCGCCCAGCCCGGAACGCATACGCGAAATGCTGGGCTGGCGGATGTTGCAGCAAGCACCGCGCGCCTATCGGGCCGGGTGAGGGGCTGTGGCACGGCATGCCGTCGTCGTTTGCCTTGCATGGCGCCATCGCGCTGCTGTCCCACTGCGGAAGATGGCTATAGTAACAATCTTTAATTTGTAACAATGCTAAAGAGTCATGTGCTGCTAGCCGATACTCTCGGATATGACATGGGGGACGGTGATGATCAAGGCAGTGGGATCTGGTGCGGGCACCAGCAGCACGTCAAGCGGAACTAATGCGATTGAGGTGCTGCAAGCGAAAATGGGCGACCTGATGAAGAAGCTGAGGGAGGCGACCCAGGACACTAGCCCTGGCGCGAAAGAGCGCCTGAAGCTGCTGCAAATGCAGATCCAGGCGCTGCAAACGCAGATCCAGCAGTTGCAATCGGCCGCCGCGCAGAAGGCCGCGCTGGAACAACTGAAGCACCAGCAAGAACTGGCCGCCGCTGAAAAAAAGAAATTGACCGACACCACCTTGGGCAGCGTGGTCGATACGCTCGCCTGAGCCTGGCGGCGCCGCATTTCCTATCCAATCGGTAATGAAGCGCCCATCCTGTAGTGAGACCGGACTCGCTAAAATGCCTGCCGCAAGTTGGCCCGCAGGGCGCAGCCTGCACTGGAAATTCCGAGCGAATCAGGGTTATGATGTCCCCCTATTCTCATCTTCGCGCAACGGCGAATAAGACCGCACTGACGGTCAACAATAATAAGATTTTCTTGAACAGGGTAGTATGAAGACTATTGAATTGGCAGGCGGTCCACATGCCGTGCTGGCATTGCACGGCCTGTTGGGCAACCCGCTGGAAATGCAGTATGTGGGCAAGCGCCTGCAACGTGCGGGTTACACGGTCGTCATCCCGCTGATACCAGGATATGGCTATTCGTCCGGCCAGGCCGACTCGTATCGCACCACGCGCAGCGAGCGCTGGTTCGAGGAAGTGTCGCGGCTGTTCGACCAGCTCAAGCAGACCCATGCCAGCGTCTCGGTGGTGGGCTTGTGCATCGGCGCGGTGCTGGCCTTGCGCCTGGCGATCGAGCGTGGCGACCAGATCGCCTCGCTGGGCCTGCTGGCCACCACGCTGGCCTACGACGGCTGGAGCATCCCGAAATACCGCTTCCTGCTGCCGCTGGCGTACTACACGCCGCTGCGCCATTGGTACTCCTACCAGGAACGCTATCCCTACGGTCTGAAAAACGAAAACCTGCGCCGCTGGATCGCCCGCGAAATGAAGGTCAGCGATTCGTCGGCGGCCGGCGCCTCGCGCCTGTCGGCCGAGGGCATCTTCCAGGCGCAGCGCCTGATCAAGCAGGTGCGCAGCCAGTTGTCCAAGGTGGTCGCGCCGGCGCTGATCATCCACGCCGAGGAAGACGACGTCGCCAGCACCAAGAGTGCCGACCTGGTCGAGAGCAGCATCAGCTCGCCGAGCCGCCGCAAGATCATCCTGCACAACAGCTACCACATCATCACCCTCGACAACGAGAAAGAACTTGTTGCCGACGAAACGATCGCGTTTTTCAACCAGCATCTGCCGTCCGAGGACGCCCTGCTGAACCGCGCTTAACACCTACCATAGCGAGACTATTTTTATGAATTCCTTTCCAACCGTCGCCAAACTGCTGGCCAAGAGCCTCGATGTAGCCGAAGAAACGATCCAGCCGCAAACCGAACTCGAAGCGCTGGGCGCCGATTCGCTGACCGTGATTGAACTGATTTTTGACCTGGAAGAAGCGTTCGGCATCGAGGTGGGCGACGAGCGTCCCAAGCTGGTGGTGGTGCAGGACATCGCCGACCAGATCGATACCTATCTGGCCGGCAAGGCCGCCAACGCATGAGCGCGCGGCGCGTGGTGATCACCGGCCTGGGGGCGATCTCTTCCCTGGGCGTCGGCGCCGAGCATAATTTCGAGCAAGCCCTGGCCGGCCGCAGCGGCATCGGCCTGTTGCAGCTGGCCGGCGAACGCCAGCGGCCGGGCACGCCCGCCGCGCAGATCCGTAGCCCCTTGCCCGAACTGGTCAAGACGTCGGAATTGCCGATCTTCGATCGCTTCTCGCTGCTGGGCTGGGCCGCCGCCAGCGAGGCGCTGGCCCAGTCCGGCCTGGACGCCAGCGTCGCGCCCGAGCGCAGCGGCGTGTTCTGGGGCAGCGGCATGGGCGGCGCGCTCACCGTTGAATCCGGCTATGTCGACCTGTTCGTCGACGGCAAGACCCGCGTGCGGCCGATGTCGGTCGTGGCCGGCATGACCAATGCGGCGGCCGCGCAGATCGCCTTGCGTTGCGGCTTCAAGGGCAGCGTCAACAACTACAGCAGCGCCTGCGTATCGTCGGCGCAAGCCATCGGCGAGGCTTACCGCCACATCCGCCACGGCTACGCCGACCGCGTGCTGGCCGGCGGCTCGGAGGCCTTGCTGGGCTACGGCGTGGTCAGCGCCTGGGACGCGCTGCGCGTGCTGGCGCCGCTCGACGCCGAGCACCCCGAGCGTTCGTGCCGGCCGTTCTCGGCCGGCCGTGGCGGCCTGGTGCTGGGTGAGGCGGGCGCCGCCGTCATGCTCGAATCGCTGGAGTCGGCGCAGGCGCGCGGCGCCACCATCCTGGCCGAGCTGCTTGCCTACGGCGCCAGCAACGACGCCACCCACATCACCAAGCCCGACGCCGACGGCCAGGAACGGGCGATGCGGCAGGCGCTGGAGCAGTCCGGCTTGCCGCCATCGGCGATCGGCTACATCAACGCCCACGGCGCCGGCACGCCGGCCGGCGACGTGGCCGAGGCCACCTCGATCAAGCAAGCCTTCGGCGCGGCGGCGCGCGAGCTGCTGGTCAGCTCCACCAAGTCCATGCACGGCCATACGCTGGGCGCGGCCGGCGCGCTGGAATTCGTGCTGACCACCCAGGCCGTGCGCCACGGCGCGGTGCCGCCGACCGCCTTCCTGGACCAGCCCGATCCGGAATGCGATCTCGACTTCGTGCCGCGCGAGTGCCGGCGCGGGCTGACCTTGCAGGCGGCGATGTCCAATTCCTTCGCCTTCGGTGGCAGCAACGTCGCGCTGATCGTCGGCGCGTTTCGATGAGCGCTGCTTGCCGGTGCCGGGTCTTGCTGGCGCTGCTGTGCGCCGCTGGCGCGCAGGCGCAGCAGACGCAGCTGGTGGGTGATATCGGACTGGGCGTCAGCGTGGCGCCGGTCGCGCTGCCGGCGCAGTCGCGCAGCGGCAGCGCGGTCCCGTACGCCAACTTCGACTACGGGCCGGTGTTTGCGCGCATCGATACCTTCGGCGTCAAGCTGGCGCCGGTCGGCTACGGCAGTGTCGAACTGCTGACGCGCGTGCTGGAGGACGGCTACCGCGGCAGCGCGCCGCCGCACACGCAGCAGCGCTCGTCGATACCGCTGGGCCTGGGCACTTTGCAGGTGACGCCGGCCGGCGCCTTCATGGTCAATCTGTATCGCGACCTCGGCAAATCGCACGGCGCCATGCTGGACCTGATGTATGCGGCGGAAATCGAGCAGGGCCGCTACACCTTCTATCCGCAGGCGGGCGTCGAGTACCGTTCCGCCAGTTACGTCCGCTACTACGACGGCGTGGCGCGCTCGGCCAGCAATCCGTTTGCCGGCCTGCTGGTGGAGGCGCAGCTGGGCGGGCACTGGTACCTGGTCGCCAACCTGCGCCGCAGCTGGCTCGATGCTTCCATCCGCAGCAATCCCGCCGTGCGCCGCCGCTCGCTCGATTCTGGCTTGGTGGCGGTCAGCTACCGCTTCGACTAGCGCATCACACGTCCACTTTCACGCCCAGTGCTGGACAGTGTCACGCCGCCAAGTGGCTGATGGTCAGTCGGTTATTTCAGGGAGTATGGTCGGATCCAGAAGAATCGTATGCTGCTTTGAATTTCTTTCGCAGACAAAGATATCCTCTTTGGGGCCATCTTTTGGACCAAGGTGGCGCAGATCCATATGGGACTCGCACCATGGGCAAGTCGCGGTCAGCCGATTGATGCACAGATCGTCATTGACGTTTAGTTCGAGGTAATACCTGCCAAACATGATGTGCTCGAATCTGCGCCGTTTTAACACCTCTGGAATCGCGAGCAAAGTCATGCCGACGCCGAACAGGAGCATCGAGGCCGGAGTCCAATTCGAGAATCTTCCAAAGAACGACGGCAGCAGCGTCAACAAGAGGGCCACGATGCCTGCGCTAGTTGTCGCTTTCCCCAGCGTTGCCAGCCCGCGTCGCCGAATCCGCTTTCCCGACAATGCAGGATGCCGCACGACTCTCAGCTGTTCGATAGTAAAGATCGGCTTGCCACTGTCAGTTTGAATGGTAGTAGTGACGGGTACAGGTGCATAGGCAGGAAAGTGTTTGAAGAACTCATCTCGATCTTTGGCCAGATCGGAGACCAGGTCACTCCAGAAAAGCAAATTAACGGTGAACTTGCCTTGCGCGGCCCGCGCTGCGGAAACAATCCGTATCTTCTCTTGGAGCGCGCTGTCGCGGCTGGCAGTCGTCGCAATGTACAGCTCGGTCAATGGCGGATTGAATGACTCGGCATTTTGTATTTCGGCCAGCACGGTTTTTTCAGATACGCCGTCTATCGTATTCTTGCACTGAATTCCAATTGCCGCCGCAGGTAGGCCAGACGTACCGAAGATATCGACGCCGCGCTGGCGCTGGCCGCTGCGGCCGTTGCGGAAGAAATCCGTGCGTCCCCAGCGGATCTTGGCGGCGGATAGGGCGATATCTTCGAATTCGTCCCATGTTCGTGGCGGGGCAAACTGGGATCCAGGGATGGTAGGCATGTGAATCGAACATTCCTTTGCGTCGAAATAAGAATTGGTGAGGATGTATCTGTAAGGAAATATTTTACTATTATTGGCGAGTGACGGATTTGCGATCGCGTAAAATAGTGCCCCTTGCATGCTTGCCGTCCCTTTTCCTCATGATTGCCGTTGATATTGCCGCCACCGACTTCCGCCCGGACCTGGTCCGCTGGCGCCAGCTCGTCACGCCCGCGTGGCTGGCGGCGCTGACGGCGGGCGCCCGGGTGGAGGCAGCGCCGGCGGCGGCCTGGCGCCTGTTCGAGGTCGGCTGCGGCGGCGCCGCGCTGTTCGAGCAAGCCCATATTCCGGGCGCCGCTTATCTCGACACCTGCGACATCGAGCAGCAACCCTTGTGGAACAAGGTCTCCGACCAGGCCCTGCTGGCGCTGCTGCTGGCGCGCGGCGTGCGCCACGACAGCACCGTCATCCTCTACGGCCGCAACAACCTGGCGGCCGCGCGGCTGGCCCACCTGCTGCTGTACGCCGGCGTGGCCGACGTGCGCCTGCTCGACGGCGGCTACCCGCGCTGGCAGGCCGGCGGCCACCCGTGTGCGCGCGGGCCGGCGCCGGCATGCGCGGCCGCGCCCGACTTCGGCGTCGCCTTCCCCGCGCATCCCGAATACCTGGCCAGCACCGCCCAGGTGCGGGCCCTGCTGGACGGCGGCGACGGCGTGCTGGCCAGCATCCGCACCAGGGCCGAGTTCATGGGCCAGGTCTCCGGCTACAGCTATATCGCCGCCGGCGACATCCCCGGCGCGCGCTGGGGCAGGGCGGGCGAGGACGGCGACGTCAACAGCATGAGCGCCTACCACCGCGCCGACGGCAGCCTGAAACCGGCGGCCGACATCGTCGCGCCGTGGGCCGAGCACGGCATCGGGCCCGGCAGGCCGGCCACCTTCTACTGCGGCACCGGCTGGCGCGCCTCGATGGCCTTCTTCTACGCCTGGCTGATGGGCTGGCCCGAGATCAGCGTCTACGACGGCGGCTGGTTCGAGTGGAGCCAAACCCCGCCGCCGGCCTGAGCGGCGTCCAACTTTCCATACAAACCCCGTCCAGGGCGTTTGGATTTCGGGACGCCTGCCGCGCCCCGTCAAATGTTTCTAAAATGAATTATATTTAGAATCAAGGACTTGCTTCCGAATTTATGTCTGTCAAAGGCTGGCACAGCCATTGCTATGTAGCCCACACCCGCCTGCGCATGCTGAGCGGTGACGACAACAAAAACCGGAGAAGCCAAGTGAAAAAGAAACGCCCATTAACCCTCTACATCCTGATCGCCATGGTACTCGGCGTGCTGGTTGGCTATGCCTGCCACTACACCTTCCCTGACAAGGCACTCAGCGCCGACATCGCCAGCCACATCTCGATCGTCACCGATGTCTTCCTGCGTCTGATCAAGATGATCATTTCGCTGCTGGTGTTCTCCACGCTGGCGGTCGGGATTGCCCACATGGGCGACGCCAAGGCGGCCGGCCGGGTCGGCATCAAGGCCATGGGCTGGTTCGTCATCGCTTCGCTGGTGTCGCTGACCCTGGGCATGGTGCTGTCGAACTTCATGCAGCTCGGTTCCCACCTGGGCCTGCCGCTGCCGGCGGTCGACGCCACCACCGGCCTGAAAACCGCGGCCTTCACGCTGAAGGACTTCGTCAGCCACATGGTGCCGAAGTCGCCGATCGAGGCGATGGCCAACAACGAGATCCTGCAAGTGCTGGTGTTCTCCATCTTCTTCGGCAGCGCGCTGAGCGCCATGGGTGAAGCCGGCGCCAAGCTGACCGCCGTGATCGACCAGCTGGCCCAGGTGATGTTGCGCATCACCGGCGCCATCATGAACCTGGCCCCGCTGGCCGTGTTCGCCGCGATGGCATCAGTCATCACCACCAACGGCCTGGGCATCCTGGCCACCTTCGCCAAGTTCATGGGCGGCTTCTACCTGGGCCTGGTGTGCCTGTGGGCGCTGCTGATCCTGGGCGGCTTCGCCTTCATCGGCAAGCGCGTGTTCCGCCTGATGGTGCTGATCCGCGAACCCTTCCTGCTGGCGTTCTCGACCGCGAGCTCGGAAGCGGCCTATCCAAAACTGCTGGTGGCGCTGGACCAGTTCGGCGTGCAGCGCAAGATCTCCAGCTTCGTCATGCCGATGGGCTATTCCTTCAACCTGGACGGCTCGATGATGTACTGCACCTTCGCCGTGCTGTTCATCACCCAGGCCTACGGCATCGACCTGTCGCTGGGCACCCAGATCACCATGCTGCTGCTGCTGATGGTGACCTCGAAAGGCATCGCCGGCGTGCCGCGCGCCTCGCTGGTGGTGATCGCCGCCACGCTGAACCAGTTCCATATTCCGGAAGCGGGCCTGCTGCTGTTGATGGGCATCGACCAGTTCCTGGACATGGGCCGCTCCGCCACCAACGCGGTCGGCAACGCTGTCGCGACCGCCGTGGTCGCCAAGTGGGAAGGTGCGTTGAACGAAGAAGTGGAACAACCTGTCGTCGCCACGATGCGTGCGGCTTGAAATAATTAGAGGAGACTGCAAGATGCAAAAGTATGTCATGAGCGCGCTGGCGCTGGGATTGGTGTCGGCTGTCGCGCAGGCGCAATCGAGTGTGACCGTGTACGGCGTGGCCGACGCCGGCCTGGTGCTGGAGCGCGGCGGCGCCGCCGGCAACCTGCAAAACATCAGCAGCGGCGTGGGCTCCGGCTCGCGCATCGGCTTCAAGGGCAAGGAAGACCTGGGCGGCGGCATGAGCGCCGGCTTCGTGCTGGAGAACGGCTACACCATCGACACCGGCGCCGCCGGGCAGGGCGGCCTGCTGTTCGGCCGCCAGGCGTATGTCTGCCTGTCCGGCAAGGCCGGCGCGGTCAGCATGGGGCGCCAGTACATGCCGTACTACAAAGCCCTGCGCGATGTGGCCGATCCCTTCGTCACCGGCTTCGCCGGCAATGCGCAGAACCTGTTCTTCCCGAGCACCCGGGTCGACAACTCGGTCGAGTACATCACGCCGCGCTACAACGGCTTTTCGGCCGACGTGATGTACGGCTTCGGCGAGACGGCCGGCGACAGCGCCAAGAACCGCAGCATCGGCGGCTCGGCCAGCTACGACAACGGCCCGCTGAGCCTGGTGTTGGCCCACCATCAGCGCGACAACGCGCTGGCCACCGCGCACACCCGCTACACCATGCTGGCCGGACGCTACCGCATCGACGGCGTGACCGGCCACGCGGCCTATTCGCGCAACCAGGACCTGCTCGGCGTCACCAGCCGCGATGCGCTGCTGGGCGTGAGCGTGGCGGCGGGCGCGGGCAAGTTCCTCGCTTCCTACATCGACCATCGCGACGACTCGGCCGCGCACCAGCGTTCGCGCCAAGCGGCGATCGGCTATCTGCATCCGCTGTCGGTGCGTACCGACCTGTACACTGCATATGGCCGCATCCTCAACCGCAACGGCGCCAATTTCCACGTCGGCACGGCGACCGACACCGGCACCGGCACCACCGGATTCAACCTCGGCGTGCGCCATGTGTTTTAATGTGAGCCGATGAAACCACAATAACAACAGGGGAGTTTATGGCCGCAGCAGCGCAGACCGACTTGCCGTCACGGCCGGGCCGCCGGTTGCTGCGCCGGGCCGCGCCGTGGGTGCTGGTGCTGCTGTGCTGCATCGCGGTGGCAGTGCTGGCCTGGCGCTGGACCGAAAGCGCAGCGACCGACAAGCTGCGCCTGGCCGGCGCCCAGCGGCTCGACAGCTACGCCGTTAGCCTGGAAAACCTGCTGTCCAAATATGACTTCCTGCCCGGCACGCTGGAACTGAACAAGGATGTCATCGCCCTGCTGCAACGGCCGGACGACGAGGCCCTGCGCGCCGACGTCAACGCCTACCTGGAACAGGTCAATCGCCTGTCCCGCTCCACCACCATCTACATCGTCAACCTGCAGGGGCTGACCCAGGCCTCCAGCAACTGGCGCCAGCCGGACAGCTTCGTCGGCGACAACGTCGCCTTCCGTCCCTACGTGCGCGATGCGCTGCGGCGCACGCCGGGCGGCTTCTACGGCGTCGGCACCACGCGCGGCGAGCCGGGCTACTTTTTCGCGCACGGCATTTATCACAACGGCCGCATGCTGGGCGTGGCCACCGTCAAGGTCAACATCGAGACGCTGGAAAACGGCTGGGTGCAGGGCGCCGACAAGGTGATGCTGACCGATGCCCACGGGGTCGTCTTCCTCAGCTCGGTGCAGGACTGGAAATACCGCACGCTGGCGCCGCTGTCGGCGGAGGTGTTGCAAGAGCTGGAAGTGTCGCGCCAGTATTTCTCGCACGCCTTGCTGCCCCTGGGCATGCGCGCATTGCGCAAGCTCGACAACGGCGCCACCATCGTCGCCACGCCGGCGCCGGCCGACCATGCGCGCATGCTCAGCCAGACCCGTTCGCTGGCGCCGCGCAAATGGCAATTCGTCTACCTGTCCGACCTGGCGCCGGCCGAGGCCAGCGCCCGCAACGCCTTCCTGTTCACGCTGCTGTCGGAAGCGCTGTTGCTGATGCTGGTGCTGTACGGCCGCCAGCGCCGCCGGCTGGGACGGCAACGCCAGCGCGCGCGCGTGGACTTGCAGCGCGCCTACGACCACCTGGAAACCATGGTGGCCGAGCGCACCGCCAGCCTGCAACAGATGACCCACAACCTGAGCGAGGAAAACGTTGTGCGCCGCCAGGCCGAGCAGAAGCTGCGGCAGGCGCAGAGCGAGCTGGTCCAGGCCGGCAAGATGGCGGTGCTGGGCCAGATGTCGGCCGGCATCACGCACGAGCTGAACCAGCCGCTGACGGCGCTGCGCACCATGTCCGACAACGCCCGCGTGCTGATCGAGCGCGGCCGCCTGGACGAAGCCAAGGACAACCTGACCACCATCTCGGAACTGGTCGGCCGCATGGGCGCGCTGACCGGCCAGCTGCGCCAGTTCGCCCGCAAGTCCGACGCCAGCCTCAGGCCGGTGCCGGTGGCGGCCGCGATCACCGCCGCGCTGTTCCTGGTGGAGCGGCGGGTGGAGCAGGAGCGGGTCAACTTCCGCATGTCGATGCTGAGCCAGGACGTGTATGCGCTGTGCGACAGCAACCGGCTCGAACAGGTGCTGGTCAACCTGTTCACCAACGCGCTCGACGCCATGGCCGGCTGCGAAGTGCGGCAGTTGGCCGTCAGCGTGACCCGCAGTTTCAACAAAGCCATGATCGCCGTCTCGGACACGGGGCCGGGCATACCGGCATCGGTCCGCGGTCATTTATTCGAACCATTTTTCACAACAAAACCGCAAGGGCAGGGCCTCGGCCTTGGACTGGCGATATCCGAGCAGATCATCCGCGAGTTTGGCGGCCAGCTACTGGCCGAATCCACCACCGCGGGCGGCGCCCGGTTTATCATCGAGTTGCCCATTGCGCAGCAGGAGACAGCATGAAAGTATTATTGATCGAAGACGACGCCACCGTGCGCGCCGGCAGCGCGCAGGCGCTGGACCTGGCGGGCATCGAGGTGCAAGCCTTCCACACCGCCGAACAGGCGCTGCCCCTGATCACGCCGGGATTCGACGGCGTGGTGGTGAGCGACGTGCGCCTGCCAGGCATGAGCGGCCTGGACTTCATGGCCGCCGTCAAAGCCATCGACCCGCAACTGCCGGTGGTGCTGGTGACCGGCCACGGCGACATCACCATGGCCGTCGGCGCCATGCGCGACGGCGCCTACGACTTCATCGCCAAGCCGTACTCGTCGGAGCAGCTGACCGACGTGGTGCAGCGCGCAATGGAAACCCGGCGGCTGGTGCTGGAGGTGGCCGCGCTGCGCCACCGCATCGAACACGGCGAGGGCATCGAAGCGACGCTGTTGGGCGATTCGGCGCCGATGCGCGAGCTGCGCCGCCTGATCCTGGACCTGGCCGACGAGCCGGCCGACGTGTTGATCTACGGCGAGACCGGCACCGGCAAGGAGATGGTGGCGCGCTGCCTGCACCAGTTCAGCCGCCGCCACCAGCGTAATTTCGTCGCGCTCAATTGCGGCGCGATCCCAGAGACCATCTTCGAGAGCGAGGTCTTCGGCCACGAGTCGGGCTCCTTCACCGGCGCCGGCAAGCGCCAGATCGGCAAGATCGAGCACGCCGACGGCGGCTCACTGTTCCTCGACGAGATCGAAAGCCTGCCGATGGCGCTGCAGGTGAAGATGCTGCGCGTGCTGCAGGAGCGCTATGTGGAGCGGCTCGGTTCCAACAGCCCGGTGCCGGTGGATGTGCGGGTGATCGCGGCGGCCAAGGTCGACCTGAAGGAATGGTCGGACCAGCAGAAGTTCCGCAGCGACCTGTACTACCGCCTCAACCTGATCGTGCTGAACCTGCCGCCGCTGCGCGAGCGGCGCGAGGATATCCCGCTGCTGTTCGAGCACTTCCTGCTGGGCGCCGCCGCGCGCTACAAGCGCAGCGCGCCGCCGGTGCCGGGACCGCTGATGCAGGCGCTGATGGCGCACGACTGGCCGGGCAATGTGCGCGAGCTGCGCAACATCGCCGAGCGCTTCGTGCTGGGCTTGTCGAGCGGGGCCGACGGACTGCTGTCGGCGCGCAGCATGGCGCCGCTGCCGCTGGCCGATCAGGTGGGTTGCTTCGAGCGGGCCGTCATCGAACAGGAATTGCGGCGGGCCAGCGGCAGCGTCACCGAAGTGAGCAGCGCGCTGGGCGTGCCCAAGCAAACGCTGTACTATAAAATGCAGAAGTACGCGCTGACGCCCGACGATTACAAGTAGGCTTTAGTTCAACGGCCTTTCGCCGTGGCGCAGCGTCAGGACCTGGACACCGTTGCGTGTGACGGCCACCGTATGCTCGAACTGCGCGGACAATTTGCCGTCTGTCGTCACGACCGTCCAGCCATCGTCTTCGGTGCGCACGGCGCGGCCACCCTGGTTGAGCATGGGTTCGATGGTGAACACCATGCCTTCGCGCAGCACTAGGCCGGTTTTTGGCTTTCCCCAATGGAGTACTTGCGGCGGTTCGTGCATCTCGCGGCCGATGCCATGTCCGCAGTATTCCCTGACGACCGAATAGCCGCTGCGCCGGGCGTGACGTTGGATCGCATGGCCGACATCGCCCAGCCTGGCGCCGGGACGGACGACGTTGATTCCCATCCACATGGCCTCATACGTCACTTGCACCAGCCGCTTGGCCAATGGCGGCACGTCGCCGACCAGATAGGTTTTGCTGGAATCGGCGATGTAGCCATTCTTCTCCAGCGTGATATCGAAGTTGACGATATCCCCGCTCTGCAAGAACTCCGTCGCGGAGGGAACGCCGTGGCACACCACGCTGTTGCGGGAGGAGTTCAGCGCATAGGCAAATCCATACTGGCCCTTGCTGGCCGGCCGCGCGTTGAGTTCATCAACGATGTAGCGGTCGACCAGATCGTTGACCTGCATGGTGGACATGCCGATCAGGTCCAGCTGGTCCAGGCGGCCGAATACGCTGGCCAGCAGCTTGCCCGATTCCGCCATCAGTGCGATTTCCTCGGGGCGCTTGGTCATGCCACCACACTCCGGCCCACCTGTGTTTCGACGCCGGCGGCCCGCAGTTCCCGCGCGATGATCTCGTTGAAAGTCAGCGTAGGATTCATTTCGCTCAACATGCCCATCTTGATCCAGAAGGCCGCTTGCGCGTTGATGGACCGGCACACCACCGCGCTCGCTTTGCGGATCTGGTCGTGCAGGTCCTCGTCGATGTTTACAATACCCATTTTTATCCTATATATGAAACGTATATGAATCATATATTCCACGGGGCGTGACGGCAAGCGATATTTTTGTGTGGGCATTGATTTCGAGGGCCGGACGTAGCGGTCCGTTTCGCTATTCCAAGTGGGGCGCGAGGACGCTTTCGATCCATTTCATGAAGGCGCGGACTCGGCGCGACAGGTTGCGCCGATGTGCGACTACCAGAGAGACGTCGAGCGGCTTGTGCTGGAAATCGGGCAGAAGCTCTATCAATGCGCCGCTCTCCAAGTAGCGGCCGATCGCCAGCAGCGGTGCCTGAATCAAGCCAAGGCCGGCGATGCCAGCGGCTTCATAGGTCTGTACGCTGTTGACGTGCAGCGTACCGCGTAACTGTAGCCGCGCGTAGCCGTCACCGTGCGGATACTCCCATCCATAGGGCTTGGCGCCGAGCGTCCTGGCGAAATGAATTGCCCGATGTTCCTGCAGTTGCAGATCTTCCAGCGAGCGGGGGACGCCATGGCGCGCCAGATAAGCAGGACTGGCGGCGTTAACCATGCGTAACTTGCCCAGCGGGCGGGCGATCAGCGTCTCGTCCCCGATGGGACCAAGTCGCAATACGCAATCAAACCCCTCTTGAACCAGATCAACCTGGCGATCCGTACTCGACATCTCCAACTCCAACTCGGGATAGTTCGCCATGAAGTCCGGCAAGGCTGGCACGATAGTGATGCGGGCCAGCTCGCTCGGCAAATCAACCCGCAAGCGCCCGCGAAGCGCCACCCGATCGCTTGCGAACATTGAATGCAGATCATCAACTTCAGCAAGCAGATCGCGTGCACGTGCATGAAATACCCGTCCGTCTTCTGTCAACTGCACACGACGAGTGGTCCGGTGCAAAAGCCTGACCCCGATATCTTCTTCCAGCTTTCGGACCGCCGTTGAGGCCCTTCCTTTCTGAATGCCCAGGCTATCGGCGGCATGGGTGAAGCTCCCCATTTCCGCTACGGTTATGAAAATGAGGATGGGTTCGAGATTTTGCATTGTCGTGCCTCAGTATGGCATTGATGGTTATAGAGAGAACAATGAGTTTGTTTTATCGGTGTTTATTGCTGCCAAGGGACACAGTATGCTCCAAATATTGATATTCCCCATCGGAGAAATGAAATGGCTGAAACTATGAACCAGCATCGGATGCCTGAAACCTTGACGTTGCGTCGCAGGCTTTGGGCTGGCCGGATAATGAGCGCGTTAGTCGTTATCGCTCTGCTGGCGGACGGCGCGATTCAGCTTTTCGCCCCGGCACAGATCGCCGGCATGTTGCATGAAACCGGGTTCCCGCTGGAACTAACCCGTGTCGTCGGTCCGCTCCTGCTTGCCTCCGCCATCCTTTACGCCGTCCCGGCGACCGCTTTTCTCGGCGCCATCCTGTTGACAGGCTTTTTGGGAGGCGCCATCTGCGCCCATGTCCGCATTGGTGAGTTAGGGTCTCCGCCGGAAATCATTTCCCTGCTTCTGGGCGCGATGACCTGGGGCGGCCTCTATGCGCGCGATCCCCGTATTCGGGCCATTCTGCCCCTCATCCGTTGAATCAAAAAGGACGGTGTTGTGTCCTTCAAGACCGGAAGAGAACGTATATTTTTTAACAACCAGGGCAGTATTCTGTCCCTCAACATCAGGAGAAGACGCATGTTTTTAGTCATGGGAATCACGGGTAACGTGGGCGGCGCGACGGCAAGGCATTTGCTTGCACAAGGCAAGAAGGTGCGCGCGCTGGTCCGCGACCGCGAGAAGGCACTTAGCTGGGCGAACCAGGGGGTGGAACTGGTTGACGGCGACTGGAACGATGCGGCAGCCATCGAGCGAGCGCTCAAAGGCGTCGAAGGTGCGTTTGTCATGTTGCCACCCGTCTGGGCGCCGTCACCCGACTACAAGGAAGCAAAGGGCGTGATTGCAAATTATGTCGCGGCGCTCACCAAGGTAGCGCCGCCGCGAGTGGTTGCGCTTTCGTCAATGGGTGCGAACAGAACCACCGGACACGGGGTGATCACGGCCTTGTCGCTTCTGGAGCAGGGTTTGGGCGACCTGATATCGCCAGTCGCATTGGTGCGCGCAGGCGGATTCTTCGAGAATTTTCTTTTCGGCTTGCAGGCCGCGAAGGGCGGAACGCTACCGGTCTTCTACCATCCGACAAACCGGAAATCGACCATGGTCGCGACGAACGACATCGGCGCGGAGTTCGCAGCCCTGTTGACCGGACCAGCGTGGTCAGGGCAGCGCATCGTCGAGATTGGTTCGATGGTCACTGCTGATGAAGTCGCGGAGCAATTGGGCGAAGTCCTGAATCTCGACGTGAAAGCCTTTGCAATCCCGCGTGCCGGGTGGGCGCAAGCGTTAGAGCAATTCGGCATTCCGAAAGGCCACAGCGGACCTGCCGAAGAAATGTACGAGGCCGTTAATGCGGGATGGATGGACCTCGGAGCCGAGGGGACGGAGCACATAGCGGGTACAACGTCCGCGCGCGACGTCTTCGTGGCGGCGCAGAGGGCCGTGACGACCTGAACCTCGACGTTCACGCTACTGAAGTGCTTTCATCGCAGGCCTCAATCCCGTTCGGGCACAGGCACGTTGAAGCCGTTGAGCGTGACCGACACCAGTGCGTACAGGCCGACCAGGTAGATCAGCTCATTGGCACCGTGCTGGCCAAAGGTGCTGACCGCCAGACGGTACAGGGGTTCGGGCAGCGTGCCGCCGCGGCTCAGCGCATACGCCATGTCATAGGCCACGCTTTCTTCCTTGCTCAGGTCGCCGGGCTTGACGTCCGCCATCAGCGTGGCCAGGCGTTCGGCCGACATGCCTTCGCGCTCGGCCACGGCGATGTGGGCGTAGATTTCGTAGGCCGCGTTGTAGCTGGCGCCCATCACCAGGATGGCGATCTGTCGCGCGTTGTCGGGCAGCGTGGCGTTGGCGGTCATCGCCAGCGTCAAGTCCCAGATCGCCTTGCCGATGCCGGGCTCGTGCAGCCACGGGTTCCATGGGCCCATCAAGGCGCCGTCCTCGCGCACGGCGATGAAGTCGTTGAAGTTGCTGGTGATGCCCTTGCGCATATTGTCGTACAGCGGCTTTTGTTCGGGCGTCAGGTCTTGCGGGGCGATCAGAGGCAGGCGCATGGAGATTCCTTCGTTGGTTAAACAGTCAACCGCCAAGATATGCGTCTATCTCCGCGTACTCTGTACGCCATCACACCTTACGGCTCCTGACACAAATTGACAGGCGTTTCGGCTACGCTGATGTTTTCCGAAATAGGAGGCCATCATGAAACGTTCCATCACCATCCTCACTGAAGACTTTTCCGATTGGGAAACCGCGCTGATCAATTCAGCCGCGCGCGCTTACTACGGCTTCGACACGCGCTTCGCCAGCCCCGGTGGCAATCCGGTCACCTCGTCCGGCGGGATGAAGGTGACACCGCAGCTGGCGATCGACGCCATTCAGCTCGACGGGCTAGACCTGCTGATCGTCTGTGGCGGCACCATCTGGCAGACCGACCGGGCGCCCGAGATCAGCGCGCTGCTGGCCGCTGCCCACAGCCGCAACATAGTCGTCGCCGGCATCTGCGACGGCACCCGCGCGTTGGCGCGGGCCGGTGTGCTCGATCATGTCCGCCATACGTCCAACTCGGCGCTGAATCTGTCGCAACTCAATTATGCCGGCGCCGCCCACTACCAGAACGTGCCCTATGCCGTTGCCGATCAACGCGTGGTCACGGCGCCCGGCAGCGCGCCGGTCAGCTTCATGGCGGAAATCTTGCGCACCATGGGCATCGGCGACGACAATCTGAAGGCCTATCTGGCGATGCATGCGGCCGAGCACAGCCGGGGCGGCTGATTCAGGCGTGCACCAGCGCGCCACGCAGCGCTTCCCGTTCCGCCGCGGACGGCTGGTACAGATAGTTGAATTTGCCGGCCACCAGGGTCGCCACCGGCAGGCCGTCGCGGAACAGCAGGCGGTTGCCGGCCAGCGCGGGAACTTTGTCGCCGGGCAGCAGCGTGCCGCACAGGTTGAGCGGATCGATGCCGGAGACGCATACCAGGCCGCCGTCGTGCTGGCGGCGGCGCACGTCGCGCAGCAGCGGAATGGCTTCGGGCAGGGCGAACTGCTCGCCCGACAGGCCGGCGATGAAGCGGCCGCCGCGTATCTCGCCGCGCGCTTCGAGGCGGTGGTAGACCGGCAGCAGCTCGCGCCACGACGGCATCCATGCGGCCTCGCGCTCCAGCAGGCGCCAGAACATCACGCCGTAGCGGCGCAGCAGCGTCATGGCGATGTGCTCCAGCGTGCCGGGATCGGTGCGTGGCTTGCGGGCCGGCGGCGCGGCGCGGGTGGCGACGGCTATGTCGCCGGCCGACGCGGGCTCTTTGATCGCGGCGGCGATGTCGCTGACCCGCTCGCGGATCGTGACGCCGTCGCCGCGCCGCACCAGCGCCCAGCGTCCGGCTTCCTCCATCGACGGCGCCGCGCCGGCGCCACGGTGGCGGCGCTTGTCGTTGCTGGCGCGCTTGTTCGCCGGCAGCAGCATGGCGCGCAGGCCGGCGTAGCTGTCGGCGTTGACCAAACCGGTCGCCACCAGTTCGCCCAGCGTGTTTTCCAGCTCCACCGGCAGCAGGCGGGCGTCCTGCACCAGTTCATCGAAGAACATGGCGCCGTCACGCCGTAGCGCGGCCAGCACGCGCGCGGCGCGCGGCGAAATCTCGATCTCGGCGGCCACCGCCGGCAGCGCATGCCACAGGGCCAGCTGGCGGCGCGGCAGCAGCACCAGCGGCGTGTTGCGCACCGGCCCTCCGGCGGCGCTGGACGGCGCGCCGATGCGGGTCCACACCAGCTTGCCGTTGCGGCACAGGTCATCGAGCCAGGTTTTCGAATAGTCCTGCATGCGCAGCGACAGCAGATCGCTTTCCCACGCGCCGGCGCCGGCCTCGTAGCCTTCCAGCTGGGCCAGCAGCAGCGGCAGCGATTCCTCGCCTTGCAGTTGGGTGTCGGGCGACAGGTGCTGCCAGTCGAACAGGAAGCGCATGAAGTCCTGGCGCTCCACCGGTTCGATCTCGCGCCGCAGGCTCTTGATGGTGTAACGGTGGATGCGCGCCAGCAGGTGCCGTTCGCACCATTGCTCCGTCGTGGCGCCGGGCGAGAAGCGGCCGCGCATCACATAGCCTTCGCCTTCCAGTTGCGTGAGGGCGATGGTGGCGGCGCTGGCCGTGAGACCGAGCGCGCCGGCGATGGCGGCCACCGTCTGCGGGCCGAAGCCGCTTAGCCGCGCGCGCAGGATTTCAACCAAGGCTGCATCGGCGGTCCAACCGCCATCGGCGTCGAGGCCAGCATCGGCGGGGGCGGTCAGCGGCGGCGTGGCGTGCGCCTGCGGATAGGCGGCCTGCACGCAGGCCAGGCGTTCCAGCGCCACCCAGAAGTCGATGCCGCCTGCTGCCACGGTATCGCCGCGCAGGCGCGTCGCCCGTCCGCCGGCCGCCAGCGCCTCCAGCCAGCCGCTCCAGCCGTCGTTGGAGGCCGCCTCCGCCTGCGTGATGCAGGCCAGCGACATCAGGGCCTCGTGCATCTCGTCGGCGTTGCGCACGGTGGGCCAGGCTTCTTCCGCCACGCTGGCGATGGCGCCGGCGTCGAGCGCGCCCAGGTCGTCGGTGGAGGCGGGATCGGTCCAGCGCCTGTTGATGACGGCCTGCGTGCGGCGCTCCTCCAGCGGCGCGTCGTCGAGGAAGGCGTAGGGGCGGGCGTTGAGGATCTCCATCGCCAGCGGCGAGGGCGCCGGCAGGTCGCGCGCGAACAAGCGCACTTCGCCCGCTTCCATGCGGCGCAACAGGGCCAGCCAGCCTTCGCAGTCCATGGCCTCGTGCAGGCAGTCGTCCAGGGTCTGGTCGACCAGCGGATGGCTGGGCAGCTCGCGTTCGCCGACGATGTTTTCCAGGCACGCCGCCTGGTCGGGGAAGACGGAGGCCAGCAGGTCATCACTCTTCATGCGCTGTAGTTGCGGCGCCACTTTGCGGCCGCCGGCGTAGCGCGGCAGGGCCAGCGCGGTGGTGGCGTTCCAGCGCCACCGCACGTTGAACAGCGGCGCGTCCAGCAACGCCTGGATCAGTATGTGCTCGGCGCTGGCCGAGCGCAGGTAGCGCCACACCTCGTCCAGCGGGAAGCTGTGCGCGGTCGACAGCGACAGCACGATGGCGTCCTCGGTGGCCGCCGCCTGCAGTTCGAAGTTGAAGCTGCGGCAGAAGCGCTTGCGCAGCGCCAGTCCCCAGGCGCGGTTGATGCGGCTGCCGTAGGGCGAGTGCAGCACCAGCTGCATGCCGCCCGATTCATCGAAGAAGCGCTCCATCACCAGCGTGTCGCGGGTGGGCAGGGCGCCCAGCGCGGCGCGCGAACGGGCCAGGTATTCGACGATCTGGCGCGCGGCGTCGTCGGCCAGGCCGAGATGCTCGAACAGCCAGTCGACGGTGCGCTCAATGGCGGCCGTGCCGTCCGGGGCGGCCGCCAACTGGCGTTCGATCTCGCCGCGCAGGCGCGCCACGCCCATCGAAAGTTCGTCGCTGCGGCCGGGCGCCTCGCCCAGCCAGAAGGGGATGTTGGGCGCCGCGCCGTGCGCATCCTCCACCCGCACCTTGCCCGCTTCGATACGTTGGATGCGGTAGGACGTGTTCCCAAGCTGGAAGACATCGCCGGCCAGGCTCTCGACGGCGAAGTCCTCGTGCACCGTGCCGACCATCTGGCCCTGCGGTTCCAGCACCACCGTGTAGTCGGCGTTGTCCGGTATGGTGCCGCCGGAGGTGACGGCGGTCAGCTTGCCGCCGCGCCGGCCGCGCAGCGCGCCGGCCACCGTGTCGCGGTGCAGGTAGGCGCCGCGCACGCCGTTGCGGCCAGTGTAACCCTCGGACAGCATGCGGATCACTGCGTCGTAGCCCCCGCGCTCCAGCTGCGCGTAGGGCGAGGCGCGCCGCACCATGTCGAACAGCTCGTCCTCGCGCCATTCGCGGCAGGCCACTTCGGCGACGATCTGCTGCGCCAGCACGTCCAGCGGCGCGGATGGAATATGCAGCAAGTCCAGCTCATCGCGGCGCACGCAGTCCAGCAGCGCCGCGCATTCGATCAGGTCATCGCGCGAGGTGGGGAACAGGCGGCCCTTGGGCAGGCCGCCCACCTGGTGGCCCGAACGGCCCACGCGTTGCAGCAGTGAGGCGATATTCCTCGGTGAGCCGATCTGGCACACCAGGTCGACGTCGCCGATGTCGATGCCCAGCTCCAGCGAGGCGGTGGCGATCAGCACGCGCAACTCGCCGCGCTTGAGGCGCTGTTCGGCGTCGAGCCGGTATTCCTTGGCCAGGCTGCCGTGGTGCGCCGCCACCAGTTGCGCGCCGAGCCGTTCGCCCAGGTGGCGCGCCATGCGCTCGGCCATGCGCCGCGTGTTGACGAACACCAGCGTGGTCTTGTGCAGCACCACCAGCTCGGCCAGGCGGTCGTAGACGCGCTCCCACACCTCGTTGGCCATCACCGCCTCCAGCGGCACCGGCGGCAGCTCCAGGCCCAGGTCGCGCGCGCGCACGTGGCCGACGTCGACCACCGCGCAATCGCCGCCGGCGCCAACCAGGAACTGCGCCACCAGCGACAGCGGCTTCTGCGTGGCCGACAAGCCCACCCGCACCGGCGGCCGCGCGCACAAGGCGTCGAGCCGCTCCAGGCTCAGGGCCAGGTGGCTGCCACGCTTGCTGCCGGCCACCGCGTGGATCTCATCGACGATCACCGTGCGCACGGTCGACAGCATGGCGCGGCCGCTGTCGGAACCCAGCAGCACGTACAGCGACTCCGGCGTCGACACCAGGATGTGCGGCGCGCGGCGGCGCATGGCGTTGCGTTCGGTCTGGGTGGTGTCGCCGGTGCGCACGGCGCTGCGGATGCCGTGGTCGGCCAAGCCCATCGTGGCCAGTTCGCGGCTGATGCCTTCCAGCGGCGCCAGCAAATTGAGGCGGATATCGTTGGACAGCGCCTTCAGCGGCGACACGTACAGCACCCGTAACTCGTCGGGCAGCGGCGCGCCGGCGCTTTCCGCCACCAGCGCGTCGATGGCGGCCAAGAAGGCGGTCAGCGTCTTGCCCGAGCCGGTGGGGGCGGCGATCAGCGTCGGCCGCCCGCCCTGGATCAGCGGCCAGGCGCGTCGCTGCGCCTCCGTTGCCGAAGCAAAGGCCGAGCGAAACCATGCCGCCACGGCGGGGTGGAATTTTTGCCACAGATCGGCGGCGGTGGGCGGTTTGCGCATGCCGCTATAGTTGGGGATGTCGCGTTGGAAGTCAATCGGCAGCGGCCGGGCATGGTATAAAGACCTGTTCACATTCTGGATGGGTGACCCATGTCGATCAGGGATGCGTTGGCGGCGCTGCTGCTGTGGAGTTGCGCGGCGCTGGCTGTGGCGGCGCAGGTGGCGGGCGTCGTGGTGCAGGCCAGCGGCTCGATGACGGCGCGTTCGCCGTCCGGTGCGGTCAAGCCGCTCAAGGCGCAATCGGAAGTGGAAAGCGGCGATGCGCTGGCCACCGCGGCCGGCGCCTGGGCGCTGGTGCGCTTCATCGACAACAGCGAGTTGACCTTGAAGCCCGGTACCACCGTCGTCGTCGACCAATTTACTTTCGACGGCGACAGGCCTGAAGGCGATCGCGCGGCCTTCACGCTGGTCAAAGGCGGGTTGCGTTCGCTGACCGGCATCCTCGGCAAGCGTAACAAGGACAAGTTCGCGATGAAGACGCCCAGCGCCACCATCGGCATACGCGGCACCACCTTCTTCCTCGAATACCTGACCGGCGAGGGCGATGCCGAGCCGTCGCCGGGGCTGGAGCCGGGCTTGCATGTGCACGTCAGCGCCGGAGGCATTTCCATCGTCAACGAAGCAGGCCAGTTCCAGTATGACCCCGGCCAGTTCGGCTACATCAAGAACACCGGCACCCGGCCGGTGAAGATGTTCGCCAACCCGGGCATGCAGTTCGCGCCGCCGGCCTCGTTTGGCGAGGCCGACACGCTCAAGCCTTAAATATCGGCGACCTGCACCACCACCTTGCCGCGCGCCTTGCCTTCGGTCAGCGCGGTGTGGGCGGCGGCGACGCTGGCAGCGTCCAGCGTATAGACACCGGCATCCAGCGTCACTTTTAATTTGCCGGCGGCGACCAGCGCGCCGGCTTCCTTCATGATCGCACCGTGATTGGCGCGGCCTTTGCCGGACAACAGCGGCAGCAACGTGAATACGCCAGAGTAGGTCGCGGCGCGGAACGACAGCGGCGCCAGCGCATGCGTGCCCCAGCCCAGGCAGCTCACCACATGGCCGCCGTACTGTTGCACGGCGCGGAAGGAGGCGTCCAGCGTGGCGCCGCCCACCGTGTCGTAGACCACGTCGTAGCCTTCGCCGTCGGTGTGCTGCTGGACGTATTGTTCGACGCTGGTGCTCTGGTAGTCGATGAAGGTCGCACCCATTTTCTCGATCATCTCGCGCTGGTCGGCGCTGCCGGTGGCGTAGACCTGCGCGCCGCGCGCCTTGGCCAACTGCACCGCCATGTGGCCAACGCCGCCGGCGCCGCCATGCACCAGCACTTTCATACCCTCGCCGACGCGGGCGCGGTCGACCAGGCCTTCCCATGCCGTGATGAAGATCAGCGGCAGGGCGGCCGCCTCGCGCATGCTCAGCTGCGGCGGCATATGCGCCAGCAGCCCGGCATCCACCGCCGCGTACTGCGCCAGCGAGCCTTGTACCTTGCCTATGCCGCCCGTCATGCCGAAGACGCGGTCGCCGGCGGCGAAGCCTTCCACGTCGTCGCCGACGCTGTCGACGATGCCGGCGATGTCGATGCCCAGCACGGCGGGCAACTGAACCTGGGCGTGGTCGGCCTTGCCGGCGGCGATCTTGGTGTCGAGCGGGTTGACGCCGCTGGCGATCACGCGCACCAGCACCTGGCCGGCGGCCGCCACTGGGCGGGCGATCTGCTGGTCCAAAAGGGGCGTATCGAAGGCGTTCAGTACGACGGCTTGCATGGTGTTCATGGTGGAGCTCCTTGGTGATGGGTTGATGGAGCTATTCTGCGGCCGGGCGACGGCGGGAAAAAGTGGGCTGCGCCGCATTCAGTATCCCGGAATCGTGGATAATCAGCCCAGAACAAGGAGAAAACGTGGACCGTCTGGATGCCCTCAAGGTTTTTTGCGCCGTCGTCGATGCCGGAGGCTTCAGCCGGGCGGCCGCCAAGCTGGGGATTTCGACGTCTTCGGTGACCCACCAGATCGGCGTGCTGGAGACGCATTTCGGCGTCAAGCTGCTGAACCGCACCACGCGCAGCATGTCATTGACCGACGAGGGCCGCCGCTGCGTCGAGCAGGCGCGCCGGCTGCTGGAGGAGATGGAGGAGCTGGAGAGCAGCATGAGCGACGCCCACCAGACGCCGCGCGGCAGCCTGCGGGTCGACATGCCGGGCATCCTGGCGCGCCAGTTCGTGGCGCCGGCGCTGCCGGGCTTCCTGGCCGCGTATCCCGAGCTGAGTGTGCGCCTGACCGCCAACGACCGCCTGATCGACATGGTGGACGAGGGCGTGGACGTGATGCTGCGCATCGGCGAACTGCCCGATTCCGGCCTGGTGGCGCGCAGCGTCTTCAAGAACCACTACATCTGCTGCGCCTCGCCAGCGTTCATCGCGCGCCACGGCCTGCCACAGCATCCCGATGACCTGAACGACATCCCCTGCCTGAATTTCGTCTATCCCAAGGCCCGCCAGCTGCGGCCGTGGGTCTTCCAGCAGGATGGCCAGCCTTTCACCACCACGCCACGCGGTGCGGTGGCGATGGATCATGTGGAAGCGCTGATCGAGATGGCGATCGGCGGCGGGGGCGTGGTGCAGCACCTGTCGGTGTCGCTGATCGAGCCGCTGCGCAGCGGCGCGCTGGTGCCGTTGCTGGCGCAATGGCAGGCGCCGGGGCCGGATGTGTCGGTGCTGTATCCGCAGCGCCACCAGCGCGCCGCCCGCGTCAAGGTGTTCGTCGATTTTGTCGACGCCCTGTTCAGGAACGCCACGGTCGGTGTCCGGCGCGTGTAGTCGCCTTCGCAAGATGATCGGCGATACAAGACATTTGGTGATGTAATGCTATTTGAATTGGTATTTAATTATCCCAATCCGTGGTTTTTCGATAGATTTTTTGGTGTTGTACTCTAATGCATCGACAGTTGCTTTGCGGCAGTATAAAGTACCTACATCCGTATCAGTACTTCGGAACGGCACCCCAGCCATGTGCCACGCGCGCTAGCCGCGAACTTCCCACCTTGTTGAGCATGATCGCCCGTCCTTGCGGCCGGCGTCCGCGTCTTCGCGCGTCCTGAACACGGTGCACTTGGCAGAATACGCCGTATGTAACGAAAGACAGGAACCACGAATGACGTTTGATTTTTCACCGCAGCGCGCCGCCCTGGCGTCGCTGGCCTTTACCTTGACGATGCTGGCCTGCGCCGTGGCGCAAGCCGACGACGGCGCCGCCGCGCCGCGCTGGACTTTCGGCGGCTACGGTACGCTGGGTTTTGTACACAGTAACGACAGCCAGTCCGACTTCACCGGCAACGTCCTCAATCCCGGCAACGCCGGCGCCAGCCACGAATGGAGCGCCACGGTGGACAGCCGCGTGGGCATGCAACTGGGCCTGAACCTGGACAGCCACTGGTCGGCGGTGCTGCAATTGGTGTCCGAGCGCACGCTGCAAAGCGGCTATGCACCGATGGTCGAATGGGCCAACGTCAAGTACCAGGCCACGCCGGACCTGAGCCTGCGTGTGGGACGCATCGCGCTGCCGCTGTTCCTGGCCGGCGATTATCGCAAGGCCGGCTATGCCCTGCCATGGGTGCGGCCGCCGGTCGAGGTGTACGGCGCCATCCCGATCAGCAACAGCGACGGCGTCGACGCCAGCTACCGCTGGAGCGCGGCCGGCATCAACAACGTCACCCAGTTCTTCTTCGGCCACACCGATGTCACCGTTACGCCGCAGGCGCATGCCGAGGCGCGCGCGATGACGGGCCTGTCCAACACCACCACCAGCGGCGCGCTGACCGTGCGCGCCAGCGCGATGAGCACCGAGCTGACACTCAAGCTGGCGCGCGAGCTGTTCGCCGGCTTGAACCAGTTCGGGCCGCAGGGCGTGGCGCTGGCGGCCCGCTACGATGTCGACGCCAAGCGGGCCGACGTGGTCTCGCTGGGCGCCAGCTACGATCCGGGCGCCTGGTTCCTGATGGGCGAAGTGGGGCGCATGAACGCCCGCTCCTACCTGGGCGACAAGACCGCCGCCTATGTCAGCGGCGGCTATCGCTACGGCGACCTGACGCCTTACCTCTCCTACGCCGTGTCGCGCGCCAATATGCCGACCCGCATCGCAGGCCTGGACTTGCGCGGCCTGCCGCCGCAACTGGCCGGCGCCGGCGCCCAGTTGAACGCTGGCCTGAACCAGATGCTCGACACGATACCGCAGCAGCGCAGCATCACCGCCGGCATCCGCTGGGACCTGCGCGCCAACTACGCGGTCAAGCTGCAGTACGACCGCCTGACGCCGCAGCAAGGCTCGAACGGCACCTTCATCAATGTGCAGCCAGGCTTCCAGTCCGGCCACCCGATCAGCGTGATGAGCGCGTCGGTCGATTTTGTGTTCTGACGGGGATCACATGTTTATCCTTCGCTTGATCTCCCTGGTGTTGCTGGTGCTGGCTTGTGCCGGCGCCGGCGCGGCCGAACTGGTTGTCATCGTCTCGGCCAGGAATCCCTTGTCGGTGCTGCGTCCCGAGCAGGTGGTCGACATCTTCCTGGCGCAGACCGGCCGCTTCCCCGGCGGCGATGAAGCCATGGCGCTGGACCTGCCGCTCGGCAGCCCGCTGCGCGATGAGTTCTACAGCAAGGTCGCGGCCAAGTCGCCGGCGCTGATGAAGGCTTATTGGACCAAGATGGTGTTCACCGGCCGCGGCCAGCCGCCGCGCGAACTGGCCAACAGCATCGCTGTGCGCAAGATGGTGGCCGATAATCCATCGATGATCGGCTATATCGACCGCGCGGCCCTGGATGGCAGCGTCAAAGCCGTGCTGGTGACGCGATGACAGCGCGCAGCGGCGGCGACACCTTGCGCAAGCGCTGGCTCCGGCGCGGGCTGGACACGCATTTCTCGCTGCCGCTGTTCGCCTTGCTGCTGCTGCTGGCGATCTGGGTGGTGACTTTCCACGAGGTGGACGCCGAGCGCGCCCACGCGCGCGAGGCCGCCGCCGATACACTGCGTGAATTGATGGGCACCTACGAGGCGCAGGTGGCGCGTAGCCTGGACGGCATCGACCAGACGCTGCGCGTGCTCAAATACGCGGTCGAACGCAAGGGAGCGCTGGGCGCGCTGCCGGAACTGGGCCGCGAGGGCTTGCTGCCACCGGGCGTGGTGTTTGTGGTCAGCATCGTCGACCGCAACGGCCTCACCGTCGCCAGCAATCCCAAGGCACTGCCGATTTCGGTGGCCGATCAAAACTACTTCAAATTCCACCAGGAGCGCGACAGCGGCGTCACCTTCGTCAGCCAGGCCACGCGCGACGCCGCCAACACCGAATGGCATTTGCACTTCACGCGCCGGCTGGACGACGACATGGGCAACTTCGCCGGCATCGTCATCGTCGAAACCGATCCGGCCTACTTCACCAGCAGCTATGAACGCAGCCAGCTCGGCGAGCAAGGCATGCTGGGCCTGGTGGGCAGCGACGGCGTGGTGCGCTCGCTGCGCGTCGGCGACAAGCTGTCCTTTGGCCAGCACATGGAATCCGCGGCGGAGCAGCTCAGCACCGTGGATGGCGTGCGCCGCTACAGCGGCATGCGCGAGCTGCACGGCGTCGCGCTGAACGTGGTGGTCGGCTTGTCGGAGCGCGAGCAGATGGCGGGCTTCGAGCGCCAGCGCCGCGAGAAAATCTGGGAGGCTTCGGTCGTCAGCGTGGTGCTGGTCGTGAGCACCGCCTTGGTGTGGCTGTGGTCCTGGCAGGGGGCGCGCAACCGCGCCCGCATGCGCCGCGCGCAGGAAACCTATGCGGCGGCATCGGCGGCCAGCCTGGACGCCTTCTTCGTCATGCGCGAGGTGCGCAACATCGGCGGCGAGATCATCGACTTCGTCTTTGTCGACGCCAACTCGCGGGCCGAGAAGATGACCGGCTACAGCAAGGAAAAACTGCGCCTGATGACGCTGTGCGGCCTGATGCCGCAGGCGCGCGGCAACGGCATGTTCGAACACCTGGTGCACGTGACGCAGGTCGGCGGCGTGCATGAACAGGAATGGGAGAGCAATATCCCGCAGCTGCGGGCGCGCTGGCTGCACCAGCAGGTGGTGCCGGTGGAGGGCGGCCTGGTGGCCATCGTGCGCGACATCAGCGAACGCAAACTGGCCGAGGAGCGCATGTTGCACCTGGCGCATCACGATACCCTGACCGGGCTGCCCAACCGCAGCCTGATCGCCAGCCGGCTCGACCTGACCATCGCCCAGGCCAGCCGCAACGGCGGCGCGGTGCTGGTGGCCTTCATCGATCTTGACGGTTTCAAGCTGGTCAACGACGGCCTGGGACACAACGCCGGCGACGAGCTGCTGAAGGTGGTGGCCGCGCGCATGGGCGCCTGCCTGCGCGCCGGCGACACCGTCGGCCGTTTCGGCGGCGACGAATTCGTGCTGGTGCTGAACGAGCCGCGCCACAGCGAGCGCGCCGCGCCGGTGCTGGAACGGGTGCGCGAGGCGGTGCTCAAGTCGATCACCTTGAGCGGGCAGGAAGTCCAGGTCAGTTGCAGCATCGGCGTGGCGGTCTATCCCAACGACGGCGCCAACGCTGAAACGCTGCTGATGCACGCCGACGCCGCCATGTACCGCGCCAAGGACCTGGGCAAGAACAACTGCCAGTTCTACACCCGCGAAATGAACGCCTGCATCGAAGAGAAGCTGGTGCTGCTGGAAGGCTTGCGCAGCGCATTGGACGAAGGCCAGTTCCGGCTGGTGTACCAGCCCAAGGTGGACCTGCACACGGGCCGCATCTTCGGCGTGGAGGCGCTGGTGCGCTGGGAACATCCGGAACAGGGCTGCATCGGGCCGGACCGCTTCATCCCGCTGGCCGAAGAAAGCGGCATGATTATCGCGCTGGGCGAGTGGGTGTTGCAGACCGCCTGCCGTCAGAACCGTGCCTGGCAGGACGCCGGCCTGCCGCCGCTGCGCGTTTCCGTCAACGTTTCGCCGCGCCAGTTCGAGGAGCTGGGGCTGGTGCAGCGGGTGGCGCAGGCGCTGTCCGACAGCGGCCTGGCGGCGGAATGGCTGGAACTGGAAGTGACCGAAGGCGTCATCATGCGCGACCTGCAGCAGGCCGTGGACAAGATGGCGCAGGTGCGGGCGATGGGCGTGTCGCTGGCGATCGACGATTTCGGCACCGGCTATTCGAGCTTGTCGGCGCTGAAGTCGTTCCCGATCAGTACCCTGAAAATAGATAAATCGTTTGTGCGCGACCTGGGCGTGAGCGAGGGCGACGAAGCCATCGCCAGCTCCATCATCGACCTGGCGCACCGCCTGCGCCTGCGCGTGATCGCCGAGGGCGTGGAGACCGAGCAGCAAAAGGCCTTCCTGCGCCAGAACGGCTGCGACGAGATGCAGGGTTATCTGTTCAGCCGTCCGCTGCCGCCGGAGCAGTTGCGGCAATTGCTGTTGACCCATGCGTTTGCGCGGCAGGTGGCCGCGCCGGAGACTACAGCGGCTTGATCACGTAGACGCAGCGGCGCGCGCCGTTGAGCATGTGCTCGACGCGGCCCACCGAACACTCGGGGCCCAGCACGCGCTGGAATACGTCCAGCTCCGAGCGGCAGAACTTCTGGCACTGGCGGGCGGCCGCGCAGATCGGGCAGTGGTTCTCGATCAGCAGCATGCTGCCGTCGTCGCGGGTTTCGATTTCGGCCATATAGCCTTCGGTGCTGCGCGCCTGCACCAGCGCTTCCACCCGCTGCGACAGCGTGCCCGATGCTTGCAGATGCTGGCGGTACTGCTGCTCGCTGGCCGCCTCGCGCGCGCCGATCAGTTTATCGAGACCGGCCTCGCCGAACAGGCCGCGCACCTGGTCGATCAGCTGCAAGGTCAGGTCGGCGTGGCGATCCGGGAAGCGGGCGTGGCCGGCCTCCGTCAACAGCCAGCGGCGCGACGGGCGGCCCGGCTTGTCGGCCACTTCCTCGTACGTCACCATGCCTTTTTCCTGCCACGATTCGAGCTGCTTGCGCGCGCCCATCGAGGTCAGGTTGAGCAGGGCGGCCAGTTGCTGCGCGGTTTGCGGGCCGCGCGTCTTCAGCAGGAACAGCGTGTGTTCGGCGGTGTTCATTGCAGCGCGCCTTCCAGCTTGTCGCGGTCATCGCGGGCCATGCTGGCGTGCCAGGTCTGCATGCGCCAGGCCGACCACGCAGTCAACGCCGCGCCCAGCACCAGGATCAGGCGCGTGTCGATCAGGGTCAGCACCGCGCCGACCAGGGCCATGATGATATTGGCCAGGCAAAAGGTGGTGGAGATCAGTCCCATGACGGCGCCTTGTCCGTGCGCGCCAAAGCGCTCGGCGCACCAGTTGGGGACTATCGCGTTGTAGATCGAATGCGGTATGCCGTACAGGATGATGGCGGCGATGCCTATCCATGCGTTGCTGGCCGCGAGCAGCGCGATCAGCGAGGCCGTGACGAAGGCGAAGCGGCGCGCCCGCAGCAGCGGCTCGCCCTTGAACGGACGGCCGGCGAACATGGTGGTGGTGGTCATCACCGCGCACATGGCTGCGGTGGTCCAGGCGATGCCGCGCGCGCCGTAGCCGGGCACTTCGACCAGCCACAGTGGATAGAATTCGTAGAACGCCGTCACGCCGCAGGTGTAGGCCAGCGTGACGATGAACAGGTTGCGCAGGTCCGGTTCGCGCAGCAGGTTGAGTGAGTGGCGGTCGCGCGCCACTTGCCACCACGAGGTGGTCGCCAGCGATGGCGCCTCGTTCGGCAGCACCACGGCCACCAGCAGCGCCACCATCAGCAGCGCCGCCACGGCGATCCAGAACGGCACGGTGACGCCCCACACCAGCGTCATGCCGGCCAGCAGCGGTCCGGCCAGCCAGCCCATGTAGAAGGCGCCGTTCAGCCACGACAGGGCTTTGCGGCGCAGGTCGCCGTCCAGGCGGTCGGCCAGCATGGCGCGTGCCACCGAGCCGTTACCTTCCAGCAGACCGGTGACGAAGCGGGCGATGATGAACAGCGGGTAGGATTCCAGCAGCAGCGCGCAAGCGGTGGCGGCGTGGCCGATGGCGGCGCCGACGGCGGTGATCAGCAGCACCGGGCGGCGGCCGTAGCGGTCGGACATCGGGCCCAGCAGCGCGGAGCCGATCAGCAGGCCGAGTGGATTGATGGTCAGCGCCAGGCCGAACAGCAGCTTGGGCGGCAGGCCGAGGAACTGGTTCAGGCCGTTACTGACGCCGGCGGCGAACAGCGGCGGCAGGATGGGATAAGGCAGCGACGCGCCTATCGTCGAGAGCAGGGCCAGCAGGCAGGCGGCGCCTATCAGCAGAGGTGTTTTCATCAGCGGCAATCAAAGGGAGCGAGTACCGACACTGTAAGCGGCCTCCGCTAATAAGTAAACGAAAATGTTTATAAACTCAGTAGTGCAGCAGCAGTGGCAAAGTGGGGCGGCAATCGTGAGTCTGGCCTTGGGCGCCATGGTCGAAGTGGATTTCCATCAGGTAGGCGTCGCCTTCTTCCAGCTTCAGTTGCGTGCCCGAGCTGCTGGCCTGGGCGGACGCCGACAAGGCTTGCGGCGGCAGCGTCAGCGTGACCGTAGTGATCGTCTTCACCCCGGCCGCGTGGTCCAGCGGCTGGCGGCGCGCTTCCGGATAGGCGGATGGCGCTGCGCCTTTGGGCAGGAAGAACCACATCGGCTCCGAGGCCGGCACGTCCGCGCCTATGCCGATCTGCATGCCGGGCGGCAGATAGGACGGCGCGTAGTTCCAGCACGGGAAAGGCGCGGTCGCATCGTTGCCGGACGGCCGCCAGCATACGCCGAACGGGCAGGCCGGGCTGCCTTCGGCCAGGCGCTCGGCCAGCAGGGTGGGGCTGGTCTGCGGGCTGCGCACTTCATCGTCGTTGGCGATCCACAGCAGTTCGAGGAAGGCGTTGTGGAAGAAAAAGCGGCGGTTCTCGGTGCCCTGGCCCGGATGGCGGTTGCCCGATCCTTCGGCCAGTCCGAGGGACCGCAGCAGTTCGGCTTCCAGCGCGCCAGCGCGGGCGCGGATGAACAGGTGATCGATCTGCATGGTGGCTATCGCTGCTGCTCGACCATCGTGCGGATCTTGACGGCCTTCTCGAAGTGATCGAGTTCGTGGGTGCGTATCCACCATTCGGCCGCTTCCATCAGCAGTTCCGGGTCGTCGTTCCTGTTGGCGAAGAAGGCGTAGAAGGACAGGCCGACCGTCTCGCCTTTTTGCGCGATCTTGTCATTGCAGACGCGGATGATTTTTTCTCTTAGTTGGATGCGCACGTTTTTAGCTTTTGGTTGCAAGAACCTTAACTATACATCGTTGCGCTATGATGCGGCATCACTCTTGGACAGAAACACGATGAAGAATTGGTTTGCCAGCCAGCGCGGCGCGTACTTTTTTCTGCTGCTCGGTATCGGTCTGATGATGCTGTTCGTCGCGCTGGAGCGCAACTTCCCCAATGCCGAGCAGCTGGAGACGGCGAGCGGCCGCGTGGCCTGGTCGCAGTCGGCGCAGGGAGGCCTGTATTTCACGCTGGACGGCGAGCAGCGCCAGTTCGTGTTGTTCGTCAAAGGCGATTCGGACCAGCGCCTACGCGCGGCGATTCGCGACGCCGAAGCTTATCCGATCAAGGTGCGCTTTCATCCGGGACAGGTCAGCAGTCCGGGTTTTTTGCAGGGGCGGTTCTATGCGGTCTACGGCGTTTCGGTGGGCGGCAAGGAAGTCTCCAGCCTGGCCACGGTGCGCGGTAGCTACCGCCGCGACAACCTGATCGCGCTGGCGATGGGCGTGCTGTTCGCGGCCTACGGTGGGACCCGCGTCTGGAACTTCAGGAATGCGGCTGTAGACGCGCCAGCAGTTCGACATCGCCGGCCACGATAAAGAGCAGGTTGGCGGTGATATGTTCGATCGGCCAGTCCCACCACGCGATCGCCTGCAAACGCGCCGCCACCTCGGGCGCAAAGCGCTCCTTGAGCTGCCTGGCCGGATTGCCGCCGACTACCGTGTACGGCGCGACATCGCCCGTCACCACCGAGCGCGATGAGATGATGGCGCCGTCGCCGATGGTCACGCCCGGCATGACCAGTACGTCGTAGCCTATCCACACGTCGTTGCCGATCACCGTGTCGCCTTTGTACGGCAGCTCGCCCTGCGCCGGCATGACTTGCTCCCAGCCGTTGCCGAAGATCTGGAACGGGTAGGTCGAGATGCCGGACAGCTTGTGGTTGGCGCCATTCATGATGAACTTGACGCCGCGCGCCAGTGCGCAGAATTTGCCGATCACCAGCTTGTCGCCGATGAAGGGGAAGTGGTACAGCACGTTGCGCTCGAAGTTCTCCGAGTCGTCGGGATCGTCGTAGTAGGTGTAGTCGCCGATGACGATGTTCGGATTGTCGACGGTGTTCTTGATGTAGCAGATTTGCGGGAAGCCCGCCATCGGATGCGGGTTATTGGGGGATGGTCCGTTCATTCACTTTCCTTATGTTTGCGGGCTCCGATCTGGCCTGACGCAATGCGTTAGATGGCAGTCGGCTTCCGCAGCCGATTTCTGCCGTAATCTAAACCGTCCTATATCGGGTCTAGGTCTGTAGGAAATTGGCTAGCACGCTGGCAATCTTCTTCATTAAGGCCATCTGCTACATCCCGTCGGTGCCAAGCTCTGTTCAAATGAGAAAAAACATGTCCGAGGTCAATGCGCAGATTCGCTTCATCATACTCAGGGTCACTGTTTATCTCCGAAATCAATCGGGTTAAATGCTCTTGCGCATCTTCGAGCTCATACATTAGGGCCGACCAACCTACAGGAGCGCTTTCCTTACTTATCATGTGGCGCCCTTCCAATTTTAATTTCAACGGGCAGCAGGCTTCCGCTTTTGGCCGAACACAAACTTTTAATGCTCGCCAAAGTCGCCACGACGCCTCTATTGAATGCTTTCATTCTTTAAAGCACCATTCGCCACCCAAGACTTCACGACCACTTTAACAGTTTCAACTATCGTATCCCAGTCATTTGCATCCAGTCCGTGAGCAGCAATTCCATCCAAGACCGCCTCTGCGAGGCGATGCGTATAACCTGCTTCCGTATGGAAGCTTTTACTGACTAATGATTCAGTCTTAACTAGAGTCTCATCGGTGTAAAATTGACTCATCTATTCCCTCCAATGGCAGCTTGTGGCCGAATTCGGGGCATACTCATCTGAGAAGTTTGCACTCATGAGCTGACCATGGCCAACTCAACTGGATGATCTACCAATGTAGCAAAGGCCCACTCGATGATGGTTTGCTCGTTCTCGCGAATCCAGTAATCTAGCTTCCTACTCACCTCGCTGTCTTGCCAGTGCATTTTTCCATGAGCGTATTGCTGTTGTAGCTCTACAGCTTTTAGCATTTCGAGCGTGGCTAAGGCGCAATCCAGACGTACAACAGGCGTCGCTTCATAGTAGGTCCAGACGCCGGATCGATCGGCTTGGGCTAACCATGTAAGTATCTCGAAGATCACAAAGATGGGTTGTGGCCAACCAAATGACGGGAGTCTCGCGTCGTATCCCTCCCAACCTAAAGCAACTCCCTGAAGGTCTACTAATGCTCCATAGTCACGCCGTGTAAGCAGTTGAGATAAGTACTGAGCGCTGTATCTTGGCATTTAAAGGCACCGGTAAGAATTATTTTAGTAAATTTATGGTAATGCACAGCGATTTGCCCGATTTTTGGAATGTCCAGTTGTGGCCGCGGATTCAATCGTTCAACGCAACACTGCGGCCCGCACGCCGATTCAGGTCGACACCGAGTGCGGCTTTGCGAAGGCGGCGGTTGCGCAGCACATAACGCACCGATGCCGAAGTGTCATACATGAGTTGATAGTGGTAATAGTTGATGTGCTCAAGCACGGCGAACAGGAAAATCCCGAGTGGCCAGGCCAATTGCGCATTCCATCCGGCGCCCACGATCTGGACAGCGAATCCGAGCGCCACTGCGCCAAACAGCGCAAGATTGGATGCCTTGAATGCGTTGAACAGCCTGTCAAAATAGCTCGGCAATGGGACCGACGCCGACAGGGCGCGGTGTTTCAGTTGCCAATACAGGGCGCCTTGCGCCAGCAGATAGCTGACCGAGAGCAGCGCCGCCAGCCCAAGCGGCCAATGCACGCCCGTTGCAGACTTGCGCCAATCCAGGATAAAAATAATCGGCAGCGCCACGGCAGCCAAGGCTTCCATGCCGCGCAGGTAGTTGAGGCGATTGTTGAGCTTATGCATGGCGTCGACTCCCTATGATACGTCGCGCTGGCGGCGGAAGGCCAGCCAGCCGGCGATCACCGTGAAGCTGGCGACGATGGCCACCACCAGCCAGAAGCCTTCCGGGTCCTGCGCCAGCGGGATGCCGCCGACGTTCATGCCCAGCAGGCCGGCGATGATGTTGATCGGCAGGGCCAGCACCGTGACAATGGTCAGCACGAACAGGCTGTGGTTATTGCCCTCATTGACCAGCGCCGCGATCTCTTCCTGTATCAGCTTGATGCGCTCCTGCAGCGAGGCCATGTCCGCCAGCACCATCGAGAATTCCTCGGTCGATTCGCGCAGCTCCTGGGCGTCCAGTTCGGCCACCCAGGCCGGCGGCCGTTGCAGCAGTCGGAACAGCGCCGCCGGCTCCGGCGCCAGCAGGCGCTGCAAGCGCACCAGCACGCGCCGCAGCGCGCCCAGGCTGGCGCGCTTGGTCTTCAGTTTGCCAGCCAGCAGATTGTCCTCGATCTCGTCGACGGTGCTGATGGCGTTGCGGACGATCTTGATCAGCGCGTCGGCCTGGTCGCGTAGCAGGTGGATCAGCAGCTCCACCGACGAGCGTATCGGCTCGCCGTTGCGCACCGCGTTGCGCAGGCCGTCGACCGCCTTCAGTGGCTTGCGCCGCGCGCTGATGACGATCTGCTGGTCGACGCTCAGCCACAGCGTGGAGATGTCGGACGGCTCAAACGAAAAATCGTGCAGCACGTCGTTGACCACGGCGATCAGCGTGTTGTCGGCCATCTCGATGCGGGTCGAGCGCGGGCCTTCGTGCAGGCTTTCGTAGAATTCCTCCGGCAGCGCGGTGTGCTCGTGCAGCCATTTCTCGCTGGCGGTATTGGCCAGGTTGTAGTGCAGCCAGATGAATTCCCGCGGATGCTGTTCGCGCTCGGCCAGCCATAGTCGCGCTGCGTCGGCTTCCAGCGGCAGGCCCTTGCCGTCCGGCCCGCGGCCGAACAGGTAGCCGCAGACCAGACCCGATGAGTCGGAACCGTAGGACAGTGGCGCATTCTGCATTCAAAATTCTCCGTGATGGTCGCGGGCATCAGGATAGCAAATTACGCTAAGATGAGGTGATATATCCTCGGCGGGAGAGTGTATGCAGCAACCGGATCTGGCGCCGCGCCTGCGGCGCTTTGTCGATGGCATGGACGCGCTGCTGGCGCGCGGCCCGGCCGAAGCCGACATCGTGGCGCAAGGTGGCGCGCTGCTGCGCGCCTTGCTGGCGCATGACGACTGGCTGGCCGACACGCTGGCGCAGCCGCATCCGCAGTTCTACCGGCAGTACCTGCTGCATCTCGATCCGGCGTCGCGTTATTCGGTGGCCAGTTTCGTGTGGGGACCTGGCCAGCGCACGCCGCTGCACGATCACACGGTGTGGGGCCTGGTCGGCATCCTGCGCGGCGCGGAAGAGGCGCAGGCATGGCGCCACGCCGACAGTGGCGCCCTGGTGATGGACGGCGCACCTTTGCTATTGCGGGCGGGAGAGGTGAGTGCGGTGTCGCCCACCTTGGGTGACATCCATGAAGTGCGCAACGCTTATGAGGACCGGGTGTCGGTCGGCGTGCATGTGTATGGCGCGGATATCGGCGCCGTCGACCGCTTTGTGTATGCACCCGACGGCAGCCGCAAGCCGTTCCGCTCCGGCTACGCCAATCGATGAGTTGAAGCTCAGACCAGCAGCGCGTTGTTCATCTCGATGGCGTCGATCTTGGCTTCGGCCAGCATGGATTCGAGCTTGTCTTCGTCGATGAACAGGTCGATGGCCGAATCAGAGTGCGGCGGCAGGTCGCGCTGCGCTTCCTGCAACGGCGATTTCACCGGCGTCAGGTGGTTGGCCAGCAGCAGGGTGTCGAGCAGCGTGTCCGGCGGGATCGACATGAAGCTGTCGCGCAGGCCTTCGATGGCTTCGGCCACCGGCTCAGGGATGCACAGCTTGCGCATCACTTCGCGGGTGATGATTTCCTCGCTGGCCGAGTGCCAGTTCTCGGGATCTTCCTCCAGCAGGCCGGGGAATTCGTCGGCGCGCGAGAGCAGGTAGAAGCCGCCCACTTCGTGCACGATGGCGGCGAACAGCGCGGTGTCCGGATTGACCCCGGTGACCTGGCGCGCGATGATGCGCGACAGCGCCGCCACGGCGATGGTGTGGTCCCACAGCTTTTCCGCCTTGTAGCGCAGTTCCGGGTCGGCGATCTTGGCGCCGAACTGGCGCACCACCATGGCGGCGGCCAGCGCGAACAGGTTCTGGTAGCCGATGCGCATGATGGCGCCGCGCACGTTGGTGATCATCGGCGCGCCGGAGCGGTTGAACATCGCGGAATTGGCGATGGCCACCGTGCGCGCGGCCAGGATAGGCTCCGCCAGCACCAGGCTGATGGCCTTGTCGACCGGGCATTCCGGATCGTCGAGCGCGAGTTGGACGCGGAGCGCCGCATTGACACTGGTCGGAAAGACCAGCTCACCACGGATGGCCAGCGCCGCGATATGGCCGAATGCTTCTAGTTTATTCATGATCAAAATTATACGCATGCGCGGCCCCAATCTCAACGCCATCTTGGCTTGCGGGTGGCTTCTGGGGCCAGGAGGAGGCGGCAATGCCACACTGTGAGGTGTTGGCGGCGGCGGGAGGCGAGATAGGGAGCCGTGCGGGAGCCGTGCGCGGCGCCGTTACGGGCGCCGCGCACGGGGTAAAGCTGAGCCCGGCGTCAGGCGTTGGCGAACTGCGGACGACGGGTGGCGCTGTCGCGGCTGTAGCGGCTGACCGACAGGTCGTCCGCCAGGATGGCCGGGCGGCGGGCCGAAATCAGGTCGGACAACAGCTGGGCCGAGCCGCAGGACATGGTCCAGCCCAGCGTGCCATGGCCGGTGTTGATGAACAGGTTGCGCAGGCCGGTGCGCCCGACCACCGGCGTGCCGTCCGGCGTCATCGGACGCAGGCCGGTCCAGAAGGTGGCGGCGGCGCTGTCGCCGGCGCCGGGGAACAGGTCGTTGACCACCATTTCCAGCGTTTCGCGGCGGCGCGGGTTCAGCGCCAGGTTGAAGCCGGCGATCTCGGCCATGCCGCCGACGCGGATGCGGTCGTCGAAGCGGGTCACGGCGATCTTGTAGGTTTCGTCCAGAATGGTCGAGACCGGTGCGGAGGCGGCGTTCACGATCGGCACGGTGATCGAGTAGCCCTTCAGCGGGTAGACCGGGATCTTGACCAGGTCCTTCAACAGCGTGGTCGAGTAGGCGCCCAGCGCGACCACGTAGGAGTCGGCCGTCACCAGCTCGGCGCCGCACTGCACGCCTTTGATCTCTTCGCCTGCCGTGACCAGGCCGGTGATATCGACGCCGTAGCGGAACTTCACCCCCAGCTGCTCGGCCATCGCGGTCAGGTGGGTGGTGAACAGCTGGCAGTCGCCGGTTTCATCGTTGGGCAGGCGCAGGCCGCCGACCAGCTTGTTCTGGTCCAGGCCGGGTTCGGCGGCGACCAGTTGTTCGCGGCCCAGCAGCTCGTAGGGCACGCCGGTTTCCTGCAGCACCTGGATGTCCTTGGCGGCGTCGTCGAGCTGCTTCTGGGTGCGGAACAGCTGGGTCGTGCCTTGCTGGCGGCCTTCATATTCGATGCCGGTGGCGGCGCGCAGGGCTTTGAAGCAGTCGCGGCTGTATTCGGCCAGGCGCACCATGCGCTCCTTGTTGACGGCGTAGCGCTCGGCATTGCAGTTCTGTAGCATCTGCCACATCCATTGCAGCTGGAACAGCGTGCCGTCCGGGGTGATCGACAGCGGGGCGTGGCGTTGCAGCATCCATTTCATCGCCTTGAGCGGGATGCCGGGCGCGGCCCACGGGGAGGCGTAGCCGGGCGAGATCTGGCCGGCGTTGGCGAAGCTGGTTTCCAGCGCGGGACCGGGCTGACGGTCGAGCACGGTCACGTCGTGGCCGGCTTGCGCCAGATAGTAGGCGCTGGTGACGCCGATGACACCGCTACCCAAGATCACAACCCGCATTACAGTCTCCCGATTATTTAGTCATACCAGATATTCCGCTATGGTATGCTTGTATTACTAGTATTTGTTACTATATAAATTGAACTATTCAGTGGATTTTCATGCGAATTCAAAAAGAATCGGTCCGTACCCTCGATAAACTGGACAGAAAGATATTGCGCATCCTGCAGGAAGATGGGCGCATCTCGATGAAGGACTTGAGCGAGCAGGTCGGCCTGTCGATCACGCCGGCCATCGAGCGGGTCAAACGCATGGAGCGGGACGGGGTGATCACCGGCTACCACGCGCGCATCGATCCGCCGGCGCTGGGGGCCAAGTTGCTGGTGTTCGTGGAGATCACCTTGAACCAGAAGTCGGGTCCGGTGTTCGAGCAGTTCCGGCGCGAGGTGCTGCGCATACCGGAGGTGCAGGAGTGCCATCTGGTGTCGGGCGATTTCGATTACCTGATCAAGGCGCGCATCCATGAGATGGCGGAGTACCGCAAGCTGCTGGGCGACATGCTGCTCAGTTTGCCAGGGGCGGCGCAGTCGAAAAGTTATGTCGTGATGGAGGAGATCAAGGAGACCTTGATCTTGTCGACCGAGGTGGTGCCGGGTTGATCGGGCTCAAAGCGCGGCGCTTGCAAGGCGCAGCCAGAGGCGCACAATGTGCGGATGAACGGCACCTTCGACACTCTCAGTTATACCCGGCGCCTGGAAGCGGCCGGCGTGCCCCCGGAGCAGGCCGAGGCGCATGCGCTTGCGCTCAGCGAAGCGCTGCGGATGCAGCTGGCCACCAAGGCGGATCTGCAATTATGCAAGACCGAGCTGAGTCACAAGATTGATCTGTGCCGAACTGACCTGACCAATAAGATCGGACAGGTGCGGACCGAGCTCATCGACAGAATCGAACTGGTGCGGATTGAGCTCAACGATAAGATCGAGCTGGTGCGCGCTGAGCTCAACGATAAGATCGAGCTGGTGCGCGCTGAGCTCAATGCCAGAATGGATAAGATGGAAGCCAAACACGCTGCCGATTTTGCGGAACTGCGCGCGCTGGTTCGCGACGAGATTCACGGCCTGCGCACTGAAATCATGCGCTGGGTGATCGGTCTCTGGATCGGCCAGAGCGCCGTCCTGTTCGCCGCGCTTGCCTACTTCCGCACCTAGCCGTTCGCCCGCTAACGCAGTGATCGCGCCGCTTCAGTTAAAATGCAATAACAGCATTATTTACGAAGCGGAGCAAGTGTGAACAATCAGCACGGTACTCCAGGCGATACCCATGTGGTCAGCGTGCGCTCGCTGGACGAACACATGTCCAGCGACCAGAGTTTCAGCTCGGCCTACGCGCGCGCGGTGGGCGCCATCGCCGGCAACGAGGGCAGCCTAACGCTGGCCCAGTTCGCCGCCGTCACCGACATCGCCGGCGACGGCAAATCCTCCGCCGTCTTCACCGCACTGGTATTGAACGCCATCGAATCGGGCGTGGACGTCGACTGGGCCTTCAACGCCCTCGGCCGCAGCAGCGCCGGCATCGACCAGGCCGCGCGCGAAAATGCCCTCAGCATGACCATCCCGCTGCTGGCGCTGCACGGCGCCGACGCCCGCGTGCTGGCGCAGCGCCTGGCCAAGGCCTTGTCGGCCCGCCTCTCGCCCGAAGACCTGAACCGCCTGCCGCAGACCGAAGAGCGCGGCATCCTCGCCAACCTGGGCGAACAGGCGCGCCGGCTGGTGCGCGGCCGCTCGCTGGCCGACGCCGTGGCCGATTTCGGCCGCCATGCCGGGCAGCCGGTGCTGGTCGAACACGCGCGCAACTTCCAGTCCGGCGACATCGATCACAGCCAACTGCGGGAACTGGTGGGCAGCGCCACCGCCGCCATCGCGCAGGACATCAGCGTCTACCTGGAGCAGGCGCGCATGTTGTCGGTGGGCGAGGCCATGGCCGCCACCCTGGTCGGCGCCGCCAACGACCTGAAAAACCAGGTGCTGCAACGCCTGACCCTGGTGGACCAGCGCATCGCCCACGAACGCCGCCTGCTGCTGGAGGAAATCGACGACGCCGTGCACGACGCCGGCAACGCCATCGAACTGGCGATCACCGACCGTCTCAACACCGACCAGTGGAAAGACGACGACGTGTGGGCCAGCATGGGACGCCAGCAGTTCGGCCAGGAGATGGAGCGGCGGCTGGACCGCATCGTGCGCCGCAAGGAGCAGTCGCTGCATCTGTTGCAGGAAGACTTGCGGCTGTTCCAGCGGGCGATGCGCCTGAATCAATCGTCGGTGTTCCAGCGTCAGCACCATTCGACGCTGGCGCGGTTGATGCCGCGGCTGCGGGTCGGCACGCGCATCGTCAACAGCGTCGACACGGCGGCCAATGTCACCTTGATGAGCGGGGCGGTGGTGGCGGCCGGCACTGGCACGGCGGCCTATCTGATCGGCGCGGCGGTGGTGTTGCCGGTGGTGGCACCGGCGGCGCCGTTTGTCGGCGGCGCGGTGCTGCTGGCGGGCGCCTTCAAATGGTTCACCGACGGCGGCAAACGCAAACGCACCGAGATCCGCGACAAGCGCGCCGCCTTCGAGGCCGAACTGCGCAAGCAGCTGCAGGCGGCGGAGCTGAGCTTCAACGCCCAGCTGGACCTGGTGGCCCAGGGCTTCCACGACTCCGCGCTGCAGTTGCTGACGCCCTTGCTGCTGGAAGCCGAAGCGGCCGGCCGCGTGCCCGGCATGCGCCAGCGCATCGCCGACCGCGTGATCACCCAGGCGCAGGCGGCGATCCGCCAGCTCGACGCCGAGCTGCGCAAATAATCCGGGGACCTGACCCCGGGTTTAAGACGTGCTACGCTGATGACATGGCCCAACAAGGAAATAGCATGAAAACCTTACTTTCCGCCGCAGTCTGTCTGTTGCCGCTGTTTTGCCTGGCCGAAGACGGGCCGCCGATCACGCCTTATCGCCCGTCCGTTTCCAGCCCTGCCCAGTTGCCGGCCGCCGGCCAGCTGGAATTGGAGTTGGGCGGCTTGAGCAGCAAATCCGATGACGGCCGCCGCAACAGCCTGCCTTACGCGCTCAAGCTGGGCTTCAATGAACAATGGGGCATCGTGCTCGGCGGCGAAGCCTATGTGTCGGCGCCGGACGGCAGCGGCGGCCATGCGCGCGGCATCGGCGATACGCTGTTCGTGCTCAAGCGCGCCTTCGTGCTGGACGAGGCCAGTGCGCTGGGCCTGGAACTGGGCGCCAAGGCGCCCACCGCCATGGACGGCATCGGCAGCGGCCGCGCTGATTACAGCCTGAACGGCATCTACAGCCGCGACATGGGCAGCGTCCACATGGACGCCAATCTCAACGCCACCCGCCTGGGCGCCTATGATGCGGGCAGCGGCCGGGTGCAGACCGGCTTGTCGGCCTCGTTCTCAAGCCCGGTGAACGAGCAGTGGGGCGTGACCGGCGAATGGTCCGGCACCCGCCGCAGCGGCGCGGCCAGTACCGCGCAAGTGCTGGTGGCGTTCAGCTACAGCCCCAGCAAGCGGCTGACAGTGGATGTAGGCGCCGCGCATGGCTTGAACAGCGCCTCGCCCAACTGGGCTTTCTTTAGCGGCGTGGTGTTGCCGCTGGCGCAACTTTGGTGAGGTATTGTGGTTTTTTGTGTACGCTAGCGTACGGATAGTCGGAGCGGGGTTTGTTATTATTCCAATTGAGCAAGTTCGCTCAGCCACGATTACAAGAAAAGTAGGCCCAAATGAAAACCAAGATCCTTGCCGCCAGCCTGTTGGCGTTGTCTTCCGCAGCGTTCGCCAGCGACGTCGGCGTTTCCATCAACATCGGCCAGCCTGGTTTTTACGGCCGCATCGATATCGGCGATTATCCGCAGCCTCAGGTGATATACCGTGAGCCGGTGATCGTCCAGCGTCCGGTCCGCTACGTGGAGAGCGCGCCGATCTACCTGCGCGTGCCGCCGGGCCATGCCAAGCATTGGGACAAGCACTGCGGCGCCTACAACGCCTGCGGCCAGCGCGTGTACTTCGTGCAGGATGGCTGGTACCAGAATCAATACGTGCCACAATACCGCGATCGTCACGGCGATGGCCGCCATGAAGAGCGCCGCGATGACCGCCGTGACGACCGTCGCGATGACGACCGCGGCAACGGCAATGGTAACGGCCACGGTCACGGCAAAGGCCACAACAAGGATTGATCACGCGGCGCCGGTCGCCGCCCACAGGAGAAACGTTTGCAGAGTCAAATCTTGATCGTCGGCGGCGGGGCAGGCGGGCTGGAGCTCGCTTGCAAGCTGGGGCGCAAACTGGGCCCGCAGGCGGTGTCGCTGGTCGACAGCCGCCTGTTTCATATCTGGAAGCCGTCGCTGCACGAAGTGGCGGCCGGCACCCTGGACGTGCATCAGGAAGGCCTGTCCTACCAGATGCTGGCGCACGACAACGGCTTCACCTTCGTCTACGGACCGATGCAGGCGCTCGACGCCGGGCAGCGGCAGCTGACCGTCGGCGCGATCTACAGCGACGACCACGGCCGCCGCGAAGAAGTGCTGCCGCAACGCCGCATCGGCTACGAATCGCTGGTGCTGGCCATCGGCAGCGTCTCCAACTATTTCGGCGTGCCCGGCGCGGCCGAACACACCATTTCCCTGAACGCCACCGAAGACGCCGAGCGTTTCCGTCTGACCCTGCTCAAGCTGCTGACCCAGGCCGAGCTGCAGAAAAGCACCCGGCCCGAGGCCGGCGTCGACATCGTCATCATCGGCGGCGGCGCCACCGGCGTCGAGCTGGCGGCCGAGTTGCGCGAGGCCAGCGGTGTGTATGCCGCCTACGGTTTCCGCCAGCTGCGTGCCGAGCGCGACGTGCGCATCACGCTGCTCGAAGGGGCGCCGCGCATCCTTGCGCCCTTGCCGGAAAAGGTGGCGAGCGCCGCGCTGGAGCTGCTGCAGCAACGCGCCATCAAGGTCGTGACCGCCACCCGCGTGACCGCCATCGGCGCCGACGCCGTGACGGCCGGCGACATCGTCTACCCGGCGCAGCTGGTGGTGTGGGCGGCCGGCATCAAGGCGCCGGACCTGCTCGGCCAGCTGGGCCTGCCGACCTCCAAGTCGGGCCAGGTCGAAGTCGACGTCCGCCTGGCCGTGCCTGGCCACGCGGGCATCTATGCGCTGGGCGATTGCGCCGCCTGCGCCGGCGCGGACGGCAAGCTGGTGCCGCCGCGCGCGCAGGCCGCGCACCAGCAGGCCAGCTACCTGGCCGAGACCTTGCTGCGCCAGCGGCGCGGCAAGCCGCCGCTGCAACAGCCGTATGTGTATCGCGATTATGGTTCGCTGGTGTCGGTCGGCCAGAGCACGAGCGTGGGCAGCCTGATGGGATCGTTGAAGGGCTTAAGCTGGTTTGTCGACGGCCTGGTGGCGCGGCTGATGTATGTCAGCCTGCACCTGATGCACCACCGCGCCGTGCTCGGCACGGTGCGCACCGCCGTGCTGGCGCTGGCGCGCTTCCTGATCAAGCGCAGCACGCCGCTGGTCAAGCTGCACTAGGGGCGGTTCAGGCGGCAACTGGCTTGGGCAGTATCATCGTCAGCGTGGCGCCGCGCTCGGCGCCGTTCGACAGGGTCAGCGTGCCGCCCAGGTAGGCGGCACGTTCGCGCGCGGTGCGCAGGCCGAACTTGCCGCTGACCTGGCCCAGCAGCGTCGCCACCGGCCCGTCCAGGCCGACGCCGTTGTCCTTCACCGTCAACATCACTTCGTCCTCGTTGTCGTCGACGATGACGTCCACCGCGGAGGCCCGCGCGTGGGCGGCGATGTTGCGCAGCGCTTCCTCCAGCGTGTGCAGCAGCACGATGCCGTGGCTGCGCGGGCAGTTCAATTCCTCTTCCGGCAGGCTGCAGCGCGCGGTCAGCTGTTGCTGCTGGCCGAACTGCTCGACCGCCTCGCCCAGCGCCACCCGCACGCCGAGGAATTCGAGCTTGTCGTTCCACAGCTTGATCTGCATCTGGCGGTTGGTTTCGACGATCTGCATCAGCAGCTGCTTCATGTGGGCGGCGCGGTCCTGCAGCGCCGCTTCCTGCGGCATTTTCTGCATCAGCAGGCCCAGGTGCATGGTCAGCGCCGTCAGCGAGGAACCGAGGCTGTCGTGCAGCTGGCGCGACAGCGAGCGGCGCTCGTTGTCCCAGCAGGTGTGAACGTGGCCGAGCAGGTCGCTCAGGTCGGCGCTGCGCAGCGCGTCTTGCGGTGGTTGTGGTGCCGGGACGGACATGGTTTTCTCTATTCGTGCTTACTTTGTGGGGCGATCATACCCGAGCTTTGCAAGTCGTGGCGCACTCTGGCCCTTGCTCACTGTTTGACGGTCTGTGGCACGCAGCCGCCGATCACGTCGGCCAGCTGGTCGATGTCGACCGGCTTGACCAGATGGCGGTCGAAGCCGGCGTCCAGCACGCGCCGCAGGTCTTCGGCCAGGCCGTAGCCGGTCAGCGCGATCAGGCGGATGTCGCGCGTGGCCGGATCGGCGCGCAGGCGGCGCGCCACCTCGTAGCCGTCGATGCCGGGCAGGCCGATGTCGATCAGCGCCACATCCGGCTGCCGGCTGGCGGCGGCCGCCACGCCTTCGTTGCCGTCGGCCGCCGCGTGCACCTCATAGCCGTAGCAACTGAGCATCATGGTCATCATTTCGCGGCCGTCGTCGTTGTCCTCGATCAGCAGGATGCTGGGCATGCCGTGCGCGCTGACGGGCTCGGCCGGCGCGGGCGGCGCCACCGGCTGGTGTTCGATGCGCGGCAGGCGCAGCGTGAAGGTGCTGCCGCCGCCCGGACCCTTGCTCTCGGCGGCGATGGCGCCGCCGTGCAGCTCGGCCAGCCGGCGCACCAGCGACAGGCCGATGCCCAGCCCGCCCTGCGAGCGGTCCAAGGTGCTCGAACCCTGCACGAACACGTCGAACACATGCGGCAGCAGGTCGGCCGCGATGCCGACCCCGGTGTCGCGCACGCTGAGCACGACGTCGTCGTTCTCGGTCCAGGTGCGCACCTCGATGCGGCCGCCGGCCGGCGTGTACTTCAGGGCGTTGTCGATCAGGTTGCTGGTGATCTGTTCGAGGCGGGTGGCGTCGCCGTCGACCCAGCCCTGGTCGAGGTCGTGCACCAGCTGGTAGTCGGCGCTGCGGCCGGTGGCGCGGTAGGTTTCCAGCGAGGCCGCGACCAGCGCCGCCAGGTCCAGCGGCGCGCGGTTGAGCAGGATCTTGCCCGACATCGCGCGCGACAGGTCGAGCAGGTCGTCGACGATGCGGCCCAGGTGCTGGCTCTGGCGCTGGATGATTTTCTTGGCGCGCGCGACGCCCTCGGCCGACACGCCGGGCAGGCCGATCAGCGAGGCCGCGCTGCTGATGGCCGACAGCGGATTGCGCAGCTCGTGGCCCAGCATGGCGAGGAACTCGTCCTTGGCATGGTTTTGCCGTTGCGCCGACTGCCGCTCCTCGATCTCGCGCGTCAGGCGCGCGTTGGTGGCGGTCAGCTCGGTGGTGCGCTGGCTCAGCTGGCGCGCCTGCTTCTTCAATTCCTCGTTCTTGGTGGCCAGCGCGACAAACACCGAGATCTTGGCGTACAGGATCTGCGGGATCACCGGCGTGAACAGGAAGTCGACCGCGCCGCGCTGGTAAGCCTTCAGCCGGTCGAGCTCGTCCGCGAGGAAGGCGGTGATGAAGATGATGGGAATGTCGGCCGAGCGGGCGCGCTGGTGGATCGCCTCGGCCGTCTCGAAGCCGTCCATGCCGGGCATGTTCACATCCAGCAGGATCACGGCGAAGTCGTGCATCAGCACCTGGCGCAGCGCCTCCTGGCCCGAGCGTGCCGCCAGTACCTCGTAGGACTCCTGTTCGGCCCACTGGGTGAGCAGGCTGGTCAACGCGAACAGGCTGTTGGCATCGTCGTTGACAACCAGGATTTTGGGCTTTTCTGTTTTAGGCACGGGGTCTCTGCACACTGCTGGAACGGCGAAATCTTCGCGGCCTTGACGCTGCCAGAGAAGCAAGAAATACACGTAAAACCATGATAGCAATTGCCTATATGAATGTCAAAAACCCCTGTCAATCGAACGCGGCGGAGGGCGCGGCCCAGAGTGTTCGATTCCGTACAGACCCCGCCGGCCGGGACTGCGACAGTGGTGGCTAACACCAACGGAAAGGACGCATCATGAATATCGATACTGTCGTAGATATAGAGTACCTGGGCCTGAGCTTCCGCGCGCTGGCCGACGCCCCCACCAGCGCGCTGCGCGGCATCAGCGCCAGGGACGCCAAGGCGCTGGCGCAGGCCTTCAATGTGCACACGGTGCGCGAGCTGGCCAACCTGGAGTTCGTCAAATGGGCGGCCGCGATCACCACCCTGGCCGAGCACGAGCAGGCCACGCCGCAAGAGCAGGCCAAGGAAACGCTGCTGGACGACGGCCTGGAGATGACTTTCCCGGCCAGCGATCCGGTGTCGGTGGACGCCGGCATCACCCGCATCGAGGTGGCGCCGGAGAAGGTCGACGCGCACGACGATCACCAGCACGCCGGCAAGATGGAAGAGGACGCCGCACACCCGGTGTGAGGCCAGCCGGTCCCGGCCGCTCAGGCCGGGGTCGGCGACAGCACGTGTTGTGGCGCCGGCGTGCGCATGGTTTGCGCGGTGCAGCAGCGGTTCTTGCCCGAGCGCTTGGCTTGGTACAGCGCGCTGTCGGCCGCCGCGATCACCGACGCCACCTGGTCGGCGTCGTCGGGATAGATGCCGATGCCGATGCTGGTCGACAGCTGCAAGGTCAGGCCGTTGATGAGATAGGGTTCGGAGACCGCCTCGATCAGCTTGCTGGCCGGCTCCTGGGTGTCGCCCAGCTGCGCGATATTGCCCATGACGATGACGAACTCGTCGCCGCCGACGCGGGCCACGGTGTCTTCCTTGCGGGCGCAGCCGACCAGCCGCTGCGCCACCATCTTGAGGAGCTCGTCGCCGGCCGCGTGGCCGTGGGTGTCGTTGATGGCCTTGAAGCCGTCCAGGTCCAGGTACATCACGGCCGCCTTGGTCTGCTGGCGGGTGGCGTGCTGCAACACGGTGGCGATGCGGTCTTCCAGCAGGCGGCGGTTGGGCAGGCCGGTCAGCGGATCGTGCAGCGCCAGTTCCTGCTGCTGGCGGCTGTATTGGGCCAGCTCCTTGTACAGCAGGCGCACTTCCAGCATGTTGTGGATGCGCTTGTGCACTTCCAGCAGGTCGAACGGTTTGCTGATGAAGTCGCGCGCGCCCGCTTCCAGCGCGGCGATCTTGAAGCTAGGCTGGGCGGTCAGCGCCAGCACCGGCAGGTAGCCGCCTTGCTCGATCTCCTTCAGGCCCTTCATGACCTGGAAGCCGTTCAGGCCCGGCATCTGCAGGTCCAGCAGGATCAGGTCGTAGCAGTGCTGGCGGTGCAGCGGGCACACCTGCTCCGGCAGCATGGTCGAGGCGACATCGGTATAGCCGGCTTCGCGCAGGATCTCCAACATCAGTTCGACGTTGTCGGCGCTGTCATCCACCACCAGGATCTTGGCGTTCAGGATTTCGTCTCGGCTCGGCATAATGGTCTCGGTCTGTCTCAAGTAGGCCATTCTGGCCGGAAATTTAATAGTCCCACGATCTTAGCGCATGCGTCTGTGTTGCAGCGCACACCTGCGCATTATATTTCCACGCGGCAATTAATTGTACCTGCTTTTCGGGATTTTTGTAGTTTATCAACTGAACTTCAGAATGCTTGTAGGACATTGCCTCGTCTGCAAGTAAGAGCGTGCAAATTTCTGTGTGGAAATAATTACCACGGTTGTTAAAGGCGTGACATCGCCGTCCGGGCGTGGCGGTGCGCCGCCCCCAACGCCGCCACCTTGGCGATCAGTTCGTTGGGCTCGACCGGTTTGGAAATGTGCGCCAGGAAGCCGCTCGACAGCGCCCGGATGCGGTCCTCGGAGCGGGCGAAGGCGGTCAGCGCGATGGCCGGCAAGTCGCCGCCGCGCGCCGGCCCCAGCGCCCTGATCCGGTCCAGCAGGCCGTAGCCGTCCACCTCGGGCATGCCCAGGTCGCTGAGCATCAGGTCCGGGCGCGCGTGTTGCAGCAAGCCCAGCGCCTCGCCGGCGGTGGCGGCGGTCAGCACGTCGGCGTTGCAGTCGGCGAGGATACGCTTGATCAGTTCGCGGGCGTCGTCCTCGTCGTCGACCACCAGCACCTGCAGGCCGGACAGGTCGTGCGCCACGGACCGTTCGGCCGGCGCGCCGTCGCCGGCGGCGCCCAGCGGCTCGTGGCCGCCGCGGCGGCGCGGCAGGCGCACGGTGAAGCAGGCGCCGCGGCCTTCGCCCTCGCTGGCGGCGCTGACCGTGCCGCCGTGCTGCTCGACCAGGTGCTTGACGATCGACAGCCCCAGCCCCAGCCCGCCGTGCCTGCGGGTGGTGGTGGCGTCGGCCTGGCGGAAGCGCTCGAAGACATGTCCGAGGAAGGCGGGGGCGATGCCGATGCCGTTGTCGCGCACGGTGACGGCGATCTGGTCGCCTTCGCGCTGGATGCCCACCTGGATGCGGCCGCCGGCCGGCGTGAATTTGAGGGCGTTGGTCAGCAGGTTCCAGATGATTTGCTGCAGGCGGTTGGCGTCGCCGGCCACCATGCCGGGCGCCGCTTCGAAATCGCGCTCGATGCGGATCTGCTTGGCCTCGGCGGCCGGGCGCACGGTGTCGATGGCGGCGGCGACGATGGCGGCCGGCGCCAGCGCCAGCATGTCCAGCCGCACCTTGCCGGAGGCGATGCTGCTTATGTCGAGCAAGTCCTCGATCAGCTGGGCCAGGGCACGGGCGTTGCGCTCGATGGTTTGCAGGCCGCGGTGCAAGTCGGCCTGGTCGCGGCTGCCGCGCCGCAGCACCTGGGCCCAGCCGAGGATGGCCGTCAGCGGCGTGCGCAGCTCGTGCGACAGCGTGGCCAGGAATTCATCCTTCATCTGGCTGGTGCGTTCAACGTCGGCGCGCGCCTGGCGCTCGCTGTCGAGCAGTATCTTGCGTTCCTCGGCGGCCTGGCGCGAAGCTTCGACCAGGCGCGCGTTGTCGATCGCGACGGCGGCCTGGGCGGCGATGCCGCCAATGATGCGCTCGGTGCGCTCGCTGAACATGGACGGTTCCGGGTGGCCCAGGAACAGGCAGCCGATCACCACGCCAGAGCGCAGCGCCACCGGCGCCGCCAGGTAGCTGCGCACCGGCGGCTGGCCCGGTGGCAGCCGGTGGCGGGGCGCATCGCGGCCGTGGCGGGGGTCGGCCGGCCAGTCGTTGCTGCGCACCGTGCCGTGCATGCACAGCTCGGCGCTCGACAGGGCGCCGTCGTCGGGGCGGCCGAAGGCGGCGCAGCCGGCCGGCGCGCCGCTCGACACCATGTGCAGTTCGCGCGCGCGGCCGTGGCCGTCGGCGCCGCGGTAGAAGAAGGCGCCGAAGCGGGCGCCGCTGATGCTGGTGGCGGCGTCGGTCACTTCCTGCAGCAGCGGATGCAGGTCGCGGGTCGAGGCCAGCGCGCTGCCGGTGCGGTTGACCAGCTCCAGCACGGCGGTCTCGTCGCGCAGCGCTTCCTGCACCCGCTTGACCTGGTCGACATCGGTGCTGGTGCCGAACCAGCGCAGCACGCGGCCGGCGGCGTCGTGCACCGGGTTGGCGCGCGTCAGGAACCAGCGGAACTCGCCGTTGGCGCTGCGGATCGGCACTTCCAGCTCATACGGCAGGCCGGTGGCGCGCGAGTGTTCCCAGCGCTCCAGCATCGGCGCCACGCAGTCGGGCGCGTAGACCTGGCGCCAGCCGCCGCCGCTCATTTGTTCGGGGGTGGTGCCGGTGTAGGCGTACCAGGGCTGGTTGTACCAGATCATGGTGCCGTCCTGCTCGGCGATCCAGGCCAGCTGCGGCATGGAGTTGGCCAGCGCGCGCAGCTCCAGCTGGCTCTGGCGCAGCGCTTCCCGTGCGCTCAGCAAATCCTGCTGGGCGTTCGATGATGCGGGGAGCGCGGCGTCGTCCGTCGGGGGCTCGGGCGTTACGGCGTCGGTGGGCTCGTGAGGAAGAATCATGTGGGGCTTCGGGCTGCCGCGATGCCTGCAGCCGCCGGACGGCGACCGTTGGCTCGCCAGGCTGACGCGCGACGTTTACGGTGACTTCATTGTAGCTCCATCCGCCACCGTGGCTCCGCACGGTTGGCAGCGGTTCAGGCCGGACGGGCGGCCATGCGCAGGGCGATCTGGTCCAGCGCCGCTTGCAGCTGTTCGATGTCGTAGGGCTTTTGCAGGGACTGGGCGGGGAATTCCAGGTGGCGGGTCAGTTCGTCGCCGTAGCCGGAGGCGAACAGCAGTTGCAGCGCGGGCGCCTGCCTGAGCGCCTGGCGCGCCAGCTCGACGCCGGACATGCCGGGCAGGCTGACGTCGGTGAACAGGACGTCGAAGGACTGGCGCGCCAGTTCGGGCAAGGCGTCCTCGCCGGTGGCGGCGGCGTGCACTTCGTGGCCCAGCGCGCGCAGCGTTTCGCACACCAGGTAGCGGGCGTCGGCATTGTCCTCGACCACCAGCATGTGCAGCGGTCGCGCGGCCTCGGCCGGCGGCGCGGCCTGGGCCGGCGCCAGCGCGCACAGCACGCCGCCGACATGGGCGGCGTCGGTGCGCACCGGCGTGTAGTACAGGTCGAGCGGCAGCTGGGCGACGCCGTTGTTGCGCCACGCCGGCAGGCTGACGCCGCGATAGCTGGCGCTGTCGCCGGCCCAGGCCTGGCGCACGGCGGCGCTGTTCCAGCTCCACGCGGCCGGCTGGATCGACGGCACCGCGCCGCCGGGCGCGCGCAGGCTCGACAAGCCGATCAGCGCCGCGTAGGCGTCGTTGTAGACCATGATTTGTTCGGGGCCCCACATCAGCAGCATGGCCGTGGGGGAATTGAGCAGGATGTCCACCGTCAGCCGCAGCGGCAGCGGCCAGCCGGCCGGCTCGCCGAGGGCGGTGCGCGACCAGTCGGGGGAGGGCGGCGCGACGGCGGTGGGTGGTGTCATGCTGGGCAACCTGTCTGTATATGTCTTGGAAGGCAAAGCTGACCGCATCGTACACTAAAAAAAAAGCCCGCTACAGGAGCGGGCTAAATCTATTTCCTTGGAGGAGAATAGAGGAGACAGGTGAATGATGCTGCAACGCGCAAACGAAAGCAAATTTTTTCTGATGATGAGCGAGATCACTGGCATGAATGAAGCCACCCGCAAGCCTTGAAAAGCCTGGGTTTGTGAGCGGATTGACCATGTTTTTTTTCGCATCCAGGCGTGCTCCGTATACACTGGCGGTGGAAGCGGCGCAGTGCCGCAATTGGGAGGCGCTATGGCGACTGTGGTGAAGCACAGAAAGATTAACATTGTTGTACTGGAGCAAAACGAGCAGATAGCGGACCAGTGCCGGCAGGGCGATATCGCCATCGTCACCGACCCGGCCGGCTGGTGGATCAAGTTTGTCGGCGAGGGTGGCCATGTCGATTGCTACGGCGTGCCGTATGCGTCCTACAACGAAGCCTTGTGGTCGGCCAAGGCGGCGGCCGAATTCGGCACCTGACAGAGAGTGCTGGACAAGCCGGGAGAGTGTCCCTATAATGCTGCTTCTTTCGAACGGCATGCCGGTTGAAAGAGATGCAGCAAAGCAGTTTGCAAGGTGGTTGATTCGGTGTTTCGTGCACTTGACCAACTAAACGATAGAAAATATCGAACTTTGCAAAACGAAATTTATGCTTTATAATGTTGCTTAAGCGGCTGTAGCTCAGCTGGATAGAGTACTTGGCTACGAACCAAGGGGTCGTGGGTTCAATTCCTGCCAGCCGCACCAAAATTCGTGAGTGAAAGGGCCTGAAGAGCAATCTTCGGGCCCTTTTGCTATTAGTGTAAGGCCTTGAAACGGATTGTAAAATTTCTTCAAGGAATCCTTCGCAAAACAAGAAAACGCTGTTATAATCTTGTTTTTCGCGGCTGTAGCTCAGCTGGATAGAGTACTTGGCTACGAACCAAGGGGTCGTGGGTTCAATTCCTGCCAGCCGCACCAAAATTCGTAAGACGAAAGGCCTGAAGAGTGATCTTCAGGCCTTTTTCCTTTGGGTCTTCCTTGCGCCGCCGTCTATGTACGGCAGCGCACGATGCAAACCAGCAATTGTCGCTATCCTGTCTGAAACAGCCAGGAGAACACGATGACCACCACACACGCCACCAGTTTCACCTTCATCAGATTTGCTCCGAGAAACCCCGTCCTTCAGGGCGGGGAGTGAACGGAGCCGACTGCGTAGCAGTCGTTGCCCTTCGGTTGAAATAACTGTATATAATCACAGTATGGTTTTGGTCTATCGTTACCGAGTAAAGTCGCTGATCGGCTTGCTGAACAAGCAAAGCCGGGCGTGCAATTTCGTCTGGAATTTTTGCAACGACAGGCAGAAAGACGCTCTGCGGTTTGGTCGTCGTTGGCACACAGGTTTCGACCTGAACAAGCTTACGCAAGGCAGCAGCAAGGAACTGGGCCTGCACTCGGGCACGATCAATGCGGTTTGCGAGCAATACGCCAAGTCGAGAGCGCAGAAAAAGCGCCCTTTTTTGCGCTACCGAGGCAAAAAAAACCTCGGATGGGTTCCGCTCAAGGGGCGCGAACTGAAACGCGAAGGTGATGCGTTCCGGTTCGCCGGCAATACGTTTCGTGTGTTCAACAGTCGCCCGCTCCCGGAAGGCAAGATCAAGGACGGTACGAATTTTTCCCGCGACAGCCGGGGCAACTGGTTTCTCAACATCGCGATTGAAGTTGATGCGACGGCCGCTCACGCGCGCGCGCCGGTGCGAGGGGTGGGGATAGACCTTGGGCTGAAAGACTTCGCGACGCTGTCCACTGGCGAGAAAATCGAAGCGCAGCGGATTTACCGCGGTATGGAACAAGCGCTTGCTGTCGCCCAGCGTGCGCGCAAGAAGCGCCGGGTGAGAGCGATCCACGCCAAGATAGCCAATTGCAGAAACGATTTTCACCATAAATTGTCGAGCCGTCTGGTGCGTGAGTTCGACTACATCGCGGTGGGTAATGTGAGCGCCGCCGGAATTGCCAAGACCAGCATGGCGAAGTCCGTTCTCGATGCCGGCTGGTCGTCCTTCCGAAACAAACTGGCGTACAAGGCTGTTAAGCATGGCGCATGGTTCGAAGAAGTGAATGAACGATTTACCTCCCAAACCTGTTCGAATTGCGGCGCCTTGCCCGATTCGCGGCCGAAGGGTATCGCAGGGCTTGGAATAAGAGAGTGGCAATGTAGTGATTGTGGTTGCGTACATGATCGCGATATCAATGCTGCTTTGAACATTCTCCGTCGCGGACGTGCGACGCTAGCTGTAGGAATCCCCGTCCTTTAGGGCGAGGAGGACGTCAAGGAAAGCCAGATCGAAGCTTCCGCCTACAACAAGGAAGGGCAGTGGCTGCCCGAATACCGCGTCCTGCAACATGCCGACGACGCCACCCCGCTGAAGCGGCCCGAAATCCTCGGCTTTGCCGACCGCGAAACGGCGGTATTGATGGCGGTGGAATACGGCAGCTACGAAATCCGTTGCCGGGAATACGAGGCGAAATATGCCCGCGTGCGTCACTGAAAAGCGCGCCGTAAAAAAGTCGCCGCGGCCCTTCTTGATTTGAGTTTCCCCTGCTATAATGTTGTCTTTCGCGGCTGTAGCTCAGCTGGATAGAGTACTTGGCTACGAACCAAGGGGTCGTGGGTTCAATTCCTGCCAGCCGCACCAAAATTCGTAAGACGACAGGCCTGAAGAGTGATCTTCAGGCCTTTTTTCTATTTGCTCGCGGCTTTTTCGCGCGTGAGATAGTGCTTCCATGATACGCGGGCCCCGTGCGATGATTGTCCGATCATAGTCCCGGAGGAGCGTGCATGACCATCATCACTACCGTCGAAGACCTGCGCGTCTTGGCCCAGAAGCGCGTGCCGCGCATGTTCTACGATTATGCTGATGCCGGCTCGTGGACCGAATCGACCTACCGCGCCAACGTCGATGATTTCCAGTCCATCAAATTCCGCCAGCGCGTGGCCGTCAACCTGGAAAACCGCACGCTCAAGAGCACCATGGTCGGCCAGGAAGTGGCGATGCCGGTGGCGTTGGCGCCGACCGGCCTGACCGGCATGCAGCACGCCGACGGCGAGATCCTCGCCGCCAGGGCCGCGGAAAAATTCGGCGTGCCGTTCACCTTGTCGACCATGAGCATCTGCTCGATCGAGGACATCGCCGCCAACACCAGCAAGCCTTTCTGGTTCCAGCTGTACGTGATGAAGGACCGCGAATTCATCCATCGCCTGATCGACCGCGCCAAGGCCGCGCGCTGCTCGGCGCTGGTGCTGACCCTGGACCTGCAGGTGCTGGGCCAGCGCCACAAGGACTTGCGCAACGGCCTGTCGGCGCCGCCCAAGCTGACCATCGCCAACATCGTCAACATGGCGAGCAAGCCGCGCTGGGTGCTGGGCATGCTGGGCACCAAACGCCGCAGCTTCGGCAACATCGTCGGCCATGCATCGTCGGTGTCGGACATGTCGTCGCTGTCGGCGTGGACCAACCAGCAGTTCGACCTGAGCCTGTCGTGGAAAGACGTCGAGTGGATCAAGCAGCGCTGGGGCGGCAAGCTGATTATCAAGGGCATCATGGACGCCGAAGACGCGCGGCTGGCGGTGGAGAGCGGCGCCGACGCGCTGATCGTCTCCAACCACGGCGGCCGCCAGCTGGACGGCGCGCAGTCGTCGATCGGCGCGTTGCCGGCCATCGTCGACGCGGTCGGCGGCCAGATCGAAATCCACATGGACGGCGGCGTGCGCTCCGGCCAGGACGTGATCAAGGCGCTGGCGCTGGGCGCCAAGGGCGTCTACATCGGCCGTCCCTTCCTGTATGGCCTGGGCGCGATGGGCGAGCAGGGCGTGACCAAATGCCTGGACATCATCCGCAACGAACTCGATCTGACGATGGCCTTCTGCGGCCTGCGCGACGTCACCATGGTCGATAAAAACATCCTGCTGCCGGGTAGCTTCAAATGAAGCAGGCCAGCAGCGGCAAGGGTTTGTTGCAGCAGGGCGTGGCCAGCCGCAGTGCGCTGATGGTGGCCATGCTGCGCGCCGCGCACCAGTTGATCGATACGCCGCTGGTGTTCGACGATCCGCTGGCCTTGTCCGTTCTCGGGCCCGAACACGAGGCGACGGTGCGCGCCGCGCCAGAGAAATTCGACGCCGGCGTGGTGCGCGTGCTGCGCGCCGCGATGGCGGTACGCAGCCGCTTCGCCGAAGACGAACTGGCGCAGGCGCTGCGCGACGGCGTGCGTCAGTATGTGCTGCTGGGCGCCGGCCTCGATACCTACGCCTACCGCAATCGGCTGGCCGAGCTGCGCGTGTTCGAGGTCGATCACCCCGCCACCCAGCGCTGGAAGCGCGGCTTGCTGGAGCAGGCCGGCGTCGCCGCGCCGGCATCGTTGACCTACGTGCCGGTCGATTTCGAACGCGACGATCTGGCCGAAGCGTTGACGGCGGCCGGCTGCCGGCTGGACCAGCCGGTGTTCTTTTCCTGGCTGGGCGTGACCCTGTACCTGAGCAGCGACGCCGTGTTCGACACGCTGGCCTTCGTCGCCGGCCTGGCGCCCGGCAGCGGCATCGTGTTCGACTACGGCGTGGTGCCGGACCTGCTCAACCCGATGGAGCGCATGGGCATGGCCTATTTCGCCCAGAAGTACGAGGCCGAGGGCGAACCCTGGATTTCCTACTTCGCGCCGGAGGTGCTGGCCTGCGAATTGCGGGCGCTCGGCTTCGGCGACGTCTCCGACCACGGCGCCGACCAGCTGCGCCAGCGCTATCTTGCAAGCCGCAACGACGGCATGCGGCTTGGCGGCGGCACGCGCCTGATGCGCGCGCAAGTCAATTGAATCTGCTTGAATTAGAGTTAATGTTCTAGTACTGTTGTATTTAAAGTCATTCCTTTCTGTGCGGCAATCGTCGCGTGCTACTCTCGATTTCGGCGACTCCTTATGCGCAAAACGCATGAGGGGGCCGCCTTTCATTCACTTCATAATAGGAAAAAGAAATGGAAATCCTGATCGACACGACCTTCATCTCGATTACCGATTCGACCGAATCGGAATACCTGCACGACGACATGAGCGGCGCCCTGGCTGACGTCAGCGTCTCTTGCTGCACCTGCTCCTGCTCCTGCTGCTGCTAATTGCCAGCGGGCGGGCGGGATAGCGGTGCGCATTGCTCCGTCGTCCCGCCTTTCCGGAGGTTGGATGAATGTTCTGACGATAGGTCTTCACAATGAATGAGTCACTTTACGTATCGCCGCTGGCGGAAATCACCACGCTGGGCGAGGACAAGATAGCCATGTCCGTGGTCGGCCGCCGCTTCACGGTCGAGGACAAGGTCGGTATGCTCAAGAGCATCCTGGACCAGGCCGGGCAGGGCGTGCAGCTGACCGCGCTGATGGAAGCCATGGCCGACAGCTTCCCGCCGGAGGCGGTCGAGGCGGCGGTGACGGCGCTGGTCAACGCCCGGGTGCTGGTGCGCGACGACGCCCGCGCCGGTGGCGACGCCACCCACCAGCATCTGCAGCACCGGCGCGAACTCGATGCGCTGATCCCGCGCGACCAATTGGCCGCCTACGACCGCGCCAACTGGCTGCTGGTGCTGGCCGGCGAGGGCGCCTGCGCCGACGCGCTGGCCGAGGCGCTGGCCCAGATGAACGTGCCGCTGCGGCGCATCGGCCGCGATGCCGAACTGCCGCCGGCCGACGCCATCGGCGAGCAACGCGCGCTGCTGCTGGTCTGCTCCGATTTCGAGGACTTCGCGTCCTTCCGTGCGATGAACGCCAAGGCGGTCGAACGCGGCATGGCCAGCCTGTACCTGGGCATCGACTGGAGCACGGTGCAGTGCGGTCCGCTGGTGATGCCCAAGGCGACCGCCTGCTACGAATGCTATTTCCACCGGGTGCGCAGCACGCGCAAGTTCGTCGCCGAATTCGACGTGCGCAGCAAGCCGGAAAACATCCTGTACCACGCGTTGCCGAGCAAGCTGGCGATCCAGTTCGGCGTGGCCGAGGCCTCGCGCCTGGTGCTGCAATACCTGAGCGGCACCTTGGACGACCTGCACCACAGCGTGTTCAGCGAAATTGATAGCTTGAGCGGCGAGACCCATCGCAGCCGCATCCTGCGCCTGCCGCGTTGCGCGTGTTGCGGCAACGCCAGCACGGCGCGGCCGGTCGGCACCGTGTTCCAGCAATCGCTGCTGCGTCGCCGGGCCTAAGCCATGGAACGACTTTCCGACGCTGCGCGCCTGGCGCTGATCCACGAAGCCCTGGTGCACCGCCGCCACGGCATCATCACCACGCTGCTGGAAGAGACCGAGCATCCCGATGCGCGCGGCCTATTCGTCTTCAACGCGCTGATGGTCGACGTCAAGGCGATGATGATCGATCCGTCGCGCGCCAAACCTAACAACCCGACCAGCGACCGCGCCAGCCTGGCCGGTTCCGGCGCCGCGTTCGACCGCACCTCGGCCCTGTGGGCGGCGTTCGGCGAGGCGATCGAGCGCTACTCGGCCGCCGTGCATTTCGACGACCAGCTGCACTACGCCAGCCAGGCCCAATTGGGCGCGGCGGCGGTGGGGCTGGAGCAGTTTGTGCTGTTCTCGCCGGAGCAGTACGCGGCCGAGGGCTTTGAATTCTCCGCACCCGATGCCGACGTCACCCGCGCCTGGGCTGCCGCGACCGACCTGTGCGACCCGCAGCGCGAGTGCTACGTGCCGGCGCAGATGGTCTACCTCGGCATGCAGGTGAAGAATCAGCGCGAGATCGTCTTTCAATCGTCGTCGACCGGCCTGGCGTGCGGCATGGACGAACAGCGCGCCATCCTGAGCGGCTTGTGCGAAGTGATCGAACGCGACGCCTTCGCGGCGATGTGGCAGATGCGCTACGCGCCGCGCCGGCTGGAGGTGGGCCCTGAAGCGCGGGCGGCGTTGCTGCCCGGCGTGCAGCGCGCGCTGGACCATCCGTCGCTGGACGTGCGGTTGTGGGACATCACCACCGATGTCGGCCTGCCGGTGGTGCTGTGCCTGGCGCGCAGCCGCAACGACGGCACCATGTCGCTGGGCGCCAGCGCGCAGCTGGGCGTCGGCCAGGCGATCAACAAGGCGGTGATCGAAGCGCTGCACGGCTATTGCTGGGCGAGCTCCATCCTCGGCGCCGGCACGCCGCTGCCGGAGCGCGCCGCGATCCGCAATCCAGGCGACCACTTCGCCTACTTCCTGGAGCCGTCGCGCCAGCAGGCGATGGACTTCCTGTTCACGAACGCGGCAAGCATCGATAGCGGCGACGCCTCCCTGCATCAACTGGCCACGCTGGACGATTTGCTGGCGCGCCTGCGCGCGATGGGTTTGCCGGCGCTGGCGGTGGATGTGACGTCGGAGGATATCGCCAGCCTGGGCTTCTGCGTGGTGCGCTCGCTGATCCCCGGCCTGCATCCGCTGCTGTTCGGCGACGGCATGTTGAGCCGCGACGAACGCCGCCTGCGCCAGATCGCCCGCCACTGGGGGCTGGCCGAGGTGCCGCCGCCGAATACCGATCCTCACCCTTTCCCATGATGCGGACCCGATATGAACCATAGTTTGCAAGAACTGCTGCCGCCGCAGGCCATGGCGGGCGATTTCGACATCGACGACCCGGCAGAGATCCTGCACGAGCAGACCAAGTTCCATCGCGCCACGCTGGCGGGGCAGGTCAAGAACATCGTCCGCTACCTGCGGCATCCGGCCTTCATCGCGCGCGGCGCGGCCGGCTACAACGTGTTCGCCTCCTGTCCGAAGATAGACCTGCCGCAGCCTGACCTGGCGCTGGGCGAACTGGCGGCGGCGATGGCGGGGCGCACCAGCGCGCGCGGTTTCGCGCCGTCGCTCAGCCTGCGCGAGGTTTCGAGCCTGCTGCACCACGCGGTGCGCGTGAACCGCTATCGCAGCAGCGACGCCGCGCCGCACGTCAAGCTGGCGTTCCGCGCCTATCCATCGCCGGGCGGCCTGTATCCGACCGAGTTTTACTTCTTCCTGAACCAGGTCGAGGGTGTCGCACCATGCATCGCGCACTACGACGCGCGTGGGCACTGCCTGCGGGTGTTGAAGCCGCAGGATGGCGACGCCTTCGGCAGCGCCGAAGTGCGCGGCGGTGAGCAGTCGATCAAGGCGCCGCTGGTGTGCGTGATGACCAGCGTGCCGCAGCGCGCGACCGCCAAATACGGCGCCCGCGGCTATCGCATGGCGTTGCTCGAGGCAGGCCACGCGTCGCAGAACCTGTGCCTGGCGGCGCAGGGACTGGGCATGGGATCGCTGGTCTACGGCGCTTACTACGACGACGAACTGGCGGCGCTGCTCGATATCGACGGCGTGACCGAGACCGTGGTGTCGGTCATGTTGCTGGGACGCGAGGCACAGCAGGAGAACGCCAAGCCATGAACGACAACGCCATCCGTGTGCTGGGCGATGCAGTGCCTGCGGCTGGAGCCAGCCTGCGGCAGGGGGCATTCGCCTTGCTGCGTCACGCGGCGGTGGGCGAGCACGATGCCGCGCTGGCGGAGCTGGATCAGCTGTTCGCGCTGCGTGGCCGCTTCCATGCTTATCCACTGCTGCTCGATATGGTGGTGGGCAAGCAGGCCTGGCACCCGAGCGGATCGCTGTTCGCGCTTGGCGCCGAGCCGCTGCCGCCAGCCTTGCAGGCCCATTTTGAAGAGGCGATCGCTTGCTGCGCCAGTTTCCTTGAGTTGCCGGCACCGTGCATCCTGCTGCAATGCCGAGCCGAGAGCCGCGACCTGCACCTGACCATGGAGAGCTTCCCCGGACTGGCCGTGCTGCGCCTGTCCACGCTGTCGCCCGGTTATCCCGACGATTTGCGGGCGGTGCAGTTTCACGAGGTGGCGCACTGCTTCCTGACCTGCGGCGTGCGTCTGCTGGACGAGGGGCTGGCGCACTTCTTCGCCAACCGTCATGCGGGCGCCACGTTGCCGGCGGCGGACATGGATCTGCTGCCGCCGATGCGAACGCTGTTGAGCCGCAGCGCCGACAGCATGTTCGGCGAAAGCGTGGATAGCGATCTGGCGGTGTACAAGTCGGCCTGCCGCGTCGGCGCCGATTTGCTGGAAGCGATCTACGCGCTGGGCGGGGCGGGACGCGTCACGCGCCTGTTCGCCGCCGTGGCGCGGGCCGGCTCGGAAGCCCAGGTTGTGCGTCTGGTGGAAGAGGCGAGCGGGCAGAGTTTTCCCGCTGTCGCCCGCAGCGGCGGGCCAAGTGCCGGGCAGACCGCGCTGATCGATCGCGCGCGCCAGGCCGTGTTCACCGCATGGATCAACAAGCATCCGGCGGACCTGGACGAGGCCATCGCAGCGCTGGAAGCGGACGAAATCCATGCCGAACCGGCGCTGCTCGACAGCCTGCTCGGCGCGCGCATCAACCGCGCGCTATTGCAGGTCAATTTCGCGACCGCGCCGACGGCCCATGAACTGGCGCAGCTGGACATGCTGCTCAAGGCCGGGGAATGCCTGCCGCAAGGACGCTTGTGGCTATGGCGCGGCACGCACGCGATCCTGATGATTTTGCTGGCCCGGCCCAACATCATCAAGGTCGCCAGCGCCGGCCAGCAGGCGATCAACGCCTTCAACAAGGCCGTGCAGCTGATACCGAACGATCCCGACCTGCTGGTGCAGCACGCCTCATTGCTGCTGCATGCGCCGCCCGCATACGGCGGTGATCGCGACCTGGGCGTGAGCAAACTGCGGCAGGCGATGCTGGACCCGGTCTACCGCGAACACGCGCGCCAGGTCTTGCTGGAATATGGCGTCGAGATGCCGGCGGAGGAGGTTGTCGCTCCCGCTGCGGAGCAGCCGTTGGACGCGCCACCATCTGCGCCCGCACCGGCGCTGCTGGAACTGAGCGGCGTGGAGCTGCGGCTGTCGTCCTCCTTCACGCTGCGCCCCGGCGCGTTGACGGTGCGGCGCGGCGAACGCGTGGCCTTCATCGGCCGTAACGGCAGCGGCAAATCGATGCTGATGGAAACGCTGCTGGGATTGCGCCAGCCCGACCGCGGCACCGTCGCGCTTCACCTGGGCGATCCGCGCGATGCGGCCACACGCCAGCGCATCGGCGGCCTGTTGCAAGGCTACGATCTGCCGGGCCAGACCAAGGTGCGCGAGATGATGGCGCTGCACCAGGCCATGTATCACCGCACCGACGCCGCGGTCACCCGCGCACTGGGGCTGGACGAACTGCGCGACCGATACTGGCAGCAGCTGTCGCGCGGCCAGAAACAGCGCGTGATGCTATGGATGGCGTTGGCCCACGTGCCGGAGCTGGCCATCCTCGACGAACCGTCGCTGGGGCTGGACGAATGGTTCGCCCGCGCGCTGCGCGAACTGCTGGCCGCCTTGCCGGTGACGCTGCTGGTGATCTCGCACGCACCGTCCGACTTGCTGGGCTTGGACCGCATCTGCTGCCTTGACGATGGCCGCATCGTCGCAGAGGGCACGCTGGCGTCACTGATGGCGCAACGGGTCGGCCAATTCAAGGGCGTGCTGCGTCAACAACTGTCGGAAGCGGCGTTGCAGGCCCTGCGCGCGCTGCCCGCACTGGTGCAAGCGCCGCGTGAACGCGACGGCGCCTGGGAACTGTTCGGCGGCGCCGGTTTCGACCAGGCCTTCCGCCAGTTCATTGAACAACAACGCGTCGGCGCGTTCAGCCTGGAGCCCGTGTCGGTAGAGGACTTCCTCGCCGACGTCACCCAAATCGTGCCCACAACGGGGCAGCCATCATGAAAATACTTCTGCATCTGGTCAAAGCCGATCTGGCCATGTTCTTGCGCGGGAAGCTGGCGCTGTTCTGGACTTTTGCCTTCCCCTTGCTGATGCTGGTCATGCAGATGGCCTTGTTCGGCCAGGACGTCAAGCTTGGTCCCGTGTCGCTGGCGATCGTCGATCTGGATCGCAGCACCGAGAGCGGCGCCTACTTGCGGCAGTTGCAGTCTGGCCTGCGCCAGCAGCACAGCGTGGACTTCGCTCCGGTGACGACTCCTGCCGATGGCGCGGCCGCGCAAGCCGACTTCGTGCTGACGATACCGGCCGGTTTCGCCGCCAACGTCGCCGCCGGCCGCACCACGGACATGGCGCTGCGCAGCGGCCATGGCGCGGGCGCCGCATTCGACGCTGCATACGGCCTGCTGCGCGGCTACAGCGACGCCTACAATCTCAACGGCCTGAATGCGCCGCCGCGCGTGGCCCTGCCGCCGCCGCCAGGCGCCGAGCAAACGCTGGACTACCGCCTGTTCCTCGTCACCGGCCTGGCCGGCATGGTGATACTGTCCACCAGTTTGATGGGATTCGCCGGCCCGCTGGTGGCCGCGCGCGAGGGCGGCATGTTCCGCATGTACCAGCTGTTCCCGATGCCGACCGGCGTGGTGGTGGCCGCATGGTGCATATCGCGGCTGTTGATCGTGCTGGCGGCCAGCCTGGCGATGTTCGTCGCCGCCTGGGCGATCTACGGCGTGCGCATCAGCGCCGACGGCATGCAGGTGACAGCAGCCATCGCCATGCTGGCCTTGGGCGCAGGGGCTTTCCTGGCGTTGGGATTGCTGATCGCAGCCATGACCAATAGCGTGGCCGCCGCCACCATGTTCTGCAATCTGCTGTATTTCCCGTTGCTGTTTTCGGGTAATCTCATGGTCCCGCTGGGCGGCCTGCCCAAGCTGGCCCGCGAAGCGCTGGATTGTTTGCCGCTCAACGCGATGATGTCGAGCATACGACGCGGCCTGACCGGCGGCATGGGGTGGAGCACTGATATCTACAGTGTGGCCTTGTTGTCGGTGATGCTGATAGCCTGCCTGGCGCTGTCGGCGCGGCGTTTTACATGGATGCCGCGCTCCTGAAAAATGAGACCTGACATGAACGAACAAAATCGATCAAAGCTGCAGCGGGACGAAGACACGCGCAGCAAATTGCGCCGCCTTCCGCTGATCGCCACCATGAGCATCGTCGCGTGTGTGGGCGTGGTACTGGCCTTGCTGTTGTCGCGGGCGCCGCAGGCGGCATCGGTGCAAACGCCGTCGCTGGCGGCTGGCGCCAGTGTCACCATCAAGTTGACCGGTGTCGCCGGCAGCAAAGGCATGGTCATGGCGGCACTGTGCGACAAGGCGACCTTTCTCAAGCGCTGTCCGTATATGCAGACGGTGGCGGCGTCGCCGGTCGTCAAGCTGAAGTTCGACGGCGTCAAGCCCGGCACATACGCGGCCATGCTGTTCCACGACGAGAATGGCAACGGTGAATTCGACCGCTCGGCCAACGGCATGCCGCTGGAGGGCTATGCGTTCTCGCGCAACGCCAAGGGCAAGTACGGGCCGCCATCCTTTGAGGACGCGGCGGTGGAAGTCAAGGCTGGCAAAGCGGCGCTCGATATCGACATGGTCTACTGATGGCGGCGATACTGGAAGTAGACGCGGTATCGAAGCATTATCTGCGCGGCGACGAGCGCATCGTGGCGTTGGACCGGGTATCGTTTCGCATCGATCAACCCAGCGTGACGGCCATCGCCGGGCCATCGGGCAGCGGCAAGAGCACCTTGCTCGGCATGCTGGCGCGCTTCGACCGGCCAGACAGCGGCAGCATCAGCGTCGACGGCGAACGGCTGGACCAGATCGCGGAACCGAAGCTGGACCAGTACCGCAACCGCAAGCTCGGTTTCGTCTTCCAGCAATTCAATCTGGTCGGCACGCTGACGGCGCAGGAGAACGTGGAACTGGCGCTGGCGCCGCAGAAGCTGTCACCGGCTGAACGTAGCCGCCGCGCCATCGAAGCGCTGCAGATGGTCGGCATGGATCATCGCCTCAGGCACGAACCGTCCGAACTGTCGGGCGGGCAGCAGCAGCGGGTCGCCATCGCGCGGGCGCTGGTCAATCGTCCCAGCCTGGTGATCGCCGACGAGCCGACCGGTAACCTGGATGGCAAGACCGCGCAGCAGCTGCTGGAACTGATCGGTAGTCTGAACCGCCAGGTCGGCACCACTTTCGTGATAGCCACCCACGACCAGCGGGTGATGGACATGGCGCACAGCGTGGTGCGGCTGGCGGATGGCAGGCAGGTCGCATGAAGCAATGGCTGACACTCGCGCTGCGCAACGTGCGCCGCAATGGGCGGCGCTCCCTTCTGCTGGGCGGCACCATAGGCGTGGGCACGCTGGCGCTGCTGCTGTTTGTGGCGTACATCGCGGCCTCGCTGGATGGCCTGCGCGAGAGCACGATCCGCAGCGGCCTGGGTCATGCACAGCTGGCCGGCGCCGGCCAGTTTGACGGCTACGCCGAACAGCAGCTGCAATATGGCTTGGATCGGCCGGCGCTGGCGCAGCTTGAAACGCTGTTGGCGCAGGAGCCGCAGGTGCGCCGCGTCGTCCCGCGCTTGCTGTTCGCCGGCCTGGTTTCAAACGGCGCACGCACGCTCAATTTCGAGGGCAGCGGCGTGATGCCGGACCGTGAGCGCCAGGCGTTTGGCGCCTTCCAGACTTTATCGGCTGGCGTTCCGTTGAACGCCAAGCCGGCTGGCCGATATCAAGTCCTGATCGGCAAGGAGATGGCGCGGCGCCTGTCGGTCAAGCCCGGCGACTCGATCACGCTGATGACCACCACCGTCAGCGGCAGCGTCAACGCGATGGATCTGGAAGTGGCGGGTCTGGTGGCGACCGGTGTTCCGCAGACCGATTTGTACCTGCTGCAAATGCCGCTCGAAACGGCGCAAGAGCTGCTGCGTACGACCAAGGTATCCAGCGTCGCTGTGCTGTACCAGGACACTGCGCAGGCAGACGCTGTATCGGCGCGTTTGCGCGCGGCCATGAACGGTGCGCATGTCGAGCTGCGCACCTGGCCGGCGCTGGCGCCACTGTATTCGCAGGTACTGGCCTTGTACCGCAATCAGTTCCTGGTGTTCGGCGTTGTGATCTGCATCATCGTCTTCCTCGGCGTGGCGGCGATGACGCTGACCACCATCTATGAGCGGGGCAGGGAGATCGGCACCATGCGCGCGATGGGCATAGGCCACGCGCAGGTGCGGCGTTTGTTCGTCATGGAGGGCATGTTGCAAGGCGTGTTTGGCGCGTGCGCCGGCGCGCTGCTGGCGTTTGGCGCCATCCTGCTGATCAACGCCGCGCATATCGAACTGGCGCCGCCGCCTGGCCGCAACGCCGGCGTGCTGCTGCAAATGCTGTGGGTGCCGTTGTACAGCTCCGCCATCATCTGCGCCTTGCCGCTGGTGGCGATGCTGGCTGCATGGTTGATCAGCCGTCGCATCGGCCGCATGCCGATCATGTCATCCCTTTCCATACAGTGAGCCAGCTCCATGCCATTTCAATTTGACCGTATCCGCTGGCTTGTGAGCTGCGCCATCCTGCTCGCGGGGCCGGCGATGGCCGCGCCCCCGGCGCAGGAGATTCTGCGGCAGGTGGACCGCTACCGCATGCCGTTCGACAGTTTCGAGGCGGCGGTGCGCATCGTGCCGGTGCAGGGCGGCCAGGAGCAGGAGCCCGGCACCTACGTGATTCGTGGCGCGAATCACAATCAGGTGCTGGTGGAGGCGACCAGCGTCGACCAGCGCGGTCAGAAATTCCTGACCACCGATGCAGGCATCTTTTTCTACGCGCCCCGCACCCGCCGCGCTATCCGATTGACGCCGCTGCAAACGCTGCGCGGCAAGGCGTCGATCGGCGACCTGGCACGGATCAGTTTCACGAACGATTACGACGCTGTGACGATGGATACGCCGCCCGCGTCCTGCACGGTCGACTGCATCGCGCTGGCGCTAAGCAGCAAGAACGAGGCAGCGACCTATACGCGCATTACGCTGTTGGTGACGAAGCAGCGCGGCCAGTACGTGCCGCAGAAGGCGATGCTGTATGTCGCCAGCGGCAAGCTGCTGAAGGTTGCGGAGTTCGACGCGGCTACGGGCGGCCTGCCGCCGGTCACGCGCTATTTCGATCCACTGCTGCCTGCCGAGCAAACGCGCGTGGTGTACGAGAAAGTCAAGGCGGTGGAGTTCTCGGCCAGCACCTTCAATCCGCGCAGCCTGGAACAATGAGCGTGCGTTGGCCGGCATTGATGGCGGGGTTCATGCTGTGCGGCGGCGCACAGGCGGACGACGACTGGCAGGGCGGTTTCGCGTTGGCCAGCCAGGAAGCCACGCGCTTGCAGGCGACACCGCTCAACGTCGATAATTTTCTGGCGATACCTACAAATAAAACGACGCTGGCGGGCTTGCTCGAAGGCCGTTTCCATGACCTGACCTGGCGCGCGCGTTTCGAAGCCCGGCGCAGCAACATCGATGGACAGCGCGGCGCTTCGTCAGCGACGCTTCAGGAACTGAATCGCGTATTTCAATTGACTCCGGCGGTAACGCTATCGCTTGGAAAACGCTTGTATGCGCTCGATCCATCCTTCGTCAACCAGCCGCTGGGCTTTCTGCAGAAGCGCACGGACCTGAACGATCCGCTGGATGAACTGGGGCAGTCCGAAGGCTTGCCGATGGCGGTGCTGGGATGGACCGGTTCCCAGGCCAGCCTGACGGCGATCTACAGCAAGGACGCGGCGCGGCACGCGGATGGCTACAACCGCGGCGTCGAACAATCCATCATCAAATTTGGTTACGAGTTTGAGCGCCTGAGTGCCAGCGTGCTGCTGCGCCGCGCCAGCGGGGAATCCAACGGCATCGGTGCAACGCTGAGCGGAGCGGTGGGAGAGCAGCTGTCGTGGTATGGATCGGCTTACAGCGCACGCGGTACGCAGCGCCCCAGTGCGGGCGCGGTGCTGTCCGGCGGCGGAGACGCCACACCAGCCTTCCTGCGCAGCGACGACGGCCGGCGCTACCAGCGCGCGACGGTCGGCCTGACCTACACCTTACCGGACCTGCCCAAACTCCAACTTGAATATGCCTACGATGGACGCGGCTTGTCCTACAGCCAGTTTGACCGCTGGCTGGCGCTAATCGACCGCAATCTATCCTTGCCGCTGCCGGACATCGCGCGCAAAGGCTTGCAGGCGCAGGCCGCGCAGATGCTGGTCAGCCAGGGCGCCCGCCAGCGCTATCTTAGTGTCTCGCTAGGTCAAACGGTGGGGGATTGGGAACTAGGCGGCGGTGTCTATGCCAGCCGGGACGACCACAGCGCCGTCTGGCATGGTACGGCCGACTATCACTACTCACCTCGCACTACGCTGATGCTGTCGGCTTTGCGCCAGACCGGCGAAGCCCGGTCCGAGCGAGGTCTGTCGCCATTGGGCAGCACATTATCTGTGCGCGTGCGCCGTCTGTTTTAGGATGGGGAGGGTCAAGTCTGACATTCGGACACAAGCTCGGCCTTAATTTGGCCGGTGATGGTTGAGGTCGTGTCCGAATGTCAGACTTGACCCTCGCTTATGACACGCTAGCGCCTGGGATACTTCGCGGCCAGCGCGGGGAATAGCTGGGGTAAATCAGCTTCCTGCCATTCGAGGCCTTCGGTGACGGCATACTCTACTTTGAAGTCGCGCTCCAACGCCCCAGCGCCTTTTGCGGCGTAGGCCTTGAGGGCGGCATATCCAAATAACTCAAGCTCAAAAAAATCGCGACGCGGGAACGATGCAAGCGAATCTGGCTTGGCAAGCGCCTCCTTGAAAGTCTTCTCTCCTTCGGAAATGAGCCAATCACGGAAGTATTTAAATCCATCGTCGGAGCAGCCGCCGTTCATCAGGGATGCCGCGCCCCAAAGACTCCAACGATTGGCCATGAGCAGGAGCGCTTCGTATCGTTGCTGAAAACCTTGAATTGCCTCGGGATCGAGAGATGAAAGATGTTTTTGTAAAACTGCCGGTCGGAATTCGATACGAGTACCGGCCTCATTTTTTACCGCGTCTATGAGTTGCCAAAACTGTTGTTCATTCATTGGCGCCGAAGCTGAAAGAACCGGTGGCGAGGTAGCGCATAGTGCAAGGCAAGCTAAGGCAAGAAGGATGGAGCGGCGTTGAATAAGCATACGTGGTGTTCCTATACTGCTGCTCTGGCGAGGCGGGGTTGTGTTAAATAGGCATTTATTATACTCTATTGTTTTTAGTAACCAACTGCCTGCGCATAAAAATGAAAGCAATCATCACTGGTGGTAACCGAGGCATCGGACTCGAAATATCGAAGAAGCTATTGAACAAGGGATTTGAAGTGCATGTGCTGTCTCGATCGGGCGTCCCGGCTGCGGTGAGCGGCTTGACCTCGTGGACAGCCGACATCGGGGAATACGAACAGGTTGCGCGGATTGTCGGGGAGATCGGAACACCTGACGTACTCATCAACAATGCCGGGATCATGAATGCGAAGACGGCAAGCGACTACGACAGCGAAGCGATACTCCACATGCTGCACGTGAACTTGATCTCAACGGTGCGCCTGAGTGTGCATGTGGCCGAGCGGATGGCGAGCAAGGGCGGCGGCCGCATTGTCAGCATGGGGTCGATCGCCGGCGAAATCGGCCATCCGGATATTTGGTACGGCGTTTCAAAGGCGGGCCTTATGAATGCGATGCGTTCATTGGCGCGCACTTATGGCCCCAAAGGCGTGATCGCCAATTCGGTTGCGCCGGGCCCCGTGGAAACTGAAATGATGAAAAACATTCCGCAAGAGAGAAAGAACCGTTTGATGGCCGCGACCATCAGCCAGCGATTCTGCCTTGCCGAAGAGGTTGCGGAGACGGTCTGCTGGCTGGCAACCGACGCGCCGGCCTTCATCAATGGCGACGTCATCGACATGAACAACGGCACCAATTATCGATAGTAGATAAAGCGTTTAACTCACCATGAACCATGCGAAGGAAACGGCGAGCGCGGTGGCGACAGCGAGCGTCCACAGGCTTCCCCAGTAACCGAGGTGCACGTCCTGTGGATTATTGCGGCGGTAGCGGATCGATACTTCGCTGCCCACCGCGAAATCGACCAGCTCCTGGAAGCCGTCCGCCTCGTAACTGCGGCCGGCTACGTCATAACGGATCGAGATCCGGTAGTGGCGATTGAGATAGCCCTCGGTATCCTCCTGCTGGTGCAAGGCCGTATGGGTGACGACGGCCGTGGCGCGCCGGCTCAGGCAAAGGAAGACCAGCTTGTAAGCCAGCACCAGTACGAGCAGGCCTGCAAACGGCACCAGAATTACAGCCAGCAGCAGCTTCACCGAACGTGCCCCAGGCGCTGGTTAAGCCAGCACGTTTCGCGGCGCGCCATCCACCCACGTCTCGACGTTGTCAATCAGCTGATCCACCAGCACCTGCATCGCCTGCGAACTGGCCCAGGCCGAATGCGGGGTGAGAATGAAATTGGGCAGCCGCAGATTGAGCAGCACGTTGTCTTCCGGCGGTGGTTCCTTCACCAGCACGTCGAAGCCGGCGCCGGCGATCACGCCGCTGCGCAGCGCATCGGCCAGCGCGGTTTCGTCCACCAGTCCACCGCGCGCGGTGTTGATCAGCAGGGCGCTGCGTTTCATGCGTATCAGCTCTTTCGCGCTGATCAGGTTGCGCGTCTTGTCGTTCAGCGGCAGGTGCAGGCTCAGTACATCCGATGTTTCCAGCAGCTCGTCGAAGCCCACTTCGCGCACGCCGTCGGCCGCCGCGTCGGGTATCGGCGAGCGCGTATGCACCATCACCTCCATGCCGAACGCCTGCGCGATGCGCGCCACCGATTTCCCAAGCGCGCCATATCCCAGCAGGCCAAGACGGCTGCCCGCCAGGTCGGAAATCGGATGGCCGAACAGGCAGAAACGGTCCGACTTCTGCCACAGTCCCGCCTCGATATCGGCGCGGTAGGCCACCAGTTGGCGGCGCAGCGCCAAGATCAATGCGAAGGTGTGCTCGGGCAGCGTGTGCACCGCGTAGTTGCGGATGTTGGAGACGACGATGCCGCGCTCGCGGCAGGCCGCCAGGTCGACGATGTCGGTGCCTGTGGCGGCCACCGCGATCATCTTCAGATCCGGCAGCTGCGCCAGGTCGGCCGCGCGCAAGGGCACCTTGTTGGTGATGGCGATGGTGGCGCGGGCGTCGCGCAGGCGCTGCATGGCGTCGGCCGCGGCGGTGGCCGGATACTCGGTCCACTCGTGCGCGAACGAAGGCTTGCGGATATTGGCGATCACGCTGTCGCGGTCGAGGAAAACGATGCGGTGCATATCAGTCATGGCAGTCATAGTGCAACCTCAAATGGAATCGGGCGCGCCGGTGGCGGGGCTTTCGGCAGGCGCATGCCCGGATGGTTGGAAAACAGTTCGGCGACCCATTCGACAAACACCCGCACCTTGGCCGACAGGTGGCGGTTCTGCGGATAGACCACGTGGACCGGCAGCGGATCGGTGCTCCAGTCGGCCAGCAGCTGTTCGAAGCGGCCGTCCTTGAGCATGGGCTCCAGCATAAAGTTCGGCATCTGCACGATGCCCAGTCCCGCCAGGCCAGCCGCCGTATAGGCGTTGGTGTCGTTGACGGCGATGTGGCCGGGCAGCGCGACCTGTATCCGGTGGCCGTCGCGCGAGAAGTCCCAGTCGAACAGCTTGCCGGTGCGGGAGGAAAAATAGTTTACGCAGCGGTGGCGCATCAGCTCATCGGGATGGACCGGCCGGCCATAGCTGTTCAGGTAGCCCGGCGTAGCGCAGGTGACGAACTGCAGAATGCCGACGCGCCGCGCGATCAGGTTGGAATCGCCCAGCACGCCGCCGCGCACCGCGCAATCCACGCCTTCCTCGATCAAGTCGATGGTGCGGTCGCTGCAGCCCAGCTCCAGCTGGATGTCCGGGTAGCGCGTGAAGAAGTCGGGCAGGGCGGGGATCAGCACGTCGCTGGCCAGGCCGGTGGGCGCGTCCACCCGCAGCCGTCCGCTGGGGCTGAGCCGCGTGCGCGACAGCGATTCCTCGGCCTCGCGCACGTCCGACAAAATGCGCAGGCAGCGCTCATAATAGGCGGCGCCGTCGGCCGTCACGCTGACCTGGCGCGTGGTCCGGTGCAGCAGCTTGACCGACAGCGCCGCCTCCAGCGCCTGGATCAGCGTCGAGACGGTGGCCTTGGGCAGCTGCATATTGTCGGCCGCGCGCGTGAAGCCGCCGGCGTCGACCACTTGGACAAACACTTCCATTGCTTGCAGTTTATTCATCTTTCCATCCCATTGTTCGGAATCCTGAACAATCAATTCGACATTGCGGTATTTATCAGATTGTAGATCAAGTTTATGATTGCTGTACTGCACCAAGTAAGACCATCGAAGGAAAGGGGTTCATCATGAAATATCGGAATGGAATTTTTGCAACGCTGGCACTGGCGCTGACTTCGGTCGCCCTGGCAGGCGTGGTCTATACCGATGCCTACTCGCAGGCGGCCAAGGCCGAAGCGACCGGCGTTCGTGCCCTGACCGAGGCGGCCGCCGGCGAGACCATCGCCTGCGCCGACACCGCGATGTTGTCCAGCCCATCGGATACGGTGCAGCGATGAGCGCAGCCGTCGAGCCATTGCCGCAGCTGTCGGAGCTGATCAAGGTCCGCTCGCTGGAAGTGCGCGGCGCGGAAGGCCCCTTGGCCGCCCGCCTGTACACCAGCGGCGAAGCCGGCATCAAGCGCGATACCTTGGTCGTGTTCTTCCACGCAGGCGGCTTCAACAGCGGCGATCTGGAAGACGCCGACATGTTCCTGCGCCACATGGCCGACGACAACCAGGGCAGCGCGGTACTGGCCACGGCCTACACACTGGCGCCGGTGCAGCCTTTCCCGGCCGCCGTCGAAGACGCCCACGCGGTGCTGATCTGGGCCAAGAAGAACAAGGCCAAGCTGGGCTGGACCGGCAAGCGCCTGCTGGTGGCCGGCATCGAAGCCGGCGCCAACCTGGCCGCCGTCTGCGCGCTGATGTCGCGCGACCGAGGCGGCCCGGCGCTGGCCGGCCAGGTGCTGGTGATGCCGATGCTCGACCCCGGCCTGAGCACCTGGTCGATGCGCGAGATGCAGAACGCGCCGGAGCTGCTGGACGTGGCCGACGCCTGCGCGGCGGCCTACCGCGGCTACCTGCCGAACGCCGCCGACCGCACCCACCCCTACGCCTCGCCGTTGCAGTCGAGCCGTTTGAAGAACCTGCCGCCGGCACTGATCCTGTCGGCCGAAGACGACCCGCTGCGGGATGAAGCGGAACAATACGGTGCCAAATTGATCGCCTGCGGCGTCAAGACCACCGTCAACCGAATGCCTGCCGCGGCTTTGAACGAAGCCGGGGCACGTAACGAATGCGCGTGCAAGTGTTACGCGCTGGGAGAAATCGCCAGTTTCATCGCTGGCCTGGAACGGTCCGAGACACCGCCAGCCGAATAGGGTTCCCCAACCTTTAAGCAGTATCTGCAATCACGTCCCCACTGGCTTGCCGGAGGGGCGCTAGTACCGTGTTTTCTCGCAATTCGTTGAGGGCAACCGGTGCCGCCATTTCTATTAATTATTTTCATATAAAAGGGAATAAACATGAAAACCATTAAACAACTCACCGTCGTAGCCCGGCCGCTGGCCGCCGCTATGGCGCTGGCGGGACTGGCCGCTTTCGGCCTCTCCGGTTGCGAAGACGCTACCGGCAAGACGGCTGAAGCACCGGCGGCAGCCGGTGGTCCTCCGATTTCGGCCGCCGTGGTCGTCGAGAAAACCATCACCGAGACCCAGGAGTTCTCGGGCCGCCTGGAAGCGATCGAGCAAGTGCAGATCCGTCCGCGCGTCGGCGGCTTCATCACCGCCATCAACTTCAAGCCGGGCAGCGAAGTGAAGAAGGGCGAAGTGTTGTTCGTCATCGATCCACGTCCGTTCCAGGCGGAAGCCAACCGCGCCGAAGCGGCAGCCGGTTCGGCCCGCGCCAAGGCCGACCTGGCCAAGCTGGAGCTGGCCCGCGCCGAGAAACTGCTGGCCGACAAAGCCATCGCCCAGCGCGAATACGACGCCCTGGCATCGAGCCTGAAACAGCTCGACGCCGACACCCGCGCCGCGCAAGCGCAGTACGAAGCGGCCAAACTGAACCTGAGCTACACCCAGGTGACGTCGCCGATCAATGGCCGCGTGTCGAAAGCGGAAATCACGCTCGGCAACCTGGTCGACGCTTCGGCGGTATTGACTTCGGTGGTCTCGCTGGAGCGCATCTACGCTTCCTTCGACGGCGACGAAGAGACCTATCTGCGCGTTGGCGCCGCCGCCCACCAGGGCAAGCCGGCCACCGTCAAGATCGGCCTGGCCAACGAAACCGGCTACCCGCACGAGGGCAAGCTGGAATTCGTCGACAACCAGCTCGATCCACGCAGCGGTTCGGTGCGCATGCGCGCCACCTTCACCAACACCGACGGCATGCTGGTGCCCGGCCTGTTCGCCCGTGTGCAGCTGGCCGGTTCCACCGGCGCCAAGTCGGCGCTGATGATCAACGACCGCGCCATCAGCACGGACCAGGACCGCAAGTTCGTGTTCGTGGTCGACAAGGATAACAAGGCCGAGTACCGCCCTGTGACCCTGGGACCTGCGATCGACGGCCTGCGCGTGGTGCGCGGCGGTTTGAAAGCCGGCGAGAAGATCGTCGTCAACGGCCTGCAGCGGGTCCATCCCGGCGCGCCGATCACGCCGACCGTGGTCGCCATGGATTCCGATCCGCTGGCCGCCAACGTGGCGAAACCTGAAGTCAAAAAAGATGAAAAAGTCGCCGCGGTCGTTGCGAAGACCGGCACTTCCAAGGAATAAAACAATATGAATATCTCTCGATTTTTTGTCGACAAGCCGATTTTTGCGGCTGTACTGTCGATCATTATCTTCGTCGCCGGCTTGATCGCTATCTTCAAGCTGCCGATCTCGGAGTACCCGGACGTGGTGCCGCCATCGATCGTGGTGCGGGCCCAGTATCCGGGCGCGAATCCGAAGATCATCGCCGAAACCGTGGCCGCGCCGCTTGAGGAACAGATCAACGGCGTCGAGAACATGCTCTACATGTCCTCGCAAAACACCTCCGACGGCGCGCTGGCGCTGACCGTCACCTTCAAGATCGGCACCAACGTCGAGCAGGCCGAAACGCAAGTGCAGAACCGCGTCCAACGCGCTCTGCCGCGCCTGCCGGAAGAAGTGCGCCAGATCGGCGTGACGACCGTCAAGTCCTCGCCCAACCTGACCATGGTGGTCCACCTGCAATCGCCGAACGGCCGTTACGACGACCTGTATCTGCGTAACTACGCGGTGCTGAACATCAAGGACCAACTGGCCCGCCTGCCCGGCATGGGCGAGGTGCAGCTGTTCGGTTCGGGCGACTACGCGATGCGCGTATGGCTCGATCCACAAAAGGTGGCGCAGCGCGGCCTGACCGCCGGCGACGTCGTCGACGCGGTGCGCGAGCAGAACGTACAGGTTGCCGCCGGTGTGATCGGTCAGGGCCCAAGCCAGGGCGCGGACTTCCAGCTGACCGTCAATACGCAGGGTCGCCTGAAGACTCCAGAGGAATTCGGCAACATCATCCTCAAGACCAACACCGACGGCGCGGTCACGCTGCTGAAGGATGTCGCCCGTCTTGAAATGGGTTCGAACTCGTATGCGCTCCGGTCCCTGCTGAACAACAAGTCGGCGGTGGCGATTCCTATTTTCGAAGCGCCGAACGCCAATGCGCTGCAACTGTCGACTGACGTCCGCGCGACCATGGCACGTCTGTCGAAAGATTTCCCGGAAGGCGTCACGTACAGCGTTGTATATGACCCGACCCAATTCGTGCGCCAGTCGATCGACGCCGTGATCCACACCCTGATCGAAGCGGTGATCCTGGTGGCGCTGGTGGTGATCGTCTTCCTGCAAACCTGGCGCGCTTCGCTGATCCCGCTGCTGGCGGTGCCGGTGTCGGTGGTCGGTACCTTCGCCGTGATGCTGGGCTTCGGCTTCTCGATCAACACGCTGTCGCTGTTCGGCCTGGTGCTGGCCATCGGTATCGTGGTCGATGACGCGATCGTGGTGGTGGAAAACGTCGAGCGCAATATCTCCAACGGCCTGACGCCGCATGATGCGACGATCCAGGCGATGAAAGAGGTGAGCGGTCCGATTATCGCCATCGCCCTGGTGCTGTGCGCCGTGTTCGTGCCGATCGCGTTTGTATCGGGCCTGTCCGGCCAGTTCTACAAGCAGTTCGCGCTGACCATCGCCATCTCGACCGTGATCTCGGCATTCAGCTCGCTGACGCTGGCTCCAGCTCTGGCCGCGACCCTGCTGCGTTCGCACGATGCACCGAAGGACGCGCTGACCCGCGGCATGGACAAGGTATTCGGCGGCTTCTTCAACTGGTTCAACCGCTTCTTCAACCGCGCTTCGCACAACTACGAAACCGGCGTGAAAGGTGCATTGAAACGCAAGGGCGGCTCGCTGATCGTGTACGCCGTGCTGGCGGTCGCCGCCGGCTTCATGTTCAAGCTGGTGCCACCAGGTTTCGTGCCGCCACAGGACAAGGGCTATCTGATCGGCTTCGCGCAATTGCCGGACGCCGCTTCGCTGGACCGCACCGACGCCGTGATCCGCAAGATGTCGGACATCGCCAAGGACATTCCTGGCGTGGACAACTCGATCTCGTTCCCTGGCCTGTCGATCAATGGCTTCACCAACGCGCCTAACGCCGGTATCGTGTTCGTCGGCCTGAAGCCGTTCGACCAGCGCACCAAGGCCAGCGAATCGGCCGAGGCGATCGCCGGCGAAATCAACAAGCGCATGGGCTCCATCGAAGGCGCCTTCGTGCTGGTGCTGTCGCCGCCGCCTGTCAGCGGCCTGGGTACCACCGGTGGCTTCAAGCTGATGATCGAAGACCGCGACAACCTGGGTTACGACGCCTTGTACAAGGCGGTGCAAGCGGTGCAGATGAAGGCATGGCAGAACCCGAAACTGGCCGGCGTCTTCTCGAGCTACCAGATCAACGTGCCGCAGCTGTTCGCCGACATCGACCGCGCCAAGGCCAAGCAACTGGGCGTGCCGCTGCAGACGATCTACCAGACCTTGCAGATCAATCTGGGTTCGCTGTATGTGAATGACTTCAACCAGTTTGGCCGTACCTACCAGGTGCGCGTCCAGGCGGACAAGCAGTTCCGTTCGCACGCTGAAGACATCGCCCAGCTGAAAGTGCGCAACAACAAGGGCGAGATGATTCCGCTGTCGTCGCTGATGCGCGTCAAGGACAGCTATGGCCCGGACCGCGTACAGCGCTACAACGCCTACGTCGCTGCGGAGATCAATGGCGGCGCCGCTCCTGGCGTATCGACCGGCGAAGCGCAGGCTGAAATGACCAAGATCGTCAACGAAGTCCTGCCGAAAGGTATCGGCTACGAGTGGACCGAACTGGTTTATCAGGACATCCTGTCCGGTAACACGATGATGTATGTGTTCCCGCTGTGCGTATTGCTGGTGTTCCTGGTGCTGGCAGCCCAGTACGAAAGCTGGACCCTGCCGCTGGCGGTGATCCTGATCGTGCCGATGTCGATCCTGTGCGCACTGCTCGGCGTGAAGCTGACCCACGGCGACAACAACGTCTTCACCCAGATCGCGCTGTTCGTGCTGGTGGGCCTGGCGTCCAAGAATGCGATTCTGATCGTGGAGTTTGCGCGTGAACTGGAACACCATGGCCGCACCATCGTCGAAGCGGCGCTGGAAGCATCGCGTCAGCGTCTGCGTCCGATTCTGATGACGTCGATCGCATTCATCATGGGCGTGCTGCCACTGGTGTTCTCGCACGGCGCCGGTTCGGAAATGCGTCATGCGATGGGTGTGGCGGTGTTTGCCGGCATGCTGGGCGTGACCTTCTTCGGCCTGTTCCTGACGCCGGTGTTCTACGTCCTGCTGCGCAAGCTGGCCGTGCGCCTGGAGAAGAAAAAACCTGCCGTGGCCGGCGACGCCGCCGCGGTAAAACTGGAAGGGACTCACTAACATGAGCAACTCGATGAACAAACTGCATATGATCGCTAAAGGCGTGGCGCCTGTATTGGCGGCCTTGCTGATGACCGCATGCGCCGCGCCGGAATTCAAGCAGCCTGCGATGGACGTGCCGGTCGCGTTCAAGGAATCGCAACTGCCTGCGCCGGTGAAGGTCGCCGCCGACGGCAGCACCTGGAAACAGGCGCAAGCCGCGGAAGCGCAGCCGCGCGGCGAGTGGTGGCTGGCTTTCAACGATACGGCTCTCAATGAGCTGATCGCCGAAGCCACCAAGGCCAACGCCAACCTGGCAGTGGCAGCAGCCCGCGTCAAGCAGGCCCGCGCCATCGCCGGTATCGCCGAGGCGGACCGCATTCCGCAGGTCGGCGTCAACGTTGGCGCGCAGCGCCAGCGCCAGTCCGACGTGGCGCTTGGCCTGCCGGCCGGTACGCCGGTCGCTGCGGGCAACGCGTTCAGCGCCAACCTGACGGCCAGCTACGAGGTCGACCTGTTCGGCCGCGTATCGTCCAACGTCAGCGCCGCCCGCAACGACGCCGCCTCCATGGAAGCGACCTACCGTTCGGTGCTGCTGTCGGTGCAGGCAGACGTGGCGCAGACTTATTTCCGTCTGCGCGCCACCGACGCCGAACTGGAAACGCTGAACCGCACGGTGCAGACCCGTGAGGAAAACGTCAAGGTCAACCAGCGTCGCTTCGACCTGGGCGACATCGGCGAATTCGACCTGTCGCGCGCCAAGACCGAACTGGCCACGTCGCGCGCCGAAGCCATCGGCCTGCAACGCCAGCGCGTGACGACCGAGCATGCACTGGCGGTCCTGCTGGGCAAACCGGCGGCCAGCTACACGGCCGGCGCCAGCCCGCTGCTCGATACCTCGCTGCTGCCGGTGATTCCGGCGGGCTTGCCATCGTCGCTGCTGGAGCGTCGTCCCGACATCGCTTCGGCGCAGCGCACGATGGAAGCGGCCAACGCCCGCATCGGCGTCGCTAAGTCGGCGATGTTCCCGGCGCTGACCCTGAACGCCAACGCCGGCGGCATTTCGAGCAACACAGTTGCCGACGTGTTCAAGTGGAGCAGCCGTTCGTGGGTGCTGGGCGCGCTGATGTCGATGCCGCTGATCGATGGTGGCCGCAACAAGGCCAATATCACGCGCAGCGAAGCGGCGCTTGAGGAATCGGTCGGCACCTATCGCCAGAGCGTGCTGGTGGCTTTCGCGGAAGTCGAAGACAACCTGGCCGGCCTGCGCATCCTCGCTGGACAGACCGCGCAGATCGAAGACGCCGTGGTATCGGCACGTCGTTCCGCCGACCTGGCGCAGAAGCTGTACGCGGCCGGCCGTTCGAGCTATCTCGATCTGCTGGACGCGCAGCGCAACCTGGCGACGGTGGAACGCACCGCAGTGCAGTTGCGTGGCAATCGCGCAGTCACCACCGTGGCGCTGATTCGCGCCCTGGGCGGCGGCTGGGATGGCGCCAACGCGGCGCCGAAGGTCGCGCAGCAATAAGCTGAACGGCCAATGAAAAACCCCGCCGGTACTGAACGCGATTTTAAGCGCGTTCGGGCCGGCGGGGTTTTTTACGTCTGCGGCGGGCTGGGGGCCGCCGCGTACCCCCAACGGGGGGGCTGCGAATTACTTGGTGACGACAGGTGCTGGTGCAGCTGCTGCTTCGGCTTTCTCGGCCTTGGCGTGGGCCTTGGCTTTGGTTTTGTGAGCCTTGGCATGGGCGTCGGCCTTGTCGGCTTTTTCGTCAGCCTTGGCGACGGCGACGTCTTTCTTGGCTTCGGCTTCTACCTTGGCGGTCTTGGCTTCGGCTTTGACTTCAGCCTTGGTTTCCTTAGCGGTGGCTTTGGCGTCGGTCTTGGCTTCCTTGGCTTCGGCTTTCACAGCTGCCGGAGCGGCTGGAGCGACTGGCTTGGTGGCTGGGGTCTGTGCAAAAGCTGCGGTAGCGAACAGGCCGGCGATCAGGGTAGCGATAAGTTTGTTCATGATGAAATCCTCATTCAGGTTGATTTGGAGCCGGGACAATTCCCGTGTCACTGAGCAAAAAACGCGGCCCGGAGCGCTGTCGTTGACGGGCTTTACATTCACTTACAAGCTCTCCAGATTGCTTACATGTTGGCTAGCGCACGGAATTGCAGGGCATGCGGGCATACTCTGTTCGAATGGGAGACGCTCTTAAAACCTACCAGTCCAAGCGTAACTTCGCGCTCACGCCCGAGCCGGCCGAAGGCGGCGAGGAGGGCAAAGGCGCGCTGGCCTTCGTCATTCAAAAGCACTGGGCCAGCCGCCTGCATTACGATTTCCGGCTGGAGCTCGATGGCGTCATGTTGAGTTGGGCCGTGCCCAAGGGCCCCAGCTACGACACGCGCGACAAGCGCATGGCCGTGCATGTGGAAGACCATCCGATTTCCTACAACGATTTCGAAGGCACGATCCCGCCCAAACAATACGGCGCGGGCAAGGTGATCATCTGGGATCGCGGCGTGTGGCGGCCGCTGGGCGATCCGCGCAAGGCGCTGGCGGAGGGCAGCCTGAAGTTTGAAATGGTGGGGCACAAGATGCACGGCCGCTGGGCGCTGGTACGCATGAAGGGCAGGGGCGAGAAGCAGGAGCCGTGGCTGCTCATCAAGGAGAAGGACGACTACGCGCGACCCGCCGATGAGTTCAGCGTGGTGGATGAGATGCCGGATAGCGTCAAGGCGATGCCGGTAGCCGCCTTGCCGGAAACGCTGTCGCCGCAACTGGCCACGCTGGTGGATGCGCCGCCGTCCTCGCCCGAAGACTGGCTATTCGAAATCAAGTTCGATGGCTACCGCCTGCTGGCGCGCATCGACGGCAAGGACATCCGCCTGTTCACCCGCAATGGCAACGATTGGACGCATCGCCTGCAAAACCTGCGCGACGCCCTCGCCAGGATGAAACTGCCGCCCGGCTGGTACGACGGCGAAATCGTGGTCCACGACGACAACGGCCGTCCGGACTTCGGCCTGCTGCAAAACGCCTTCGACGAAAACAAGCCCGCCGATATCGTCTACTTCCTGTTCGACATTCCGTTCCACGACGGCCGCGATCTGCGCCAAGCGCCGCTGGAGCAGCGCCGCGCCATGCTGCAAGCGCTGCTCGACAACAAGCCGTCCGACACCATCCGCTTCAGCGCCGCGCTGGACGCGACGCCGCAGCAGATGATCGCGGCCGCATGCAGCATGGGCCTGGAGGGCATCATCGGCAAGCGCCGCGACAGCGGCTACACCTCGCGCCGCAGCGGCAGCTGGATCAAGCTCAAATGCGGCCAGCGGCAGGAGTTTGTCATCGGCGGCTACACCGAGCCGCAGGGCTCGCGCAGCGGTTTCGGCTCGCTGCTGCTGGGTACCTACGACAAGGACGGCAAGCTGCAATATGCGGGCAACGTCGGCAGCGGCTTCAACGCCGGCACGCTGCGAGACATCAAGAATAAAATGGACAAGCTGGCGGCCGACAAAAGTCCGTTCGCGCCCAATCGCGACATCGACAGGAAAGCCCACTGGGTCAAGCCGGCGCTGGTGGCGGAAGTGAGTTTCGGCGAGTGGACGCATTCGGGCTCGATCCGTCACGCCGTCTTCAAAGGTCTGCGCAAGGACAAGAAGGCCGACGCCATCGTCCGTGAAGTCGCGGCCCATCTCAAGGAGCAAGCAACCATGCAGCCAGCAAGCACAGTGCAGGGCAAGCTGCCCGCCACACTCAAGATCAGCAATCCCGATCGCGTGATCGACCAGCAGAGCGGCGCCACCAAGATCACGCTGGTGCGCTACTACGCGCTGGTCGGCGCATTGATACTGCCGCACCTGAAGGGCCGCCCGGTCTCGCTGGTGCGCGCGCCGGCCGGCGTTGGCGGCGAATTGTTTTTCCAGAAGCACGCCGAAATTGGCAAGCTGCCCGGCGTTAAACATCTCGATCCGAAGCTCGATCCCGATCACCCACCGATGCTGGAAATCGCCACCGAACGGGGCTTGCTGTCGGCCGCGCAGTGGAACGTGGTGGAGCTGCACACGCAAAACGCCAACGCCTCCAGCTACGAAAAGCCCAACCGCATGGTGTTCGATCTCGACCCCGGCAAGGGCGTCACCTGGCCGCAAGTGCAGGAGGCGGCGCAGCTGATGCGCGCCTTCCTCGACCAACTGGGCCTGCCGGCCTTCCTGAAGACCAGCGGCGGCAAGGGACTGCACGTGGTGGTGCCGGTGCGGCCGGGGTATGGCTGGGATGAGGTCAAGGCGTTTTCGCAGGCCATCGTGGCCCACATGGCGGAGCATATTCCGGAGCGTTTCGTCCTGAAGAGCGGGCCGCGCAACCGGGTGGGGAAAATATTCATCGACTATCTGCGCAACGGGCGGGGCGCCACCACGGTGGCCGCGTGGTCGGCGCGCAGCCGGCCGGGCCTGGGCATTTCCGTGCCGCTGGCGTGGGAGGAACTGGACGGCCTGCATGGCGCCGACCGATGGACCGTCGCCAACGTCCACACGCGGCTCGATGTCGGCAATGCGCCCTGGGACGCCTACGAGCACGCCGCCAAGGGGCTGGCCCCGGCGATGAAAGTCATGGGCTTCAAGCCCGGCGCGGCTTGAATGTTTTTATGGTGAAATTATTATTCTCTCTTGACAACATGTGTTATGAATGTTTTAATGGCGTCTTGATACTTGATTCAGGACCCTCCAGATGAAAAAGCTGCCCATTTTGTTAGCCGGTATGACCTTGTTCGGCTCCGCCCAAGCGACCGTCTATCAATTTGATTTCACAGCCAAAATCCAGGAAATGGTCGAGTTTTCGCCGCAGACCTTCAGCGGCGGCGCAGTGGCCTCCAGCAGCCTGTCGGGCAGCACCGTGTCGGTGGGCGATCAGCTCACCGGTCATTTCAGCTACGACACCGCGACCGGCGTGTTCAGCCACTTTGGCGGCAGCACCATGTATTCCGCGCCCGCGGCCCAGAATAGCCTGGACGCCAGCATCGGCGGCGCCAGCATCAGCCTGGGCAACGCGAACTACAGCAGCACCAATGTGCAAGTCGCCAACAACTCCGCAGCCCTCGGTGGCGCGGACAGCTTCGGCATCGCCAACGTGTCGGCCAATGCCTACGCTTCGCAGATGATGGCGGTGAGCTTCTTCGACAAATCCGGCCTGGCCCTGAGCGCGTCGACCATGCCGGATCAGCTGGACTTCGCCAGCTTTGGCCAGTCGAGCTTTTACTACACCTACTCCTCCAACGCGACCCACGCGATGATGGGCGCGAACGGCGCCCTGACGTCGGTGACGGTCACGCCAATGCCGGCTCCCGTGCCTGAGCCGGAAACCTACGTCATGCTGCTGGCCGGCCTGGCGGCACTGGCCTGGAAAACGCGTCGCCGTTAATGCGCCGCGCCGGCGCGCGCGCGGGATGGGCTGCGCGCGGCAGGCCGCCTGGCCGTGGTTTTCGTCTTGGGCGTACCGCCGGTTTTCGCCGGCCGCTTGCCCAGGCTGTCCTGCAGCAGCGCCACCAGATCCACCACGTTCGACGACTTCGCCGACCTGGCCTCCGGCTCGGCGGCGGTGATGGTCTTGGTCTGGCCCGCCTTCACCTTCTTCTTCACCAGTGCCAGCACGTCGTCCTTGTAGGTGTCGTGATACTGCTCCGGTTTCCACTCCTCGCTCATGCCTTCGACTAGCGACAGCGCCATCTGCAGCTCCTTGTCGCTGATGCCGGCTGCCTTCATGGTGGCTGGCGGCAGCTTCAATTCTTCCGCGCTGCGGATCTCGGCCGCATAGCGCAGCGTGTTCAAGACGATCTTGTTGTCGACGCAGACCAGGGCGCACAAGTGCTGCTTGGTGCGCATCACCACCGTGGCGATGCCGATCTTGCCGGCCTTGCGCAGCGTCTCGCGCAGCAACGCGTACACCTTGGCGCCGCCGCGCGTCGGCGCCAGGTAGTAGGGCTGTTCGTAGTGGGGCAGCGGCACCTCGGCGGCGTCGACGAAGGCCTGGATGTCGATCGTTCCGGTGGCCTCGGGATTGGCGCGCTTCAGGTCCTCGTCGGACAGCACCACATACTCGTGGTCCTCGTATTCATAGCCTTTGACGATATCGTCCCAGGTCACTTCCTTGCCGGTGTTCTTGTTGTAGCGCTTGTAGCCGACCGGCGAAAAGTCGCGCCGGTCCAGCATCGTCAGGTCCAGCTCGTGCTCCTGCACGGCCGAATACAGCTCGACCGGAATGTGCACCAGCCCGAAGCTGATCGCCCCTTTCCACAACGCGCGCGCCGCCATGGCCTACTCGCCGACGCTGCCGGTCATCGGCAGCACGATCCCGGTGATGTAGCTGGAGCAGCAGGGCGCCGCCAGGAACACATAGGCCGGGGACAGCTCTTGCGGTTGCGCGGGCCGCTGCATGTCGGTGTCGGCGCCGAACTGCGCCACCTGGTCGGCCGGCGCGTCGGCGGGATTCAGCGGCGTCCACACCGGTCCGGGCGCGATGGCGTTGACGCGGATGCCGTGCTCCAGCAGGTTGGACGCCAGCGACATCGTGAACGCGTGGATCGCGCCCTTGGTGGTCGAATAATCCAGCAGGTGCTTCGAGCCTTTCAGGCCCGTGACCGAGCCGGTATTGATGATGGCCGCGCCGCGCTTGAGGTAGGGCAGCACCGCCTTGGCCATGTGGAAGTAGCCATAGACGTTGGTCTTCATGGTCAGGTCGAAGCGCTCCTCGGTCAGGTCGGTCAGCTTTTCGGCGTGTTCCTGGAAGGCGGCGTTGTTGACCAGGATGTCGAGCCGGCCGAAGCGCTCGTGCACCTGCTCGGCGGCGTTGCGGCAGAAGGCGGCGTCGCGCACATCGCCCGGCAGCAGCATGCAGCTCTGGCCTTCCGCCTCCACATAGCGCTTGGTGTCGTTGGCGTCCTCATGCTCGTTGAGGTAGATGATGGCCACGTCGGCCCCTTCGCGCGCGTACAGCACCGCCACCGCGCGGCCGATGCCGGAATCGCCGCCGGTGACGATGGCCACCATGCCGGCCAGCTTGCCGCTGCCGCAGTAGTCGGGCGCGAGGAATTCCGGCTTGAGCTGCATCTCGGCCTCGAGCCCCGGCTTTTCCAGGTGCTGGGCCGGCAGCGGCGTGCCGGGGTAGTCGTGCTGAGTCGTTTGCACCGGACCCTGGCGGTCGCCGATCTGGTTGGCGCGCGTTTCCTGCTTGCCGCGCTGGTCCGACTGGTCCTGCTGTTGCTGGATCTCGCGCTGCATGTTGGCCGCGTCCGGATCCGATTGATTCTTGGTGTTTGCCATGGCATCCTCCTTGGAGTACACAGTATTTGCGGCTATGTGTCCTGTGACGGTGCGCTCGTTCACACATATGCGGCAAAACCGCGACGCCAATTAGTTTCCTTGGGAAATAGTCTAGTCTTTAATGCAAAAAATATTGCTATTTATGAACTTTATGGCACACTAGTGCGGGGATGTATTTTTTTACACTAAAAAGCATGCGTAGGAGCGATATGATGGCGGACAGGACCACTAGCGTAGGTGTCTTTTTTAACGCCGCAGGCGAGCGGCGCGCGGAGTTCCAGGCCTGCTGCGGAGAGCTGTTCTCCCAGCTGACCATGGCGGAGCACGTCGACGCCACGGCCACTGCCCTTGGCAAACGCCACGTGGACCTGCTGGTGCTGGACCTGAACGGCTACGAGCAGCTGAGCGAGCTGGCCGGCGTCGGCGCGCTGATACGGGGCCGCGCCGGTGCGCCGGTGCTGGTGCTGTGCGCCTACGAGCACAGCGCGTGGCTGCCGGAGCTGATGACCTACGGCCAGTTCGACTACCGCATCTGCCCGGTGCTCAGCGACGAGTTGCAGCAGGCCGTGCAGCTGGCGCTGGCGGTGCCGGCCGATGCTGCCGCCGCCTTGCAGCAAACCTTGCTGGACAAGGAAAAGGAATTGCGCGACCTGCTGGGCGTGCAGCGCAGCCTGCAGCGCGCGCTGAGCGGCATCGACACCATCGAATCGATGTCGGCGCAGATTTGCCTGGCGCTGTGCAATTTCCCCGGCGTGCGCCATACCGCCGTGCTGCACATGAAGGAGCGGGGCGACCTGCAACTGGTGGCGCAGGAATCGCGCAACCACCTGGACCTGGGGCGCCTGCTGCAACGGCGCGACCGCCTGCTGCAATCGCCGCTGCGCGACGTGTTCCCGCCGTTGCTGGCGGTGTCGCGCGGCGAGATGGTGCTGCTCGATGCGCCGGAAAAAGCCGGCGACCCGGAACTGGCGATGATGCTGCACGACCGCTGCGTGCGCATGGTGCTGGCGCTGCCGTTGCGCGCCGAACCGGGCGGCTCGGAACTGGGCGCGATCTGCCTGATGTTCGACCGCCACATCACCTTCTCGCGCGAGCAGTTCGCCTGCTTCGCCAGCCTGGCGCAGTTTGTCAGCTTCGGCCTGGGCATGAGCGAATTGAAGCACCGGAATGAAGAGCTGTCCGGCCAGATCACGCTGATGAGCACCATCGACAGCGTCACCGGCGCCGCCAACCGGCGCGCCGGCGAGGACATGCTGGACAACGAAATCCGCCGTGCGCGCCGTTACGGCCTGCCGCTGGCGGTGCTGTCGTTCGATGTCGCCAGCTTCCAGTCTGAAAACGATTTATACGGTTCTCCGGTCGGCGCGCCCACGCTGCGCGCGGTGGCCGACGTGGTCAAAGGCCGGCTGCGCACCTCGGACCTGCTGGCGCGCATGCGCGGCGAAGAGTTCCTGATCATCGCCACCCACACCGTGGCGGCCGATGCCATGCGGCTGGCGGAAAAACTGCGCGGCGCGATCGCCGAAGCGGACCTGCCGAACAGCGGTGACGTGGTGATCAGCCTGGGCGTGGCCCAGGTGGGGGCGGACGAGGGCGGGGCCACCGTCCTTGACCGGCTCGATGCGGCGCTGCACCGCGCCAAGCGCGTGGGCCGTAACTGCATCGAGCTGGCGCAATAAGTCTAGCGCCGCGGCTGGCCGAACCATCGCGCCGTGGCATGGGCGGCTTCCGCTTCGGCGGCGGACGTTTCGCCGGCCCAGGCGACAATGCCGTCCGGCCGCACCAGGATGGCGCTCAAGCCCAGACTGTCCTTGACCTGGGCGGCGACATAGGAGACACGGTCGCTCCAGCGGCCGGCCAGCGCCTGCCAAGGCTGGCGGATGTCGTCAAAGTCCAGCAGCAGGCCATGGCCCTTGCCTGGCAGTTCACCCAGCTTCCTGCCATCTACCAGCTCGAAATCGGGAGCGCTGCGGCCCACCAGCGGATGGCTGCCGCCCATGTCGTAGCGCAGGGCGATGCCCCACACGCGCTCGGCGAAATAGGTCGCGCCGTCGCGCGTACCGATCAGGTCCCGGATGATGGCCTCGAGCGCGCGTGCGTGCGGGCTTGGCCGCATCAGCGCCACCTGCGCGCGCGACCAGTCCAGCACCTGCGCACCGACCGGATGCCGCTCGCTGGTGTAGCTGTCGAGCAGGCCGGCCGGCGCGTCGCCGCGTATGGTGGCCGCAAGCTTCCATCCCAGGTTCATGGCGTCGCCCAGCCCCAGGTTGAGCCCCTGGCCGCCCAGCGGCGAGTGGATGTGTGCGGCGTCGCCGGCCAGTAAAACCCGTCCTTTGCGGTAAGCGCTGGCCTGGCAGGCGCGGTCGGTCCAGGTGGTGGCCAGTTCCAGCCCTGTCAGCGTGACGTCGGTGCAGGAGACGCGGCGTAAGACCGCCTGCACCTGCTCCAGTGTGATCGGCTGTGTGCGGTGGAAGGCGCCGCCGTCGAATTCGACCATCGCTATCGTGCCTGGCCGTGACTGGAAATACATGCCCGTCGGCGTGTAGTGGCGGCCGGCGGCCAGCTTCTCGGGATCGGCGATGTCGACCTGCACTGAGTAGCCAGTGAATTCGGGATCGGTGCCGGCGAACTCAAAGCCCAGCGCCTTGCGCACCGTGCTGCGGCCGCCGTCGCAAGCGACCAGCCAGCGCGCGCGGATGGTGTCGCCGCCGGCCTGGATGGTCACTACATCTTCCGACTGCGCGACTTCGTCGACGCCGATGCCGCGCCTGATCTCGACGCCCACTGCGGCGGCGCGCGCGGCCAGCGAGGTTTCGATGTGTTCCATGTCGGCCGCCATAGTGGTGTCGGCCGGACCGGGCAGGTGATACGGCCATTTCGACGTATCGATGTTGGCGTCATCGAACGGGATGCCGGCGAAATGGCCGGCCTGACGGCGCGGCTGCGGCGCGCCGGGCGCTATCCCCGCGATGTCCGCCAGCAGGCCGCGGCGATAGAAGGCTTCGACGCTGGGCACCGACAGGCCGCGCATGCCGAACGGCAGCCGCTTCAAGGGATTGCACGGGTTTTCGGCCCGCTCCAGCACCAGCACGGGGATACCGGCGAGACCAAGCTCGCAGGCGAGAAACAGGCCGACCGGACCCGCGCCGGCAATGACGACGTCATAAATCAAGGGAACTCCTTCGGCGCAAAGGCGCCAAATTGGTCAGACAAAAAAGGGAAGGGACACTGGCGATCAGTGTCAATCAACCCGCCGGACACAGAACGGCTTGCCGCCCTTGCGGCGGCGTTGTGTCAAGCGGGTAGGCTCAAGGTGTGAGCAGTGGGGGAGGGCAACCTCAATTGGTGGCGGTGCTGATTGCACCAGCGCGATACTGGATAAAAAACCGCCGGGTGTCAAGCGGCCGGCGTGAATTTCTCCAGCACCGTCGCGATGCCCTGGCCGCCGCCGATGCACTGGGCGGCCAGCGCGTAGCGGCCGCCGGTGCGCGCCAGCAGCGCCGCCGCCTTGCCGGTGATGCGCGCGCCGGTGGCGCCCAGCGGATGGCCGATGGCCATGCCGCCGCCATCGATATTCAGCACCTCCGGACGTATCCCCAGCTCGCGCACGCAGGCCAGCGCCTGCGAGGCGAAGGCCTCGTTGATCTCCGCCACATCGATGTCGCTCGCTTGCAGGCCGGCCAGCTTCAGCGCCTTGCGCGTCGCCGGAATCGGACCGATGCCCATCAGCGACGGATCGCAGCCCACCGCAGCCATCGAGACAATGCGCGCGCTGGGCGTCAGGCCGTGCTTGCGGGCGAATTCCTCGCTGGTGACCAGCACCGCCGAAGCGCCGTCGGTCAGCGGCGACGAGGTGCCCGCCGTGACCACGCCATGCTCGGGATCGAACACCGGCTTCAACGCGGCCAGCGCTTCGACCGTGGTGGCGGGGCGGATGCAGCCGTCTTCGGCCACCACCTCGCCGGCGGCGGTGGTGACCGGCACGATTTCATCCTTCAACAGACCGGCGGCGCGGGCGCTGGCCGCCTTCTGGTGCGACTGGAAGGCCAGCAGTTCCTGGTCGGCGCGCGACACCTCGTATTTGCGGGCGACGTTTTCTGCGGTGTCGCCCATGCTGATGTAGGCGTCGGTTTCCGCCAGCAGCCGCGGGTTGGGTGAGAAGTTGTAGCCGCCCTGCGGCACCATCGTCATCGATTCGACGCCGACGCACAGGTAAGCCTCGCCCAGGCCGGCCTCGATCTGCGCGGCGGCGATGTGGATGGCCGACATCGACGAGCCGCAGAAGCGGTTGATCGTCATGCCCGGCACCTCGTGCGGAAAACCGGCCAGCAGCGAGACGATGCGCGCCAGGTTGTTGCCCTGCGAGGATTCCGGGTAGGCGCAGCCGAGGATCACGTCGTCCAATAATTTGGGGTCCAGGCCGGTGCGCTGCATCAGGCCCCGCACGACCTGGGCCCCCAGCTCGTCGGGACGGACTTCGGCCAGCTTGCCCTTGCGGGAGAAGTGGAAGGGGGAGCGGGCATAGGCGCTAATCACTGCTTTCATGGTGGAACTCCTTTTAATGATGATCGTAATGATTGATATATTACGCTCGTCATGTATGATGTCAATAGGGATGTCATGAAGGAGATCGCCATGAAAGTCAGCAGGGAACAGGTAGCGCTCAACCGCGAGCGCATCGTTGAAACAGCGGCGCGGCTGTTCCGCGAAAAAGGCTACGACGGCATCGGCGTGGCCGATCTGATGAAGAGTGCCGGCCTGACGCACGGCGGCTTCTACGGCCATTTCGCCTCCAAGGAAGACTTGCTGGCCGAAGCCGCCGCGCATGCGCTGAAAAAATCGGTGCAGCGCTGGGAAGGCTATCTGGCCGAGGGGCGCGACACGGCGCTGGAGAAAATCAGCGACGGCTACCTGACCCGGCAGCATTGCGAGCATCCGGAAAAAGGCTGCTCGGTCACCGCGCTGGGCGCCGACATCGCACGCCTCGGGCCCAAGGCGCGCCACGCGCTGACCGAAGGCGCAAGCGGGCAGATGGCGGTGCTGGAACAGCTGATGCCGGGCGCCGATCCGGCGGCGCGGCGCAGGCAGGCACTGGCCACTTATGCCTCGATGGTCGGCGCCATCGTGCTGGCGCGCGCCGTCGACGACGAACAGCTGTCTGCGGAAATCCTGCAGGCAGTGCAGCAATCGCTGCCTGCAGGAACCTAGCTTGACCCCACGTCGCCAGGGCCGCCGCGTCAGAAGCGGTGGCGCATGCCGACCTGGATGCCTTTGCTGGCCTCGCCCGGCTTGGAGGTAAATCCGCCCGAGGCGCTGGCGGCGCCGATCGCGTACTGACCATCGCCCTGATTCCTGATGTAGGCCGCCACCAGGTACAAATCGGTGCGCTTGGACAGGTTGTGGTCGTAGCCCAGTGCGAACTGGGTGGCTTCGCTGCCGGACGCGGTCCTGTCGTGCTGGCGCGCCACCGAAGCCATGATCCGCCCGGCGCCGCGCTGGTAGTGGAGGCCGATCTGGGTGCTGACGGCGTCAAGGAAGAAGGTGCGTGCGAGCGTGCGGTGCAGTTCGCCCGACAGCACCGGACCGAGGGCCGGGCCGAAGGCGGCGAAGGTGGGGGCCAGGGCGGCGTCGGCGTACAGGATGATCACCGAGTTTTCGTTGCGCTGCTGGTGGTAACCGGCGAACAGCTTCCAGTCGCCGAGCTTGTAGGAACCGCCCAGCGTGGTGGTGATCAGGCCGGGATTGCCGAGTTGATCGGTGCCATGGTTGTAGCCGAGGCCGAGATCCAGCCCCTTCGCCCGATAGAACAGGTTGGCGCCCCAGGAGCGCTTGTCCATGCCGATGTAGCCCGAGTTCTCGGTGCCGTACATCAGCGCGGCACTGACGCCGTTCGGCGATTGCACCCGGTATTGTAGCGATTTGTCGGAACGGATCGCCACGCCCGCAGTCAGCAAGCCGCCGCTGCCGCCGACGATGCCGCCCCAGCCGCCGGCTGTGCCGGTTTCGAACACGTCGGCGTTGGCCAGCACTTCGTAGTCGGGCGTGTACATCCGTCCAAGCAGGACGGCGCCGACCGGCGTCACCAGGCCCACCATCGACGTGCGGTCGAAGATGGCGCCGTTGAGGTTGACGTTGACCGCGGGCTGTAGCGCGCTGCGCACGCCAGCCAGCAATTTGGCCGCGGTGGCTGCGCCGCCGGCGGCGGCCGGTACGGGGAAGTTCAAGCCCTTGGTCAGGGCGTAACCCTGGTTGCTGGACAAATTGCCCGCCTGATTGCTGCCATTGTCGAGCTGGACGCGCATCTCGAGGTTGAAGACGGCCTTGTAGCCGCCTCCCAAGTCTTCCGTACCCTTGAATCCCAGCCGGGAGCCGTCGGCGATGCCGCTGACCACTTTGGTCCGGGCGTCGTTGCCGCCGTTGTTGACGTACATTAAGCCGGCGTCGGCGATCCCGTAGATCACGACGGATGACTGGGCCAGGGCGGGGGCGGCGCAACATGCCGCGATCATACCGGCTAGTAATTTTGTTTTCATAAGTCTCCAATTGTTGTTTGTTTTTGTACTTTATCTTTAAGATCGAACGTTCGTGCTATTTAGAACGTTTCCTCAATATGCCAGTGCTGTCGGCACTTGTACAGAACGCCGCGCGTGGCGAGAAATTTGGAGTTGCAAAAGAGACACAAGCGCGTTTTGCGATCGTGACTGTGCTTGGTCTTATGCGATTTTCGTATATGAAAGAATAAAAAACGTCTAAGGCTGGGCCGCACTGTGTCCGATGACGTAGACTGGCGGTATTTCTGGTTTCGTGGACGAACACATGCTGCATTGGTTGAAGAACTACCGGCGCGAACTGCTGGCCGGCGACATTTCCGCCGGCCTGGTGGTGGCGATGATGATGATCCCGCAGGGCACCGCCTACGCACTGGTGGCGGGCCTGCCGCCGGTGGTCGGGATTTACGCCAGCATCCTGCCGCCGATTATCTACGCGCTGTTCGGCAGCAGCATGACGCAGTCAGTGGGGCCGATGGCCATCATCTCGCTGATGACGGCCACCGTCATCGGCCCGCTGGCGCCGGCCGGCTCCTCGCTGGCCGCGGTGCTGGCGGCGCAGCTGGCGCTGATCTCCGGCGCGGCGCTGCTGCTGTGCGGCGTGCTGCGCATGGGCTTCCTGGCCAACTTCTTTTCCCGTCCCGTGATGAGCGGCTTTACCGTCGGCTCGGCGCTGGTGATCGCCTACGACCAGCTGCATACCCTGCTCGGCGCCGAACTGCCGCAGGTGCACATGCCGAGCGCCGTGATGGGCGTGGGGGCGCTGTTGTTGCTGGTGCTGTCCAAGCAGTACCTGGCCGGCCTGCTGAAGCGCTGCGGCATGCACCCGGCGGTGGCCGATATCGCCGCCAAGCTGGCGCCGATGGTGGTGGTATTGGCCGGCATCGTGCTGATGGCCACCACCGGCCTGGCCGATATGGGCGTGCGCACCACCGGCGCCATCCCCGGCGGCCTGCCGCATTTGAACCTGGCCAGCTCCAGCGCGCACTGGAAGCCGCTGCTGCAACCGGGCATGCTGATCGGTTTTATCATCTTCCTGATGTCGATGTCGGCGGCGCAGTCGCTGGCGCTCAAGCGCAGCGAGAAGCTGGTCAGCAACCATGAGCTGATCGGCCTGGGCGCGGCCAACGTCGCCAGCGCGCTGACCGGCGGCTTCCCCGTCACCGGAAGCCTGTCGCGCTCCGCCGTCAATTTCGCCGCCGGCGCCAACACGCCGCTGGCCAGCCTGATCACCGCCACGCTGCTGGCTTGCGCGCTGCTGGCGCCCACCGGCTGGCTGGCGCTGCTGCCACTGCCGGTGCTGGCCGCGACCATCATCGTCGCCGTGCTCGGCCTGCTGGAACTGGACATCGTGCGCACCGCCTGGCAGTACGACCGCGGCGACGTGCTGGCCTGGGGCGCGACCTGTCTGGGCGTGCTGGTGCTGGGCGTGGAGGCGGGCGTGGTGATCGGCGTGGCACTGTCGATGGGCACCCTGATCTGGCGCGCCAGCCGGCCGCACATCGCGGTGCTGGGCCGCATCGCCGGCACCGAACATTTCCGCAATATCGAACGCTATCCGGCCGAAACCCAGCCGGAGCTGCTGATGCTGCGCATCGACGCCAATCTGTTCTTTGGCAATATGGAAGCGGTGGTCGAGCGCATCGAGTGCGAGCTGTCCACCCACGCCAGCGCGCGCCACCTGGTGCTGGTGATGACGGCGGTCAGCTCGATCGACACCACCGCGCTGTACGCGCTGTCGGAGCTGAACCAGGGGCTGAAACGGCGCGCCATCGGCCTGCACCTGGCCGAAGTGAAGGGGCCGGTGCTGGACCGCCTGCGCAACAGCGCGCTGCTACGCGAGCTGAACGGACAGCTGTTCCTGAGCACGGCCATCGCCTGCGACCATTTACATACCGTCAAGGATGTTGCTTGAATGTGTAAAAACTTGCTGTTCCTGTAATTAAATCCTTTTGGGCAATAAAATGCATGGACTTCAGGTCGGTTTGCTCCTATGATTTAAGGCGAAGATGTAAAGTTCCAAGCGCAGACTAACCTCAAAGAATGGTTTTCCGATGTTGGACCGACTTGCTCGCCGTGCAGGAAGAGTATCAATTGCCGTGTTCGTCAGCGTCACGCTGACTGCCGTGGTGACGCTGGTATTGACCACGTTTGCGCTGTACTTCTACCAGGTGGAGCGCGCCCAACGCTGGGAGCAGCTGCACAAGACGCTGGCCAACAGCGCCGAGGAACTGGCCGCCGCCGTGGCGCTGCCGGCCTGGAACTTCGACGAGACCCAGATCGTCACCATCATGAAGAGCGGCTTGAGCAACCGCGACCTGTACGCCAGCGCGGTCGCGCCGGTGGCCAGCAACCATCCCTTCATCATCACCCGCAACGACCAGGCGCAACTGATCGCCACCAACAGCATGCCGGACAATCCCGAGCTGCTGTCGGAACGGCGCGCCATCGTCGCCGGCGGTCAGAACATCGGCGTCATCACCGTGTACGCCTCACCGGCCGGCCTGATCGAGCAGCTGCGCCAGCGCCTGTACACCATCGGCGGCATGATCTTCGTGCTGGACGTGACGCTGGTGCTGAGCCTGTACCTGCTGCTGTGGCAGCTGATCCTCAAGCCGCTGACCACCATCGAGCGCTACGCCGCCAACGTCAAGGCCGGCCAGAATCCGGGCGCCTTGCCGCCCAGCGACTGGTTCTTCGGCGAGCTGAAAACCCTGAACGGCTCGATCCGCGAGATGGTGCGCCTGATGGACAGCCGCTTTGTCGCCATGCACGCCAGCGAGGAGCGGCTGCAGATCGCCAGCAGCGCGGCGGCGATCGGCATCTGGGACTGGAACATCCCCAGCGACGAAGTGGTGTGGGACGAGCAGATGTACCGCCTGCACGGCGTCGAGGGCCGCAAGGTGGCGCGGCCGTTCGAACTGTGGCGCAGCATGATGCATCCGGACGACGCCATCCCCACCGAGGCGCTGCTGCGCCAGGCGCTGGAAGGCCGGGCCGAGTTCGACGTCGAGTTCCGCGTGGTCTGGGCCGACGGCTCGGTGCACCATATCAAGGGCGACGCCATGATCTTCCGCGACGCCGACGGCCAGCCGGCGCGCATGGTCGGCGTCAACTACGACGTCACCGCCAGCCGCGTGGCCGAGCAGGAACTGCGCCGCCACCGCATCCACCTGGAAGACCTGGTGGCCGAGCGCACCAACGCGCTGTCGGTCGCGGTGCTGCAGGCGCAGGCCGCCAATCAGGCCAAGAGCATCTTCCTGGCCAATATGAGCCACGAGCTGCGCACGCCGCTCAATTCCGTGATCGGCTTCTCGCGCCTGATGGCGGACTCCAAGAACATGCTGCCGGAAGAGAAGCGCAATCTGGCCATCATCCACCGCTCCGGCCAGCACCTGCTCACGCTGATCAACGACATCCTGGAGCTGTCCAAGATCGAGGCCGGCCGCGCCGTGCTGCAGACCGAGGTGGTGGGCCTGGACGACATGCTGCAGGAAGTGATGGACATGGTCAGCATGCGCGCCGGCCAGACCGGCGTCGAGCTGGAACTGGACGCCGCCGGCCTGCCCGCCGGCGCCCGCGTGGACGGCACCAAGCTGCGCCAGGTGTTGCTCAACCTGATGTCGAACGCGGTCAAGTTCACGGGGCAGGGCAAGGTCACGCTGCGGGTGCGCGGCGACATGCGCAACATCCTCAATGGCGGCCGCTGCGAGCTGGAATTTGCCGTCATCGACAACGGTCCCGGCATTTCGCCAGCCGACCAGGCGCGCATTTTCGAACCCTTCATCCAGGCAGAGGGGCCGGGCGCGCAGGAAGGCACGGGCCTGGGCCTGACCATTTCGCGCGAATTCGTGCAGCTGATGGGCGGCGAGCTGACGGTCCAATCGACCCCCGGCGCCGGCGCCACCTTCCGTTTCGCCATCCCGGTGCAGGTGGCCGACGGCGTGCCGCTCGACGGTGAAGACGATGAAGTGACGGCGCTGGCGGCGCCGCAGCGCGGCCGCCGCATCCTGGTGGCCGACGACAACGCCGACGGCTGCGCGCTGCTGGAGAACCTGCTCAAGCCGCTGGGCTTCGACGTGGCGGTGGTGGGCGATGGCGCCCAGGCGCTGGCGATGGTCGATGTCTGGCGCCCGGACCTGGTGTTCATGGACTGGCGCATGCCGGCGCTGGACGGCTTGAGCGCGACGCGCCAGATCCGCGCCAACGCCGCCGGCCCGCAGCCGAAGGTGGTGGTGCTGACCGCGTCCGCCTTTGCCGAGGAGCGGGAAGAGGCGCTGGGCGCTGGCGCCGATGAATTCATGCGCAAGCCGGTGGAACAGGACCAGCTGTATGCGGTGCTGGAGCAGCAGCTGGGCGTGCAGTTCCAGCGCCGCCACCACAGCGCGCGCCTGCCGTTGCCGCCGCCGCTGTCGCGCGACGACCTGGGCCTGCTGGAGCCGGCGCTGCGCCACCAGCTGAAAACCGCCTTGCAAGAGCTGAACCTGGCGCGCGTGGCGCTGTTGCTGGCGCCCCTGCCGGAGGAATTGGGAGAGGTGGTCGAACGCATCGAGCACATGATACGGCTGCATCAGTACCCGCAATTGTGCGGATTGCTGGACGAGGCGGGGAATGAGCTGGAAGCACAAGCCTGACGGGTATATCATAGTGGCAGTCAAATATGGCAGCAAACCAGGCGAAAGAGCATTACATGCATCGGGATTTGTCGGAACAACACACCAAGGGCGAAGTGCTGATCGTGGAGGACACGCCGGCCTCGCTCAAACTGCTGAGCGACCTGCTGACGGAAGCGGGCTACTACGTGCGCCAGGCGCCCAACGGCGAACTGGCCCTGTGGACCGCGCAGTCACGCCCGCCGGAGCTGATCCTGCTCGACGTGCGCATGCCCGGCATCGACGGCTTCGAGGTGTGCCGCCGCCTGAAAGCGTCGCCGGAACTGTGCCAGGTGCCGGTGATCTTCCTGTCGGCCCAGCATGACACCGACGACAAGGTGCGCGGCTTCGCGCTGGGCGCGGTCGACTTCATCGCCAAGCCGTTCCAGGCCGAGGAAATCCTGGCCCGCACCGACGCCCACGTGCGGCTGGGCCGCGCCCAGCAGGCGCTGGCGGCCGAACGCGCCTTGCTGGAGGAGCGCGTGATCGAGCGCACCACCGAGCTGGCCGCGCTGGCCGCGTCGCTGGAAAAGGAAGTCGAGCAGCGCCGCGCCAACGAAGAATTCATGCGCCTCTCCAGCCAGGTGTTCGAGGCGACCCAGGACGCCATCGTCGTCACCGACGGCGATGCGCGCATCGTCGCCACCAATCCCGCCTTCACCCAGATCTCCGGCTACAGCGCGGAAGAGGTGGTGGGGCAGAGCGTGGCGCTGCTGCACGCCGGCGAGCCGGACGCCAAGTCCTTCGAGCTGATGGCGCAGTCGATCGCCAAGACCGGCCACTGGTCGGGCGAGATCCTGGCGCGCCGCAAGAACGGCGACACCTATCCGGGCCTGCTGAGCGCCTCGGTGGTCAAGGACGAGCAGGGCCACGTGATCAACCACGTGGCGGTGTTCATGGACCTGACCGAGCGCAAGGCCGAGCAGCACCTGATCGATTTCCTGTCCAATCACGACGCCCTGACCGGCCTGCCGAACCGCCTGCTGGCGCGCCAGCGCTTCGAGCAGACGCTGGCCGCGGCCAAGCGCGAGCACCGCTGCGTGGCCGTCATGTGCCTGGACCTGGACCGCTTCAAGAGCATCAACGACTCCTACGGCCACGACGTCGGCGACAAGGCGCTGCAGGTGGTGTCGAAGTTCCTGACCGAGACCGTGCGCGAGGGCGACATCGTCACCCGCCAGGGCGGCGACGAGTTCCAGATCATCGTGCCGGACGACGCCGCGCTGGGCGCGACGATGGCGCTGGCGCAGAAGATCCTGGGCGGCCTGCGCAAGGAGCTGATGATCGACGGCCAGCAGATCACCGTCACCTCCAGCATCGGCATCGCCGTCAGCCTGACCGACGGCGACAGCTTCGATGAGCTGGTGCGCAACGGCGACACGGCGCTGTTCCGCGCCAAGGAGATCGGCCGCGACAACTACGCCTTCTTCACCGAGCGCATGGACGCCGAGATCCGCGACAAGCTGGCGATCCAGGGCCAGCTGCGCGGCGCCATCGCGCGCGACGAATTCGAGGTGCACTACCAGCCGCAAATGTGTTTGAAGACCGGCGCCATGCTGGGCGCGGAAGCGCTGCTGCGTTGGGATAACGCGGTGCTGGGCAAGGTGCCGCCGAACCGCTTCATCCCGCTGGCCGAGGAATACGGGCTGGTGAACTCAATCGGCGAATGGGTGCTGGAGAGCGTGTGCGCGCAGATCAAGGTGTGGCACGACCAGGGGCTGGGCGACATCAAGGTGTCGGTCAACCTGGCGGCCGGCCAGTTCGCCAACGACGCCACGGTGCCGTATGTTGAAAGCACGCTGCGCAAATTCGGCGTCGCGCCAGCGTACCTGGGCCTGGAAATCACCGAGGGCACGGTGATGGGCGATCCGGACAAGGCGGTGGCGGCGCTGCGCCGCCTAAAGGACATCGGCGTCAGCGTTTCGCTGGACGACTTCGGCACCGGCTATTCCAGCTTGAGCTATCTGAAACGCTTCCCGATCGATGTGCTGAAGATCGACAAATCCTTCGTCGATGACGTGACCACCAACGCCAACGACGCCGCCATTGCGCTGTCGGTGATCTCGCTGGCGCACAACCTGAACATGCGCGTGATCGCCGAGGGTGTGGAAACGCGCGAGCAGGTGCAGTTCCTGACCGAACGCGGTTGCGACGAGATGCAGGGCTACTTCTTCAGCCGTCCCGTCAGCGCGGAAGCCTTCACCGCGCTGCTGCGCGAACACCGTAACTTGTTGGACATGTAATCAACCCTTCCCCTGGAGTGTTATGGAAAAGAAGTTCAGCGCCGCCATTGCCGGCGCATGCATGCTGTTAGCCGCAGTCACCGTCACCGCAGCCGCTCATGCCGATCCGGCGCCGGCCATCAAGCCCGGCCCCGCCGACGCGCAGTTCAAAGCCATCTACACCCAGGAGTGGAAGTGGCGTATCAGCCAGAAACAGGAAGAGGAAGAAGACGACGACAACGGCGTCTCCGCGTCGCTGCCGCGCATCGACGCCGCCACCCAGGCCAAGCGCCTGGCGTATTGGCAGGCCGTGATGAAGAAACTGGACGGCATCTCGCAGGACAAGCTGTCGGCGCCGGAGCGCATCAACTACCAGGTCTACAAGACGCAGATCGCCGCGCTGATCGCCGGCCAGGTGTTCCGCGAATACGAGAAGCCGCTCAACGCCGATTCGGCCTTCTGGTCCAACATGGCGTCCGGCGCGCGCAAGCCGTTGACCAATGAAAAGCAGTTCCACGACTATCTGAAGCAGCTGGCCGAGACGCCGCGCTACTTCAACGAAGAGATGGACAATATGCGCGCCGGCCTGGCGCGCGGCTTCACGCCGCCCAAGGTCACGCTGATCGGCCGCGATGCGTCGATCACCTCCGTCACCGACGCCAAGACGCCGCAGGACACGGTGTTCTACCTGCCGTTCAAGACCATGCCGGCCACCATGCCGGCGGCGCAGCAGGAAGCGCTGCGCGCCGAGGGCGTGAAGGCGATCCAGGCCTACGTGCTGCCGGCGTATGCCAAGCTGCTCAAGTTCATGCGCGAAGAGTATGTGCCGAAGGCGCGCGAGGCGCTGGCGGCCGAGAGCCTGCCGGACGGTAAGGCTTACTACCAGTCGAAGATCGTCGAGTTCACCACCACCACGATGAGCGCGGACCAGATCCACAAGATCGGCCTGAGCGAAATGGCCAAGATCCGCGCCGAGATGCACGACGTGATCAAGCAGACCGGCTTTGAAGGCGACCTGCCGGCTTTCCTGCAGTTCCTGCGCACCGATGCGCGCTTCTACGCCAAGACGCCGGAAGAGCTGCTGATGCGCTCCGCCTGGGTGGCCAAGAAGTTCGACGCCAAGGTCGGCCAGTACTTCGGCTACCTGCCGCGCCGCCGCTTCGCCGTGATCCCGGTGCCGGACGACCAGGCGCCGTTCTACACCTCGGGCCGCGGCGGTCCGGGCGTCTACCTGGTCAACACCTACAACCTGCCGGCGCGCGCGCTGTACTCGATGCCGGCGCTGACGCTGCACGAATCGGCGCCGGGCCACGCCTTCCAGATGCCGGTGGCGATGGAGCAGAAGGGCCGTCCGCCGTTCCGCAACGCCTATATCTCGGCGTATGGCGAGGGCTGGGCGCTGTACTCGGAGCGGCTGGGCGTGGAGATGGGCATGTACGAAACGCCGTATGAGGTGTTCGGCATGTTGAGCTACCAGGCCTGGCGCGCGTCGCGGCTGGTGGTCGACACGGGCATCCACAGCAAGGGCTGGACCCGCAAGCAGGCGCAGGACTACCTGCACGACAACACCGCGCTGTCCGACCACGAGATCGAGACGGAAGTGGACCGCTACATTTCGTGGCCGGGCCAGGCGCTGTCCTACTACCTGGGCGAGATGAGCATCATCAACGCGCGCAAGAAGGCCGAGGCGGCGCTGGGCGCCAAGTTCGACGTCCGCGCCTTCCACGACACGGTGCTGCAACTGGGCTCCGTGCCGCTGCCGGTGCTGGAGGCGCGCATCGACCTGTTCATCGCCGAAGGCGGCAAGAGCCCCTATCCAAACCAGGACTAGGTTTATCGATCCTCGCTTGCCCATGCAACGGCTTCCAGCAGCCGTTGCAGTTTGACTGCGCGATTCGCGTTGACCATCTTTACGTGCGAAATCCTGCCTGCCAGGTGGGCGCGGAAGTCCGGATGGTGATCGCGGTTCTGGGACGCAGGGCCGTGCCGCACGCAGTTCGTCAGCATGGCTTTCAACTTGTCGTATTCGTCGCGGGCGATGTTGGGATGGGCGTTGACCACAACGCCGGTCAACTGCTGGCGGGTTCCTTCGCGCATCAGGCGCGTCTTGCGGGTGTTGATGCGGAAGCCCTCCTCAAACGCAATCGCGGCAACCTGGATATGGAAGCGTTCCGCGGCGCGCGCAAAATCGCGATCGCCGGAAAATGCCAGGTCATCTGCGTAGCGGCTGTACGTCGCGCCCAGCGATTGCGCCAGCGCTTCCAGCCGCATGTCGAGACGGTAGGCGCACAGATTGGCCAGCGCGGGCGAGCAGGGGGAGCCTTGCGGCAGGTGGGGTGACCTCAAGGCCTGGCGCTCGGCCCATGGGAGCGAACCGGCTTCTTTAAAAACGCCTTGCGGTGCGCGGTTCACGCAAATGCGTGCCAGTGTTCCGGCCACTGCCGGCGGGTAGTCCAGTTTTTCGAACAGCGCATGGATGCGCGCGAGTTGTATGCTCGGGAAAAAATCCTTCAGATCCATGCGGACGACGGCAGGCCGGCCGGTATGCAGCGCCGCGTGGGTGACGCAGGAATGTCCGCGCCGGAAGCCGTGGGCGGCGGGGTGCGGCGGCAGCCGATCGAGCAGGTGGCGCAGTATCTTTTGCTGCACGACGCGCAGGCGCGCCTTGGGAATCTCGATCAGGCGCAGGCCGCCGCTGCGTTTTGGCACCCATCGGTAGTGGTAGTGCTGCAGGCGCGATTGCTGGTCGCCCGCCAGACGCCATTGGTCGGCGAACCAGGCGAGCGCGCCGACCGGTTCATCCAGCCGGGCTGCCAGGGCGCCGACCGAGGGCAGTTGCGGCAGCGCGAGCGCGGCGATCCATGCGGCCTGCGGCGGTCGGATAGGCGGCTCGGTGCAATAGCGCCGGACTTCCGGTAATTCCGTGATGTCCTCGTCGTTCTCGATGAGTTGCAGGAAAATGTGGGCAATCTCGTGCCGGCTAAAATAATGGAAGTTGTCGCCCGTCCGTTCGATGAGCGCTGCGCAAATCCTGGGCGCCCAGAGCGGCGACATATTGAAAACGCGGCCGCATGCCGCGATCAGGCTGTCCTGATTGGCGTCCGATGCCAGCATCGTATCGGCCAGCGCCAACACGGTAAGTTTTTCGATATGCATGCGTAGTGAAAGGGGCGGAGAGCCTTCAACGAGTCTCGTGATGCGTGAGCTATCTTGCGTGGTAGCGCAATGCGGCTCATGCGGCGAAGTGCTGAACATTTAAAATCCCACGGGGTAGCCCCGTAGAGGCTGTCCCTGCACGCGGCAAAGACAGGCCGGCTTGAAGGACCCGCCCCGCCCACACGGTAACGGAGTTTTAATTAAAAATCAACAGTGGATGCAAGCTAACCGATCGGTAATTCGAGCGTGACAATGCGTGTATTTCCGCACGACGGCGGGTGTGTAGAATCGCGGCCCTACAATAACCACCTTCTTCAGGCAGCACGTTGAAAAAATCGATACTCGCAGTAGCCATCGCCGGCGCCTTGCTGGCGCATACGTCCATCCACGCCGTCGAGCAGGCACCGCCTTCCCAGGCCGTGTCGCCAGCGCCGGCCGCGCCGGTCAAATCCTCCTTCATCACGACCATCGCTGAAGCAGCCCATGAGTTGACCGATGCGATGGGCCAGCAGCACGACATGGCGAAGCAGTTGGAAATCTATTCGAAGTTTGAGTTCTCGCCGGCGATGCGGCTCAAGCTGAAAGACATCTTCGGCACCGAACGGCCGTTCCCGGTCCAGCGCATCAACGGCCCGAAGGGCCAAGTCACCTATGCGGCGAAAATGAAGGCGCACGGCTACCTCGATGAAAACGCCACGGCGTTTTCGTGGGCCGACCTTGACGTCAAGAGTGTCGTCAGCAAAGGCGGAACCGTGGTCGATACCAGCGGGACCTGGCCTTTGTTGTCCATCGTCGGCGCCACGGTCAGCTGCACGATTGAAAAATCCAGCATGGACTTCAAGCACACGCGCGCGAAGAACGGCCTTTGGTACGGCGCGGGCGGACTCAAGACCGGCTCCGTGGTGATGCGCGCCGTCACGCCTGGCACGGCGGGAGCCAAGGAAATCTTCCGCGTCGAAGGTTTCGCCACCGGCGCCAGCACCACGCTGCACGGCAAGCTGGTCGACCTGTCTTCCGGCGTGTCGATCAAGAATATCGTTTTTGGCGATGACCGCGTCGAGCGCGTCAACCTTGGCGTGCGCATGGTGAACATGCCCGCACAAGCGATGGCCGATCTGGATCGCGATTTGAGGCATGCGCATGGCAGCGGCCTGGCGCCGGATGCCCAGGCCGAGGTGGTGTTGACGACCATGAAGACGTTCGGCAAGAACGCACTGGCGGCCGGCGCCAGCGTAGTGATCGACGATATCAGCGCCAGCTATCACGGCAACACGGCCTCGATCAAAGGTCGCGTCGATTTCGATAAAGTGGTGGACGCCGATTTCAGCGCGCCGATAGAACTGATCAAGAAGTTGATCGCCCGTTTCGAGGTGCGCCTGCCAGTCGCCATGGTGAACGACGTTTCGCGCATGATGGCGGCCAAGCAGGTGGACCCTACGACGCCCGACGTCGCCGGGCAGATCGATGTGAGCGCCAAGAACATCGCCGGCCTGGTCATCGGCAAACTGGTGAACGAGGGCTTTGCCGTGATGGAGAAGGGCGAACTGCGTTCGACCATCGAGATCAAGGGCGGCAAGCTGACCTTCAACGGCAAGGTGGTGGCGCTGCCAGGTATGCCGGATGGTGATCTGGTGCAGGTCTATCAACGCAGGCAGCTGCAGCCTGCCGCTACTCCGGCAGCGGCCCCTGTCCAGCAGTAAGGCTTAAGCGCGCAGCATGTCGCCCGCGATCCAGTCCAGCACTGGCGGGCGATGCGGCTGCCAGCCCAGTTGCGTGCGCGCCCGTTGGCCGCGCACGCGGCTGTTGGAGCCCAGGCCATACGAGGCCATTTCGTAGCCCCATTCTTCCTTGGCCAGCTCCAGCTGCCAGTCCTGCGGCGCGCCCAGGTGCAGCGCGCGGGCGATTGCAGTGCTCATGTCGCGGAACGAAGCCTCGCCGCTTTCGACGAAGTAGAACGCGCCCGCTTCGGTCTTCTCTAACGCCAGCAGATACAGGTCGACCACGTCGTCGATGTGGACGTTGGACCAGATATTCAGACCGCGTCCCACATGGCGCACGATGCCGCTCTTGCGGGCCTGCTTGAGCAGGCGTGGCAGCTGCACGCTGTCGCGCGGCAGCGCGCCGTGACCGTAGATCAGCGTATTGCACAGCACCGCCGAGCGCACGCCCTTGCCGGCGGCGGCCAGCACCAGGTCGTCGATGGCGACGCGGGCGGCCTTGTCGGCGGTGGGGGCGGGGAGTTGGTCTTCGAAGTAGATGCGTTCCGTGCCTTCGCCGCCGGAGGCGTCGCCGACGATGCTGGAACCGCTGGTGTGCAGGAATACCTTGCCGGAGCCGGCCAGCGCGTCGATAAAGGCGACGACGGCGGCGCGGTTGTCGCTGCTGGCGGCGTTGATGACGGCGTCGGCCGCCTGCGCCTGGGCGATCAGCAGATCGCGGTCGTTCAAGGTGCCGACCACGCCGGTCACGCCGATTTTGGCCAGCTCCTCCAGCTGTTCCGGCTTGCGCACCAGACCTGTTACCTGATGGCCTGCGCGGACCAGGCCCGCCGCGATCGAACCGCCGATGAAGCCTGCTGCGCCGGTGACGAATACTTTCATACTTTGCTCACTCAATTAGTTCGAGAAGCACACAGTATGAGGATGAACGCCGCGCGCAAACAGCCCGCGCGACGCAAAGCACTCTTGATTCTTGGTCAAATATTAAGCTTGAACCTTGCGCTGCTTGCGCTTGGCGACCACGCCCAGCAGGGCCAGTCCATCCAGCAGCATGGCGTAGGTGTCCGCATCCGGCACTGGCGCGGCGGCCACGGCGAAGGACAGGTTGTCGGCGTAGCCGTCGTTGTAGGAGCCGGCTTCGCGGGCCATGCTCAGCGTGATGCTAACGGTGGACGCACCGACCGGGATGTAGCCTTGCTTGTCGCGCAGCAGCAAACCGGTCTGGTTGCCACGCTCGCTACTGGAGCCGGTTGCACCATCGCGGTGCAGAAGACGCGCTTTGGTGCGAAAAATGTCCTTACGGCGGATATAGCGCGTGATTCAGCTGGCATGACGCTTGCATTACGTCAGGCATGCCCGATACCACCGCATCCAGAGAACTCGCCGCTAGCCACAGTGCATGGCGGGCCAGCCTCGCCCTCGGCTTTGCCGACGACGGCGGCACCACGCGGCTGTTCGACAATCGCCACTACGGCCCGCTGCGCGTGCAGAAGGCGCTGTACCCGGAAGACGCCAGGGTGTGCCACGCCATCGTGGTCCATCCACCGGGCGGCGTGGTGGGAGGTGACCAGTTATCGATCGAAGTGGGCGTCGGCGCGCAGGCGCATGCCTTCCTCACCACGCCAGGCGCCGCCAAGTGGTACAAGGCCAATGGCAAGGTGTCGCGCCAGAGCGTGCGCCTGAGCGTGGGCGCGGGCGCCGCACTCGAATGGCTGCCACAAGAAACCATCTTTTTTGATACCGCTAACGTGGTGCTGGAGCAGCACGTCGACCTGGCCGCCGGCGCCACCTACATCGGCTGCGAGATCCTGTGCATGGGCCGGCGCGGCTCCGGCGAAACCTTCAACACCGGCACCGTCACCCAGCGCAGCAGCATCCGCCGCGACGGTCGGCTGATCTGGTGGGAGCAGGGCGCGATGCTGGGCGGTCGGCTCGACAGTCCGCTGGCGCTGAACGGCAAGACCGTCTGCGCCACGCTGATCGCCGCCGGCAAGCCGCTCAACGCCGCCGTGCTGTCCGAGATCCGCGCTGACATTTCTGGCGATGGCGAGCACGTATTCGGCGTCACCCAAACCAAGGGCGTGCTGGTCGCGCGCCACCTGGGCGACGACAGCGAAACCGCGCGCCGCCTGATGCTCACCGTCTGGCGCCGCTTGCGCCCGTACCTGCTGGACCGCGCGGCCGTTACGCCGCGCATCTGGCAAACCTGAAGGTAAACCTGAGAAACACCATGGACCTGACACCAAGAGAAAAAGACAAGCTGCTGATTTTCACCGCCGGCATCGTGGCGGAACGCCGCCTCGCGCGCGGCCTGAAGCTGAACTATCCGGAAGCGGTGGCGCTGATCACCTGCGCCATCATGGAAGGTGCGCGCGACGGCAAGACCGTGGCGCAGCTGATGTCCGATGGTACCCGCATTCTGACCCGCGCGGACGTGATGGAAGGCATACCCGAAATGATCCCCGACATCCAGGTCGAAGCCACGTTCCCAGACGGGAGCAAGCTGGTGACCGTCCACAACCCCATCCCCTAAAGGAGGTCATCATGATCCCAGGCGAATACATACTCGAAGAGGGCGAGATCGGCCTCAATGAAGGCCGCGCCACCGCGACCGTGGTGGTGACCAACCAGGGCGACCGGCCGGTGCAGGTTGGCTCACATTTCCATTTTTTTGAAGTCAACACGGTGCTCAAGTTCGAGCGCTGGCAGGCCTACGGCATGCGCCTGAATATCGCCGCCGGCACCGCCGTGCGCTTCGAACCGGGCCAGCAGCGCACGGTGGAACTGGTGAAGCTGGGCGGCGATCAAAAGGTCTACGGCTTCAATGGCAAAGTCATGGGCAAGCTCGATCCCAATCCACCGAAGGGCTGACATGGCTACAATCTCGCGCCGCGCCTACTCGGAAATGTTCGGCCCCACCAAGGGGGACCGCATCCGCCTGGCTGACACCGAACTGTTTATCGAAATCGAACACGATTACGCCACCTACGGCGAAGAAGTCAAATTTGGCGGCGGCAAAGTGATCCGCGACGGCATGGGCCAGTCGCAGCGCGTGGCCGCCGAGGTGATGGACACGGTGATCACCAACGCGGTGATCGTCGACCACTGGGGCATCGTCAAGGCCGACATCGGCCTGAAAAGCGGCATGATCGCCGCCATCGGCAAGGCCGGTAATCCGGACATCCAGCCGAATGTGACGATGGCCATCGGCGGCGCCACCGAGATCATCGCCGGCGAAGGCATGATCGTCACCGCCGGTGGGGTCGACACGCACATCCACTTCATCTGCCCGCAGCAGATCGAAGAGGCGCTGATGAGCGGCGTGACCACCATGATAGGCGGCGGCACCGGGCCCTCGGCCGGCACCTCGGCCACCACCTGCACGCCGGGGCCGTGGCACCTGCACGCGATGCTGGGCGCGGCCGACGCCTTCCCGATGAACCTGGGCTTTCTGGGCAAGGGCAATGTGTCGCTGCCGGAGCCGCTGGAGGAGCAGGTGCGCGCCGGCGCCATCGGCCTGAAGCTGCACGAGGACTGGGGCAGCACGCCGGCCGCCATCGACAACTGCCTGTCCGTGGCCGACCGCATGGACGTGCAGGTCGCCATCCACAGCGATACCCTCAACGAAGGCGGCTACCTGGCCGACACGCTGGCCGCGTTCAAGGACCGCACCATCCACACCTTCCACACCGAAGGCGCGGGCGGCGGCCATGCGCCGGACATCATCGCGGCGGTGGGCGAATCGAACGTGCTGCCGTCGTCGACCAATCCGACCCGCCCGTTCACCGTCAACACGCTCGACGAACACCTGGACATGCTGATGGTGTGCCATCACCTCGACGCCGCCATCGCCGAGGACGTGGCCTTCGCCGAATCGCGCATCCGCCGCGAGACCATCGCGGCCGAGGACATCCTGCACGACATCGGCGCGATCTCGATGATGTCGTCCGATTCGCAGGCCATGGGCCGGGTCGGCGAAGTGGTGATGCGCACCTGGCAGACCGCGCACAAGATGAAGGTGCAGCGCGGGCCGCTGGCGCCGGATTCCTCGCGCAACGATAACTTCCGCGTCAAGCGCTACATCGCCAAGTACACGATCAACCCGGCCATCACGCATGGCATCGCGCATGCCGTGGGCTCGCTGGAGGTGGGCAAGATCGCCGATCTGGTGCTGTGGAAGCCGGCCTTCTTCGGCGTCAAGCCGCAGACGATTCTGAAGGGCGGCATGATCGCCGCCGCGCAGATGGGCGATCCCAACGCCTCGATCCCGACGCCGCAGCCGGTGCACTACCGGATGATGTTCGGCGCCTTCGGCGGCGGCTTGAAGAAGTCGTTCACCTTTGTTTCGCAGGCGGCGTTTGACGCCGGCATCGGCGACCAGCTCAAGTTGAACAAGACGCTGATCGTCGCCAGGAATATGCGCGCGCTGCGCAAGTCCGACATGATCCACAACGGCGCCACGCCGAAGATGAGTGTCGATCCCGAAACCTATGAAGTGCGCGCCGATGGCGAGTTGCTGGTCTGCGAAGCCGCGGCTACGCTGCCGATGGCGCAGCGCTACTTCTTATTCTGAGCAACCATGCTGACACTGCACACTAAAATTCCGAGCGCCGACATCATCGCCGCGCAGCTGGTGCTGCCTTATGAACTGCGCGAGAAGTGCCGCTTGCGGGCCACGCTCGATACCGGCGAGGACGTCGCCGTGTTCACGGTACGCGGCACCGTGCTGCGCGACGGCGACCTGCTGACCGGCGAGGACAAGCGCGTGATCAAGGTGGTGGCCGCGCTGGAGCCGACCTACAAAATCACCTGCGCCGACGCGCACACTTTGCTGCGCTGCGCTTTCCACCTGGGGAACCGCCACACGCAGGCGCAGGTCGGCGATGGCTACCTGCGCATCCGCGCGGACGCGGTGCTGAAGGAGATGCTGGCCGGGCTGGGCGCGACGGTGGCGGAGGAGAAGGCCGCGTTCGAGCCGGAGTCCGGCGCGTATGGCGGCGGCCACGGACACCACCACGAAGGTCCGCTGGCGCCGATCCCGCTGCGCCAGAAGATCCACCGGCCCGGCGATCCGGCATGATGCAAGCCTCGGCGCTGCTCAATCTTCTGCAATTCGCCAGTCCGGCGCTGCCGATCGGCGCGTACAGCTATTCGCAGGGGCTGGAGGCGGCGCTGGAAACGGGCATCGTCCACAACGCCGACACCGCGCGCGCCTGGATACTGCGCCATCTGCACGAAGTGGTGGCGCAGTGGGAGGCGCCGGTGTGCTGGCGTCTGATGCAGGCCTGGTCGCGGCGCGACTGGCAGGCCGTATCGGAATGGAGCGAACGTTTCATCGCCTCGCGCGACAGCGCCGAGTTCCGCGCCGAGACCATCCAGATGGGCTATTCGCTGACCAAGCTGGTGGCGGAACTGGGCTTCGTCGACGCCGGGATGCTGGCGCAGCTGCAAGGCCAGGCGGAAGTCGCGTTGCCGACCGCCTTCGCCTGCGCCGTCGCCGCGCTCGACATCCCGCACGACGCCGCACTGCTGGCGATGCTGTTCGCGTGGGCCGAGAACCAGGTGCTGGTGTGCGTCAAATCCGTGCCGCTGGGGCAGGTGGCGGGGCAGCGCATCTTGCTGTCGCTGCGGGCCGACATCGAAGCGGCCGCGCGCCACGCGCAAACCGTCGCCGACGACGACATGAGCAACTGGGCGCCCGGCCTGTCGCTGCTGTCGATGCAGCACGAAGTGCAGTACAGCCGTTTATACCGATCTTAAAGAGAGAACCATCATGACACCAACTTCGACCCCCCTGCGCGTCGGCATCGGCGGCCCGGTCGGCTCCGGCAAGACCGCCTTGTGCGAGATGCTGTGCAAAGGCATGCGCGATCATTTCGACATGGCCGTCATCACCAACGACATCTACACCAAGGAAGACATGGAGATCCTGCTGCGCGCCGGCGCGCTGCCGGCCGAGCGCCTGATGGGCGTGGAGACCGGAGGCTGTCCGCACACGGCGATCCGCGAGGACGCGTCGATCAACCTCGAAGCCATCGCCCGCATGCAGGCCGACTTTCCGAATCTTGATCTGATACTGGTTGAATCGGGCGGCGACAACCTGGCCGCCACCTTCAGTCCGGAGCTGTCGGACCTGACCATCTATGTGATCGATGTGGCGGGCGGCGAGAAGATCCCGCGCAAGGGCGGCCCCGGCATCACCCGTTCCGATCTGCTGATCATCAACAAGACCGACCTGGCGCCGCACGTCGGCGCCGACCTTGATGTGATGGCGCGCGACGCCAGGCAGCAGCGCGGTGCGCGGCCGTTCGTGTTCACCAATCTGCGCAGCGGCGACGGCGTGGCCGCCGTCATCGATTTCATCCGCGAGCAAGGCTTGCTCGGTCAATCCCCACACTTTGCAAAGGAACTCCAATGAAGAACCAACGCATCGCGGCGGCAGCCGTGCTGGCACTGGCCTGCGCGGCAGCAGCGGCCCACCCGCAAACGGGTGGCGCGCACGCGCACGGCTTCTTCGACGGTTTCGTCCATCCGTTCACCGGTCTCGATCACCTGCTGGCGATGCTGGCGGTGGGGATCTGGAGCGCGCGCCAGGCCAACGCTCGGTGGTTGCCGGCGACCTTCCTCGGCATGATGCTGTTCGGCGTGCTGACCGGCGTGGCCGGCCTGGCGATACCCGGACTGGAAACCGGCATCGCGTTGACGGTGGCCTTGATGGGCATGCTGATCGCGGTGGCGGCGCGCTTGCCGGCGGCGCTGGGCGGTTTGATGGTCGGCGCCTTCGCGCTCCTGCACGGCAACGCGCACGGCCATGAACTGCCGGAGGCGGCCAGCACCATGGGCTTGCTGGCGGCCAGCGCGCTGCTGGTCTACGGGGGAAGGATGCTGGGCCGCGTCAGCCCGGCGCTGGCGCTGAAGCTTGCCGGCGCCGCGATCGCCGCCACCGGCGTGATGCTGGTGGCGACGGCTTAAGACTAGTCGCGCGTTTCGGTGCGGCGTTCCTGCAGCACGATGGGCGCCGCGTTGGCGGGATACAGGCCCTGGTGGCCGTCGAAGCCGGCGCGGATGGCGGCCATGTCGGACTCCTGGTCGCCGGTCAGGACCACATGGTCGACCAGGCCCAGCGTCTTGTTCGGATAATCGATATACACCAGCACCAGCGGCACCTTGGCCTCCAGCGCCAGATGGTAGAAGCCGCTCTTCCAGTTGGGGCGATGGCCGCGCGTGCCTTCCGGCGTGATGCCGACCCAGTACCAGTCGGCCGCGTTCATGCGCTGCGCCTGCAGTTTGATGGTGCCGCTCGGCGTGCCGCGTTCGACCGGCTCGCCGCCCATCGCGCGGAACCATTTGCCCAGCACCGGCAACTTGAACAGGGAATCCTTGGCCAGCCAGCGGAACGGCAGGTTCAGTGCCCACTTGCCGAACAGGCCGATCATGAAATCCCAGTTGGACGTATGGGGATAGATCACGCAGATGCCGCGCGGGCCGGGCAGCGGGCAAAACAGCATGCGCCAGCCGAACAGGCCCAGCATGCGCAAGGCCGTGCGCTGGCCCCAGCTCGGCAGGTCCGCCGGCTTCAGTTGAAAATCGCTCATATACTTGATCCCGTCGTTATTTTTAACTTATTTTCACTATTGACAGGCTGGCATATCCCTCGTCAAAAAAACCGCGCAGGCATTCTATCCGGACGCCGGGGGCGCGGCAAGCTACTTGTGCTTGCTGAAATTGAAAGATTGAACCTTTCCCACGCCTTGCCGTCCAACGGTGATGACGAAAAAAACCATACTCTGCCTGGCACTCGGGAGTCCCGCCTTACCGGACCCGCTCAACGCCGCAGTAGAGGGATGGGAAGTATACAGTGCGGTGACGCTGGCCGAAGCGCGCCGCCAGTTGCAGGCGCGTCACATGCAGGTGGGCGTGTTGCTGGTGGAGGCGCATGACGAGCAGTCGTGCGCCGCGATGGATGGCTTCCTGCATGAACATTGGGATGTGCACTGGGTGGCGGTGCTGCACGCGCCGGCGCTGGAATCGCCGGCCTGGCGCCAGCTGGTGCACGATCACTGCGGCGACTTTCACACCTGGCCGCTGGATGCCCAGCGGCTGCGGCACACGCTGGGCCACGCGCACGGCCTGGCCGCGCTGCGCCATCCGCAGCCGGGGTGCCGCGCCGCCCAGCCGGAGCCTGCGCTGACGGGGCAATCGGCCGCCATCGCCAGGCTGCGGCGGCAGATCGTCAAGGTGGCGGGCGCCAGCGCGCCGGTGCTGATCGCGGGCGAAAGCGGCAGCGGCAAGGAGCTCGCGGCGCAGGCCGTGCACGCGCATTCGCCGCGGCGCGACGGCCCATTCGTCCCCATCAATTGCGGCGCCATCCCCGCCGCGCTGATCCAGTCCGAACTGTTCGGCTACGAGCGCGGCGCCTTTACCGGCGCGGCGCGCGAGAAGCGCGGGCTGATCGAGACGGCCCAGGGCGGCTCCATTTTTCTCGACGAGATCGGCGACCTGCCGATGGAGCTGCAGGCCAACCTGCTGCGCTTCCTGCAGGAGAAGACCATCTACCGCCTGGGTTCCACCCGCAGCATCGCGGTCGATGTGCGGGTGATCGCCGCCTCGCACGTCAACCTGGCGCAGGCGGTGGCGCGCGGCGCCTTCCGCGAGGATCTGTACTACCGGCTCAACGTGCTGGCGCTGGATGTGCCGCCGCTGCGCGAGCGGCGCGAGGATCTGCTGCCGCTGGCCGAACAGTTTTTCCACACCTATGCCAGCGAGCGGGCGCCGCGCGTCAAGGGCTTCAGCGTGCGCGCGGCGCAGGCGATCCGCGACCACGACTGGCCGGGCAATGTGCGCGAGCTGCTCAACCGCGTGCGGCGGGCGATGGTGATGGCCGAGGGACGGCTGATCCAGCCGCACGACCTCGGCCTGAGCGCGGCGCCGGCGCCGCACGTCGCCGCGCCGCTGGACGACGCCCGCATCCGCGCCGAGCGCGACGCCATCGACGCCAGCCTGCAACGGGCCGGCCGCAACATCACGCTGGCGGCGCGCGATCTCGGCGTCTCGCGCATGACGCTGTATCGCCTGCTGGCCAAGCACGGCATGGTGGCGCCGTCTCATGGTTGTTACACCGCCGCGCCGCCGCCGAAATAGGATCTGGTGCTGGGGCGCGCGGTCCGGCGCTGCCGCCGCGTTGTCACATCGGTGTGACGCGTAGCGCCGGACAGTGCGCGCCAGCGTAGGCAGTTTGTCGGCAGTGGCGTTGAATTGTCCCGTGAATTCAACAGTTTGCGCGCGTGGCGCCGGTGCTGGCATCAAGTTTGCGAAAGAGGGGAGGGCTGGGAGATCGGTCCCCTGGCATCCATTCGATCAACCGTACAACCTGTTAGGTAGGGAGCAGCTATGAAGAAAACTATGATCAGCGCGGCCATCGCGCTGGCGTTTGGCGCAAGTGCAGCGTTTGCGCAAACCACCACGCCACCGACGACGGCGACCACGCAATCGGGCGCCGGAGCGCATGCGAACGACAACGCTTTGGCGGTCCAGGACAGCAGCAACAAGAACAACAATAACAACAGCACCGGCGGCGCGACCGCCACCCAGATCGGCGCCGCGGCGGCCAATAACGGCGCCACGGCCAGCTCCGCGCTCACCAACGCGTACAACCAATCGTCGGCCACCGCCACCAGCACCCTGACCGGCACCGTCAGCAACAATACCGTGCATGACATCGGCAACAACGCCAGCAACAGCGCCGGCAGCACTGGCGGCGCCGGCGGCGCCGGCACGGGCGGTGCAGCCACGGGCGGGGCGGCGGCGGGCACCGGCGGCCTGGGCGGAAACAGCGCCGGCGGCAATGGCGCGGCAGGTGGCTTGGGCGGCAACGCCACGAACGGTAGCGCCACCAATAGCGCGCCCTCGGTGGGCGCCGTCAGCGGCGGCGCCGGCGGTGCGGGTGGCGCGGCCAGTGCTGCGACCAGCGGCGCCGGTGGTGCGGGTGGCGCCGGTGGCGCCGGTGGCGCAGGCGGACGCGGCGAGGCTGCGACGGGCGGTGCCGGCGGCCTCGGCGGCGCCAGCGGCGCGGCGACGGGCGGCGCCGGCGGCAGCAATGGCGGTTCGACCGGCGGCAACGGCGGCCTGAGCGGCGCGGCCACCGGCAGCAATGGCGGCAACGGCGGCAATACCGGCAACGCCGGCAATGCCACCGGCGGCGCCGGCGGCTTGACGGGTGCGGGCGGCGCCGGCGCCGCGGGCGGTACGGCCGGCAGCGGTTCGGGCGCGGCCCATACCACCGGCACCGGCGGCGGCGCCAGCACCGGGTCGGCGTCGTCGGCCAACAACACTGGCGTGCCGAGCGGGACCGAAACCACGGCCACGCCGCCGCCCAGCCAGACCTCCACCGGCAGCAGCGGCGCAGGCACGGGCGGGGCCGGCACCTCGGGCAATGCCACCAGCAGCACCGGCACCGCCACCGGCGGCGCAGGGGGCGCCGGTGCGGCGGGCGGCGCCAGCGGGGCTGGCGCGTCCGGCACCGGCGGCAGCAACACGGCCGGCAATGGCGCGGCGGGCGGCGCCGCCACCAGCGGCGCGGGCGGCGCGGGCGCGGGCGTGACGCAAACCGGCGGCGCCGGAGCGAGCGCCACCACCGGCGGCGGCGGCACGGGCGGCGCCGGTGGCGCGGCCACCAGCACCGGTGCGGCGGGCGGCGCAGGTGCGGCCGGCGGCAACGGCGGCAACAGCGGCGCGGCCAGCAACACCGGCGGCAATGGCGCGGCCGGCGGCGCGGCCACCGGCGGCACGGCCAGCAACGGCAATCCCACCAACGGTAGTTCGACCGGCGGCGCCGGCGGCGCCGGCGGTGCGGGTGGCGGCGGCAACACCGGCGGCGCCGGCGGCGGTGGCGGCACCATCACCGCCGGCGCGGCGACCGGTGGCGCCGGCTCGGGTGCCGCGGGCGGCGCCGGTGGCGACGTCTCGGTCAATGCGGGGACGTTCAATATGTCCAACACCATGAGCAATGTCGGCCAGTCGGCGGCCGGCATCATGGTCACGGCGCAGAACAGCGGCATCTCGTCACTGGTGCAGCAGAGCGTCAACGTCCAGGCCAACCTGGCGGTCGGCAAGTAACGGCGGGCGGGATGCGGGCGCGGCGGCAAGGCGCGCGCATCCCGCCATCTACAGGGAGTAGGGTATGCAGATACCAGTCATCAGTTTTTGTACCGCGCTGGCGCTGGCCGGGCAGGCGGCGGCGCCGGTGATCGCAGCGCTGGCCGAGCCGGTTGCGCAATCGCGGCCGGCGTTGCTGCCGGACGCCATCGTCATCACGGCGGCCGATCCCGCCGGCTTTGACGCTACGTCGGTGCCGGCCGCCAAGCTGGCCGGCAAGCGCGCGGGCGCCGATGCGGTCAACAACGATATGCAATTGAACGGTGCCGTCAACGGCAACACGGCGGTCAATGTCACCACCGGCGCCAACGCCATCAGCAGCGGCTCGTTCAGCAACGCTTCCGGCTTGCCGGTGGCGATACAGAACTCCGGCACCAATGTGCTGATCCAGAACGCCACCATCATCAACATCCAGATGAAATGAAAACACCAGCATGCATCATCGTACTGGCCGCCATCGCGTGCGGCCAGGCCGGCGCGGCGGACTTGCCCGGCGTCGGCGGCGGCAGCTATGCGCTGCGCGTCACCAGCCTGAAGGAGGCGCGCTTCCGCTCCACCGTGCGCCAGCAATTCGATTTCAGCTGCGGCTCGGCGGCGGTGGCGACGCTGCTCAGCTACCACTACGACACGCCCGTCAGCGAACGCCAGGTGTTCGACGCCATGTACGCGCACGGCGACCAGCAGAAGATCCAGCGCGAAGGCTTTTCGCTGCTGGACATGAAGCGCTACCTGGCCACGCTGGGCTTTATCGCCGACGGCTACCAGCAACCGCTGCACAAGCTGGCCGAGGCGGCATTTCCGGCCATCGTGCGCATCCGTGAAAACGGTTATGAACATTTCGTCGTCATCAAGGGCATGGACCAGGGCCGGGTGCTGCTGGGCGACCCGGCCGGCGGCACGCGGGCCGTGCGGCGCGCCGATTTCGAGGCGCTCTGGCAAGACCAGTTGCTGTTCGTGATACATAACTGGCCGGGCAAGCCGCACTTCAACCAGGCGTCGGAGTGGCGCGTGGCGCCGCGCGCGCCGCTGGGCGAGGGCATCAACCGCGCCAGTCTGACCGACGTCACCCTGCCCAAGAACGGCAGCGGCAATTACTGAGCGGAGGCGCGCATGCGCACTACCATCCTGAGCGTGCTGCTGGCCTGCGGGGCGGCGGCACACGCCAGCGACTTGCCGGACCCGACCGACGGCTGGACCGCCGTCGATGATGCGCGGCTGGAACAGACGCGCGGCGGCTACGACCTGGGCAACGGGCTGGTGGTCTCGCTAGGTGTCGAACGTTTGGTTTCGATCAATGGCAGTGTTGTAGCGAATAGTCGTTTTGCGATCGCCGATGTGACAAAGTTGAGCGCTGTGGAGGCACAGATGGCCAGCGAGGCGCTGGCCCATGTGGTGGTGCAGAACGGCGCCGGCAACGCGCTCGATCCGTTGCCGGCCACGGCGGGACTGGGCGCCTTGCTGATCCAGAACAGCATCAACGACCAGGCCATCCGCAGCCAGACCACCATCAGCACCAGCGTCAGCAATCTGGCGCTGCTCAAGGCCGTCAACTTTGAAACCCTGTTGCGCGATGCCCTGAGCGGTGCGGTGGGACCGAAATGAACACAACTCAGGAGGGCAGCGATGCGAGGTGCAAGATGGCAGGGCGGCGCGCTGGCGCTGTGGGCGTTGGCGGCGTGCGCGGCGGCGCAGGGGCAGGACGGCGCGGCGCAGCCGCCGGCGGTGGCGCCCTTGTTCGAGCAGCCCGGCGTGTTGACGCCGCGCGGCAAGCTGGTGCTGGAGCCGTCGATGCAGTTCGGCTATTCGTCGAGCAACCGGGTGGTGCTGGTCGGCTACACCATCATTCCAGCCTTGCTGATCGGCCTGGTCGATGTGCGCGAGGTCAAGCGCAATACCTTGACCGGCGCGGTCAGCCTGCGCTACGGCCTGAGCAATCGTGCCGAGCTGGAGTTGAAGCTGCCCTATGTCTACCGTTCCGACTCCACCGTCAGCCGCGAGATTTTCACCGGCACCGGCGTCGACCATGTGTTCGAGACCAGCGGCAAGGGCGTGGGCGACGCCGAGCTGGCGCTGCGCTACCAGCTCAACCAGGGCGCGCCGGACCGCCCGTACTATGTGGCCGGCCTGCGCGTCAAATCGCGCACCGGCACCGACCCCTTCAGCGTGATCACCGATTGCAGCAAGCGCTGCGTGGGCCCCAACGCCACCGGCACCGGCCTGCCGCTGGACCTGCCGACCGGCTCGGGCTTTTACGCGGTGCAGCCCAGCCTGACATGGCTGTACGCCAGCGATCCGGCCATCCTGTTCGGCAGCGTCAGCTACCTGTACAACTTCAAGCGCAGCAACGTCAACCGCAAGGTCTTGAACGGTGACTGGGAGCCGCTGGGCACGGTGGCGCCGGGCGACGTGGTGGGCTTTAATTTCGGCGTCGGCCTGGCGCTGAACGACAAGGCGCTGATCAGCTTTGGCTACGACCACAGCTCGATCGCGCGCACGCGGCAGAACGGCGTGCCGGTGCCGGGTTCGGTGCGCACCCAGCTGGGCACGTTGCTGATGGGCTTGTCGTTGCGGCTCAGCGACAAGCGCACCATCAACGTCTCGGTGGGCGCCGGGTTGACGCGCGACACGCCGGATGTGCAACTATCGTTCCGCATGCCGATGACCTTCTAGGCGCGTTAGCAACAAAGTTGATTTTGCGGTATCGTAGCGTCTCTTGATAGACAACATGACAGGGACGCCATGATCACGACCACCTTGACCCGATCCGCCGCCGTGCTGGCGGTGGCCGCCGCCTGTTCGATGGCGCAGGCCGCCGCGCCGATGGCCAAGTTCCAGGCGCCCGGCTTTTACCGGACCACGCTGGGCGAGTTCGAGGTCACCGTGCTCAACGACGGCAGCATCGACCTGCCGGTCGACCAGCTGCTCAAGCAGGCGCCGGCCAAGACCAATGCGGCGCTGGCCAGGTCGTTCCTGAAGAGTCCGGTGGAAACCTCGGTCAACGCCTTCCTGATCAACACCGGCAGCAAGCTGGTGCTGATCGACGCCGGCGCCGCCAGCCTGTTCGGCCCGACGGCCGGCAAGTTGCTGGCCAACTTCAAGGCCTCGGGTTACAAGCCGGAGCAGGTGGACGAGATCTACATCAGCCACATGCACGGCGACCACGTCGGCGGACTGGTGGCCAACGAACAGCGGGTGTTCCCGAACGCGGTGGTACGGGCCGGCAAGCTCGATGCGGACTACTATCTGAACCAGAGCAACCTGGACAAGGCGACCGGCGAAGAGAAGGAAGACTTCCAGGGCGCGATGATGTCGCTCAATCCCTACGTCAAGGCCGGCAAGTTCCAGCCCATCGTCGCCAACAGCGAGCTGGTGCCGGGCATCAAATCGTATTTCAACGGCGGACACACGCCGGGCCACATCACCTACGTGGTCGAGAGTGCGGGGCAGAAGCTGGTGTTGCTGGGGGATTTGCTGCACGTGCAGGCGGTGCAGTTTGAAAATCCTGGCGTCGGCGTCAATTTCGACAGCGACAGCAAGGTGGCCATCGCCGAGCGCAAGGAAGCGTTCGCGGCGGCGGCCAAGGGCGGCTACCTGATCGGCGCGTCGCACCTGTCGTTCCCCGCGCTGGGCCATGTGCGGACCAACGGCAAGGGCTACGACTTCGTGCCCGTCAACTACGCGCTGCCGCGCTAAAAGAGGGTCAAGTCTGACATTCGGACACGAGTTCAACCGTAGCAAAGGCGCTAAAGTTGAGTCCGTGTCCGATTGTCAGACCTGACCCTCGCGGTGTTACGCCAGCGCCGGGTAGTCGGTGTAGCCTTCTTCCGCCGGGGCGTAGAAGGTTTCGGCCTTCCACTCGTTCAGCGGGGCGTCCAGCTGCAGGCGGCGCGGCAGGTCCGGGTTGGCGATGAAGGCCTTGCCGAAGGCGATGGCATCGGCGGTGCCGGCGTCCAGCACTTGCAGCGCGGTCTGCTTGTCCATCTTTTCATTGGCGATGTAGACGCCACCGAATTCCTTCTTCAACAACGGTCCCAGGCTGTCCTCGCCCACGGCTTCGCGCGCGCAGATGAAGGCGATCTTGCGCTTGCCCAGCTCGCGCGCCACATAGCCGAAGGTGGCGGCCGGATTGGAATCGCCCATATCGTGCGCGTCGCGGCGCGGCGCCAGGTGCATGCCGACGCGGCCGGCGCCCCAGACGGCGATGCAGGCGTCGGTCACTTCCAGCATCAGGCGCGCGCGGTTCTCGATCGAACCGCCGTAGTTGTCGCTGCGCTGGTTGGTTTTGTCTTGCAGGAACTGGTCCAGCAGGTAGCCGTTGGCGCCGTGGATTTCCACGCCGTCAAAGCCGGCCTTCTTGGCGTTCTCCGCGCCCAGCTTGTAGGCCGCGACGATGCCGGCCAGCTCTTCGGTATCGAGCGCGCGCGGCACCGGATAGGCACGCTGCGGACGCAGCAGGCTGACGTGGCCGTCGGCGGCGATGGCGCTGGCCGACACCGGCGCGTCGCCGTTCAGGAAGCTCGGGTCCGACACGCGGCCCACATGCCACAACTGGGCGAAGATCACGCCGCCGGCTTGGTGCACGGCCTCGGTCACCAATTTCCAGCCCTCGACCTGCTCGTCCGACCACAGGCCCGGCGTGTCGGCGTAGCCCACGCCCTGCGGCGTGACGGCGGTCGCCTCGCTCAGGATCAGGCCGGCGCTGGCGCGCTGCACGTAGTACTTGGCCATCAGCGCGTTCGGCACGCGGGCGCCGCCGACGGCGCGGGCGCGGGTCAGCGGCGCCATGACGATGCGGTTTTTCAGGGTGAGGTCGCCGATGGTGAGCGGGTCGAAAAGATTTGCCATGATGAGTTTCCTATAAAGTCATTTGGTCGATGAAGGCCTGGATGGTCGCTTCGTCGCGTTTAAAATAATTCCATTGCCCCACGCGGTGCGACGTGATCAGGCCCGCCTTGAGCAGGGTGGCCAGATGCGCCGACACCGTCGATTGCGACAATGCACAACGCCGGTCGATGAGGCCGGCGCACACCCCCAGGCTCAGCGGATGCTGCTGCTCTGAGAAATACACCTCCGGCTGCTTCAGCCACGCCAGGATCTGGCGCCGCATCGGGCTGGCGAGGGCTTTGTGGATAGCGTCTATGTCCATTTGCATGTAACGATATATGGATCGTCTTTTTCCGATTTCAATATCGGCATCTTACGATATAAAAGAAAAACGTGCTGGCGGCCAAAAAATCATTTATGTTATGGGAACATTGTTCGAAGTTTAATGAGGGCCGTATGTCGAGTCATTACCTGGATGTGGCCATCGGGCTGTCCTATACTTTCCTGGCCGTGAGCCTGCTGTGCAGCGCCACCCGCGAAGCGATCGCCTCGCTGTTCCAGACCCGCGCCAAGGTGCTGCTGGACGGCGTGCTGACCATGTTGCACGAGCCGGCCGGCAAGTCGCGCCTGCGCGGCGCCATGCCGTCGATCAGGCGCTTCCTGCGTCTGGACGGCGGCTTCAACCTGGCCAAGCTGGGACCGCATTCGCTGTCGGCCGCCGTGATGACGCATCCCTTGATCACCGGGCTGGCGCAGCAGGGCCGCATGCCGTCCTACATCCCGTCGGCGATTTTCGCGCGGGCCTTTGTGTCGACCCTGACGGCCAAATACGGCAAGGGACAAACGGCGGCGCTGTTGCTGGCCAACGTGGGCAATGAGGGTTTGAGCCGCACCTTGCTGGCGCTGATGGGCGAGGGACCGGACGACCTGGCCGCGCTGGAAAGCGCGGTGCGCATCTGGTACGACACGGTGATGGACCGCATCACCGGCTGGTACAAGCGGCGTTCGCAGCTGGTGCTGTTTTGCGTCGGCCTGTTTTATGCGGGCGCGATGAACATCGATGCGCTGCAATTGAGCCAGCGCCTGTGGAGCGACAACGCGGCGGCGGCAACGCTGGCGCAGCAGGGCGCGGACGCCATCGCGGCCGGCCGCATGAAGCCGGTCGCGGCCGCACCAGCGGCCACGCCAATGAGCCAGATGGTCGAAGCGAAAAAAGACTGGCAAACGGTGCAGGCGCTGCCGATAGGCTGGCCGTCGCCGCGCTTTGCAGCGGCCTGCGGCCAAGGCGTGGGCGCCTTCATGGCGGCGCTGGCGTTCGCGCTGATGGGCTGGATCATCACGGCCTTCGCCTCGTCGCTGGGCGCGCCGTTCTGGTTCGACGGCATCGGCTGGCTGCTGGCCCTGCGCGGCAGCGGCGCCAAGCCGGCCACCGAGCCGGCGCCGGTGGTGGTCGAGACCATGGCCTTGCCGAGCCTGAACGGCGCCAAGCCCGCCGGCAGTTAGCCGGCGAAGTGCAGGGCCAGCGCGATCAGCGCAGGCAAGGTCTGGATCAGCAGGATCGAGCGCTTGACCGTGACGCCGCCCCATACACCGGCCACCGCCACGCAAGCCAGGCCGAACACCGTGAAGGCCGAGGCGATGGCCGGATTCGGATGCACAAAGCCGACCACCAGCGCCGCCACCAGGAAGCCGTTGTAGCAACCCTGGTTGGACATGGCCGGCTGCACGATGTCGGCCTTCTCCTGCGTCAGTCCGAACACGCGGCGGCCGCGCGATTGAAACAGCACCGTTTCCAACAGCACGATGTAGACATGTATCAGCGCCACCAGGCCGGTGACGATCTGCGCCAGTAATTGCATGGATGCTCCTCCTTGTTATTGATGAAGCATTATGGCCTGTGGCGGACGCGGCGGGAAGACACCAGCAGGGTTTGGCTGCCAATGCTATAGTTTCCGGCAATTTTGGAGACACTCGATGACCTGGATAATCCTCATCCTGGCCGGCCTGCTGGAAGTGGCGTGGGCGGTCGGACTCAAATACACCGACGGCTTCAGCAAGCCGCTGCCGACGGCATTGACGCTGGCCGCGATGGCCGGCAGCGTCGCCTTGCTGGGCCTGGCGCTGCGCACGCTGCCGCTGGGCACCGCCTACGCCATCTGGACCGGCATCGGCACCGTCGGCACCGTGATCTTTGGCATCGTCGTACTCAACGAGCCGGCCAGCGCGCTGCGCGTGGGCTGCATCGCCATGATCATCGGCGGCATCGTCGGCCTGAAGCTGTCGACCGTCTGATCAGAAGCCGGGATTGGCGCGCGTGAGGTAATACCATTCGCTGTTGGCGCCGGCCGCGGCGTCGGGGAACAGGATACGGCCGTCGAACTCGGCCAGCACCGCTGTGCCGTCGGCGCGCGTGCCGATCTGTTCGCCCTGCCGCACCGGATCGAAGCTGGACCAGGCGCTGCTGAAGCGGTCGTCGGCATGCTGCTTGTCGTAGACCGCGACCATGCTGAGCGCCTCCATCGCCTCGTCGGCGATCGGCGGCGGCGACGGCGCATCGATCAGGCCGAGGAAGGCGAGGGTGTTGACGATGGCGCGATAGCCGACCTCGGGTGCTTGCGGATCGGCATGCTGGCCGCATTCGAGCGTCAGCGCGTAGCCGCCGGTGCTGCGCATGTATTCGGTGGTGCCCATGCCGTAGCGCAGCACGGTTTCCAGCTGGCTATCGTCGCGCAGGCGGCGCTGCACGCCGGCGCCGTAGGTGCGCAGCCAGCCATCGACAAAGCGCCGCACGCCGAGCCGGCGCGCCAGCGCGCGCTCCTGCTGTTCGTGCTGGAACGGCTCCAGCGGACCGTCGTTGTTGCGTGGGCCGACCATGGCGAACGGTTCGCTGGCGGCGTTGAACGAGTGCAGGTCGAGCAGCACATCATGCTGCGCCAACAGCGGGCACAGCCAGTTGGCCACGCGGTCTTCGAAGTCTTGCGGATTCGGGTTGGGGAACAGGTTGCGGTTCAGGTTGCGCTCGCCGGAACGTTCGCCCTTGGCGTAGGCCAGCGGATTGGCAACCGGGACGAAGGTGACGCTGCCGTTGCGTATCGTCAGCTCGCCGCTGTCGAGTTGCTGCATCACGCGCGTGATGGCCTGGGTGCCGCAGGTCTCGTTGCCGTGCACGGCGCCGGTGACGATCAGCCGCGTGCCGGTGAGCTGGCCGCTATAGGTATGTGACTGGAACTGGAATTTTCCGTTGTGAGGCATGCTGCGCTCCGTCTGGACCGTTACAAGACCAGCAGTGGTCCATTGTCCCGCTGCCGGAGGCCACTGTGTCGATGGATTAGCTTTGAGGGTCGTTGTGGATTTGCGGATCGTGTGAAAACTCGATGCCTTCCTTGTCCTGGAATTTTAGAGTGATGTTTAAAGTCATCTTGATCGTGTTCAGATCGCTAAACGTCAACAGGCGGCCGTCGACGCTGACGACTTCTTTGCTCAGTTGTCCATTGTGCTCCGGCTTGACCGACATCCCCTTGAACACGATCGGGTAGCCATCGGTGCCGACGATCTGATAATTGATGACAGTATCGGCATTGAGGATCTGCGGTGCCGCCGGCTCAGTGACGACGTCATATTTATTTGGCACGCCGGCGCGCGGCTTAACCCAGACCATGATGTTTTGAAAAGTGATAGGCGGTACTAGCGTAGTCATGATGTTGCTTTCTTGGGTGGGTGGTTGGAAAGGTACTGCAGGTAAAACGGATCCCGGTAGCCGATAGCTTCAAGCTGTTTCTTGGCCGACGCGACTTCACTATGTGCGTTGAGGCAGGCGTGAGACTTGACCCAGGGCACCAAGAGATGGAAGTCGGTGCTGTGTTGGATCAGTGGTGCCACAATGTCCCTTGCGAGGTTGCAGTGGAGACGCGCAGCCGCGTCGTCTTGCCGTGCAAATTCGATGTCGGCCTTCAGCAGCAGGCTGTCGAGCAGATTGTTGCGTAGCACCTGATCTGCAGGAGCGCTCGCATAAATCGCTTGCAAGCGCTCCAGTGCCGGTTCCAACGTCAGGGCAGCTTGTTCGGCTTTTCCGTAGCGCAGTTCCAGTGAGGCCCGACGTTGGCTGGCGATGGCCGTCAGCATTTGTAAATTCACTTTTTTAGGTTCCAGGCGGCTTAGTTCCATCAGCTGGTCATGAAGTTTTTCCAACAGCGCAAACGCTTGCGATGGTGGCATGTCCTTGCCCGTCACGTCAAAGGTTTTCAATTCGGCGATATGCTGATCTCGCTGCCATGTACGATTGCTCGGATCCGCTGCGACCAAGGTCCTTAGTAACTCTTGGGCACTGCTCAGGTCAGCGCGAGTGGCTGCGATGTCGCCGACCGCCAGTTTCACCTCAGCTTGATGTAGCCATGCCGAGGCCAGCGTTTTCAGCCATAGCTTGTCGCCAGGGTTGGCGTCGCGTAGCGCTTGTAACAGTGCAAGTTCCCGTGCATACAGCGACTCTGCCTTGTTCAGTTGACCCAATTGAAGTTGGGAGCTCGCCAGCCATGACAGGCTGTCCGCCAGGTCGGCGGACAGCGCCTTGTCGCTTGGCGACTTTTCTCGTGCGCGGGTTTTTAACGCCACCGAAATCGTGAATTCCTTTGCCGCTCGCTGGACGTCGCTTCGTTGCAGCGCCAACGTGCCCAGACTGTTATGTGCGTAGGACTGCTCGATCCAACTGTCTGGATTGTCGGGCGCTGTCGCCGCCAGGTGGTCGCTGTACTCACGATACTCATCGAAGTATTGCTGTGCTTTACTCCACTCTTTACTGTCGAAATGTATTTGCCCTAACCAGAATGCATTTTCACCCAGGCTTTTGAGCAGGACGGTGTCGGCTGGCCTCGCTCGCAGTTGTTGATGGAGGATGTCGCGCGCCCCCAGCAATGCCGTGTTGGCGCCGATCGGGTCGGCGCGGGAGATTTTGACCTCGGAAATCAGTTGCAGTGACTTGGCACGCTGAGTCAGCGCCGCTTCGCTATTGTTGGCCTTGCTTTTGTCTGAAAGATAGCTGAGCGCGCGATTGCTGACACTGTCGAGTAAGTCCAGCTTACCCAGCGGACGCAATTTGTCAACGAACTCGCCGAGCATATAGCCCATCAAGTCTTCTGCTTCGGTGCGATGCAGTTCCGCCAGGGATTGGGCTTGACGGGCCATCAAGCCAAGTCCTCCGGCCAGCACGGTCAGCCCGATCAACGTGACCATGACAATCAGACGCAGCCGCTCACCACGCCGCTCGCTTTGCAGCGACGCCACAATGAAGCCATGCTCTTGCGGCGTCAGAATAAATCCGTCGGCTTTCACCAATTGCCTGGCCTGATTGGTCTGGGTGCCGGAGGGCAGCAGCATGTCGCGTGCGCGTCCGCTGTCCTGCCAGCGCCGCGCCTGCGCGTTGATGCGACTGCGCACTTGCAACGTCAGGCGATGTTCCTCGATCCACGCGACCACGCGCGGCCAGCGCCGCAGCAGCGCCTCGTGAGCGATGCCGAACGCCGGCGCACCGCCGTGCAGATCGCTGACAAACAAGTGCGCATCGACCAGCGCCTGCACCAGTCCGTGATCGGCCTCGTCGCGCAGTGCCGACCACGGCACGCGGCGCGAGGTGACCGTGGATTCATCCTCGGCCACCAGCACCAGTTGCGACAGCACATGCGGCAGCGCGGCGATCTGCGCGCTGCCCAGCGCCGAGATGACTTGCTCCGCGCGCGCGCCGATCGCGCCTTCCAGCCCGCCCAGCGCGTGGAAGCTGGCGTGGCTCAACTCGCCATCGGGACTGCGCAGCCGGTACAGCTCTTGCAGGCAGTATTGCAGCAGCGGCAGCGTGTCCGGGCCGGCCTTGGCGGCGTCGATCAGCACCTGGTCCAGCGCTTCGCCGCTGGCTGCGTCGACCGTGTAGCGCAGCTGCGCCACTTGCACCGGGTGGCGGATGATCTGGGCGATGTCGGCCGCGCCGGGCGGTGCCAGGTCGAAGTGGCCGCCGCGCAGCTTCATGCTCATCAGCGCCGGGTAGGCCGTCAGGTGAGGGTAGAAGTCGTTGCGGCAGGCCAGCACGAGCAGGATGCAGCCGGCACGCGCCAGCTGGTCGAGCACGTGGATAAAGTTCGTCCGCTCCTGCTCGCCGATATGCGGCAGGCGGAAGATGGCTTCGAAGCGGTCGATGAACAGCATCAGCCGGATCGATGGCAGCTGCGCTTGCAGCTGGGCGATCAGTCCCGGCAGGTCTTGCGCCATGCGCTGGGCCAGCGTCGCGGCGCTGGTGTTTTCAAACAGCAGGCGGCCGTCCAGCTCGGCGTCGAGCAGCACGCTGGCCAAGGTGTCGAGCAGGCCGCACTGGCCCATGTCGGCGCAGTCCAGTTGCAGATGGCTGGCGATCGCCAGGCCGGACTCGGCCGGCGCGGCGCCGGCCTTCAGCGCCGGGATCAGGCCGGCCTGCACCAGCGAGGTCTTGCCGGCGCCGGACGGCCCCAGCACCAGCACCATCGCGCAGGCGGCCTGCACCTGGCTGACCACCACCTGCACCAGTTGGTCGACGCCGAGCTTGCGGCCGAAGAAGATCGCGGCGTGCTGCTCCTCGAACGCTTCCAGGCCGCGGAACGGCGAGGCGTGCAGCCAGCTGCCGTTGCTGACGTCGTCGTCGTAGCTCAGTTCGGCCAGCAGGCGATAGCCGCGCTTGCGGATGGTTTCGATATAGCGCGGCTCGACCGCCGAATCGTCCAACGCCCGGCGCAGCTGGGTGATGATTTTGTGGATCGCATTGTCGCTGGGAGAGACGTCGCCCCAGCACGCATCAAGCAAGGTTTCGGCGGAGACCACCACATGCGGATGTTTGCACAGATGCAACAAAACATCCATGGCGCGTGGCTCCAGTTGGCGGTTCAGGTCGCCGCAACTGAGTGTATTGGTGGCGGGATCGACCCGCCACTGCCCGAAACGAAAGCTTTTGTGGTTCACACGGACCTTCTTTGTTCAGTAATAAAGGCTTTGTAATCAATGATTTGAGCTTCGGAAGGTTTTCGGAAGGCCAAATTTGGATGGAATGACTACAGTTGTTTCATATCTACATCTTTTGCAAATACTAACATTAACAGGGGGAAACCACAGCCCCCATCTACTGGAGAAGTCATGATTGTTCTGACTGGCCTGAAAGCGCCGTTTGAATTGACGCAGCACGCTATTGCCATCAAACAGCAGGGGATTGATTTCGCGATCCGTTATTACAGCCACCAGGCGGGCAAGAGCCTGTCGCTGGCCGAGGCGCGTTCGCTGACCGACGCCAGCATCCAGATCGGCGCGCTGTGGCAGGCCGGCGGCGACCACCTGAACTATTTCAGCCGGGCGCAAGGTTGCGCCGACGGCGCCGCCGCCTATTTGATGGCGCAGCAGGTCATCACGCAGCCGTCCGGCTCGGCGATTTACTTTGCCGTGGATTTCAATCCGTCGGTGGAGGCCATCGGCGGCCCGGTCAGCGCGTATTTCGAAGGCATCAACCAGGCGTTCCGCGCGGCCGGGCCGGGCGAGCCAAAATATCAGGTCGGCGTCTATGGCTCGGGCGCCTGCTGTGAGGCGATGTTGCTCAGGGGGCTGGCGGCGTTGAGCTGGTTGTCGCCATCGCCGGACTACCATGGCTCGCGCGACTATGTCGGCTTCAACCTCAAGCAACTGGCGGCCGCCAGCCTGCCGGTCGATGACGGAAAACACATCAGCGTCGACCTGACGCGCACCAACGACGGCTATCCGGCAGGCCTGTTCAGGGTGTTGTGATGCAGACCATATTGTTCACCGAAGCCGTCACGCTGAAGACGGTCAAGCCGTCCAAGACGATTTTTCTTAACAATACGGGACAGGATGTGGTGCTGAAGTTCGTGACGGCGCCGGACATGCTGTTGTCGGCCTACACCATCAGCAACGGCGTTAGTGCGGCGATCGACAGCATCCGGCTTGGCACCATCGATTACTACTCCGGCCACGGCCATAACATCGCGATCGCGGCCGGCAGCACGGCGGTACTGAGCGTGGCCGACAAGGTGCTCAATATGGTGATTTCGCCCTGATTTGTTAAGATGCGCGGATGAATCCATCTTTCCAGGGCCGAAATTCCGGCCTCGATACCTTGCGTGCGCTGGCCATCGTGTTGGTGTTTGCCAACCATTACATGCTGTTTGTCAGTGGTAGCCCGACTTTTGGCTGGTTCGGCGAGATCGGCTGGACCGGTGTCGACCTGTTTTTTGCGCTCAGCGGCTATTTGATCGGCAACCAGATCCTGGGCGGTATGCGCCGCTCACGGCAGTCCGAGGACGGCGAGCGGTTTTCGCTAGCGCGCTTTTACGCGCGCCGCCTGCTGCGTACTTTGCCGAATTTTTACTTTGTGCTGGCGCTGTACGCCTTGTGGCCGGCTTTCCGCGGCACCAGCGTGCTGCCGCCGCTGTGGAAGTTCCTGACATTTACCCAGAATATCCAGCTGATGCCGGGCACGGCTTTCTCGCACGCATGGTCGCTGTGCGTCGAGGAGCAGTTTTATTTCCTGCTGCCGGCAGTAGCGCTAGCAATCGCTGCGTGCCGCAAGCCGCTGGTGCTGGCCTGGCTGGCGGTGGTCGGCACGCTGTTGGCCGGCATGGCGATTCGCAGCCATCTGTGGACCGAGTATGTCGGGCCGGAGCAGGGCGGATTCCATTACTACACCTTGATCTATTACTCGTCGCTGTGCCGCTTCGATGAACTGGTGGCGGGTGTCGCGCTGGCGCTGCTGAAGAACCATCATGCCGGCGCCTGGGCGCGGCTCACTTCGCGCGGCAACTGGGCGCTGGCGGCCGGTGCTGCACTGTTGGCGCTGACCTGGTCGCTGTTCATCGAAGACCATTACAGCTATTCGATGACGGTGATCGGCTATCCGATGCTGGGCCTGAGTTTTACGCTGTTGTTGATTGCGGCCTTGAGTCCCGGCTCGCTGCTACAAAGGCTGCGGGTTCCGGGCGCGGCCAGCATCGCGCTGTGGTCGTACGCGATCTACCTGACGCACAAGACGCTGTGCGTGCTGCTGCGCGCGCCGCTTCAAGCCGAGGGCTGGGGGCCGAACAGCTGGCAGACCATCGTATTGATGAGCGCGGCTAGCCTGCTGGCGGGCTGGCTGTTGTACCTGCTGGTGGAGACGCCGTTCATGAAGCTGCGCGACCGCTATATTCCGGGCAATTTCGCCCGGCCGGTCATTCCGGCTGGCGCCGCAGCTTAAGTTGATGGTCGTCAGCGATTGAAGGGCCCGCCTCCGCCCGATTTCTGACGTCGTTGAGATCGGCTATCGATCCGGGTTTTTGTGCGATCCAGTGTGCTCTTTCAGTCTACCTCACATTTAAGTGTCAAAATATCACAAATATCCACTAAGCAACAAAAAAGTCCCAGCTCCATGAATATTTCTCATTCCCTAACATTTCCTTTTGTGTTATTTTTTTCCGTATATATAATCGAAATGTCGTGATTGTTACGACGTACTTATAACTTCAATGGGACTAAAATGAAAAATCAGATGGGTTTCAAAGTAGAGGCAGTAAAACTGGAAAGTCGTTTTGAGCAACAAAGCGCGCTGGCTGGCGCTATCGCCGTAGTTGGGGCGATGTCCGCGACAAGTGCATATGCTCGCGAAGATACGTGCGGAAATATGCAAGATAGCCCGTGCCCAGTTAGCTGCTCCATCTCTTGGCCATTCTAAAAATGAGCTTCGTCGGCAGGTGAAAATCGCCTTCTGGTAAATCTGTCGAATTGAAAATAAAGGTGCCGGGAAATCGGCACCTTTATTACTAATTAGAATATAGTATTCGTCATAGCGGTGGGCAATGAAAAAAATTCTTTCTGATTTACGGGTTGTTCTGACGCCTGAAGGAAAAAACATAGTAACAATTTCCGAAAAGTATTTCTCTGTTTCAGAAAATGCTGCGGTTTTGTTGAGGTTAATCATATCCAGCCCAAATTCAGATGCGAATTTATTAGCTTCGGCATTGTCTAGTAAAATTGGTTATTCGGTAACTGAGGAAGAAATAAATCAAGCGTTGGATGATTTTCCTGACGACTTTTTCTTGACTTCAACCCAAAGAACTAAATTTACTTTTTCGCTTCCAATCATCAAAGGGCGTATTCTAAACCTGTTTGCCGGTTTTCTGTCGCCATTATTGCACCCGTTCCTGGCCATTCCGCTAATATTTTTGGTTGGGTATTTTTTAATTAAATTCCATCAAGACTTTTCTATGGCGGAATCTGGGACAGTTGAAACTGCTGCCTTTATTTTGCTGGGAATTATATTTCATGAGTTAGGGCATGCGGCAGCATGCTATTCCGCAAAAGTACGTCCGGGGCTGATAGGATTCGGCTTTCAAGGAGTATTTCCTTCATTCTATACCGATGTTTCTGATATATGGACGGCCGGTCGACGTCAGAAGATAGTTGTAGATCTGGGTGGAATCTATTTTCAATTAATCTACGCTGCGCTATTGTCCCAGTTTGTTGAGTCTAATCCGGCGCTGGTGGGCGCTGTGCAAATTTCTGTTCTTTTAGCATTAAGCTCCGCGCTGCCTTATTTTAAGTTCGATGGTTATTGGGCCTTGGCTGATTTTTTGGGAAAGGATAACCTTTCCCAGTGGATGGAAATTAGATCCAGCGAGCTGCGGGAGAAAGTATTATCGCGAAACTTGGAACGCGATGATGTATTATCTTTAGTTGGATTAATGAGCTACTTCCTAGGGGTGGTTTTTTTGTGCACATGGATAGGTGCGCACTTTATAAAAGGAATAAGCTCGATTGTCATGATTATTGCTGAACGGTGGCCCAATGTAATGTCATTTGACTTGGCCGCTCAGTATATGTTTCTGGTAATAATGGTTTTATCGACAGTTCCCATGGTTCTCTCTGCATGGCGTTGCATTATTTGGTTGGTTGGTGCTGGTTTTGTAGTAAAAGTAAAAAATATCGCATTTATATTGAAGCAATTGTTATGTATTTTAACGATCAGACTATTCGCGCCCTTTTTTTACTTTTCAAGTAAACATAGGAATTTCATGGCGAATGTTGCTGCTGGAGTAAATTTGGTGGTCCCTAAACTACCTAAAGCGACATGGGTGCCCATGCAAGCTGTTGTTGGGAAGTATCGTGAACGAGCATGGATAACGTTGCTTTCGACCCTGGATACCCATACAGGAATGAATCTGGTACGCCGTACCCACGAAATCATGTCCAAAGAAAATCTAGTGTCCGTCTTTTCTACGCCTGGTGCTGCCATCATAGCGGCACCGCATTTTGGCTCGTTCGTCACAGGCGCATTGATGCTAATGGATGCAGCTGGGAACGAGCGAAAGCTACACTTTTTCTATGCTGATCCGGAAAAGGAACCAGATAATGCATTCTTTGAACCTTTTTATAAGAGATATTTCCCTGACCTGTCAGTAATTTATAATAATAAAAGAGGCATGGTGGCTGCGGCGCGAGCCTTAAAGAATGGCGACATAGTCGTGATATTGCCCGACGTGTTTAATTCCGCCCATAATACGTCAGTAAGTTTTTTGGGGAAGGATATTAGTGTCATGCCAGGAATAGCATATTTTAATAAAAAATATAATGCGCGCGTGATTCCGGTGGTGAGCGAGTTTTCGGGGAATCTTGGAGTTCGAATTTACGTCGGTGATGATTTGAAATTAAAGAAATCAAATTTAGAATTGCCGGATGACGCTCATGTCATGCAGGAAGTATTTACATCCGTTGAGAAGTGGGTTAGAAAATCTCCCGGGGATTGGCATTGTTGGTGGAAATTTTATTATCAAGTAAGCAATGGCATGGTTGCTTCTAATTAGAATTGGTTTGTTGTGGAAACTTAGTCGGGAAGAAAAATATTTAGAGATCTAGATCTAGTCCGTGTCAGCATAAAAATGATGTTGTTGCATGGGATGTGCGATATCGTGGCCGACCGGGTAAGATAAAAAATCTGGATGATAATTAATTGGTGGTTTTTTAATTATATGCGAATGCGTTGGGGAATGCTTGTTTGAAAATATATTTTTTTGAAATGCTATTATTTTTAAAGAAGCTTTGGATAGAGTATCAAGCTGCTTTGATTTTCTCTTGTGTTGTCGTTTTGCATATCATCGTATGGTTTTTCTTCTTGAATCATTATAATGTTCAGAGGACCTCTCCGCGTACCAGTTCGTCTTCCGTCTTTTTCTTTAACGCCGTGTACCATCGCGCGCTGCGGCAAAAAAAAGTTGCTGAACGGCCTCGCCAAGATATCAAGCAATCCCTATCTAGCAAGCAATTGCGCACGGCTGGTGTCTCACTTGGACGTTCGCCGCGAAGTGAGCCGGAGGCAGCTGGCGTTCTGCCCCCTCAGTCGGTGGCCGACAACGGAGCTGTGCATTCATTCGCAGCGAATCCGTCAGAAGTTATAGTCGAGTCTGACTCACAATTTGGTTTATCTGTTACATCGGCGGAAAGGATTGAGTGGGCAAGAAAGAATGCAGGCAAGATTGACCGGGGGATGCGTTCAGGTATCGCTGTTTCGTTACCGGTTACAAAATCCCGCTTCGACAGACTTTCAGACGACTTTTCGAGCGCTCACGTTTCGAGGGATGATGAAGTAGATCGCCGCTTTGTATCACCCGAGGGAATAATTTATTACAGTACAACGATCAGGGGCAAGACGACGTGTTATATGAGCGGTCCGGTGAGTTCGCCTAATGGCGTCAGTAAAGGACCGGGTGCGATATCGTGCCCGTCGAGTGCAGGCAAGTGGGCTAAGTATTAGTGCTACTCACCACGTGTCGTTTATCGCTCAAATCCACCTCTAATAACCCTTCTTAGACGATGTGAGGTTATAGGCAATCCGTCCATAACGAATTTCGTGGCCATATCGGCAGGGGCGACGGTACCGGTAATAGGGCGCGGCATGAATGAACATGTCCGGCTCAGCGGCATGGTGCCGTCTTTGCCCGTGTCGGCTTCCTCACGCTTGTCGCGTTGAACCGGAGCCTGTGTCAGCGGCGCGTCGACAATCTGTCCGCAGCGCGTCATGTGGCCGTGCTGTGCAATTGCTGCTGAACCTGCTAGGCAATCTGATTGCCCACACCCGCCTGGTCACGGAACAGCCAGATCGTTTTGGCGTCGGGAACGCCGGAATGTTACCTGCTTAGGCCAGCGGGTGGCGGGTTTTTAGAGGTGTCTTAATTCAACTCGATCACGTCGAACGGCGACTGCATCGACCCCAGGAAAACCATGACGCTGCGCGCGCGCTCGCCCATGTCCTCGTGACGGGTGGCGGCGATGGCGGCGCGCAGGCCGGGGACCACTTCGGTGATGTGCGGGCTGTCGTAGGCGGCCACCAGCAGTGCCGCCAGTTCGCTGGCGCGGCCGCGGTTGTTGCGCATGCGTTCCTCCAGCATCGCCAGCAGCGCCCGCTGCATGCGCGGCGTCGGATTGGTGATGTAGCCGAACACCAGCGGCGTATTGCCGATCGCCTCGCACAGGCGACTCTCGATCTGGTCTGGCTTGACGTCGGAGGCGATGTCGAAATAGGCGCCATTCCAGCGCGTCCGTTCATACGGATGGCCGGGCGGGAAGGAATCGGCTGTCTCAAAGCCGAGAACGTGGCTCAGGTAACGCAGCCATTTGAGGATAGTGGGCATCATGCCGGCATTTTATCCCGAGACGGGACACTCATGGGGGCAGCCGCCGGGCAGCATGTCTGTCCGGCGGCTGTTGCAACTTTAAGCGTGGGCTTCCTCGCCCAGCTTGCCGGCGCGGAAATCTTCAACAGCGGCGAAGATCTCGGCCTGCGTGTTCATCACGAACGGGCCGTACTGCGCGATCGGCTCGTTCAGCGGCTGGCCGGCCACCAGGATCAGACGGCTGTCCTCCGTCGCCTGCAGCGTCACGCCATCGGCGCCTGCGGTATTCGCCAGGATCGCCATCCGGCCCGACGCCACCGCCTTGTCGCCGACAGTCACCTCACCGCGATAGGTGAAGATAAATGCGTTGTGACCTTCCGGCAGCGCCTGGCTGAAGCTGGCGCCGGCCGGCACGTGGATGTCGAGATAAATCGGCTCCGTCACCGCGCGCTGCACCGCGCCGGCCACGCCGTGGCTGCTGCCGGCGATCACTTTGACCGCCACGCCTTCGGCCGTGGTGAAGGCCGGCACGTCGGCGCCATTGAAATCGCGATACCACGGCGCCTGCATCTTGTCCTTGGCGGGCAGGTTCAGCCACAGCTGGAAGCCTTCCATCACGCCTTCTTCCTGCTCCGGCATCTCCGAGTGGATCACGCCACGGCCCGCAGTCATCCATTGCACGCCGCCGTTGGTCAGCAAGCCTTCGTTGCCGGCGCTGTCCTTGTGACGCATGCGGCCTTCCAGCATGTAGGTCACGGTTTCAAAGCCGCGGTGCGGATGGCTGGGGAAGCCGGCGATGTAGTCGTTGGCCTGGTCGCTGCCGAAATTATCCAGCATCAGGAACGGGTCCAGCCGGCGCTGCAAGGGCTGGGTCAGGACGCGATTGATCTTGACGCCTGCGCCGTCCATCACGGCCTGGCCGCTGATAACGCGCTCTACGCTGCGAGGGGTGTTTACTTGATCGGTCATGACTTTGCTCCTTGGTTTGTTGTTTGCGTTACACCAGTACTGCGTTGATTTCTGCCTCTGCCTGCGCTTGCGCCTTGGCCACCGCTTCAGGACCCATGCCCAGGCCTTCGGCGAAGACATATTGCACATCGGTCAGGCCCACGAAGTTCAGGAACATCTTGATGTGCGCCAGCTGCGTGTCGGTTGGGCCGTCGCGGTGCATGCCGCCACGCGACAGCGCCACGTACACCTTCTTGCCGGTCAACAGGCCGACCGGGCCGGTCGGGCCGTACTTGAAGGTCACACCGGCGCGGGCAATCGCGTCGAACCAGCTTTTCAGCTGCGCGGTGATGCCGAAGTTGTAGGTCGGCGCACCGATGACGATCACGTCGGCAGCTTGCACCTGGGCGATCAGCGCGTCGTCCAGCGCCACGCGGGCGGCCTGGGCTTCGGTGCGCTGGTCGGCCGGGGTGAACAGGGCTTGCAGGGTCGGCTCGTCGATCACCGGATGCGGATCGGCCGCCAGGTCGCGGCGCAGCAGCGTTGCGGCTGGATTGGCGGCGCGGACCTTGGCGACGATGGCGTCGGCCAGGCGGGTCGATTCGGAACCGGTGCTGCGGGCGCTGGAGTTGATTTGCAAGATGTTCATGGTGTTGCTCCTGTTGTCTGGTTTGTGCTGCGATGTAGTTACTTTAATCGTTTCATATTCGTTTCGGAAGACGCTAAAATGGATAACATTAATCCACTGATGGAACAACGAAGGAGAAAATGCGTGGAAATCGACCCTGGCGACCTGCTGTTATTCGCCCGCATCGTCGAATGCGGCAGCTTCAGCCTGGCGGCACAGCGGGTGCAGTTACCCAAATCGACCGTGTCGCGCCGGATTTCGCTGCTGGAGGCGCATCTGGGCGAGCGTCTGCTCCAGCGCACCACGCGCAAGCTGGTGCTGACCGAATTCGGCGCCAGCCTGCTGGAGCACGCGCGCCGCGTGGCCGACGAAACCGAGCAGGCCGGAGCCCTCGCGCAGCACCGCCAGGGCGCGCCCAGCGGCCTGCTGCGGATCTCGATGCCGGCCGACTTCGCCAACGTCGCGATGGGCGCGATGATGACGCGCTTCATGCACCAGTACCCGGCCATCGCGCTGGAGCTGGATCTGTCGCCGCGCCGGGTCGACCTGGTGGCGGAAAACTTCGACCTGGCCATCCGCATGGGCAACCTGCCGGACGATGCCTCGCTGGCCGCGCGCCGCGTCACGCTGAGCAAGATCGCGCTGTATGCCTCGCCGCTCTACACCTCGCTGCGTGGTCTGCCCGAACACCCCGACGACCTGTTCAAGCACGACCTGCTCAGCCTGCCACCCCGGGTGAACGGGCTGATACGCTGGAAGCTCTTGCGCGGCAAGACGGAATGGGAGCGCGAGTTGCCGGCGCGGCTGCTGGCCAACTCGCCGGAACTGCTGGTGCGCATGGCGACCACGGGCGTGGGCATCGCCGCCTCGACCGAGCTGATCGCGCGCGAGCATGTGCAGACGGGGACGTTGGTGAGGGTGTTGCCGGAGTGGTCGTTCCCGGTCGTTACCGGGTGGGCGGTGTTCCCCGGCCGCCGGCTGATGCCGGCCAAGACCAGGGTATTCCTCGACATGCTGCAGGCCGCCTTCGACGAAAGCGGGCAGGGCGGGGTGTAGCGCTTACTTCTTCAGCTGGGCCATCGTCTGGCCCAGCTGGACGGCGCCGGCCGGTTGCCAGGCGGGATTGAAGCTCAGTACATCCTTGGGGAACAGCATGACGACGGTCGATCCCAGCAGGAAGCGGCCCAGTTCCTCGCCTTTTTTCAGCACGATGTCCTGGTCGTCGTACTGCCATTCGCACACATGCGGCATGCGCGGCGGATTGACCACGCCATGCCACACGGTGGCCATGCTGCCGACGATGGTGGCGCCGACCAGGGTCATCACGAACGGACCGTGGGCGGTGTCGAACACGCACACCACGCGCTCGTTGCGGGCGAACAGGCCGGGGATGCCGCGCGCGGCGGCCGGGCTGACCGAGAACAGCTCGCCCGGCACGTAGATCATGCGGGTCAGCTTGCCGTCGCAAGGCATGTGGATGCGGTGGTAGTCGCGCGGGCTCAGGTAGAGGTTGGCGAAGCTGCCGTTGTGGAACTTGGCGGCCAGCTCGGCGTCGCCGCCGACCAGCGCGGTGGTGCTGAAATTGTGGCCCTTGGCCTGGAAGATCTGGTCTTCCTTGATGTCGCCGAACTGGCTGATGCGGCCGTCGATCGGGCAGATGAAGTCGGCGTCGGCGATCGGGCGGGCGTCGGGACGCAGCGCGCGCGTGAAGAATTCGTTGAAGCTGGCGTAATGGCTAATGTCCGGATCGAGCGCCTCGGCCATGTTGACGTTGTACTTGCCGACGAACCAGCGGATCAGCCAGGTGGTCTTGCTGCCGCCCTTGGCGCCAGCCACGCGGCCGGCAAAATTGGTCAACGCTCCCTTGGGAAGCAGGTAGTGTGGCAGGACAGCGAGGCGAGACACGATAGGGTATCCATACAATAAACGATCGCGCATTATAGCGCCGGGGTTTAGGAATTCGTACTAAACAATCCGGGCGTCTTGTTAAATGCTGAACATTTCGGATTAATCAAGGCATAATGCAAGCTCGCCACTTGTCCGACCACTTGCCCTTAAGAACCATGCCTGCCCGCCCATTTCGCCTGACGCAGATCGCTGCCGCTGTACTGTCCATTTACCTCGCCGCCGGCGCCGCCCATGCCGAGGCCGAGGCGCCTGCCAAGCCGGCCGAAGCCGCCCCCCTGCAGAAAGTGGAGATCAAGGGCGCCGCCGCCAGCTACGACGCGCGCCGCGATGATACCGCTAGCAAGACCGTCATCACCAGCGAGGAAATCCAGAAATACGGCGACACCTCGGTCAACGACGTGCTCAAGCGCGTGCCCGGCATCACCGTCAGCGGCGCTGCCGGCCGCAGCGGCGGCGAGATCCGCATGCGCGGCCTGGGCAACGGCTACACCCAGATCCTGATCAATGGCGAGCGCGCTCCGGCCGGTTTCGCCATCGACAGCCTGGCGCCCGACGTGATCGAGCGCATCGAGGTGCTGCGCGCCGCCAGCGCCGAGTTCAGCACGCAGTCGATCGCCGGCACCATCAACATCGTGCTGAAGAAGGCGCTGAAGGCGGCCCAGCGCGAAGTCAAATTCAGCGAGGGCAAGGGCAGCAAGTTCAGCTCGCCGTCGGTCAGCCTGCAGATGTCGGACAAGCTCGGCAAAACCTCCTACTCGTTCGGCGGCAACGCCTGGCGCTATATGTACAACCGCGTGACGCCGTCGTTCGACACCGGTACCGACGCCGCCGGCATCCCCAACCTGGATCGCGCCGCCACCTGGCACGACCAGGGCCGTGCCGACGGCATGAACCTGTCGCCGCGCATCAACTGGACGCTGGACAACGGCGATACGCTGACCTCGCAAACCTTCGTCAACCTGAACCAGTTCGTCAGCAACAGCCATAGCCGCACGACCACCACGCTCGGCAAAGGCCCGGACTACGACCGCGTCGACAGCACCTTCAGCAGCCACAACGGCTTCGGCCGCAGCGACCTGAACTGGGTCCACAAGCTGGCAGAGGGCGCCAAGCTGGACATGAAAGTCGCCGTCAGCGACAACCGCAACACCGCCGATTCCCTGCAATTCGGCGGCAACAACGGCTTGCCGGCGACCTTGGCGCGCACCGTGGTTTCGACCAGCAGCGAGCAGGGCTTCAGCACCCAGGGCAAGTATTCGCGGCCGCTGACCTTGGTCGCGGCGCCGGCCGACGGCAAGGGCGAGGCCCCGGCCGAGCACGCGCTGGCGATGGGCTGGGACGCCGGCATCACCCAGCGCGACGACACGCGCAACCAGCGCGAAGCGGTGCTGCCGGGCGGCCTGACGCCGGACAACAGCGACGAGGGCTTCTCGGCCAAGGTCACGCGGCTGGCGCTGTACGGCCAGGACGAGTGGAACCTGACGCCGCAATGGTCGCTCTACACCGGCCTGCGCTGGGAAGGCCTGGACACCCGCAGCGACGGCAATACGTTCGATGCCGTGCGGCAGCACTCCAGCGTGTTCAGCCCGCTGATGCAGACGCTGTTCAAATTCCCCAACAAGAAGGACCAGTTGCGCGTGGCGCTGACCCGCACCTACAAGGCGCCGTCGACGGCCAGCCTGATTCCGCGCAAGTTCACCTCGACCAACAACAGCCCGACCGAGCCCGACCGCCGCGGCAATCCGCACCTGAAGCCGGAACTGGCGCTGGGCCTGGACGCCTCGTTCGAGCATTACTGGGGCGAGGGCGGCCTGCTGAGCGCCAGCGCCTCGATGCGCCGCATCGACAACTACACCCACCAGGGCTTGCTGTATGAAGACCAGCGCTGGGTCTCGACCTCGATCAACGACGGCCGCGCCGAAACCCGCGGCGTCGAGCTGGAAGCCAAGTTCCCGCTGCGCGCGCTGGTCGAGCACGCGCCGGCGCTGGATCTGCGCGCCAGCGTCAGCCGCAACTGGTCGCGCGTAGAAAGCGTGCCCGGCCCCGACAACCGCCTCGACCAGCAGACCCCGCTCAGCGCCACCCTGGGCGTCGACTACAAGAGCCCGAGCGGCATGCTCAGCACCGGCGGCAGCTACAGCTTCCGCAACGGCGGCCTGGCCCGCCTGAGCGGCACCCAGGGCGGCTACACCAGCGTGCGGCGCGACCTGGACGTGTATGCGTTGTGGAAAATCGACACCCAGAACAATCTGCGGGTCGCCGTTTCCAACCTGCTGGGGCAGGACTACGTCACGGAAAGCCTGTACAGCGACGCCAGCGGCACGCAGAACCGCATGACGGTGGCCAGCGGCGAAACCCAATTGCGCGTCACCATCGAAAAGCGCTTTTGAAGGCACGTTTCTGAGGTGATATGATGCTGCAGTGTACTTCTTGCAGCGGGCCTCCCCTGAAAAAGCCTAAAGTTACCGAGATGATCCAGCCCGACGACGACAGCCTGCGTCTGGCGCTGGCCGAGGTGCGCGACTTGCAGCGCACCGTGGTCGTGCTGCGCTCGGAGTTGGAACTGTCCCACAACGAGCGCCAGCATGCGGTGCAGGACGCCTTGTCCTTCGCCCACAGCGAGATCAGCCAATTGCGCGACACCGTCGCCGCCCTGCGCACCAGCCTGGAGCGGCTGACGCAGGAAAAGCTCGACGCGCTGCAACAGGCCAACACCGTGCGCCACGCCGAAATCGCCCAGCTGCACGACACCATACGCGCGCTGCGCGACACGCTGGAGGCGCGCGCATGAGAGATCCCGTCTCCAATTCGAAGCCCGCGATCCGCAGCGTGCCGGCCAAGCCGCCCGTCAAGAGCGAGGCCGCTTCGGCGCAGGCGGTGGCCGGCGCCCAGCGCAAGCGGCTGCGCCAGGTCGAGCTGCTGCTGGAAGTGTCGCGCCGCATGGCCGCCTACGATACGCTGGACGAAATCCTGACCGCGCTGATCGACGTCACCACCGAGGAACTCGATGCCGAGCGCGGCACGCTGTTCCTCAACGACGCCGAAACCGGCGAGCTGTTCTCGCGCGTCGCGCAGGGCAATATCCAGCGCGAGATCCGCTTCCTCAACCACACCGGCATCGCCGGCCACGTGTTCACCACCGGCGAGGCGGTCAGCATCGCCGACGCCTACGCCGATCCGCGCTTCAACCGCTCCATCGACGAGCAGACCGGCTTCGTCACCCGCAACATCCTGTGCGTGCCGATCAAGACCTTCAAGGGCGAGATCATCGGCGTGTCGCAGACGCTCAACAAGCGGCGCGGCAAGTTCACCCGCGCCGACCTGCAACTGCTGGAGGCGCTGACCACGCAGGGCACGCTGGCGCTGCAAAGCGCGCGCTTCCTCGAAAGCATGAAGAAGATCCGCCGCCAGGAGATGGAATTCATCGACGTGGTGTCCGAGGTCACGGCCGATATCAAGCTCGGCTCGCTGCTGCAAAAAGTGATGGGCGAGGCCACGCGCCTGCTCAACGCCGAGCGCTCGACCCTGTTCCTCAACGACGAGAAGACCGGCGAGCTGTGGTCGGAAGTGGGGCAGGGGCTGGAGTCGCTGCAAATCCGCCTGCCCAACACGGCCGGCATCGCCGGCGCCGTCTTCACGACGGGCAAGACCATCAACATCCCGTATGCGTATGCCGACCTGCGTTTCAATCCGGCGTTCGACAAGCGCACCGGCTACTTCACGCGCTCGATCCTGTGCGTACCGATCGTCAACAAGGCCGGCAAGATCATCGGCGTCACGCAAGTGCTCAACAAGCGCGGCGGCCCGTTCACCCACGAGGACGAATCGCGCTTGCGCGCCTTCACCGCGCAAATCTCGATCGCGCTGGAAAACGCCAAGCTGTTCGCCGACGTCCAGCAGATCAAGAACTACAACGAAGCCATGCTGGAGTCGATGTCGAACGGCGTCATCACGCTCGACAGCCAGGAAAAAATCGTCACCTGCAACGCCGCCGGCCTGCGCATCCTGCGCACCGCGACGGACGGCATCGTCGGCCGCTCGGCGGCGGATTTCTTCGGCGCCGCCAACAGCTGGGTGATGGACAAGCTGCGCCACGTCGAGGAAAAACAAACGGCCAAACACCTGATGGACGCCGAGCTGGTGCTGGACGACGCCACGCTGTCGGTCAACTTCAGCGTGCAGCCGCTGCTGTCGATGGAGAAGAAGCGCATCGGCTGGATGCTGATGCTCGAAGATATCTCCAGCGAGAAGCGCTTGCGCTCGACCATGTCGCGCTATATGGACCCCGGCATCGCCGACCAGATGGTGGCCAACGGCGCTGAAATGCTGGGCGGTAAAAACGTGCACGCCACGGTGCTGTTCTCGGACATCCGCAGCTTCACCACCATCACCGAGCAGCTGGGCGCGCAGGGCACGGTCACCTTGCTCAACGAATACTTCACCATGATGGTCGACTGCATCCAGCGTGAAGAGGGCATGCTCGACAAGTTCATCGGCGACGCCATCATGGCCGCCTTCGGCATCCCGGTCGGCCACGACGACGACGCCGACCGCGCGCTGCGCACCGCCATCGCCATGATGAACGAGCTCAGCGCCTGGAACCAGCTGCGCGCGCGCGAGGGCAAGCCGCCGGTGGAGATCGGCATCGGCCTCAACACCGACCAGGTCGTGTCCGGCAACATCGGCTCCAAGAAGCGCATGGACTACACCATCATCGGCGACGGCGTGAACCTGGCGGCGCGGCTGGAATCGGCCTGCAAGCAGTACGGCGCGCACATCCTCATCAGCGAGTTCACCTACCGCGCGCTGCGCGGCACCTACCGCCTGCGCGAAGTCGACATCGTGGTGGTCAAGGGCAAGACCCAGCCGGTCTCGATCTACGAGGTGATGGACTTCCACACCGAGGACAGCTACCCCAGCCTGGTCGAGGCCATGGGCCTGTTCCGCAACGGCGTGCAAAGCTACCGCAAGCGCCACTGGGCCGCCGCCGGCAAGCTGTTCGACGAAGTGCTGGCGCTCAATCCGCACGACAAGGTGGCCGCGCTGTACATCGAGCGCTGCGCCCACATGGCCGCCACGCCGCCGCCCGACGATTGGGACGGCACCTTTGTCATGGAATCGAAGTGAAGATACCCCGCAGCACGCTGGAACAATGGCAGGTCTTGCAGGCGATCGTGGAATGCGGCGGCTACGCGCAGGCGGCCGAGGCGCTGCACCGCAGCCAGTCGTCGGTCAGCTACATGGTGGCCAAGTTGCAGGAGCAGCTGGGCGTGGAGCTGCTGGAAATCGACGGCCGCCGCGCGCGCCTGACGAAAAACGGCGAAGCCCTGCTGGCCAAGGCGCGCGAGCTGCTGGGCGACGCCTTCCAGCTGGAGCAGCTGGCCACCAGCCTGGCCGAAGGCTGGGAGCCGCAGGTCGGCATCGCGGTCGACAGCCTGTTCCCGGTCGAGCTGCTGGTGCAGGTGCTGCGCGCTTTCGAGCCGTGGGCCCGGCACACCCGCGTCAACCTGGAGGAGACCGTGCTGTCCGGCTCCGAGGATGCGCTGCTGGAAAAGCGGGTCGACATCGCCATCGTCAGCCGGGTGCCGCCCGGTTTCCTGGGCGATGTGCTGATGGATATCGAATTCGTCGCCGTAGCCCATCCCTGCCACCCGCTGCACGCGCTGGGCCGCGAGCTGGAAGTGGACGACCTGAGCCGCAACCTGCACATCGTGGTGCGCGATTCCGGCACCCTGAACCCGCGCGACCATGGCTGGCTCAGCAGCAACCAGCGCTGGAGCGTCACCAGCCCGCACACGCGGCTGGAGATGATCTGCAGCGGCCTGGGCTTCGGCTGGCTGCCCGAGCACAAGATACAGACCCAGCTGGAGCAGGGCTTGCTCAAGCCGCTGCCGCTGCGGGTGGGGCAGCGCCGCAAGCTGTCGCTGTCGCTGATCGTCGCCAACCCGGAGGTGGCCGGCCCCGCGACCTGCCGCCTGGCCAACCTGATCCGCACGGTCGTCAAGGATGGCATCGTGCACCGGCCCTTGTGCGAATGAGCTGTAATTGAGAATTGTTCGCATCTGCCATGAAACTTTTAGTATAATCGGCGTCCTCTTTTGATGCCGAGTCCAATGTCCACCGCCCACCACCCAGCTCATCGACCGCCGCGCAGCCTGCGCCAGACCATCCGTCCGGGCGTGTTGTGGCTGCATCGCTGGCTGGGGCTGACGCTGGGCCTGGTGTTGGTGTTGGCCGGCCTGAGCGGCAGCTTGCTGGTGTTCCATCACGAGCTCGACGCCGAGCTCAATCCCAGGCTGATGCACAACGCCGTGCCCTGCGTCGCGCCGCTGGATGTGGCGGGCGTGGTCGCCAGCTTGCAGCGCGTGTGGCCGCAGGCCAGGGTCAGCTCGGTGTATCTGCCCAGCCATGCCGGCGCCAGCTACGGCCTGTATTTCAAATCGCCCGGCGTGGCCGACAACGAGGCCATGCTGGACTCGTGCAGTGGCGCCTTGCTGGGCAGCCGCGACCGCGAAGAAGTCGGCCTTGACGCCGCGCATCTGGTGCCGACCTTGCTGCGCTGGCACGACAGCCTGTTGCAAGGCAAGACCGGCCGCGCCGCGCTGGGCTGGCTGGCGCTGGCCTGGGTGGCCTTGCTGATCGCCGGCCTGCTGCTGGCCTGGCCGACCCCGAATTCCACCCCGGGCTGGAAGCGGGCCTTGCGCGTCAACTGGCGCCAGAACGCCTATCGCAGCCATTTCGACCTGCACCGCTCGGCGGGCCTGCTGGCGATCGTGCTGATGCTGGTGGTCGCCGCCACCGGTTTCTACAACGGCTTGCCGGAGCTGGGGCGGGCGCTGGTGGGGCAGCTGACGCCGGTCAGCGCCGCCCATCGCGGCATCGCCATGCCGGCCGTGCAAAAAGGCGTAGCCACGATCTCCTGGAACGACGCCAGGGCCATCGCCGAACAGCACCTGAGCGACGGCGCCGTGCTGCTGGCGCTGCAACGCTTGCCCGATCGCGGCCTGTATCAGGTTCGCCTGCGCCGCGCCGACGACTGGCAGCGCACCGGCACCTTGCGCCTGTTGATCGATATCCGCAGCGGCGCCGTGATTGAAACAGTTAATCCCCTGGCCGGCACCGGCGGCGACCGCTTCCTGGCGTCTTTATTCCCGCTGCATTCAGGCCAATTCGGCGGCGCCATAGGCCGCTGGCTTATGGTGATTGCCGGTTTGCTGCCTGCCTTATTCTTTATAACGGGCCTTTCCACCTGGGTATTGCGCCGCCGTCGTAAAAACGTCTGATACGCGCTTCGTTTGAACAACAGTGGTGGAAATTATTCGTTTTTATCGCTATATTGGTATTTGTCACATATATCTCTGGAGAATCAGCGCAAAGTTATGGTAAATTGCGCTAATCAATTCTCACACATTGTCACCAGTGGTTTTTTTTAGTATCTAACCCGCCGATAAGAAGGAAATAAGATGACGACTTACCAGGAATACAAAGCAAAGATCGCCGAACTGGAAAACTTGGCCGAAAGCGCCCGTAAAAATGAAATCGCGCAGGCCAAAGAGAAAGTCACGGCCATCATGCGTGAATACGGCCTGACCGTGGCGGATCTGGGCGGCGTAGCCAAGGTGAAGACGGTCAAAACCCGTGCACCAGTGCCGACCAAGTACCGTGACGATGCCACCGGCCAGACCTGGACCGGCCGTGGCCGCGCTCCGAAATGGCTGGAAGGCAAGGACAAAGAGCAGTATCTGATTAAGTAAGCTTAGTCGGCAAGCTCGCTGCAAGGCCGGGGTGTGCGGGTTTATATTTTTTATAAACCCCGGCCCCGGCTTTTCTCTTTTGGGACGCGATCCATGATGCGCCGTGCCGCAGTATTATTCTCCGTCTTAATTTCCATCCTTACTCCCGCTGCGCACGCCGCCGACAGCTTATTAAGCCCGGACCGTGTCTGGACCGGCGAGGGCCGCGCGCACGACAATTGGTCGGTGCTTATCGTGCAGGGCAAGATCGCCGCGCTCGGTCCCAGCGAAAAAATGAATGTCCCGGCCGGCGCCGAGCGTATCCGCCTGCCCGGCGCCACGCTGATCCCGGGATTAATGGATCTGCATTCCCATGTGCTGCTGCATCCATATAACGAAGCCTCGTGGGACGACCAGGTCTTAAAGGAGTCGGTGGAATACCGCACCTTGCTGGCCGGGCGCCACGCCGCCGCCACATTACAAGCCGGCTTTACCACGCTGCGCGATCTGGGCACCGAAGGCGCCTTGTACGCCGACGTGGCGATTAAAAAAGCGATAGAGGATGGAGTTATTCCCGGTCCGCGTTTATTCATCGCCACCCGCGCGATCGTCGCCACCGGCAGCTACGGCCCGTCACCGCGTGGCTACCGTGCGGATGTGGATTTGCCCACGGGCGCGCAGGAAGCGAGCGGCGTCGACGAGGTCACGCGCGTGGTGTGCGAGCAGGGCGCGCGCGGCGCCGACTGGATCAAGGTCTACGCCGACTACCGCACCGGCGCCGACGGCGGCGCCCACGCCACCTTCGCGCAGGCTGAACTCAATGCGCTGGTGGCCGCCGCCCACGAATCGGGCCGCAAGGTTGCCGCGCATGCAAGCACAGACGAAGGCATGCGCCGCGCCACGCTGGCCGGCGTCGACAGCATCGAGCACGGCTACGGCGGCAGCGAGGCCACCTTCCGCCTGATGGCCGAGCGCCACGTCGCTTATTTCCCGACCTTGACGGCGCCCGAGGCAACCAGCGAATACTTCCAGAAATACCAGCGCGGCGGGCCGCCGACGCCGTCCATGCAAGCCGCCGCGCGCGCCTTCCAGCTGGCGCGCAAGCTGGGCGTGGTCATCGGCAACGGCAGCGACGTCGGCGTGTTCGCGCACGGCGACAACGCGCGCGAGCTGGAGTGGATGGTCAAGCTGGGGATGACGCCGACCGAGGCGCTGCAGGCGGCCACCGTGGTCAACGCGGCGGTGCTGGAGCGTGGCGCCTCGCTGGGCCAGGTCCGCGTCGGCTATCTGGCCGATCTGGTGGCGGTGCAGGGCGACCCGACCCAGGACATCACGGCGCTGCGCAGCGTTGCTTTTGTGATGAAAGGCGGCCAGATTTTCCGCCGACCTTAAGGAAGTCGTAAGGTTAGTGCTGTCTGTCTAGGACGGACGCGGCCATTTCATGCGATGATGGCGGAATGTCATCAATTCCTCTTTTTCCGCTCAATACCATCCTGTTTCCGGACGGGCATTTGCCCTTGCAGGTGTTTGAAGTGCGCTACCTGGATCTGGTCAAGCGCTGCATCGCCCGCGGCGAAGAATTCGGCGTCGTTCCGCTGCTGGACGGCAGCGAAACCCGCGTGCCCGACCAGCACGAAACCCTGTCCGACGCCGGCACCATGGCGCGCATCATCGATTGGACCGCGCCCTTGCCGGGTCTGCTGCAGATCTCCTGCATCGGCACCACGCGCTTCCAGATCAAATCCGCCGAGCAGCTCAAGCATGGCTTGTGGATGGCCGAGGTCGAGGAAGTCGCCGAAGACATGGTGGTGCCGATTCCCAGCGAGCAGCAGGACGTCGCCAACGCGCTGGGCTCCCTGATACGCTCGCTGCAAAAGAAGCAGATCTCCACCGCCAACATGCCGCTGTCGCCGCCGTACCGGCTGGACGAAGCCGGCTGGGTCGCGAACCGCTGGTGCGAGCTGCTGCGGCTGGACGTGGAAGAGAAGCAGCGCCTGCTGTTGCAGGAGAATCCGGTGCTGCGCCTGGAGCTGATCCAGGACGTGCTGAGCGAGAACGGCCTGCTCGACTAGGCCTGGCTCCACGCGCGCGCGCCGCGCTGGCTCTGTCGGCCCGTCGGCGCCGCTGCTACACTGGCTCCATCATTCACGCCGCCCGCCCAGCCATGTACCTGCAACCCGCTTTTGCCGAAGACCGCCTTGAAGTCCGCCATGGCCTGATGCACGCCTATCCCTTGGCCACGCTGATCGTCGTCGATGCCGACGGCGTCAGCGCCGACCTGATTCCCTTCATGCTGTACCCCGGCGAAGGTAGCAGCGGCCTGGGCGTGCTGCGCGCCCACGTGGCGCGCGCCAATCCGTTGTGGCAAAGGCTGGAAGCGGGGGCGCAATGCCTGGTGGTGTTCCAGGGGCCGGAAGCCTACATCAGCCCGAGCTGGTATGAAACCAAGCGCACCACGCACAAGGTGGTGCCGACCTGGAACTACGCGATGGTGCAGGCGCGTGGCGTGGCCAAGGTGGTGGACGATCCGTTCTGGCTGCGCCGCCTGCTGGACCACCTGACCAACAAGCACGAAAACGGCCTGCCGCAGCCGTGGGAACTGGACGACGCGCCCATCGACTTCATGGCCGCGACGATGAAGGCCATCATCGGCATCGAGATCCCGATCGACAGCCTGGTGGGCAAATGGAAGGTCAGCCAGAACCGCAGCGGCGCCGACCAGCGCGGCGTGGTGGCCGGCTTGCAGGACGCCGCAATGGCCGAGCTGGTGGCGCAACGCCTCAAGCCGGAATAAGCGACCGGGCTAGCCGGCGTGCGCCTCGCTGGCGTCGTCCAGCGCATGCACGCGCATCGACCACGTCACGCCGGCCACCAGTAGCAGCATGGCGGCGATCTCCAGAGCGCGCGGCAGCTGCTGCTTGTAGATGCAGCCATACATCAGCGCGAACAGGGTTTCGAACAGGATCAGCTGGCCGGACAAGGTCAGCGGCACCTTGCGGCTGGCGATATTCCACAGGTGGTTGCCGATCACCGACGCGCCCAGGGCCAGCAGCGCATTGACGATCCAGAACAGCGTCCGATCGCGGCCGCTGGCCACGGCGCCGGCGCCGGTCACCTCGGCATGGAACAGCGCCAGCCCCGCCAGCGCGATCGCCAGCGCGATCAGGCCGCTCGACAGGCCGTACAGGGCCGACCACTCGCCGCTGCTGAAATGCGGATTGCGCTTCAGGTAGCGCACATTGTCCACCGAATACCAGGTCCAGCACAGCAGCGCGCCGGCCGCGCACAGCACGCCGAGGAGCTTGTCGGCCAGCGGCGCGCCGTTGCCGGTGTCATGGGTGAAGACGTCGATATTGATGCAGGCGATGCCGGCCGCCACCAGCAGCAGCGGCAGCATCAGCTGCCTGAGCGGCACCGAGCCGTGGTCCTTCTGGCCGACCAGCGTGACCGAAATCGGCAGCACGCCGATGATCAGCGAAGTGGCCGCCACGCCGGCGAACTTGACGCCCAGCGCAAGCAGCATGTAGTAGACGATGTTGCCGGCCAGCGCATGTTTGATCATCGCGATCACATCGCCCCGGTCGAGGCGGCGCAGCAGCGCCGGCAGGCGGCGCGCCATCAGGGCGCCGGCGATCAGGCCGTAGGCGATGTAGCGCCCGCAGGCCATCTCCAGCGGCGTGAACGCCGTCAGCAATTCCGGCACGATGAACACCATGCCCCACATGGCGCCCGCCAGCAAACCGCACAACACGCCGTGCCACATGGTCGAACTCCTCAGTAGGTTGTGCACAGCCACCACACGGCGGCCAGCGCGGACAGGTTCAGCGCCACGCTGCACCAGTAGGCGATCTGGAATGAAGTCTTGACCGTCTTGTGGCGCAGCCAGCGCTGCGCCAGCAGGCCGCCGGGCCAGCCGCAGGCCAGGCCCCACAGCAGCAGCGTGCTTTCCGGCGTGCGCTGGCGGCCCTTGACGGCGGCCGACTTGTCGGTCGCGTAGGCGATGAAGCAGATGGTGCTGGCGACGCCGTACACCGCCGCCAGCCACAGCAGCGCAAGCTGCGAGGGCAGGGCGTCCGGCGTCACCGGGTTCAGAAGTAGCTCAGGCCGAGGGCGGCCTTGACTTCGTCGGCGGTGCGGGCGGCCACTTCGCGCGCGTGCATCGTGCCTTCCTTCAGCATCTGCATGATGTAGCCCTTGTCCTGCGCCAGCGCCTCGCGGCGGGCGCGGATCGGCGCCAGCATCTCCTGCAGCACCACTTCCAGGCGCTTCTTGACGATCGAGTCGCCCAGGCCGCCGCGCACGTAATGCGCCTTCATTTCGGCCAGCTTGTCCTGCTCGGGATCGAAGGCGTCCAGGTAGATGAAGGCGACGTTGCCCTCCAGGTGGCCAGGATCTTCCACGCGCAGGTGCAGCGGATCGGTATACACCTTTTTCACGGCGGCGGTGATCTCGGCCGCGGTGGCGCCCAGATTGATCGTGTTGCCCAGCGATTTGCTCATCTTGGCCTTGCCGTCGGTGCCCGGCAGGCGGCCGATTTCCGGCACCAGCGCCTTGCACTCGACCAGGATGTCCTGGTTGACCAGGCGGTTGAAGCGGCGCACGATTTCATTGGTCTGCTCGATCATCGGGATCTGGTCCTCGCCGACCGGCACGATGGAAGCCTTGAACGCCGAGATGTCGGCCGCCTGCGAGGCCGGGTAGGTCAGGAAGCCGGCCGGGATGTCGCGCTCGAAGCCGCGCAGCGCGATCTCGGTCTTGACGGTCGGGTTGCGCTCCAGGCGCGCCACGGTCACCAGGTTCAGGTAGTAGAAGGTCAGCTCGGCCAGTTCAGGGATCTGCGACTGGATCAGGATGGTCGACTTGGCCGGGTCGATGCCGACCGCCAGGTAGTCCAGCGCCACTTCGACCACGTTGCGGTGCACCTTGTTGGTGTCGTCCATATTGTCGGTCAGGGCCTGGGCGTCGGCCAGCATGATGAACTGCTTGTATTCGTGCTGATAGGCCACGCGGTTGCGCAGGCTGCCGACGAAGTGGCCGAGGTGCAGCGGGCCGGTCGGGCGGTCGCCGGTCAGGATCACGGTCGGGCCTTTGGACGCGGTTGGCGCGGTGGCGATTACTTCGGCTTGTTCGGTCAGGCTCATCAGGGGTTCCTTTACGTTGCCCCGGTCCGGCGCGACGAATATAAAAAACGCCACCAGAAAAGGGCGGCGTTGATAAAAATATCACATCACTATGGGTAGACAGTGGCCGCGCGCTAGGAGCGGCGCCAAATCAGGCAGGCGTGAAGTGTAGTAAAAAATTTCATGCGCGTATGGTTGCAGCTCAGCGGCGGTCTGTCAAGGTGTGAGGCGCAGCAAGGCACGACGGGGAAATCGGAACTAGATTGATTACTCGCGGTCCAATCCAAAGGAGACTAAAATGCCTGATATCTTCGATACTGTGATGTTTATGGATACCTTGATTGAAGGTGGCATGCCCGAGAAGCAGGCCAAGGCAATGGCTTCGGCGATGGTTCAGCTGATCGACAGCCAACTGGTGACTAAAAACTTTCTCGACATGCGCCTGGCCCAGCTTAAGTCTGAGTTGATACAGTGGATGGTCGGCGTGATTGTCGTGCAAACCGGGCTGACCGCCGTGCTCTTCAAGCTCATGCATTAATCTAAACGATAAGGTAGTATTGCCGATCCTGAGCAATACCCCTTACCGGAGCCGATATGCGTGACCTTGCAGTTGCAGTGCTTTCCACCCTGATGGTCAACGCCGCAACGGCGCAAACGTCCACGCCGCCGATGGCGCCCGACATCCCCGCCAAGTTCGACACCGCCGTCCCCAACGCCGACTACGTCAAGCGCGAGGTGATGATCCCGATGCGCGACGGCGTCAAGCTGCACACCGTGCTGGTCATCCCCAAGGGCGCCGCGCGCGCGCCGATGGTGCTCAGCCGCACCCCCTACAACGCCAGCGGCCGCGCCCAGCGCAACGTCAGCCCCAGCGTGCTGGCCACCGTCGGCCAGGGCGACGAAGTGATGATGGAGAACGGTTACATCCGCGTCTACCAGGACGTGCGCGGCAAATACGGCTCCGAAGGCGAGTACGTGATGACCCGCCCGGTCAAGGGCGCGCTCAACAACACCCGCACCGACCACTCCACCGACGCCTGGGACACCATCGACTGGCTGGTCAAGAACACCCCCGAAAGCAACGGCAACGTCGGCATGATAGGCTCGTCCTACGAAGGCTTCACGGTGCTGATGGCGCTGGTCGATCCGCACCCGGCGCTCAAGGTCGCGGTGCCGATGAGCCCCATGGTCGACGGCTGGCGCGGCGACGACTGGTTCCACAACGGAGCCTTCCGCCTGCCCAACCTGAGCTACATCGCCGGCCAGACCGCCGCCAAGGGCAGCGGCAAGACGCTGGCCACCGGCGTCTACGACGACTACGAAGGCGCGCTGCGCGGCGGCTCCACGGCCGATTACGCCAAGCAGTTCGGCCTGGATCAACTCAACTTCACCCGCAAGCTGTTCGAGCATCCCGCCTACGACGGCTACTGGCAGCAGCAGGCGCTGGACAAGATCCTGGCCAAGCGCCAGATGAAGGTGCCGACCATGACCGTGGTCGGCTACTGGGACCAGGAAGACATCTACGGCGCCTACGCCTTCTACTCGGCGGTGGAACCGCAGGACACGGCCAACAACAAGAACTTCCTGGTGGTGGGGCCGTGGCGCCACAGCGGCGTCAATTACGAGGGTTCCAGCCTGGGCGCGTTCAAGTTCACCGGCGACACCGCGCTGGAATTCCGCCGCGACGTGATGCAGCCTTTCCTCGACCAATACCTGAAGGACGGCGCGCCGGCCGCCGACACGCCGCCGGTGCTGTTCTACCAGACTGGTGTCAATCGCTGGCAGCGTTTGCCGCGCTGGCCGCTGGCCTGCGAGGCCGGCTGCCCGGCGCCGCTCAAGCCGATCTACCTGAAACCGGACTTCAAGCTCGACTTCGACGCGCCGCAACAGGACGCCGGCTACGACGAATACGTGTCCGACCCGGCCAAGCCGGTGCCGTTCGTGCCGCGCCCGGTGCACATGAGCGACGCCAACGTGTGGCGTCCGTGGCTGGTCAGCGACCAGCGCGGCGTCTCCGACCGCACCGATGTGCTGAGCTACGTCAGCGAGCCGCTCAAGGCGCGCCTGCAGATCGCCGGTGCCGCCATGGTCAACCTGTACGCCTCGACCACCGGCACCGACACCGACTGGGTGGTCAAGCTGATCGACGTCTACCCGGACGAGGTGCCGTCGCAGCCGGAGCTGGGCGGCTACCAGTTGGGCATCGCGATGGACATCTTCCGCGGTCGCTACCGCAACAGCTTCGAGCAGCCGTCGCCGGTCACGCCGGGCGCGGTGGAGAAATACCGCTTCGCGCTGCCGAACGCCAACCATGTGTTCCTGCCGGGCCACCGGGTGATGGTGCAGATCCAGTCCAGCTGGTTCCCGCTGTACGACCGCAACCCGCAGACCTACGTGCCGAACATCTTCTACGCCAAGCCGGCCGACTACAGGAAGGCGACGCTGCGCGTCTACCACGCCGGCGCCGAGAGCAGCGCCTTGGAACTGCCGGTGGTGGAGGGGAAATAAACTAAACGGAATAAACCGTTTAGCCTAGCGGGGGCGGACGCTGTCGGTCAGCACGTCCGAGTGGAAATAGCTGCGGTAGCCGTCCATCACCTGGTTCGACCTGCCTATCTTTTCCAGCATGTCGACCAGCACCCGCTGGTCTTGCGGCTTGAGCGCGCGCGACACGTAGGCGCCGCTCTCGTGCCATGGCAATTCCGGTATGGGCTCCATGCGCAGCTTTTCCTGCATGCCGTTGACGCGCTGGTCGCGCCGGATCGCGCCGGCCATCAAGGTCGGCCCCATGATGGTGACGTCGGCCGAGCCGGCGTTGAGCAGGCGCGCCACCGCCACCACATCGACCTCGGTGAACAAGCGGCCCTGTTTGGCCAGCTCGTTGACCAGCGCCGTATATTGCTCCCCATAGTCGAAGCCGCGCACCACCGCCACGCGCAGCTCGCGCCGCTCCAGCAGGTTTTTCGCGCTGGTGATCGGTGCCCGTTGGCCCGCCACGGAGATCAGCATGGCGCGATGGCCTATCATCGGCACGAAGGTGCCGAGCAGGTCGCGCGACGGCGTGCGCGACGCCGGCACCAGCAGGTCCGCCTTGCCGTCCTTGTACATGGCCACCTGGCGCGCGCGCGGCACCAGCGTGAAGACGAAATTGCAGCCGTTTTTTGCGCCCATGGCGCGCAACAGGTCCGGATAGATGCCGCCGATGTTCGCCCCCTCGACCTGGACGCTGGCGCCGCTGGCCGACACCGGCACGGCGATATCGCGCGAGCACTCGGCGGCGGCGCCGGCCTGCATCGCGCCGGCCGCCAGCAGCATGGCGAAGCTGCGCCCGCTCATGGTTTGGCGGCCTGCATGTGGTGCTGGCGGAAGAAGCGCTGTGCCACCAGGATGGCCAGCGCCTGCATCACCGCGCACAGGTAGAAGGTGCTGCCGATGCGCCAGTCGTTGGCCGGCAGGTGGCCCACTTCCGCCAGGATGGCGGTGCCCAGCAGCGGCATGAAGATCACGCCCAGGCTGGAGATCGATTGCAAAGAGCCCATCAATTCCCCCTGTTCGTTGGGCGGCGTGGATTTCGAGATGATGCCCTGCAGCGCGGGACCGACCGCGAACGACAGCACGTTGCAGATGATGAGCACATACATCATCCAGCCCTGCGTGGCCAGGCCGTACAGCAGGTAGGTCAGGCCGCCCGAGCACATGCCCAGCAACGACAGGCGCACTTCGCCGAAGCGCTTGATCAGGATGCCCAGCAGGCCGGCCTGCACCACGGCCGCCATCAGGCCGACGCAGAACATCGCCGCGCCGTTCTGCCCCGGCGTCCAGTCGAAGCGGAAGTTGGTGTACAGCACCCAGGTCGTTTGCAGCATCATCTGCGCGCCGGTGACCAGCGCGAAGGTCACCACCAGGCCGCGGATGTCGGTGCGGCGCGCCAGCTTGAACAGGGCCGACAGGGGATTGATCTTGGTCAGGCTGAAGGCCGAACGGCGCTCCGCCGGCAGCGATTCCGGCACCACGAAATAGCCGTAGACGAAATTGGCGGCCGACAGCGCGCCCGCCACATAGAACGGCAGGTGCAGGTTGACGTTGCCCAGCAGGCCGCCGAGCATGGGGCCGCAGATGAAGCCCAGGCCGAACGCGGCGCCGACCTTGCCGAAGCTCTTGGCGCGGTTGTCCGGCGTCGACACGTCGGACGCGTAGGCCGAAGCGACCGACATGCTGGCCGACGACATGCCGCCCACCACGCGGCCGATGAACAGGCAGGCCAGGTTGGGCGCCCACGCCGTCGACAGGAAGTTGATGCACATGCCGGCCATCGAATACAGCAGCACCGGCCGGCGGCCGATACGGTCGCTGACGGCGCCCAGCATCGGCATGAAGATGAACTGCATCAGGCCGAACACCGCGCTCATGATGCCGAACCAGTGGGTCTGGTTTTCGCGCGAGCCGGCAAACTCGCCGATCAGCATCGGCAGCACCGGCACGATCAGGCCGATGCCCAGCATATCGATGAACACGCAGATCAGGATGAAGTTCAGGTTGGCCGCCGGCGCGGCGGCCGGCAGGGCGGTGGTGGCGGAATCGGGTGGCGTCATGTGGTCGGCAAGCAGTGAGTCAGGGCGAGGTCAGGGCGCCGTCGGGCTCGATGCCCACTCGGCGATGAAGCTGTCGCGGAAGGCGGTCAGCTCGTTGAGGCGGCTTTGCGCCAGGCGCCGGCCGGCGGCCGTCTGCATCTTGCCGGGCAGGGTGGCCAGCTTGGTGTCGATATGGTCGAGCGCATAGGCTTTTTCATCAAGCTCGCGGTGCAGCGCCATCGGATCGTCGGCGTGCGCCAGCGCGGTGCCCATGCGGCCGGCCGTGTAGAACAGCCGCGCCAGGCCGACCGCGCCGAGCGCGTCGAGGCGGTCGGCGTCCTGCACGATCTTGGCTTCGATGGTCTCGGCGCGGATGGCGGCGGAAAAACTGTGGCTCTCGATCGCATGCGCGACGGCGCCCAGTTTATTGGGCGGGAAATCGAGTTCGGCCAGCTGGCGGCTGGCCAGCAGCGCCGCCTTGCGCGAGGCCAGGTGGCGTTCGGGATCGTTCTTGGGCAGGTTGACCAGGTCGTGCAGATAACAGCCGGCCAGCACGACCAGCGCGTCGGCCTCGGGATAATCGTCCAGCAGCAGGGTGGCGTTGCGCCAGACCCGGTGCAGGTGGTTGCTATCGTGCGCTCCATCGACTCCGGCGGCGGCACTGGCCAGGCGGACCAGGCGCGGGTGCCAGCTGTTGAGCAAGCTGTTCATTCTTCTCCCGTGTTGTCTTCGGCGTTAGTTTTTCAGATCATACAGCCTGATTCAGCCCTTGTGCAGGGTATGCGGGCGGCGATCAATAATTGTTTGCTTGCCAAGTACGACGAGATTGTATAAAATACAATTATATTTGATAATGACAGGCACTTTGATGCGTAACTTCCTGGCGCTTGCACCAATCTTGTTGGCCCTGGTCTGCGGCGGCGCGCTGGCGCTGGACGACACGCCGACCGTGGCGCCCCATTTCCAGCTCAAGGGGGAGGACTTCCGCCCGGCCGGCGCGCGCCCGAACGCGGCCGCCAGCGCCACCTCGTGGTCGGCCCGGCGCGCCGCCGCGGATGCCGAGCCCGCCAAGCCGGAACCCCAGGCGCCGAATCCGCGCGCCGTCGCCATCACCGTGCTGCGCGCCTTGCCCGCGCCGGCCTCCCAACTGGTGGAAAAACCCAGGTGGAAGTTGCGCTAGGCTTATTTGTTTCCTTGATGCATTTATTTGCTGCGTCTTTACTTGACTTAAGGTAACATTGCTGCCAGTCACTTTAGCAATGAAGGAAACCCCCATGTCTGGTAATGTAAGCGAACTGCACGCAACGACCCCCGCCGGCGAGTATTTGGCCTTCACCCTGGGCCAGGAAGAGTACGGCATTGACATCCAAAAAGTCGCCGAGATCCGCAGCTACGAAACCCCGACCCGCATCGCCAACGCCCCCGATTTCGTCAAGGGCGTGGTCAATCTGCGCGGCCTGATCGTGCCGATCGTCGACATGCGCATCAAGTTCAACCTGGGCACGCCGTCGTACGACCAGTTCACCGTCGTCATCATCCTCAACATCGGCCACCGTGTGGTCGGCATGGTGGTGGACCGCGTCTCCGACGTCACCACGCTGATGCCGGAACAAGTCAAGCCGGCGCCGGAAATCGGCTCGGCCATCAACACCGACCACATCGTCGGCCTGGGCACGCTCGACGAGCGCATGCTGATCCTGATCGATATCGACAAGCTGATGTCCAGCGCCGATATGGGTCTGGTCGAAACCACCGCGCTGGCGGCGTGATGACGATGCTGGCCAATATCAACATCGGCAAGCGCCTGGCGCTGGGCTTTGGCATCATCCTGGCGTTCGCCATGCTGATCACCGCGATCAGCGTCTGGCGCCTGCAGGGCGTGGCCACGGCCACGCGCGAGATGATGCAGGTGCCGCTGGCCAAGGAGCGCATGATCTCCGACTGGTCAAGCAAGATTGATAGCGCTATCCGCCGCACCACCGCCATCGCCCGCAGCAGCGATCCGTCGCTGGGCGCCTTCTTCGCCGAAGAATCGAAGGCCTCGTCGGCCATCTCGGCGGAATACCAAAAGAAGGTGGAAGCCCTGATCGTCGACGCCGACGAGAAGGAATTGTTCGGCCGCATCGGCGAACAGCGCAAGATCTACCTGTCGTCGCGCGACCAGGTGGCCAAGCTCAAAGGCGCCGGCGAACTGGAAGAAGCCGAGAAGGTCTTCGCCAACGTGTTCCGTCCCGGTTCCACCAGCTACCAGGCGCTGATGCAGGAACTGCTGAAAATGCAGCGCGCGAAAATCGACGCCACCGCCGTCCATATCGACGAGGTGGCGGCCAGCAGCCGCAATCTGCTGTACCTGCTGGCGGTGCTGGTGCTGGCCTTCGGCGCCGTCAGTTCGTGGCTGCTGACCACCGGCATCACCGGTCCGTTGCAAGTGGCGGTGACGGCTGCGCGCCGCGTCGCCGGCGGCGACCTGACCGGCCATATCGACGACAGCGCCCGCGATGAAACCGGCCAGCTGTTGTCGGCGTTGAAGGAGATGAACGCCAGTCTGCTGGGCATCGTCACCGAGGTACGCAGCGGCACCGACCATATCACCACCTCGTCGAGCGAGATCGCGGCGGGCAACCAGGACCTGTCGCGCCGCACCGAGCAGCAGGCCGGCGCGCTGGAGGAAACCGCATCGTCGATGGAAGAACTGACGTCGACCGTCAAGCACAACGCCGACAACGCGCGCCAGGCCAACCAGCTGGCGGCATCGGCGGCGCAGGTGGCGGTCAAGGGCGGCATGGTGGTGTCGCAGGTGGTGGACACGATGGATTCGATCAACCAGTCCTCGCGCAAGATCGTCGACATCATCGCGGTCATCGACGGCATCGCCTTCCAGACCAATATCCTGGCGCTGAACGCCGCCGTGGAAGCGGCGCGCGCCGGCGAACAGGGACGCGGTTTCGCGGTCGTGGCGACGGAGGTGCGCAACCTGGCGCAGCGCTCGGCGTCGGCGGCCAAGGAAATCAAGACGCTGATCGGCGATTCGGTCGACAAGGTCAACCAGGGCAGCAAGCTGGTGGCCGACGCCGGCCTGACGATGGATGAAATTGTCAGCAGCGTGCATCGGGTCAGCGACATCATCACCGAGATCACGGCGGCCAGCACCGAGCAGAGCGCCGGCATCAACGAGGTGTATCAGGCCATCGGCGCGATGGATGGCGTGACGCAGCAGAACGCGGCACTGGTCGAACAGGCCGCCGCCGCGGCGGAATCGATGCAGCAGCAGGCGGCGGCGCTGGCGCAGGCGGTCAGCGTGTTCAAGGTGGATGGTTCGGCGTCGTCCTCGCGTCCGCGCGGCACGGCTGCGCGCGCGTCCGCAGCGCGCCCGGCACTGCGCCTGACCAGCCGCGCTTAATTATCGCTACTGTCGCCGGGCGATCTGTCGATCGCCTGTTGCGACAGGCGGTCCGCGTCGCCGTTGCGGTGGCGCGGCACCCAGCGCAGGTTCACCGCTCCCAGCGGCGCCATCAACTCCAGCACGCGCTGGCGATGTTCTTCCAGTCCCTTGGCGCCACGGCCGGCGGCCACCGCCTGCGCACTCAGATTCACATCGTTGACCACCACCTGGCTGTCGCCATGCACCACCAGCCCGGCCGCGCCCAGGCTGACGGCCGCCTCCAGCAAGGCCGTCAGCGCCAGGTATTCCGCCTCGCCGCTGTTGCCATATCCGGCGCGGCGGCTGATTTCCACCCGCTCGCCGTCCGGCCCGCACAGCAGCGCGCCGATGCCGATCTGTCCCGGATTGGGATGCGCCGAACCGTCGAACCATCCACGCCAGCCATCGGTGGCCGGGCGCATGCGCGCCGCGCGCTGTTCCAATTGCCGCGCCTTCTCCGCCAACTTTGCCGAGCGCAGTTCGTGGTCGCGCAGGCGCAAGGCCCCGCGTTCGGCCAGCAGCGGCGCCAAACCCCGCACGCCCGCCACCTGCGTCAGCACCTGATGCAAGGCCTGCGCCTCGCTCACCTGTGAACGCGCCGCCAGACGACGAGCGGCCACGCGCTCGCCCTTGTAGGCGGCCGTGGCCAATACTTCGAAATCAGCGTCGTTCATCAATCGCGGCGCGGGTTGTCTGGATGACGGTCCTGGCGGTTCGGTACGCCGTCGCCATCGCGATCGTGGTCGTAGCGGTTCGGTACACCGTCGTGGTCCTTGTCGCCGCGGCCGTGACCGTAGTTGCGGTTGTCGTGACGGTCGTAGCGGTTCGGGATGCCGTCATGATCGCGGTCGCCGTTCGGACCGCGATCCCAGCGCGCTTCCTCGCGCAGCCAGCGGCCATCGCGTTCCACCCAGCGCGGTTGGGCATAGATGTAGCCCGGACGCTCGGCGACCCAGCTGCCGCCTATCCATTCATGGCGGTGGCCGCGCCAATCCCAGTAGCCCGGCGCCCAGATGTAGCCATAACGCGGCGGCGGAAGCCTTTCATAGCGTGGCGGCGGCGGCGCAACGGTCACATAGTCAACCTGCACCGGGGCCGTGCCGACGGTGACCCAGCCGCCCGGATCGAGGCGCCAGTTGCCGCCGTCGCGTATCCATTCGGCGCGGCGATACTGCGCGCCGCTGCGTTCCTGTTCCCAGCGGCCGGCCAGCCACACGTGGCGATAGCCGTCCCAGTTCCAATAGCCGGGCGCCCAGACATAGCCGTGGCGCGGCGCCGGCAGGCTTTCAAAACGCGGAGGCGGCGGCGCATTGCCGATCACGACGCTGACGCCGACTTGCGCGGACGCGATGGCTGGAGCGAATGCTGCTGCGCTCAACGCGAGCATGGCGGCAGCGTAAATGGTGTGCGAGCGTTTGATCATGATGTGTTCTCCGTTTGCGCGTTTTGGTGCAACGCTTGAACGAACTATAGCAAGCAGCGCCAGGGATGACTCCCGATGATGCAACTTTTTACATCTGACACAAAGCTGTGGTGGTGTGTGCGGTGGCGCACGGAAGGGACTACGGCGGGGAGGGTGTTGACGGATAAGGAGGGAACGGAGCGAGTCCGCTAAAGGCTTCGCCTGTTACGCGGCGTTTCGGTGGCGCGTACAGGCGAAGGGATTACGGGCCTTCAAATTTTGCTCGCTGCGGTGGTGTCTGCGGCCAGCACGGATTTGCTCTCGTCGATCAGCGACTGTTTTTTCTGTTCGGCGGTCAGGCGTTTGGCGCTGACGACGATCACCTGCATGTCCTTGGCGGCGGCCGGCGCGTTGTAGCTGGCTTGGACCGGTGCCGGGGCTGCGGTGGTGTCGTCGAGTACGTAGTTGGCGGCGCAGGCCAGGCCCAGGGTCACGACAAACAGGGCTTCGAAGTTTTTCAGGACGTTCATTTTGCTTCCTTTCGGTGGTTAAAAGTGTGTTTCGATGTGCTCACTTTATGCAAAGGCCCGTCCAGCCGCCACGGGATTGCGACGAGCCGCGCTTTTTGCGTCCCGAAATGCAGATAGGCGCGACCAGGCGATAGCTTTTCGACCACGGACTGCGCGTTTTCGCCGTCCCTCCGCTAAGGCTGGGCAGATACCGTCCACCAGCGCGAGGGGCTTATGCCGCGATTCATCACCACCATCCTGCAAGCCTGGGCCGAGCGCCGCCGCGCGCGGCGCCGGCAGGCCAACCTGCGCGCCGGCGCGCGCGGCCGACCATCGATGCGGCTGGTGCCGACGGCGCGCACCGGGGCCAAGTCGGTGGCAAGCGGGGCGGCGGATGGCGCGCAGGCGCTCGGGCGGCAGCGCGCCATGTGGATCGCGGTTGTCGGCGTGTGTGTGGTGGCGGGCGGCGGCGCGCTGATCGCCGGCCATGCGCGCCACCTGGCCGCCGCGACGGTCAGCACGCCGCAGGCAGTCAACAGCGTGCGCGCCGCCTATGCCTATCAATCCGTGCTGCCCGGTGCCGCCTTCACCGTGCCCGTGCAGGCGGGCCTGAGCACCAGCATCCAACCCGGCGGCGCCTTGTTGGTGGCGTCCGGCATGCAAGCCGCTCCGGCGGTGCGCGTGGACCTGTGCAGCCAGATGCGCAGCCCCACCGACGCGCGCCTGCTGCCGCTGCGGCTCGGCTACCGCTTTGACGACGTCAAGCGCTGGGTCAAGCGCAATGAAGAATCGAACGTCCAGATCTCGCTGCGCAACGTACTGCTGGTGGCCGACAGCAGCGCCGGCGCCGGCGCCGGCGCCGGCGCGGTCCCGGAAATCCAGATCGAAGGCACTGCCCGCGCGGATTTCACCGATCCGCTCAGCGAGCCGTTGCAACTGAGCTGGCGCAGCGCGCAGGCCGGCGCGCGCTGGATCAGCGACGCCAGTTTCGGCCAGGTCGAGCAGGGCGCCAGCGGCCAGGTGGCGCTGCGCCAGCAGGGCTGGCTGTTGTGGGGCCCCGCCTCGGCGCTGCGCATCGAACGGCGCGCCAACGCCATGTGTCCGCGGGCCGGTGAACTGGTGGTCCAGATGTATCGACTGGCGCCGCGCGACGCGGCTGACGCCAGCGTGCCGGCCAGCGCGCTGGTGGTCGCCTTTCCCGCGCGCGGCAGGGCGGTCAGCACCAGCCTTGCGCCGGGCGCGTATCAAGTGCCGGCCGCCGCGCCAGTGGCGCTGGAGGACCAGTCGCTGTTCAACGAGCTGCAAGACCGGGGCCTGTTGCGGTTGAACGCCGCCGGCACCATCGAACTGGCGCCGCGCGACCTGCCGCAATGGCAGGCCGCAGGCGCCGCCGAACGGGCCGCCGAATTGAACAACTGGAAGCAGGTCCAACCCGGCGCCGCCACGCACAAACTGTTCAAGCGCCTGTACTACCAGGCCGACGGCGCCTACGTCCGCCAGCAGATCGACATCTACAACAGCGAACGTCGCCTGCTGGCCTGGCGCGTCAAGGCGCCGGCGGGCATGGTGCTGGACTGGAGCGCCAGCACCGGCGGCGACTCCGCGTCCGGCAGCGCGCCGGCGATGGTGGCCACCACCAGCCAGATGCCGGTCGCCGCTTCGCGCCTGTTCGCATCGCTGCCGCAGGGATGGCAGCCGTGGACCCGCGTGGCGCGCTGGCCGCAGGCCGTTGAAGGACAGGGCGCTCGCCCTGTCGTGCGGCTCAACCTCGCACTGCCGCGCGCCGCGGTTGGCGGTGAAGTGATGCAGGTACTGCTGGCAGGCCGTGTCACCGGTACCGTCGGCGCCAGCGCGCAGCTGGCGCCCGCCTGCACCGGCCGCGCCTGTGCCGGTGGCACGGATGTCCAGCAGCTCACGCTGACCTTGCAAGCGGGCGCGCACAACGTGCAGCTGACGGCGCAACCGCTCGATTTCAGCGCGCCGGAAGATCAAAAATACCGCCACCTGCGCGTCGCCGGCGGCCGCCTGGTATGGCAGGCGCTGTCGCCAGTGGCTGGAGACGCCGCTCCCGGCCTGCCACGGCCGGCCGCGCCGTCGCCGGTGCAGCTGGAAGACCGCAACGGCACGCTGCTCTGGGCCGACGGCGCGCCGACGCAGCCCGCCATCGAGGCCGGTCTCGCGCCGCTGCTGGGCGTGAGCGGCGACCAGGCCAACAGCGTGGCCGGTATGCTGGCCCGCCTGCCGGTATCGGCCGCCACGGTCTCGCGCGCATCCGGCGCGGCGGTCGGCGCGCGGCTCACGCTGGACCTGCCCCTGCAGGCCCTGAGCCAGCGCGTGTTGGACTGCATCGGCATGCATCGCGGCCGCTGGGACGGCAAGACCTGCAGCGGCGGCCAGGCAGCGGCGGAAGGCCGCCACGCCGGCCTGGTCATCCTCGATACCGAAACCGGGGACGTGCTGGCCGCCGCCGGCGCCGGCGCGGGCGAAGTCGGCGCCGCCAACTGGGCCGAGGTGCGCGACTTCGACCGCACCAGCCCCGCGCGCAGCCCGCTGCGCCTGCCGGCCCTGCAGCACGACGGCGGCGCCCACCAAAGTCCCGGCTCGACGTTCAAGGTGATCAGCGCGCTGGGCCTGGAGCTGGCCGCGCAGAACGATCCGCAGATCGACGCGCTGCTGGCCGGCATGCCGCTGCCCGCCATCAACCGCCTGGCGCAGCAGCGCGGCTTCGGCTTCCAGACCGACGCCGCCAGCTACCCGCTCAATCCGCGCCTGGCCCACATCACCAACTACCACGAGCAAAGCCTGGACCGCCGTGCGCAGGAAGGCCGCCTGGGACTGGCGCAGGCGCTGACCTACAGCCTCAATACCTGGTTCGCCTGGTCCAGCGAATTGAGCGACCGTAGCCTGTTCGGCCGCGCCGACGGCGGCGCCCCCGACCTGCAGGCGCTGGACGCCAACGCGCTCGATGCGGTGCGCCCCATCGTCGCCGCCGCGCACCGGCTGGGCTTCGAGCAAACGCTGCGCCTGGACGGCGGCCTGCTGCCGGCCGATTTCAACTGGCGCAGCTGGGATGCGTTGCAAGCGACGCCGGCGCATATCGATCCTGTGCACACCCGCCACGAGCTGCGCCAGATGGCGATCGGCTTGCGCATGCAGGTCACGCCGCTGCAAATGGCGCTGGCCGCCGCGGCGGTCGGGCAGGGCAAGGTGGTGGCGCCGCGCATGCTGCTTTCACTGGGCGGCGCCGACAGCACCGTGCCGGAGATGAAGCCGGTCGGCATCCGCCTCGACCGCATCCGGGCCGGCATGAAAGGCGTGGTCGATGTCGGCACCGGCGCCGGTGCGTTTGGCGCCGCCGCGCTGGCCGGCGTGCGTCCCGGCCTGTACGGCAAAACCGGCACCGCGCCCACCGGCGACGACACGGCCACCGTCTGGTTCATCGGCTGGCTGGAACCGGGCACTTTGCCCGGCCAGACGCACCGGCTGGCGATGGCGGCCTTCGTCAGCCACTCCAACGCCACCGGCGGCGAGCATGCGGCGCCGGTGCTGGCTGCGGTGCTGTCCACGCTGGCGGCCCAGAACCGCGAACAGAAGGGGAAATAGGCTTGTAAACGGGATAATGAAATCGCGGCTTTTGTGGCATGATTTCGAGGCGTCCGCCATAGCGCGCTCATTTTCGTTTTTCTCTTATTGACAGGACTGTATGCGCTTGCCAGGAACCCGGTATCAGGAGCACGGCTGGGAACAAGTGCGCAAGCTGTTGGGACACTGCTCGTTGCAGGCGTTCCGCCGGCTTGAGATGCACCAGCTGCTCGACCACGGGCGGCACGCAACGCTGCTCGACAGCTATACCGATGCGGTCGCCGCAGCACTGCGCGCGGGCGCCCGTTCGGCGCGCGCCGAGGCCGAGGGCAACAGCTACGGCGACAGCGTCTATGAACTGTCGCTTAGCCTGATGTTTGAGTTGCAGGCGCAGCCTGCGTTCTGGCTGGCGTTCGTCGCCGCCGTCGCCGCCGAACATGGCCGCAGCGGCGCCTTCTGGCTCGATGCCGCCGCCGAAGGCGTGATGCGCAAGAAGGTCAACGATATGTATGCCGGCCTGCGCGACAAGGTCGACGCCGACAACTACATCGTCACCACGGGGCGCGACTGTTCGCCCAACAAAATCTACACCTATCGCATGCTCGATACCGCCTACCGCGAGATCGCCGGCCTGTTCGCGGACTGGCGGCAGCATGCGGCGCAGGTGGGCGAGATACTGGGACGCCCGCTGGACGGCAGCCCGATCGAAGTGCGGCAGATGAAGTCCATCGGCGGCTGCAAGGCCGAGTGGATCATCCGCTGGAGCGCGTCGCAGGAGCGCTACGCCGGCTCGCCGGGACCGCTGCACACCAAATCCAAGCGATTCGCCAGCCTGAAAAACAGCCCGGAGAAAATCGCCGCGATGCTGGCGGAAATCGGCGACTATGAGGAGCTGTCGGCCAATATGGACCGCGCCGACGACTGGCAGGGCGACGCCGGCGAAGCGGCGCTGTGGCTGGAAGACTACTGGCGCGTGCTGGGTGAGGCCGAACAAAACGAGGCGAAGGACGACGATCGCATTCTGCCCGAGCCGGTGGCCGAGGAAGACTCCGGCCTGGGGGACGATGCGGCGGAGGAGGGCGGCGACGACGGCGCCGGGCCTCCGGACGAATTCAAGGCGCACGACCTGGCCGCCGAACAGGCGTTGGCGGGCACGCTTTCCCTGCCCCCCCGCTATCTGGAATTGGCGCGGGCGGCGCAGCAAGCCGGCAGCTGGGCCTTGCGCGTTTTAAGCGGCGAGTCGCTGCCGATCCGCCTCGCCGTGTACCAGAAACTGCTGGGCGCCGCCGACGATACCTATCCCGACGCCTGGCTGGACCCTGCCACCGGCGAGTTGCCGACCCTGCAGCAGTTGGCGGCGCTGGACCAGATTTCGATGCCGACGCTGCGCAAGCGGCGTAACGAAGCGATCGACAAGCTGCACGCGGTCACCGCCGCATCGGCGAAATGAAGGAGAACGAGTTGAAATCAGCACAAGAAGAGCAAGACGCACGGCTGCGAGAGCGCGCGCTGCTGGCGCGCGCCGTGCCGGGCGACCGCCTGATGCTGGCCGACGCCACGCTGCTGGCGGCGCTGGACGGCAGCCGTGCGCTGACGCCGAGCGAACGCCAGGCCTTGTCGGCGTCGCCGCTGACGCTGCGGCGCTTCCGTCACTTGTCGCTGGCGCGGCACGCGGCTGCGCAGTCGCAGGTACGGCAGGCCGCGAATGATCCGGTGTGGGGCGGCAGCAGCGGCATGTTGCGCGCGGCCGCCAGCGCCGCGATGCTGGAATCGCTGGTCACCGACGACAGCTGCTGGACGCTGCACTTCCTGCCGGCAGGCGAGGGCTGGCAAGTGATCCTGAGCCTGTCGGCGGAGGCGCCGTTTGCCGCGCGCCTGCTGCGCGAGCGTGTGATGGTGCGCGTGATCGACGGCGGCGGAGCGATCGTCCTGCAAGGCCGCCTGGACGCGGATGGCGAATACGAATGCGGCTGGCCTTTCGCCACCGCGCCGGCACATCACTTCCAGATGTACGGTGCAGGTTTCGCCGTCGAACCGGTGGCGCCTTAGACCATGGGCATATTTAGCCGGCGCCGCAAGCCAGCCGTCGACACCGACGGACTGGGAGTCAACCTGATCGCGCTGAGGCTCGATGCGGGGGACTTTGCGCCGGCGCATAGCACCGTCGTGGTCTTCAACGCCGGCGGCCATGCGCGCCGCGCGGCTGCGGGCAAGGTAGCTTGCGAGGCGGGTGAGTTGGCGCTGTGCTTTCATCCTGGGCCGTACACGGTGCACCTGGCGCCGTTCGCGGCGGCGCCGGAATGGGGGCTGCGGCTACGCTTTGTCGTCGATGTCGCCAATCCGCGCGTGACGCAGCAGCGCTTCGATTTGTATTTGTATAGCGAGATGGCGGAGCGGCTGGAGCTGGAGCTGTTCCGCGCATCAGCGCAAGCGGCGCTGCAGGCGGAACTGGCGCAGGGCGCACTGGACCTGCCGCCGTGCACCACGTTGGACGAGTGGCACGTCTTCCGCGCCGGCCTCAATCAGCTGTTGTACACACGCTTCGGCGTCACGGTGGACGACTGCGTGCCGGTCGACTTGGGCGACCAGGTCGACTACGCCGCCGTATTGAAGGCCCGCGCCGCCGAAGCTGTCGCCGTAGCTGCCACTGTAGCTGCTGCCGATACGCCGCCGGCGCCGCCGCCCGTCGCCATGGCTTCTTCCGCCGTCACAGCGCCGGTCGCCTGGCAGGATGCATTCGGCCTGCGCCGCCTGTTCCTTGAACTTCCGGCACTGAGCCGCGACCTGCGCCTGCTCGTTTTGCCGGAGGACTCGTTGATCTTCCAGCAGCACCAGACCCTGTTGTTAAGACTCGGCATGGCCGCGCTGAACGTCAACACCATGCCGTCGCTGGCCTGGGCCGCACCGGACCAGCCATTGGCGTATGCGGAACAGGTCCGCCGCACCGGCCAGACCCTGGTCGCCGCGCAAGCGCTGGACGAAGCCTGGGCGCTGCTGGCCCGCTTCCAGCGCGCCGACCACGCGCAATGGCCGGCGCTATTGGAGGAGGCTGACCGCATCTGCGCCAATCTGGAAACCGGCCTGGCCTTCCGCCGCGCCCCGCATGCGCCCCGCACGGAACCATCGCTATGACCACGCTATGACCACGATATCCGCCGCCACCGTGCCGACCAACGCCGAATGCCGCAGCATACTGGCCGACGGCCGCGTGCTGACGATCACCGCCAGCCGCCGCCCGCGCGCCAACCGCGCCGACGTCAAATGCAGCGTCGCCGGCGCTCCGGCCATCGCCGAGCGGATGCAGGAAGTGGTTCGCCTTGCCCGCCATACTGAAATACGGCTCGACAGCCGCGACCAGGTCGTCCTCAGCATGGACGTCACGCCCGGCGCCGCAGACCGCGACTGGGAGCTGGCGGCAGTACTGGCGGACCGCATGGTGCGCGGCCTGTTCCAAGGTGCGCAGCTCGGCCGCCAGTTCGCCCAGGGCTGGTCGGACGCCTGGCAGCTCGGCCGCGTCCAGGGCGCCGCATCCGCCGCTGCGCCGCTGGACCATCCGCAGTTCGGCCCCGGCGACGACATCATCGCCGGCGGCGTGGCCAGCGACGGCCCGACGCGCGCGCTGCACATTACCCATCTTGGCGCGCTAAGCGGCCACGCCGATCCTTCGGCCGGCGTCTCCACCGTGCGCGCCTGGTTTCCGCTGCACAGCGGCGGCGTCAATGACAGCCTGGCGTGGGTGGAGGTCAGCGTCTTCGCCATCGAAAGCGGCGCCGAAGCGGAGGGCGTATCCGCTGGCGCCACCCACCATCCGGCGGCGACGACAGAGGAGGACACCATCGCCGCGCCAGGCCTGGACCTGAGCGCCCAACTGGAAGTGCGCCAGACGCTGGCCGCCGCCCGTCACTTCGACGGCAAGGGCCTGGGCCGCTGGCGCAGCGTGGTGCGTTTCAGCCAGCCGCGCTTCCAGGGCGGGTCGTACCAGCTGGCGCTGGTGATGGCCGACCGAATCGCGCGCGGGCGGGAGTTCCTGCCGCGCGGCCGCATCATCGCCACCGGCTGCTCCAGCGCCTGGCATGCCGGCCGGGTCGACACCGTCGAAGGCCGCGAGCCCAAGCTGGAATTGATACTTATGCAAGCGGCCGCGGGCGACCGGGTGCTGCTGCCCAAGGCATGGCAGGATGAACTGTCGGCCGGGTTTGCGGTCGAACTGCGTCAAAAGGGCGCCAGCCTGGCCTGTATCGACCGGATCGGCATGATTTGAAACGGCACAGCATCGTGCGCAAAATGAAAAATGGGCGTGCCCTGCTAAAATCGGCAGATGGCAGGGCGGCCCGGAAGACGAATCGAAGAAGGAGTCTGACATGTTCCAAATGTTTGGTTTTGGCGGCGTAAAATGCCCGCGTTGCGAGCACAAAAACGACGACCAGTCGGGCTACTGCAAGCACTGCGGTCTGACCTTGGGCGCGCCGCGCAGCGAGCCGGTGCTGCGCGATAACCGCTGGATACCCGGCGACGACGAACTGGCCGTGTACTTCGGCGTGAGCGCCTTGTCCGGCATCTTCACCAAAACGCTGCGCGTGCCGGCCACCTCGCGCGCCTACATCCTGCAAGCCGACAAGGCCACCGAGGTGCCGCAGGGCGAGTACGAAATCGAAGGCTTCTTCACCCGCCTGAACCACCTGCTGCGCAACCAGAACGCGGAAATCCTCATCACCCGCAGCGCGGCGCTGCCGGTGGAGTTTGCGTTCGGCGACCTGCAAACGGCGGAGCACTTGAAGGTGGCGGCCCGCTTCACGGTCGCCATCCGCATCGAGAACGTGCCGGCCTTCGCCCAGCACTTCATGACCGTGCCCGGGACCGTCAGCACCCAGCATCTGCACGACCTGCTGGGTCCCTCGGTGCATCAGGTGGCGGCGGAATTCATCGGCAGCCGCTCGATGCGCGACATGGCGCACAACGCCGACCTGCGTCTGCAACTGGACGAGCGCCTGCAAGCCGCATTGAAGCTGCGCCTGGCAGGCTACGGGTTGGCCGTCGATCGCGTGGAGACGGCCGCGCTGCGGCACGATAAGTTCGACCACAACCGCGAACGCATCGGCACCCTGTGGCTGGTGGCGGACGAGCGTCATGTGCAGCTGGAGCACGTCAAGCAGCTGGATCAGATCTACGACGAAGAGGAATGGCAGGCGATCTGGCGCGAAGAGCAGAAGATGCGCTCCGACCTGCGCCGAGCCGAATTGCGCCAGGACGCGGGCGTCAACAAGGCCGAGCTGACGTTCAAGGAGGCCGAGCGCATGCAGGCGCTGCGCGCGCGCGAAGTGGACCTGTACAGCCGCGTGATGGAATCGAAAACCCGCAAGGTCGCCGTCGACAAAGGCGCCGGCACCGTGCTGGCCGATCTGGAACACGAGCTGGCGAAGAACAAATCCCACCGCGCCGGCGAGCAGGCGGACTGGGAGCATGTGCGCCATCTGGCCCAGATCAAGATGCGCACCGAGCTCGAAGTGCTGCAGCAGACGGCCGCCGAACAGCGCCAGTTGGCGCAGCAGCGCCTGTCGCACCAGCTGCGCCACCAAGCCATCGAGAACCAGATGGCGCAGGCGTTGCTGATCGAGGACGAGTCGCATCGGCGCAGTGAGCTGGCCGGGCTGCGTCAGCGCGAGAAGGCCGAGAAAGAGCGCGAACTGCACATCGAGGCCGAAGGCCACAATGAACGCATCCAGGGCCTGACGCTGGCCAGCGCCGCGCGCCGCAGGGAGGCCGAGCGCGTGCAGGAATGGGAAGACCAGCTGCAACTGGCCCGCCAGCGCGAACTGCTGCGCGATGACGCCGTCAAGGATGCCGCCAACGCCGTGCAGGTGGCCGAGATCAACCAGAAGATCGAAGAGCTCAAGCGCGCCGGCGCGCAAGCCGATTCGGTGGCCCAGTATGAAAAGCTGCTGCGCACCATCGAGGCGGACGGCGTGCATCAGCGCCAGAACCTCGCCGTCAACAAGCAGGCGATGGTGGATCAGCTGGCAGTGGATGAGCAGCGCCAGATACTCAAGCAAAAGGAACAGGAAGCGCAATGGCAGCGCGAACTGAAAAAGCTCGAGCATGACCGCGACGAGAAGTTCGCGCGCTGGAAGGGCGAGTACGATGTGCTGCTGGCGCAGCAAGCGCATGAACTCACGCGCATCGAAGCCATCGGCCGATTGAGCGATACCGGCAAGGTGGCCACCGCTGCCGCGCCGAACGCCGAAGCGCTCACGCAGATCATGAAGATGCAGATCCAGGGTGGCATGACGGCCGAACAGATCCAGGCCTTGGCGCAGGTGGTGGCGGCCGAACACGGCGTGACCCCGGCCGAAGCGGCGCAGCAGGCGCATGAGCGGGTGCTGGAAGAGCGCGCGCACCGCGACGCGGAAATGGACAAGGACCGCCGCCACCAGCTCGACCTGCTGAACGTGCAGAACACGGCCAGCGCCAGTGCGTTGACCACGCAGAGCCAGCTGGGCATCGGCGTGGCGCAGGCCGGCGCTCCCGTGCCGGCGCCGGCGCGCTACTGCGCCAACGGCCATCCGACGCGGGCCGGCCACCCTTTGGACAAATTCTGCGCCCAGTGCGGCGTGCCTTTAGCTTAAACGCTTGACGCGGGAACGGTTACACTTCGTTTAATGATGCAAACAGCAAGAGACAAGATCCGCGAACTGCGGGCCTTACATGATGACGGTCTACTGAGCTTGCAGGAGTTCGACCGCCGCAAGAACGCCATCCTGGATGCGGAATACGCGCCGCCGGGAGGCAGCGTCACGGCCGCACCGCCGGCGGCACGACAGGGCACCGAACTTGGACTGATGTCCAGCCAGGAGATCGGCCCGCAAAACCGCCGCTACCGGCTGGAACGCCTGATCGGCATGGGCGGCATGGGCCAGGTGTGGCAGGCGACCGACCTGGCCACCCACGCGGAGCTGGGCCACAGCGACATGGTGGCCCTGAAGATACTGCCGCCGCAGCTGACCCAGAGCGCCACCCACGCCAAGTTGCTGATCGAGGAAGCGACGCAGGCGCGCAAGCTGGCGCATGAAAACATCGTCCGCGTCTATGAATGGGCGCAGGACCCGGCCACCTCCAGCTATTTCATCATCATGGAATACCTGGAAGGACAGGACCTCGACGCCTATCTGGCGGCGCAAGGCCCGTTGCCGCTGGAAGCCATCTACCGCCTGCTGGCGCCTGTGGGTGACGCCCTGCAATACGCCTGGGACAAGCACAAGCTGGTGCACCGCGACATCAAGCCCGGCAACGTGTTCCTGACCCAGCGCGGCGAGATCAAGCTGCTGGACTTCGGCATCGCCTCGCGCGCGCGCAGCGCCGGCAGCAGCCTCGGTTTGCAGACGCCCAATGCCGGCACCGTCGGCTACCGCGCGCCGGAGGCGGGCACGCATCAACGCCAGCCTTCGCCCAAGCTGGATGTCTACGCCGTCGCCGTGATGATCTACCAGCTGCTGGAAGGCCGCATGCCGTTCGACGACATGCGGCCGGCCGATTTCCATCCATCGCCGGCGCAGGGCCTCAATCCGGCGCAGTGGAAGGTGCTGCAGAACGGCTTCGCCTATGCGCAGGAACGCCGTCCAGCTTCGGTCAGCGAGCTGCTGGTGGAGCTGCGTCGCGCCGACGGTCCGAGCGAGGAAGAGTTGGCCGCCCAGGCACGCCAGATGCAGGAGCGTGAACAGCAGCGCCAGTCCGAGCAAACGGCGCATGCCGAGGCCAAGGCGGCGCAGGCGGAACAGGCGCGCGCCGCCGAACTGAAACGGCAGGCGATGGCGGCGGAACTGGCCGCCCGGCGCCAGGCGCAAGCCCAGGCAGCGGCCGCAGAAAAAGTGAAGCTGGACCAGCAACGCCGCGCGCTGGAGGCCAAGCAGCGCGCCGAGGCGGAAGCCGCAGCGCTGGCCCGCAAGCAGGCCTTGCGCGAGCAGTTGCAGGCGCGCCGCGACGCCGACGCCAAGCAGGCGCGCGAGGAACGCGAGGAGCAGCAACGCAAAGCGGCGCAACTGAAGGCCGAGGCGGCGTATCGCTCCGAGCAGGAGCGCCACCGCAAGCAGCAGGCCGAACGCAACGCCGCCGAACTGGCAGCGCTGATGCCGACGGCAGGCAGCCCGGTCGCCGACGCCAACGGCGTGCTGCGCGACCGCTTTATCGACGGCACCGGCGTCGGCCCCGATCTGGTGCTGATCCCTACCGGCCGTTTCCAGATGGGCTCACACGAGCATGAACAGGCGGCGGCGATCAAGGCCGGCGCGCAGAAAAACTGGTTGGAGCGCGAAACGCCGCAGCACTGGGTCGGCATCGAGCATTCGTTCGCGATGGGGCGCTCGCCGGTCACGGTTGGACAGTGGCGGCAGTTCGTGCGCGCCACCGGCTGGGAATCGCAATCGGATACCGACTGGCGCGCTCCCGGCTTCGCGCAGACCGACGAGCACCCCGTGGTGGGCGTCAGCTGGGTCGACGCGCAGCTGTATCTGCGCTGGCTGTCGGAGAAGACCGGTCAGACCTACCGCCTGCCGAGCGAGGCGGAGTGGGAATACGCCTGCCGCGCCGGCACCAAGACCGCCTTCAGCTTCGGCGACGCCATCACCACCGAGCAGGCCAACTACGACGGCCACTACACCTACAACGGCAGCCCGCGCGGCGCGTATCTGCAGGGGACCAACAAGGCCGGCACGTTCCAGCCCAACCCGTGGGGCCTGTTCGACATGCACGGCAACGTGTGGGAATGGACCCAGGACGTGGTGCACGATAACTACGCCGGCGCTCCGGTCGACGGCAGCGCATGGGAAGAGAGCGGCGACCAGGTGCGGCGCGTGTTGCGTGGCGGCTCGTGGCTGTATAACCCGCGCTATCTGCGCTCGTCGGTGCGCAACGGCTTTTCGGCGGTGCTGGCCAACGATATCGTCGGCTTCCGGGTGGCGCGAAAATTGGTCTAACTTCAGGTAAGAACTGGTATAATGCTGCCTTCTTCAAAACACCAGGACCGTACCATGAGCGCTTTGCCACCCTGCCCAAAATGTAATTCCGAATTCACCTACGAAGACGGCGCCCAGCTGGTCTGCCCGGAATGCGCCCACGAGTGGAGCGCCACCGCTGCCGAAGCCGCCGAAGAAGGCGCCAAGGTGTATCGCGACTCCGTCGGTAACATCCTGCAGGATGGCGATACTGTGACCGTGATCAAGGATTTGAAATTGAAGGGCGGTGGCGGCACCGTCAAAGTAGGCACCAAGGTCAAGAATATTCGCCTGGTCGACAGCGACCACGATATCGATTGCAAGATCGACGGCTTCGGCGCCATGAGCCTGAAAACCGAGTTCGTTAAAAAAGTCGTGTAATCACCCCAGCCGCTCCAGCGCAAAGTCGACGAAGCTGCGGACTTTGGCGCTGGGGCGCGCTTCCGGCCGGCGCAGTATGTGCATGGGCCGCGACGGCAGTTCCCACTTCGGCAGCAGCCGTACCAGTTTGCCCGCCGCCAGCGCCGGCTCCAGCAGCAGGTCCGCCTGCATCGCGATCCCCATCCCCGCAATCGCACCAGAGACCAGCGACGTACCCGTATTGCTGACGAAGGAACTGCGCACCGGCACCTCGATCTGTTCCTCTCCCTTGCGGAAGCGCCACGCCGCGTGCGGGCGCCAGTCGGAAAACACCAGGCAGTCATGCTTTTCCAGGTCCGACGGATGGCGTGGCGTGCCGCGCCGCTTCAGGTACTCCGGGCTGGCGGCGAGCAGCACGCGGCCCGGCCGTAAAGGCCGTGCGATCAAGCCACTGTCGACCAGCGTGCCGGAGCGGATCGCGACGTCGACGCCTTCCTCGGCCATGTCGATCACGCGGTTGGTCAGTAGCAGATCTATTTTCACCTGCGGGTACAGCGCGGCATAAGCGCCGATGACGGGCATGAGCCGATGTTCGCCATACGTGGCGGGCGCGGAGACGCGCAGGCTGCCCTGCGGTTCCGCGCGCAGGTGCTCGGCCACGCTGTCGGCCGCTTCCACACTGGCCAGCACGTCGCGGCAGCGCTCCAGGTAGACCGCGCCGATTTCGGTCAGCGCTTGCCTGCGCGTTGTGCGCTCGATCAAGCGCGCGCCCAGTTCCTGCTCCAGCGCCTGCACATGTTTGCCGACCATGACCGGCGACATGTCCAGGGTCTGCGCAGCGGCGGCGAAGCTGCGCGCGGTGGCGGCGGCCACGAAGACCTGCATGCTGCGGAGTTTATCGCTCATATTCGGAAGTTTTAGTTACGAGTCTATGAAATTCTAGCTCATTTATGCTGCGATGACTTCGAATAATAATGGAGCCTCATTCAACAGCAAGGAGTTCATCATGGCAGCCTACGCAATCGGATATCTCACCTTACGCAACTCGGACTGGGTGGCCGAGTACAGCGCCCGCATGCCCGCGCTGGCGCAAAAACATGGCGGCAAGGCGCTGGCGAAAGTGGCGCCAGTGGTGCTGGAGGGCGCGCCGCAGTTGCCGGAAACGCAGATCATTGTTGAATTCCCGTCGATGGAGCATGCGCAGGCCTGGTACAACGATCCTGAACACGCGCCGTTGAAAAAGCTGCGCCAAAGCGGCGCCGATTTTTCGCTGGTGCTGCTGAGCGGCCTCTGAACGTTTAGGAGAGGCGCAACCAGGTCAAACGGTGTAGAGTGACGGTTTTGATAATGCCGTTTTCAAGGACCATCGTATGACTATCAAAGTACTGCGCGACCAGTCGCTGCCAATGCGCCACATCGTCCATGTGCGCAACCATATCCTGTCCACGGACGGATCGGTGGATGAGGGCGGCAGCGATGCCGGCCCTTCGCCCCACGACCTGTACGACGCGGCGCTGAGCGCATGCAAGGCGCTGACCGTGGTGTGGTACGCCAAGCGCAAGAACATCCCGCTGGAGCATGTGGAAGTGAGCATGGAGCGCGACGCCAGCGAAGAACGCCAGGGCACCTACCGCCTGGCCGCCACGCTGCACCTGACTGGCAACCTGACCGAGACCCAGCGCAGCGAATTGCTGGCCGCCGCGCAGAAATGCCCGATCCACAAACTGATGACGTCCGTGACCACCGAAGTCACCACGGTGCTGGGGTAAGATCATGACGATTTCGACTCTGCTCAAGGGCCACGAGAAAGACCTCGGCGGCGGCTTTGTCGTGCGCCGCTATTTGCCGTCCGCGATCAAGCAGGCGGTGGGACCGTTCATCTTCTTCGACCATTTCGGACCGGTCGACGTGCCGCTCGATGCCGACCATGACGTGCGTCCGCATCCGCATATCGGCCTGGCCACCGTGACCTATCTGTTTGAAGGCGCGATGGACCATCGCGACAGCATTGGCAGCGTGCAGCGCATCGAACCCGGTGCGATCAACTGGATGACGTCCGGCCGCGGCATCGTCCACTCCGAGCGCACGCCCAAGGACTTGGTTGGCAAGCCGCACCGCACGCACGGCCTGCAGCTGTGGGCCGCGCTGCCGGTCGCGCATGAGGAGGATGAGCCGGGCTTCTGCCACACGCCGTCCGGCGACATTCCTGAATTTGAGGTCGATGGCGCCCGCGTGCGCGTGCTGGTCGGTTCGGCCTTCGGCCAGACCTCGCCGGTGAAGACCTACAGCCAGACGCTGTATTTGGACGTGACCTTGAAGGCCGGCCACGAGCTGGCGCTGAGCGGCCTGCCGGCGGAAGCGGCGATCTATCCGATCACCGGCGAATTGCAGATCGACGGCGCGCCGCTGGCGCTGCACACGATGGCGCTGCTCGATACGACGACGGCGCAGCTGATCAAGGCGGATGCGGATGCGCAGTTCGTGGTGATCGGTGGCGAGGCGCTCGATGGCCACCGCTACATGTCGTGGAATTTCGTCTCGTCGCGCAAGGAGCGCATCGTCCAGGCCAGCGAGGATTGGGAAGCGCAGCGCTTCGACAAAGTGCCGGGCGAAACCGAGTTCATTCCGCTGCCGGCGAAGAAGCCGGCGTAAGCGCTTCAGCTCAGGCGGTCGACATGGCGTTGGCCGCCACGGTGCTATACAGGTCGGTGGCGCCGGTGCGGATGATCCAGTGTTCCGGATACGGATCGCTGGCAAAGCGGTTGTGGCGGGCGATGCGGCTCAGTTTATCGAGCGGCACGGTGGGGGCCAGCGCGGTTTCCTTGCCGGTCAGCTGGTCCAGGTGCCAGAAGCCGCCGTCGCGGTGCAGCAGCAGCGGCAGCGCGGCCGCATGCGGCGCGGCGGCAAACGCCTTGACCGGATAGCCGGGATGCGTTTCCGGCATCAGCAGGTAGAAGCATTCGGCGTTGGCGCCCTGGTCGATACGGTGCAGGATCACGCCGTGCGGCATGATGGCCGACACCGACAACACCACGATGCCCTTGATGCTGGCGCTGAGTTCAATGCGCATGCCCAGCCGCAGCGCGGTCGGCTTGTGCTTGCCGGGCCAGACGCCATCGAGCAGCAGGCCGTAGCGCGACACGTCTTCGATTTCAAAACCCTGGCCGCAGCGGCGTATCACCGCATGGCGCCCGGACAGGCGGCGCGTGAGGCCGTTGGTGTCCTGGCCGTCGGCGCCGTAGTGGGTCAACAGCAGATGCGACTCCGGATCGACCAGTTCAAAGCGTCCCAGCACGCATTCTTCCATCGCGAACAGGCGGATCTGGCGCTGCGCGCCGGCTTCCGGCGCGGCGTTGACCAGGCAGGCGGCGCGGCTTGGATGCGGATGCATGGCGGTCGCCAGCGGCATGTCGATCTCGATCAGGTCCTCGTCCCAGGCGATGGTCGTGAAGCCCAGGTCGACCTTGCCGGCCGGTGCGTTCAGGTCCAGGTGGGCGATGCCGGCGTTGCGCGCGGTGACATCGATATCGAGGCTGTCGCCGCCCTGCGCGCTGACGCGGGCGATGGAGGCGTCGTCCGCCATCACGCGCACGTTCTTGTGGGTGCTGAGGAAGATGCGGTGGATTTCGGTCAGCGTGGCGTCCAGGCGCGGCACCAGGATGACGAAGGTGCACACCCATTTGCGCGACGCCAGTTCGGCGTGTTGGCTCAGCAGCTCGATGCTGATCTGGTACTGGCCGTGCTCCTTGCCGCGCGAGGAGAACTCGACAAACACGGGACGCCATTCGCCGTTGGTGGCGCGCACGAACTGCTGGCACGCGGCGCCGTTGGGGATCAGGTCGGACTGCACTTGCAGCGTCAGCTGCGGCGCGCAGGCTTCCGGCATGCCGCGCAACTCCATCTTCAGGGTCTGGCGGCCGCCGGCGGCGCGCGGGTCGAAGCCGCTGATGTGCAGCTGCGGGCGCTCGGACTGGGCGCGTTGCAGGGGGCGGGCGTAGGTGCTTGGGGCGTGGGCGGTTTCGGCAGGGGCGGCATCGAGCATCGTGCCGGGGGCGCCGGAACGGGTGCTGCGCACGGCACTCAGCAGGTCGAAGCTGGAGGGCTCTGCTTGGGCGTGGCCGCCTTCGCAAGCTTGCGCTCCTGGCATGACCCAGTAGGTGCAATGCGGGTGCTGGGCATTACTGCATTTTTTCATGGTGAACCGACCGATGGGATACCCGTCAGTTTATGCGGTTTACACTCTGCTTGGCAACCAATGTGGCGATCTCAAGGGCATTCAATCCGACGGCGCAACACATGCGCCGCCAGTTGTCAAAAATGTGAAGGAATTGATGCGTGCGGGAGTGCCGTTTCGTCAACGTTTTCGCCGAGCGCGGGTTCGCGCGGCGGGGCGAAACGCAGCACGATGGCGCTGAGGTTGTCGATGTGGAGTTCGGGCGGCGGGTGGTTGGCATAGTCGTTGAACAGGGCGTCGAGCGCGGCGCCGACCGAGTGGCCCGGCCGGGCCAGCAACGCCGGCCAGCGCGCGGTCCATTGCAGCGGCCGGCCGCAGGACCAGAAGCCGTCGGTGGCTAGCAGATAGGTAGCGTCCGTGCGCACGGTCAGCAGGCGGCGGTCGGCCAGCTGGTGCAGGAAGGGCGGCAGGTTGGCCGCGCTCAGCGCCATCAGGCCGTCGTCGAGCACCTGTGGATTGGCGAAAGCGTTGCCGAGGATGTAGGCCTGCGCGATCTGGGCGCGGTGTTCGCCGTGGACCTGCTGCCACCATTCCCGCTCGCCCAGCAGGCCGTGCATGGCGAACGAGGTGGCGGGCACGTGGTCCACCGTCAGCGGGCGGGCGCCGTCGGCGGTGACTTCGTAGAGGCGCGAATCGCCGACGTGGTACAGCATCGGCGCGGCGCCGGGCGGTATCTCGAGCAGCGTCAGCGTGGTGCCGGGGCGGCGGAAGCTGTCGTCGTCGCCGGCGCTGCGGAACTGCTCTTGCAAACGGGCATGCAGGGCGTCGAGGCGGGCGCCGAGTTGTTCCTGCGTGGTGCAGGCGGGGATCAGCAGCAGGCCGGTGGCCACGGCTTCGGCGGCTTCGCGGCCGTTGCCATGGCCGCCCATGCCGTCCAACACCGCCAGCCGCACGTGCCCGCGTGGCCAGTCGGGCAGCGTGATGCTGTGCGGGGACTGGTCGCGCAGGAAGACGGCGTGGCCGCTGGCGTCGATGATCAGCAGGTTGTCCTGGTTCTCCGGTACTTGCAGCTTGCTGATGCTGGCGCTGCTGCGGGCGGCGATGTCCAGGCCGGGGCCGAAGTCCTGCAGGTCGGTGATACGTGTCATCGGGGCGGGCGCCGTGGCGCGGGAGGCGAAAGGCCACAGCTTAGCTGAAAAAATGCCGGCGTGGGATGGGGTGCCTGAATGCGCGGGCCTCATTCGCCGCTCCGGCGCAGCCACAGGCTGTTGACCCAGCCGGTGTTCTCGCGGCCGGCGACGCTGGCCTTGATCTGCCACCAGTCGCCGTTGCGCGCGCCGGTCGGCGTGACGCTGGCGCCGGCAGGCACGGTGACCAGGCGGGCCGAGTGCACGCCGGCTGCGGCGCGCAGGTTCAAGTCGCGGTGGACGGCGAACGGTCGGCCTGCTATCAGGGCCGCGGCCTCTCGTGTCGCCACGGCCGCCGTCAGCGCGCGCGCTTCCGTGTTGCGGTCCGGTGTGGCGGCGACGGTGACGTCGTTCCCGGTCTGACGGCCGTGCACCGCGTACAGTATCAGGCTGCCGAAGCCCCAGGCGCCGACCATCATGATGAGCAGCGCGCGCGCGTTCGGGCGGCGCCACCACTGGCGCGGCGTCAGGTAGGCGGCCAGGAACAGCGTGATCACCAGCCCCGCCGCGAAGGCGCCCGCCGCGAAGGCGCCCGCAGCGTAGAGTTTAGCCGTTTCCATGCAAGCTCCCCGGGTTCTCAGGCGTCAAAGCGCAGCACATAATGGCCCGCTACCAGGTGATGGCCATTGGGCAGCAGGTAGGGCGCGTCGGTGTTGGCGTCGCCGATGCTGGCGACGAATTCCAGCTTGTCGTCCAGGTGGTACAGGGCCTGCGAGGCGCTGAGGCGGCCGATCTTGTAGCCCTGCGCCGTCGCCTCGAAGCTGAAGGCGTCGCGCGACAGGCCGATGCGGTCGGCGCTGGCGGTGTTGGCGCCGTTGGCGCGCTTGAGGAAGCGCGGCGAATCGAGCAGGCGCAGCGCCGCCAGCATCGGCGAGTTGCGGCCAAAGCTGAAGCGCGCGCCGCTCGCCACGGAGGCGCCGACCGGTTGCACCAGGCAGATCATGGCGCGGTAGCGGTCCGCCATCTGCGGCGCGGCCGCCAGCACGCGGATCGCCTGCGTATCGACCGGCGTGAAGGTGGCCGGCGCGGTGATGCGCTGGCGGCCTTCGGCGGTGCAGGCGTACAGTTCATCGGAGGCGTCGACCACGAAGCTGATGGCCGCAGGGCCGCCAGTGGACAAGGCCAGCGCGTGGTTGAATGGCAGCTCCATCGCTTGCGCACCGGTGTCGCGGTAGCGGCTCAGGCGCGGCATCGCCAGCGCCACCAGGCTGACGCGCTGCTGCGAGATCGGCGCGTAGGTGGCGTCGCTTTCGCCGGCGTTGTTGGCCGGCTTGTGGCTGACCGGGATCGCCGTCAGCTCGGGCGCGGCGCCGCCGTTGGCGCGGCTTTGCCAGACCGCCGGCTTGCCGGCGACGGTCGCCGCCACCGGGGTGATGCTGATGGTGTCGACGGCCGCACTAGCCTGGGGACGCGGCGCGGCGGCGCCGGTGCGGCCGATCTTGAGCATCAGGCGCGGGCTGCCGCCCGGTGCTTCGCGCAGGGATTTGATGGTGTAGTAGCCGCTGCGCGGATCGAAACGGCATTCGAAGGCGTCCTTGGGCCGCATCTGCACCACGGGCGGCGCATCCGGGCCGTCGTTGATGATGAGGATGGCGCCGTCGGAACTGAACGGCCAGCCGCTGGCGATGAAGCTCGCTTCGCCGCCTTCGCCGCCGATCAGCGCCAGGCGCTGGTTGGGGTAGATCGGGCAGACCGGATGCCAGATCGCGCTGTCGCGTGAGACGCTGACGTTGTAGAGGATCTTCTCGTCCGCCGCTGGCAGATACACCGCGTGCCCGAACTTGACCTCGATCTCGCCCGGCGCCAGCTGCGAAGTGCCGATCACGTCGTAGCGCACCTGGTCGCCGCCCAGCAGGTCGCCGAAGTCCTTCTGGTGCAGCGCCGTCAGCGTCTGCGCCAGGTCGCGCGCGCGGGCGCCACGGGTCAGGTGGTAGTCGTCGTCGACTTCTTCTTGCGGCAGCATCAGCGTCACATGGGAGAAGCAGCGCGTGGCGGCGCGGCCCTTGTGCTCACGCGGGCTGCGTTCGAGCAGGTCGCGCAGCAGCGGGCGGCGCGAGAACAGCGCAAGGCCGGGCGCCTGCCAGATCGCTTCGGCGTTGAAGACGTCGGGGATGCGGCCCAGGACTTCGTGTTGTACATAGATCGGCATGATTCATTCTCCTTCTAAAGATTGCGCGCTGATGGCACTAAACGCTAGCAGGGGGCAAAGGAAAAACAGCAGGTGGCTGCCGCCGGCCGAGAGAAAACTCATGGGCTGGCCCATGATGGGGAAGATGGCCAGGTTGGTGCCCCAGGACAGCAGGAAGTGGCCCAGCACGAAGGCGCCGCCGCCGCACAGCGCGAAGTAGCGGAAGCGGCCGGACCAGGCGTGGCGGAAGTCGCGCGCCACGGCGCCGGCCTGATAGGCGCGCGCTGCGGTGAAAGCGATACCGGCCACTAAAGCGGCTTGCGCCACCCACAGCAGCAGGCCGCCGGCCAGGCCGTGGCGGTTGAGGAAGAAGGACGCGGCGAAATCGTCCTGCACGGCGGGTATCTGCACCGCGCCGCCGGCCGCCATGCCGAGCGAGCGCAGGCCGAGCCAGTGGTCGGCGCCCAGCCAGCCGCCGTCGCTGATGGCGCGCGCGCCCAGCAGCAGCTGTTGGCCGGTGTGCGGATGTTCGGCGGGATTGAGCCAGACCAGGAAGCGGTCGGCGTAGAAGCCCCAGCGTATCAGGTCGTCCGTGCCGACGCAGCGCAGGTAGACGATGGCGGCGGCGGCCGTCAGCGTCAACGCGACCAGCGCGCCGGCCAGCTTGCGGTTGCGCGTGGCCAGTGCGTAGGCAAAGGCCATGACGGCGCTCCAGATCAGCAGCAGGATCAGCGGAGAGAAGTCGTCGACCTGCACCAGCGAAAGGCCCAGCAGCGCCAGGAACAGCAGCGCGGGCGCGATCAGTTGTAGCCAGCGGGCGCCGTGCTCGGACAGCCCTTGCGGGCCGGCGTGCCAGTTGAAGCGCAGCGCCAGGCAGTGGGCGGTGAGGGCGGTGAGTGCGAGTTTTGCCAGCTCCACCGGCTGCAAATCGAAGACGCCTTGTTCGTCGCCCCACAGCACTTGCGCGGCCAGCGCAGCCAGCGCCACGGCGGCGAACAGCGCGAGCAGCCATTCGATGCTGCGCTGTTGAAGATGCGCGCCGCGCGTTGCCTGGCGCTGTGCCCACAGGCGCAGCAGGCCGCCAAGGCCGGCGCCTATCGCCAGCATGGCGGCACTCTTCTGGTAATAGCGCAGCCAGGACGATTCGGGTGCGCCCAGGCCCAGCTCCAGTTGCGACAGCAGGCCGGCGGCCAGCAGCACCACCCCCGCAGCGGTCAGCAGCGTGAGGCGGCCGGGCAGCGCGAGCCACAGCAGCAGCGCGCAGGCGGCAAGCAGCATCGAACTGGCGGCGCTAGGCGCAAAGCCCGCGCGCTGGGCGACCAATGCGATGACGCCGCAGATCAGCACACCGCTTGCGGCCAGCAGCATGGGGACACTGTGAGCGCGGCCAGGCCGGCGCGCCGACAGTGCGAGGCTGGCAGCCATGCAAGCCAGGCAGACTGCCAGCACGGCCCAGATGGCCTTTGACTGGCCGCCATCCCACAGCGCGCGTTGCTGCCATTGCCAGGTGACGTGATCCGGCAGTTTCAGGTCCGGCGCGTTGAACAGGGTGACGTGGCGGCTGGGGTACAGCGTGAGTTGGTCGCCGTCAGCGTTCAGCTGGAAGCGCGTATGGCCGACCACCATCGCCTTCACGCCTTCCAGCGATGCTTCCTGTTTGCGCAAATCGGTCTGCAAGCCTGCGCTGTGGACCAGCACCGCCGCGCGGTCGCCATCAGGGTTGCCGGCCGAGAGCTGGAGCCCGCCGTTGCCGCGCGCGATTTGCGCCGCGCCGGGAGTCACTTGAGCCAGTCCCAGACGATTGTCGCAATACAGATTGCCGCCGAAGGACAGCGGACGCGAAATTGTCAGCAGGCCAGGCATGGCGCGATTCCACAGCGACAGCAGCCTGGAGGCCAGGTGCGACTCGGGGCAATTGGCTTGCTGATGACCGTCGCGATACAACACCGCGCCGTCGTAGCGCCATTCGTGACCATCGCGGGCGAAGGTGATGCTGCCGGAATCTGCGCCGCGCACATCGAACAGCGCGCCGTCGATCTGAAAGCGCTGGCCGGCCAGCAGCGTGATGCTGCCCATGCGCTGTTCGCTGCCGTCGCGCAGCAGTATCACTTGACGCGTCGCGCTCAGATTGCGCAGCGTCCAGCCGTCCTGCGCATCGCGGCGCAGGGACAGGTGGTTGCGGTCCGACTGCGGCGCCGCCAATTCGTGCTGGCCCAGCGTGATCGTTTCGCCCGGCGCCAGTTTGACTGTGATGGCGCTTGGCAGCCATGCGGCTGGTGCGCGCAACAAGGCCAGCGCCTGCAAGCCGCACAAGACGGTCAACATCGCCAGCGTGAGGGCCAAGCCGGTATTCCTGGCGGCTGCGCGCGCGATCACGGCGCCCAGGTCGCCGATGCTTGGTCGTGCGAAGGAGGCGCGGGGCGCGGTGAAGGACCGGCGCAGCGAGATAGTCATTATGCCCCCTGAATGTGGTGCCAGTGGTTGTCGGCGGTTGGCCGATTCATGCTGTGGACGGGGTCTGCGGGATCGAACATTCCGCGCTGTGGCTTGACACCCTGGATCGCGTGCAGCATGCGGCTGATCTGGATCGCGTGGCGCGGACGTTGCGCCGGATCGAGATGGAGCAGCGTGCGTAGCAGCTCCAGTGCCGTGTCGCGCATCGGCGCGGGAATCGCCGTGGCGAAGCGCGCCTCTTCCTCGCCGTGCAGCGCGGCCGGAATCGCGCCGCCATTCAAGCTGCGCAGCAGGTCGGCGCCGGCGGTGTGGTGCTCGCGGTAGGCCTGTCCGCAATCGCTGCAAAAGCGCAGCGGCAGGCCGCCGGTGACCAGGAAGTAGAACATCGCGCCCAGCGAGAAGTAGTCGCTGCGCGGGCCGGTGGCGTAGCCGCCGCCGTCGGCCGGGAAGAACTGTTCCGGCGCCTGCCAATTGGCGGTGCCGGCATACGAGTGAACTTGCAGACTGCCCAACTGGCGGTTGGTGCCGAAATCGGCCAGCTTGACGGTGCCCAGGTCCCGATCCAGCAGCACGTTGGCCGGCTTCAGGTCCAGGTAGCGCCAACCGTATTGGTGCACCTTGGCCAGTGCCTGATTGATCTGGCCTATCCAACTGAGTATCCGTGGCAGCGGGACCGCCTCGCCACGACCCTTCAGCGCGATCATGTGCTTGCCCAGGTCTGTCGCCATCAGCTCCAGCGCCAGCACCGGCAAGCCTTCGTGCCAGCCGCTGTCGAGCAGCCGCACGATGTGGCGTTCGTCCCATGGCTCCAGCGATTGCAGGAAGCCGATTTCGTTGTTTGCGCTGGCGATCCAGCGGTCGCGCTGGGCGGGCAGGGCGCGCGCCATCTGCTCGCGGTTGATCAATTTGATGGCGACATCGCGCGTGGCCGGCGGCCCGCTGGCGCGCCAGATGATGCCGTAGGCCGATCCGCCGATCTGCTCGCGCAGCCGGTAGTGGCCCAGTTCCAAAGCGATGATTGCGTCTGTTGTCGTCATGATTTCCCTCGGCCCGCGCCGTTACGCTCGGCTAGCGGGGGGAAGACGAAAAAAAAAGGCCCCGAAGGGCCTCGATGATGCCTGGGAGTTTAACGGTCCCAGCGATCGCGATGATGGTGGTGATGTTCCCAGCGCTCTTCGCGATACTCGCGGTAGTAAGGACGGGCCGGTTCAACGTACACCACGCGCGGCGGCGGGGCGTAGTAGCGTGGCGCCGGTTCATAGTAGATCGGGGCCGGCTCGTAGTAGACCGGGGCGGGCTGCGTGTACACACGGGTCTCCACGTAGCGGTCACCGCGGCCGCGATCGTAGTAGCGGTCACCGGTGTTGATGCTGTTGCCCACTGCCGCGCCAACCAGGCCGCCGACGATGGCGCCATCGCGGCCACCGGCGTTGTGGCCGATGGCGGCGCCTACCACAGCACCGGCTACCGTGTTGAAATCACGGTCGCCTGCGTAGGCCGACGACGATACTGCTGCTGCGGCCAGTAACGCTACACCCATAAATTTTTTGCTCAACATGGTATTTCCCCTTGCCGTGGCCCGGATCGGAATGATACGTTGGCCAGTGACTCCACTATATAGCCTGAGAGCGAATACACCACGTCTTATACACATGCTTACAAACCGGCCACTCCGGTAATGGCTTGTTACATTTATCCCCGGAGCGCCTCCCATTCGGGGCGCAGCAGGCTGAAAACCTGCACATCCTGGTAGCGGCCATTGATGAAAAAGCTCTGGCGCAGCGTGCCTTCAGCACTGAAGCCGCATTTTTGCGCCACGCGGATCGAGGCCACGTTCTCCGGCGCCGTCAGCAGCTCGAGCCGGTGGTACTGGTGGACCTTGAACAGGTAATCGACCAGCATGCGGCATGCTTCGGTCACGTAACCGCGTCCGGCCAGCTTGGGGTCGAACAGGCGGTAGCCAATTTCGCGCGTGATCGGCGTGCGGCTTTTGAAGTGCGTGATGACGCCGACGATGTGGTGCAGGCTGTCCTCGATGACAAACAGCTCGCTGTCGTCGCTGACGAAACCGTTCTGCATGAACTCCTTGCGCATCGTCTCCGGCGACTTGAAGTGGGCGGAGAAGTGGTCGCCGCGCGACGGCAGGTCGTTGACCAGCGCGATGAAGGTGTTCAGGTCGGCGGTCAGCAGGTGGCGCACGGTGCAGAGTGAACCCTTGAGCATAGACGCTTTCTTCGCATGGTTGAAGGTTCATGGTAGTGCAATGGCCATAACAAATCAACATTGATGACAAGATCTCCACGATAGGTTATCGTTTAGATCGTTCTTGCAACTCACCATCCAACGTCCATAGGAAAAGCATGAAATCCGTCTTCAAGTCCCCGTTGTCCCTGACCGTCCTTGCCAGCTGCTTGTTGAGCGTTGGCGCCATCGCCGCTCCAGCCAACGATCCGGCCACCCTGGCCCAGATCCGCGACAGCGCGATGAAGAGCGACTGGGCCTACGAGCGCCTGGCCGACCTGACCGATCTGGTCGGGCCGCGCCTGTCCGGTTCCGCGGGTGCTGCAGCGGCGGTGGAGCAGGTGGCGGCCGCCATGCGCAAGCTGGGCGCCAAGGTGACGCTGCAACCGGTCAAGGTGCCGCACTGGGTGCGCGGCGCGGAGACGGCGGAACTGGTCGACTACAACGGCCGTCCGGCCGGTATCACGCAGAAGATTGTGCTGACGGCGCTGGGCGGTTCCGGCGCCACGCCCGCCGCCGGCCTGACCGCGCCGGTGCTGGTGGTGCGCAGCCTGGATGAGTTGAAAGCCAAGGCGGCCCAGGTGAAGGGCAGCATCGTGCTGGTGGACGTACCGTTCGACCAGGAGCTGGCCGATCGCGGCCACGCTGGCGCGGCTTATGGTCCGGGCGCGGGCTTCCGCTACGTCGGTCCCAAGATGGCGGCGGAACTGGGTGCGGCGGCGGCGCTGGTGCGCTCGGTCGGCGGCGCCAACTTCCGCATTCCGCACACCGGCGTGACCGGCCTGGTCGACGGCGCGCGCATTCCCGCCGCCGCCATCACCACCGAGGACGTGCTGCTGCTGGACCGCCTGCTGGCGCGTGGCCCGGTCAAGATGCACCTGACGCTGACCCCGCAAAACCTGCCGGACGCCGACAGCTTCAACGTCATCGCCGACTGGCCGGGCAGCGACAAGGCCGATGAAGTGGTGATCGTCTCCGGCCACCTCGATTCCTGGGACCTGGGCACCGGCGCCCACGACGATGGCACCGGCGTGGCCGGCGCCATGGGCGTGATCGAGACGCTGAAGAAGCTGAACCTGCATCCGCGCCGCACCATCCGCGTGATCGCGTGGATGAACGAGGAAAACGGCACCCGTGGCGGCAAGGCTTACTTCGATGCGAACAAGGACAAGCTGGATAAGCACTTCGCCGCCATCGAGTCGGACAGCGGCGGTGGCCGTCCGTTCGGCTTTATCGGCAGCGTGACGCCGCCGATGGTGAAGTACTTCGCGCCGCTGAAGGATGCGCTGGCGCCGATCGGCGCCGGCCAGTTCGAACGCCACGACATCGCCGGCGCGGCCGATACCAGCCCGATGGAGCGCGCCGGCGTGCCGGTGTTCGAGCCGATGGTCGATTCGTCGGCCTACTTCAACTACCACCACACGCCGGCCGACACGCTGGACAAGGTCAGCCCGCTGGAATTGAAGCGCCATGTGGCGGTGATGACCTCGCTGAGCTGGTTCCTGGCGAATATGGAGCAGCCGATCGGCCGCACCGCGCACCAGGACAGCGAGGACTGATGAGGCAGGCGCGCAGCGCATCCGTGCGCGGCGCGCCTGGCGCTTCGTGATAGTCTGTTTGCTTATCGAGGAGAGCGTCATGGACAAGATGCATTACAAGGGCTGGGAGATCGTGCCGACCGCGTTGCCAACCACCGACCGCCGCTGGACCGCCAGCTGCGACATCGCGCGCGCCGGCGCCGATGGGGTGGAGGTGTTCGAGGGCGCCACCATGCAGTTCATGCGCGACACCGAAGACGAAGCCATCGCCGCCGCCTGCGATGAGGCGATCCGCCAGATCGACAACATCATCGCCAATCCGCTGGTCAGGCTGGCCTGAGGCGGCGTTCAGGACGGGTAAAACATCTTTGCGGCCAGCCCCAGCAGGAATAAGACGACGGTGAATTGGGTGCCCATGATCCAGCGAGTGATGTAGCGGAATTCCGACCGGAATTCTTTGAGCTGGTAGGCTTGCTCATCCATTTGTCTCTCCAGGTCTTTGAGACGCAATTCGACTTGATTGAAGCGCAGATTCGTTTCTTCCCGGCTAACGGCAAAACGGTGTTCTATGTACTGTCGAAGATCGGCGAGTTGAATTGCTTGGGCATCGAGTCGGCCCAGGATGATTTCGGTCTCGACTTTTTGCCGGCGCAGCTCGGCTAATTGTGCATCGACAAGCTTGAATCGATCGTTCATGTCAGTCCTCAGCGCAGCGACCGTCGCAACGGTGCTGTCGGATATGGCCTCAAGTTTTGCGATGCGCTCTTCCATCTTTGTTAGACCTATTGGGTTTGGATTTGGTTCACCGCATTAGCCTGATTGCCGCCATCTGATGAATTTGCTAGTATGCAAGTCAGATGAAATCACGCCGCTACCCAGAACAAATCGCCCTGTTGCCATATATCGGCAAATGGACCTTCATCGCGGGCCTGATCGCGCTGCTCAGCGGGACCGCCTCCGCCTTCTTCCTGTTCGCGCTGGACCATGCCACCGCCTGGCGCGAAGCGCACGCCTGGATCATTTGGCTGCTGCCGCTGGCCGGCTTCGCGGTCGGCTGGGTGTACCTTAAACTGGGCAGCAGCGTCGAAGCAGGCAACAACCTGCTGATCGACGAAATTCACGATCCCAAGAAAGTCGTACCGCTGCGCATGGCGCCGCTGGTGTTGATCGGCACCGTGATCTCGCACTTGTTCGGCGCCTCGGTCGGCCGCGAAGGCACGGCCGTGCAGATGGGCGGGACGCTGGCCGACCAGCTCACCCACGTGTTCCGCCTGCGTCACGCCGAGCGGCGCATCCTGCTCATGGCCGGCATCAGCGCCGGTTTCGCGTCCGTGTTCGGGACGCCGCTGGCCGGCGCCATCTTCGGACTGGAAGTGCTGGCCATCGGCCGCCTGCGCTACGACGCCATCTTCCCCTGCATGGTGGCGGCCATCGTCGCCGACCAAGTGGGCATGGCCTGGGGCGTGCATCACACTCACTACGCGATGAGTGGCGTCGTGGCGATCGGCTTCTGGAGCATGGCCGCCGTGCTGGTTGCCGGCATCGTGTTCGGCTTGACCGGCATGTTGTTCGCCAAGTCCACGCACGCCGCTTCGACCTTCATGAAGCGCCATGTGGCGTATGCGCCGTTGCGTCCACTGATCGGCGGCGCGTTGGTGGCGCTGGCGGTGTGGGTGGTCGGCACGCGCTATATCGGCCTCGGTATTCCGGTGATGGTCGAAGCGTTCCAGCAGCCGCTGGCGCCCTGGGATTTTTTTGGCAAGTTCGCGTTCACCGTGGCCTCGCTGGGCAGCGGCTTCAAGGGCGGGGAGGTGACGCCGCTGTTCTTCATCGGCGCGACGCTGGGCAATACGCTGGCGCCACTGCTGCATCTGCCGTTCGCCATGCTGGCAGGGATAGGCTTCGTCGCGGTGTTCGCCGGCGCGGCCAACACGCCGCTGGCGTCGACCATCATGGCGATCGAATTATTCGGTCCGCAGATCGGGCCTTACGCGGCGCTGGCGTGCGTGGTGGCGTATCTGTTCTCCGGCCATACCGGCATCTACCGCGCGCAGAAGGTCGGCACTCTCAAGCACCGCCTGCCGCCGGTGGCGCGCGACCGCGAGCCGCCGGCCTAGATCCTGTGTGAGAAACCGCGCATTTTGAGGCACCTGTCGCAGGGTATAGTTGCCGCTTTTTGGGGGCGGCAGATGAAGAGAGTAATGGCATGCCTGATGGTCGCGGTGGCATGGACGGCGCAGGCCCAGGCAGATGTTCCCGCGATCACGCCGACGCCACCGGGGCCGGCGCCGCAATCGCTGGTGTTGTCAACCAGCGAACCGCCGGCTTGGCAAGTGCGGCGGCGCAAATTCAACGCGGTGGTGCAGGGCTTTACGCGCAGCGATCCGGCTGCGCCGCCCGCACTCGACAAAATCCTGAGTGACTATGAAAGCGCTCCTTTCCGATACACGCCGATGGAGACGCTGGAGATACTGGGCGTCGCATACCTGCCATTGCAGGACGTGGAAAAGACCTTTCTGGTTATCGTGGCCGAACAAGTGATGGGTTGGTACGACGTGTTGCGCTATGCGTCCGAATCGGGCCGCGCGGAGATCGTCAACAACGAGGGGTTCTTCAAGTTGCCGTTGGCTGTGGCCGGGCCGAAGGGCAGCGCACGCGCGGTCAAATATCTGGAGGAACATCCGGCCGAGGCCCGTCAGGCACTGGCTCGCGCGTTCGCTGCGGCTGACAGATTCCGCGAGACGCAAAATTACGATCGCCATTGGCCAGCCTACTATGGCCTGGAGCGCATGCTTTGCCTGCAAGACCACAGTCAATGTAAGCGGCTGCCGGAGCTGGACCGCGCAAAATGGGACCAGGCCTGGATCGAGTCCAAGCAGCGCGTGGCCGCCTACTATCAGCTCGACAAGCCGCTTGCGGTGACGCCTACTGCTGCTGGTCCCGCGCCAGGTCGATAGGCGCGACGGCCGGCGCCGGATGCCAGTTCTCTTTAGGGATCACGTGCGGTGTGGCCGGCTCCTGGGTGAAGTGCGGCGATGTGATCGCCACGCCGTATTCATTGAAGACGTCGATGATTTGCTGGTGCAGCTGGTTCAGGACCTCGGCGCGGCGGCGCGGCGTTTCCACTGTCGCGTAAGCCACCAGCCGGTACTCCGGATAAAAATCCGACAGCCCGATCTGCATCACGTAGGGCTTGGGCGTGGCGGCGATGTCCTCGATCCTGGCGGCCGCCAGCTCCAGCATCGCGTGCACCTGGCGCCACGGCGTGTCGTAGCCGATGGTGACGGTGGTGTCGAGCACAAAGCCGGTGCCGGCGTGCGCGCGCGAGTAGTTCTTGGTGGTGTTGGACAGCACCCAGGCGTTGGGCATGGTGATCTCCTCACCCAGGCCGGTGCGCAAGCGCGTTTCGAACATGCCCAATTCGACCACCGTGCCTTCCGACTCGCCGATGCGCACGTATTCGCCTTTGCGCAGCGAGCGCGCGTACATCAGGATCAAGCCGCTGGCGCCTTGGCCGACGATGCTGGAGGCGCCGATCGACACCATCAAACCCACCAGCACCGACACGCCCTGGAACGCCGCAGTGTGCGCGCCGGGCAGGTACGGGTAGGCCATCGCCAGCGCGAACAACCAGATCACCACGTTCAGGATGCGGCGCGTGGGCGTGGCGGTGTCGCGATCGAGCCAGGCGATTTGCAACTCGCCGGATTCCACTCGCTGGAATACCGAGGCGGCGGTCAGCATCACCAGCCGCGCGATGGCGGCGATGACGGCCACCAGCACCAGGCCAGGCAGTGCTTCGATGATGCCCTGGGCGACGCTGGTGGCGACGTCGATCAGATAGTCTTGCAGGCGTTCGCCCCAGCTGCGCGAGTAGGGGATTTTGCCCATCACGAAGGCCAGCCACAGATAGGTCGCCATCAGGCGCAGGCCCCAGATCAACAGGTTGACCAGCTGGCGCATGAAGGCTACGTAGTGTTCGGCGTCGAGGATGCGTACGTTCTTGAGTTTGACTTGGCCGAGGCGGCGGCTGATGGCCTGGGTCGAGCGTTTGCCCACCCAGCGGTGCATCTGGCGCAGGCCGTGCAGAATCAGGGCGTATGCAAGCGTGGCAGCTGCGCACAGGGCCGCTGCGATGAGCAGGTAGCGCGGGCTGGCTTGCTCGCGGCGTTCCAGCAGGGCCTTGCCGAGGGTTGCCGCGCTTTCGTTGGCGACGCTGTCGGTGGTGTCACCAGCCAGCGGGTTGATGTCGGCGGGCGTGACCAGGAACAGCAGGGCGCCGTCCAGCATCACTTGCGTGCCTTCGGTGATCGGGCGGATGCCTGGCTGCTGCGCGCCATTGCGGGCGAGCGCGGCGTCCAGGCGCTTGCGCGCGCCCTCGGCGCGTTCCTCCGGCGGGTAGCCGGTCAGCACGGAGCGGAACACGAAGATGGTGCGGTTGGCGAAGACCAGTTTGGCTGGGGCTGGCGGGGCTGATGGCGCGCCGGATTGGGGGGCGGGGAAGGTGTCGGCAGCGGTTGCGAAGCAGTGGAGCATCATCAACAGCATCGCAACAAGCAGGCGGCGTAAAACGGTCATGGCTATCCTTGGGACGTAGATATTGGCAATGATGCCATGTTATCGGATTTGACAGTTGCCGGTATGGCAGTTATGCCGGGTTCGTGGCATAATTGCGGGCTGTTTCGCTCCGATGGTGAAATTGGTAGACACTGGAGACTTAAAATCTCCCGCCGCAAGGCGTGCCGGTTCGATTCCGGCTCGGAGCACCAGTCCACTTTTTTGATAAAGATCATAAAACGCCATAAAGCCTTGTAAATCAGGGGTTTATGGCGTTTTTTGTTTGTGGGAAATCACACAAACGGGCGCTTAAGACCTCTGTTTTCTGCTACGCTTTACACAAAATTTACACACGTTTTACACAACTCAGCAGCTATGGCCAGCTACAGCAAATCCGGTAAGGGCTGGCATGCTTCGGTAGCGGTGCGGGGCACGCGGGACACCAAGACGTTTTCGACCAAAGCCGAAGCGGTGGCATGGGCCGCTGCGCGCGAGACCGAGATTCGAAGTGGTGTGAATGCAGGGCCTGGGGAATCAAAAACATTGGACGACGCCTTCAACCGCTACCTGCGCGAGGTGTCAGTGCATAAGCGCGGACATCGCATGGAGCGGCATCGGCTTGCGGCCATCGCGGATCATGTAGTCGCCGGCCGACGTCTCGGTAGTTTGCGTTTGGCTGACGTGTCTTCAGATATCCTTGGCCAGTGGCGTGATCTTCGACTCCGCGGCACGGCCGCTGCGAACTTCGAAGACAAGGTCCTCGGCGCCTCCGTCATCCGGGAACTCAATCTCCTGTCGCACGTGTTCACGACTGCGCGCCGTGAGTGGAAGTGGATCGCAAAAAGTCCGACCACTGACGTACGCAGACCCAAAGGCTCGGCGCCACGTGATCGGCGTATCAGCCAAGACGAAATAGATCGTTTGTGTGTGGCACTGGGATTCGACGAAGCTCCGGTGAGCACAAAGAGCGGCGCCGTCGCGGTGGCGTTTTTGTTCGCGATCGAGACGGCTATGCGCGCCGGCGAGATATGCGGCTTGAAGCGGAGCGACATCAAGGGGCGTGTGGCCCATCTTCCGCGCACTAAAAACGGCACCAAGCGTGACGTGCCTTTGTCCAGCCGTGCGCTGGATCTGATCGCGTTGATGCCCCCAGGTGACATGCTGTTCGGCATCAGCGCTGCGCGCCTGGACGCCTTGTTCCGTAAGGCGAAGGAGCGATGCCAGATCGAAGATCTGAAATTCCACGACCCCCTGTCCGGCTACTGGCGTTATACTGCGCAGCGGCGAAATCCGGCTTTGCGCTGTGCTCGTGCAAAGAGTGACGAGTCTGCAGAGACGATTCGGTCATACCTCGTAATTCAAACGTGGCGATCAGGTGTGTCGTGCCCGGTAGTATCGCACTGTCGACGCCGGGCAGTCCATGTCCCCTCAGCAGGGGGGGGGCACATCCAAGCCGTAGATGCCGGAGGTGATCAACTGGCGAAGCAGATCAACGGGTTGCAGGTTGGAGCGTTGTCCAGCGATGCGAATGAAGCGATCGCGAATGATGGCCGGGCCAAGGCCGCAATTGAGGATGCTGAGCACCAGGCTGGCGCCACCCCCGTCGAATTCCGATCGATATTCCAGATCAGATGTGGACGAACACTCAGGCGGCTGTGCTTGCGTGCGATCACCGCTTGCCACACGGTTATGGCGACTGCGGTCACGGCAATGACGATACTGCCAAGGGCAAGTGTCTCAGTAGATAGCATGCTATGAAGTCTCTGGAAATAGGCAATCTACTGCTTTCCTGCGGCAACGTCAAACGATGGCGCTGCTTTTCCTGCCATGCCATTTATGGCTGAGGGACGGGATTGCCTTCAACGGGACCGCTATGTCGCAACAAGCGCAGGGCCAGCGCGAAATTTTCCAGTTGGTCTAGCTGATGGGTCTCGCGCAACGAACGTTGTGGCGCTTCCTCATTTCTATAGGTCGTGCAAGCATTCCCCATGTCCGGCTCGCGCATCAGCACCATGCCGTAGCTCTCGCCATCCGATGAATAGAACTGCGCCGCGCCAGCACCGCCGGACAGCGCGGTATCGATGGCTGCGCGCAAGCGTAGCAGTGCGTCATTGTCGCCGGCAATGACAGCGGCGGCGCCATCGCTCCCGGGGGACGCCAGATGTAGGAAGTATGCGTTCATGGCCGGGTTGCCTTTCGTGGGCCTGGATCGCGTTTTGCATCGGCTTCGGAAGTCAGGAGGCCGTTTGGGGAGGGAAGGGTAGTGGCCAACTGGGCGCGCAGTCCTGCCGCCTCTTGCCGTGCCTGGCCCAACTGTTCTGCGTACCGAGTTTGTTCGCCAAGGTTGCGTTCGGCCGCTTCTGTGGCAGCGGTATGCTGGTCTTGCAGCTGCTGCGCCAACTGCTGTTGTGCCAACTGAGCCAGTCGCAGCGATTCGTGCAGTTCCCGAAATTGTGTCTGGGCATGCGCCAGCGCCGCACCAGCGTTGGCGGCGCTAGTTTCGGCGTCGTTGACGCGCTGTGCCAGCGCAGCAAGCTGCTCCTTTTGTGCATCGATTTCTGTGCGCAATGCGCTGCTGGCTTGGTAGGCCGCCGCCAGTTCGCCGGCTTGGGTGTCGAAGGCGGCTGCGAGCTGGTCGCGGAACACCTCTAATTCGCCACGTTCCTGCTCCCAGCCAGTTTGGGCTGTTTGCAGACGACCGTTGGCGATGGCAGTAGCTTCGTTCATCTCAAGATGGGCCCGAATAGCCAGTGCAGTCTTATACAAAGTCGCTCGTGGTGGCGTAGCGGCAAGCACGCAACGGTCGTCACCGCCCGCCGTGCCGGCCCGGCCACCGAGGGCCGCATCGACCGCGCCAACGGAACACCTGCGGAAAATTGTCGATAGCATGGAGCGCCTGACGGGGATCCGCAGCCCTGTGCAGAAAGCCAGCGATGTGGCGCGACACTCGGGCAAGGAATTCGCGCCTGTTTTTCGGTCTTTGGAGCGGCTGGTGCAAGCCATTGACCAGCAGATGGTCGCCAACCATGACGCGGGCGGGAAATTGATTGCGCAGCAAAAGACACCGCGTCCCGTTGCGCCACCAGTGCCGTTCAAGCCGTCGGGGCTGGCGCAAAAGCTGGGCGTGCAACGGGACGCCGGGCCTGCCGGCGTAGCGGCTAGCACGCAACGTCCGTTACCGCCTGGGGCTGCGGCGATTCCGCAAACGGGCAGCTTGCGGGACATTGTGGTTCGCATGGAGGCGCTGAAGGAGATCCAATCCCACCTGCGCCAGGCCTGCGATATGGCGCCAAGGCAGGGCGAGGAATCGGCGTCTTTGTTCCAGTCTTTGCAGCGGGAATTGAAAGTTATCGACGAGAAGATGATGGCCAACGCGGAGGCGGGCCAGAAATTTATTGTACAGCGTAAATAAGGGGCGCTCGGGAAAGCTGGCGATCGGCAAACCGGCAGGGAATGCCGGCACCGGTCGGTCTTGCGCGACCCGCGACCCGCGCGCGACCAGGCAGTTACTTGGTCCTATTTCAGCGCCGGGCGCCAGCGATGCGGCCGACATGGCCCCACAGTGACGGCCACGGTTGCCTTCCGCATGATCCTTATGACCCACCATATATGATGAAAACTATTACTCTCCGCGCTGGACTAGAGCGGAAACCGCAGTTGTCCAGAGCTTGGGCGGCCGTCAAGCTGCACGCGCGGGCGCTGGCTCATCCGTTGCTCACGCGCAGCTGGCTGGCCCTGCTCAATTCGCATGGCGCGCTACGCGAGCTGGCGCACCTGCAGCCGCGTCTGCTGCACAAGATCTACCGTCCCTACCTGAGCATGCGCCTGAGCCGCCGCCAAGGCTTGACCGCCTTGGCGGAGCATTACCGTTTCGTGGTAACGCACGGCTTGGCGGGCACCGTGGCACGGGCTACGCTGGGTCCGGTGGGGCTGGCCGGGTTCAACGGCAAGTCCGGCGTCCGTTACCACGTCGATCTGCGCGCCATCGTGCCGATGGAGCGCGAGGGCGAGCTGGTACTGCAACTACGCTGTGGATCGGCGCTGATACAGTCAGTGGCATTCTCCTTCCTGTTTGAGGACCGTCAAGCCAGTATCGGCATTGGCTGCCTGCAGGGCGCAAAAAGCGGCGCCGGCCTGGCGTTGGCGCGAGAAGCCACGCGTGACCTGCATGGTCTGCGCCCGAAAAACCTGCTGCTGCGCTTGGTGCAACAACTCGGCCATTCCTCTGGTTGTACCCAGATGCTGCTTGTTGGAAACGAGAACCGCGTCGTGCCCAAGCAAATCCGCCAAGGCCGTGTGCATGCTGACTATGACGCCTTTTGGCAGGAAATGGGCGCGCAAGCGCGCGACGACGGCGACTATATGCTCGCCTGCGAGCCGCTGTTGCCGCCTATCATGGAGCAGATCGCTTCAAAGAAGCGCTCGGAGACGCGCAAACGCCACGAACTGCTGGCCGGTATTGCCGCCAGCGTCATTAGCGCCATCCTTCCCGGGGCGGTTCCGGTCCTGAGCTAAGCTGGTCTGAGAAGGCGGGCGGCGCTGCCTCGTACCGACGCCCAGCTTCGGGCATGGGCAACGATTTCATCATTTATCTGTTCGTCTCGATGCCTGGGTAATACGGAACCACGAACATGACACGGCAAGCGCGGAACCAGCGCAGATCGCGGCTGGTCCGCACCCTCAAATTCGGACTGGGCCTGACCTTGGGTCTGGGCCTAGCGGCGGCGCTGGCGCTGGCATACTGGGTTCAGCAGACCTGGCTCGGTCTGCCCGCCGTCGATAGTCTGGCACACTATCGTCCGGCGCAGCCTCTGGGCATCTTTTCCGCTGACGGTGTATTGCTGGGCGAGTACGATGCCGAGCGTCGGGAATTGGTGCCGCTGGCGGTGTGGTAGGCCTTGTTGTCCATCAAGGACAGCCGTTTCTACCAGCACGGTCTGGTCGACTTGCCCGGCCTGCTGCGCGCCGCGCTGAGCGATGTCGTCGGCGGCAACCACGGCCAAGGGGCCAGCACGATCACGATGCAGGTCGCGCGCGGCTTTTACTTGAAGCGCGATAAGACCTGGCGGCGCAAGCTCACCGGGATTCTCTTGTCGTACAAGCTGGAACAGCGCTACAGCAAGGATAAGCTGCTGGAGCTGTACATGAACCAGGTATATCTGGGGGGAGAGCGCGTATGGTTTCGCGGCCGCGGCCGGGATCTACTTCGATAAGCCGTTGACGCAGCTCAGCGTGGCCGAGGCGGCGATGCTGGCCGGCTAGCCCAAAGCGCCCTCGGCCTACAACCCCGGTGAGCAACCCGCCGCGCGCGCGCCAGCGCCAGCAGTATATTTTTCAGCGCATGCTGGCGCTGGGCTACATCACGCGGCCGGTCTATACACAGGCCGCCGCAGAGCGACTGGTGCTGCGCAGCCGCCCGGCGTGCGCGAGGCCGCCTACGCCGTCGAGGCGGCGCGCCAGTTGGTGTTGCTCGGTTATCCCGACACGGCGTATACCGCTGGACTGGACGTGACCACCACGCTACGCATGGTGTTGCAACGGGCGGCCCATCAGTCGCTGCGCAACGGTCTGTTGGCCGCGCAGGGCCGGCACGGCTACCGCGGGCCGGAGGCGACGCTGGCGCTGCCGCGGACGGCCTGCCGGCGCGGGCCAGCACGCTGCTCGCGCCCTATTCGGACAGCGGCGAATGGCGAGCCGCCGTCGTCAGCGCGGTCGGCCCCCGGCAAATCGACGCGGCGCTGCGCGACGGCGTCACGATACGCATCGGGCAGATTGACTCGCGCATCGCCACCAGTTGGGCCAGGTTGCCAGGTTGCCAGGTGGCCAGCGCGCCATCGTGCCCGGTTCCGTGGTGCGGGTCGCCCAAGCCGGGCAGCGGCGCTGGATGTTGGGCCAGTTGCCGGCGGTCGCGGGCGCACGCACTGATTTCGCTGGACGCGCGGAGCGGCGAGATCCTCGCCGTCGCCGGCGGCTTCGATTTCTCGCGCAACACTAGGGAAGCACACAGAATTTGGAAAAAATCGGGCGCTAAGGGCTTTCAGTCATTTTTAGGATCACGTAACGGACGCATCTGTCCGTCGTCAAGTTTCCGATTTTGCCGCCAGACGTAGTCGCCGGTCAGGTTGATGTGTTCCCATCGCCAACGGCGACAGGAATGGCAACAGGCTTTTATCGAGCAGCTTGCCAGATGTGCGCAAGCGAAGGCCTGCGTAGCCCGCTCCAGATAGACGGTATTCCATAGTACGATGGCGGCCGTCACCAGGTTCAGACCACTGGCACGGTAGCGTTGCTGCTCAAAGCTACGGTCCCGGATTTCGCCGAGCCGGTGGATGAAGACCGCCCTGGCCAGCGCATTGCGCGCCTCCCCTTTGTTTAACGTGAAAGAAGCTGTTAGTCCAGCCTGGCTGCGTCGACGTAGTTCCACGTGTTGCAGCCAGTCGAGGATGAAGAGCGACCGCTCGATGCGGGGGCTCGCGCAGCGCGATCGCGAGGCCGTTCTGGCGCGGATAGCTGCCAAGCTTACGCAGCATAAGGGAGGCCGTCACGGTGCCGTGTTTGATCGACGATGCTAGTGTAGTGCGTCACAAATAACAAGACTTATAATATATCCGCGTGTATTCTGTCGCAAGGAGGGAAAAATCATGCGGGTAGCGATGAAAGTTGAGTTGACCGAAGCGCAGCGCGGGGAGCTGGAAACGCGAGCGTCTGGAAGAACGACCCCGGTTCGGGTGGCCGAACGGTCGAAGATGATTCTACGCGCTGCAGATGGCGCGACGGACAAGGAGATTAGCGCCGAGTTGGGCGTCTTGCGCGCGACTGTGGCACGTTGGCGTGGTCGCTACATCGAAGATGGCCTTTCGGGAATTGAACAGGATGGAACGCGGCCAGGACGCAAGCCGCAGATTTCCGAGCGCAAGGTCAAGGCGATCGTGAAAATGACAACCCAGCAAACGCCGGCCAATGCAACGCACTGGAGCACCCGAACAATGGCAGCTGCGGTGGGCATCAGCGAAGCGAGCATTCGGCGCATTTGGCACACCCATGGCCTCAAGCCGCATCGGGTATCGACGTTCAAGGTGTCGAACGACAAGCACTTCACGGAGAAGCTTGAGGACATTGTTGGGCTGTATCTGAACCCGCCGGAAAGCGCTTTAGTTTTTTGCTGTGACGAGAAGTCCCAGATTCAGGCACTGGACCGTACGCAGCCGGGATTGCCGCTCAAGAAGGGGCGTTGCCAAACGATGACCCATGACTATAAACGCAACGGCGTGACGACCTTGTTCGCGGCGATGAGTACACTCGACGGCAGTGTCATCGGTCAGTGCCAAACCAAGCATCGCCATCAGGAATGGTTGCGCTTCCTGCGACAAATTGATCGTAGTACTCCTAAGGGCAAGGAGATCCATCTGATTGCTGACAACTACGCAACCCACAAGCACCCCAATGTGAAAGCGTGGCTGGCAAAGCATCCGCGCTTCCACATGCACTTCACGCCGACCAGTGCGTCCTGGCTCAATATGGTCGAACGGTTCTTCCGGGATCTGTCGGAGACGCAGTTGCGACGCGCGACGTTCAAGTCAGTCCCAGACCTGACCGACTCGATTGGACAGTTCATTGCAAAGCATAATATGGCACCGAAACCGTATATATGGACCGCGAAAGCGACCGACATTTGGGCCAAAGTCACGCGCGCGCGTGCCAAGCTTAATAAGCTTCAATCCGTTTGACGCACTACACTAGTGTAGTGTTGCATTCTTGAGTCCGCATATTGTAAACCCACGAGTAAGGCGCTATCCTTTTGTATCGAACAGGAGGATATGCATGTGCATCGCTACTGAAATTATTTTAACCACGGAAGAGCGAGCGGCGCTTGAAGCGCTGGTCCGTTCAGGCCTGACGAGCGTCAGATTGGCCCTTCGCGCACGTATCGTGCTGTTGGCTGTCGACGCAATGGCGAATAAGGACATCGCAGCGGAACTTGGCGTGGATCGCAGCCAGCCAACGCGATGGCGCGCACGCTATGCTGCGTTACGCCTGTCGGGCATCGAGCGTGATCTGCCGGTAAGCATCCAGCGCGCCCACCTGTACAGCCTGTTCAGCGCGGGATAGAGTTGGGAAATGGCAGCAGCGTATCGAGTTGACTGTTGGGGCACGTCGGGAGACGTTCCAGTACGCTGGACAGCCAGCGCAGCGGATCGAGTCCGTTCAGCTTGGCGGTGGCGAACAGGCTCTGAATAGCGGCGGCGCGGCGGCCGGCCCGCTCCGAACCGGTGAACAGCCAGTTCTTCTTGTTATGTACAGCTGCACATAACAAGAATAATGCAAACGGCAGTTTTATGCGAACTCGCCCGGCGGTGGAGTTGGGGTCTTTTTCCGCCGCCGCCGAAACATTCCGCATGTCGCTACAGCTCGTCGGCAAGCATGTACAGATGCTGGAGCAACATCTGGGGGTGCGGCTGCTGAACCGTACTACCCGCCGGCAGCACCTGACCGAGATCGGGGCCGGATATTATGAGAAGGTAAAGATCATACTGGCTGAGGTAGAGTCCGCAGAGGCATTGGCGGCGGAAAGCCAGGCCAAACCCAGCGGCCGTTTGCGGATCAACGCCCCGGTCAGCTTCGGCATCCACGCGTTGATGCCCCGCCTGGCCGAATACATGGCGGTCTATCAGGAGGTGCAGGTAGAGGTCTCGTTGGCGAACCGTTACGTCGATGCGTTGACGGCAGGCGTGGATGTGATATTCCGGGTCGGTGAGTTGTCCGATAGCGGCGTGATTGCACGCCGCCTCGCACCGTACCGGCTGGTCCTGTGCGCCGCGCCTGCTTATCTCCGGGCCAATCCGCCGATCCATACACCGATGGATCTGGCGCACCATGAATGCCTGAGCTTTTCGTATACTGAACTCCGCACCCACTGGACATTCGACGGGCCAGGTGGGCTGTTGACAGTACCGGTGACCGGGCGGCTGATGATCGACAACGGTGAGGCGTTGCTGATTGCGGCGCGGTCCGGCATGGGCGTTCTGTTGCAACCGGCCGAGTTGGTCGAGCCGGAAATCGCTGCGGGGCGGCTGGTCAGGGTACTGCCCAAATATCACCCACCGAGCCGCCCGCTGCACCTGCTGTATGCGCCGGACCGGCAGATGACGCCCAAGCTGCGCAGTTTTATCGAGTTCGCCGTTGCCGCGTTTGGCCCAAGCACGGCGTAGGCTGGTAGTGAATGATGATCTCGATGTTTTTTGTTAAGTTTTGTAAGCTTTCCCGGGCCGGTGCTGTGACCCGCGTGGCAGCGGTACTGGATGTCTTCGCAGCGGGGCAGCGGTCCCGGTAAGGAAATGTAATGCCATTGGTTGTGTCGCGTTGGTGATCCGAAGCCGGAATTTTCCAAGAAAGGAACTGGGGTGCCTCAAACTGGACGGACCTGTGCTGCCAGCGCATAAAATTGGTCGGCGAACGACGTCGCATCGGCACCATCGATCGTGAACTGGCCCTTGCGGATCATGTGCATGAGCTCGACGCCGGCGAGCACGCAGCCGGCGCCGCGGAACGATTTGAAGTTGAGCATTGGCCTGGTCACCCGCTTGATGGCGCGGTGGTCCTGCTCGACGATGTTGTTGAGGTATTTGACTTGGCGCACCACGATCGGCACGTCCCGGTCGGCGTTGACCGCATCGATGGCCGCCTTGTTGGCGCAGCTCTTGTCCATGGCGACCTTGTTGGGAACACCGTTCTCGCGCATGGCCTTGTCGAAGAAGCGTTTCGCGGCGGCCATGTCCCGCTTGGCGGTCAGAAGAAAATCGATGGTCTTTCCCTGCTTGTCGACGGCACGGTAAAGATATTTCCAGACGCCTTTGACCTTGATGTAGGTTTCGTCCATGCGCCAGCTACCGCCGACCGGGCGTTTGTGCTTGCGGGACAATTTCTCAATCAGCGGCAAGAAGCGAATCGCCCACCGGTTGATCGACGAATGGTCGACCGACACGCCGCGCTTCTCCATGATCTCTTCCAGGTGCCGGTAGCTCAGTGGGTAAGCCACGTACCAGCGAATGCAGACCAGGATCACATCGATCGGGAAACGCATCCCTTTGAAATTGAGCATGTCGATTCGTCCAGTGTTCGGGCGTCCCCCCTGTGCCAATATAACTTGAGACACCTACCCGATTAATTTAAAGTACAGCGGTAGGTCCCCAACATGCACAACCGAAAGCATCAAATTAGTACTTCAGCAGCTCCCCAGGACGTCATCGACGCGCTGCCCTCCGCAGCGCAACGTCCCAATCCCGAGGTTGTCCCCACCGCCAAGCGGCGTGCCTTTTCCAAGGCTGAGAAATTGCGCATTCTGGCGGCCGCCGACGCTTGCGTGGCACCCGGCGAGATCGGTGCTTTACTGCGTCGTGAAGGCATCTATTCGTCGCATCTGGCGACTTGGCGCAAACAGCGTCAGCTCGGCGGCGAAGCCGGCGCGCTGGAGCGCAAGCGCGGACCGAAAGCCGATCCCGCCGCAGCCCAGGATCGCCGGGTTCTGGAACTGGAAAAAGAAGTCGAACGCCTGCGCGCCAAGTTGATCAAGGCCGATCTGATCATCGACGTCCAAAAAAAACTTTCCACTCTGCTGGGCCTGAGCACCAGCGACACACCGAGCGAGCCGAAGTGATCAGCGCCGCCAACAGCTTGGCCGACCAAGTCGGAGTGGTTGCCGCCTGCCAGGCCTTGCGCCTGCCGCGCAGCGCCCTGTATCGCGACCGCGCCGCGCGCCAAGTCTGTCTGTTGCCGGTTCCGACCTGCGGTGCACCGGTCAGGCGTCCGCCGCTGGCGTTGTCGGAACTGGAGCGCCGCGTCGTGCTCGACGTGCTCAACAGCCCGCGCTTCGCCAACGGCGCGCCGGCGGCCATTCACGCCCAGTTGCTCGATGAGGGGCGTTACGTGGCATCGGTGCGAACCATGTACCGCCTGCTGCAAAGCTGTGCCGCAGTGCGTGAGCGCCGCAACCAGTTGCGCCATCCTGAGTACGCCAAACCCGAACTGCTGGCCGTGGTGCCCAATCAAGTCTGGAGCTGGGACATCACGAAGTTGAAGGGGCCGGTCAGAGGAACCTGTTTTCATCTGTATGTCATCCTCGATATCTTTAGCCGCTACGTCGTCGGCTGGATGGTGGCCGAGCAGGAGACCGCCGAGTTGGCCGAGCAGCTCATTGCCGACACCGCCGCCAAAGAATACATCGCCCCGGGCGCGTTGACTTTGCATGCCGACCGGGGCAGCAGCATGCGCTCCAAGCCGGTGGCCACGCTGCTGTCGGACTTGGGCATTACCAAGTCGCACAGTCGGCCATACATCTCAGACGACAACCCGTACTCGGAGGCTCAGTTCAAGACCATGAAGTACCAGCCGGGCTTCCCGGCGCGCTTTGGCTCGCTCGCTGACGCTCGCGTCCACTGCGTCCAGTTCTTCACTTGGTACAACCAGCAGCACCGCCATTCCGGTATCGGCATGATGACGCCTGAGAGCGTCCACACCGGCCGCGCGACCGAAGTACACAAGCAACGACAAGCCACGCTGGCCGGCGCCTTCCAGCGCACGCCGAACCGTTTCAAACATCGCATGCCGCAGCCGCAGAAGCTGCCGACGGCTGCTTGGATCAACCCACCAACCATGGAGAAAAAGGCTGCCTGAAAAACGAGACTTAGACTCTCGCCGATTCAACCAGGTGTTTCAAAATCATTGACACGCTCCGGTCGCAGTTTACCCGATCACCCTGCTGTCTGCTAACGCGACAAAACCGTCCGCTTTGGTTGGCAGGGAGCCAACATATTTAATGTGTGCGTGTGAATTGGTCTGAATAACTGCCTCGAACGGCAACTCTCCACTGCCTTTCTTCTATGCTTGAAGTCAGCTTCCCTATCCATGACCGTAACTAGGTTAACCGGGAGATTTTTGCGATTCCAATAGCCGGACCGTTCATTTTTACCAACGTTCCTTTTCTTGACACCGTTAACTTTTTAGAAGGTCCTAAAGTCCTCGATGAAACCATTTTACTTCAAGTCGTCCGTAAAGAGTGCGGGAACGATCGTCCTGCTGTGCGCAACTGCGATCACCGCAGGTTGTTCCAAATCCAAGGTGCCGACGCCGCAGGCTAAGGTGGCGGAGGTCGGCGTATTCACCGTCGTTCCCGAGGTGCTGAACTTAAGCACCGAACTACCCGGGCGCACCGCCGCCTATCAAGTAGCCGAGGTTCGCCCTCAGGTTGGCGGCCTGATCGAAAAACGCTTGTTTATTGAGGGGGGCGACGTTAAACCCGGCAGCTCGCTATATCAGATCGACGCGGCCAGTTATCAGGCCGCCGTCAACTCGGCCAATGCGGTGCTGGCCAGGGCCCGCGCCAACCTGCTCGCCACTGGACCAAAACTGGCGCGTTATAAGGAGCTTGTCGCGATCGATGGCGTCAGCCGTCAAGAATACGACGACGCGGTGGCCGCTAATGAGCAAGCTAAGGCTGACGTTGAATTGGCGACCGCTGCGCTCGATTTGGCCAACATCAATCTGCGTTACACCAAGGTCAGCGCGCCCATTGGTGGGCGTATCGGCCGCTCCAGCGTAACGCCGGGAGCCTTGGTGACCGCCAACCAGGCCGGTGCCTTGGCCACGGTACAGCAGCTCGATCCGATCTATGTCGACCTGACCCAGACCAGCGCCGAATTACTGCGCCTCAAGCATACGCTGGAGTGCGGCGAGTTGAAACAGGCGGGAGGCCAAGCCCGCGTCCATTTGCTGCTGGGCGATGGCAGTAAGTATGCCGAGAGCGGCAAGCTGCAGTTTTCCGACGTCAGCGTGGACACTGGCACAGGCAACGTGACCTTGCGCGCGCTGTTCCCGAATCCGAAGCATGAATTGTTGCCCGGCATGTTCGTACGAGCGGTGCTCGACACTGGTATTGATGAAAAAGGCATCGCGGTTCCCCAGCAGGGTGTGTCTCGTAACGCAAAGGGCGAGGCGACCGCGCTGGTCCTTAACCGAGATGGCAAGGTTGAACAGCGCGTCCTGATCACTGGCGATACCCGGGGCGATAAATGGTTGGTCAAATCCGGCTTGGCCGCCGGCGACCGCGTGATCGTCGAGGGCTTGCAGAAAGTGCGGCCGGGTGCTCACGCCAGCGTGGCCAAGACAGGTGTCGAGGCGGTGGCGAATGGCGCCGGAGGCGCCATTCCGCGCAATGAAAAAAATACCCATTAATTGAGGAGAATAGCAATGGCCCGATTTTTTATTGACCGTCCTATCTTTGCATGGGTAGTCGCGATAGTGATCATGCTCGCGGGCGTGATTGCGATCCATGGCTTGCCGGTATCGCAATATCCCAATATCGCGCCACCGTCGATCTCGATCATCGGCAGCTATCCTGGCGCCTCGGCCAAGACGGTTGAGGACGCGGTAACGCAGGTGATTGAACAGAAAATGAAAGGCATCGATGGCTTGCGCTATATGTCATCGTCGAGCGATTCCGCTGGGGGTGTCAGCATCACGCTGACTTTCAACAGCGGCATCAATCCGGACATCGCCCAGGTCCAGGTGCAGAATAAGCTTCAATTGGCTACACCGCTGTTGCCCGCCGCTGTCACCCAGCAGGGACTGGTGGTATCGAAAGCGACCAAGAACTTCCTGATGGTGCTCGGTTTCGTGTCCGAGGACGGTAGCATGAAGAAGGCCGACCTGGGCGATTATGTGGTCTCCAATGTGATCGATCCACTCAGCCGGGTGGAGGGGGTAGGCGAGGTATCGTTGTTCGGCTCGCAGTACGCCATGCGTATATGGCTCGACCCAGCCAAGCTGCAAAGCTTTCAGCTGACGCCGGCCGATGTGACCGCCGCCATTGCCGCTCAGAACACCGAAGTATCGGCCGGTCAACTTGGTGGCTTGCCTGCCGCGGCCGGCCAGCAACTCAACGCCACCGTCACATCGCAAAGCCGTCTGCAGACCTCCGACCAATTCGGCGCCATCCTGCTGAAGACGGCCGCCAGCGGCGCCACCGTGCATCTGCGCGACGTCGCGCGCATTGAGTTGGGCAGCGAGGGTTACAACAACGTGGCGCGCTACAACGGCAATGCCGCCACCGGCTTGGCCATCAAGCTGGCAACCGGTGCCAATGCTCTCGACACGGCTGATGCCGTTAAGAAGAAGGTCGATGCGCTGAGCAAGCAGTTCCCGGCCGGGATGAAGGCCTTGATGGCGTTTGACACCACACCCTTTGTCAAGCTGTCGATCGAGGAAGTGGTTAAGACCCTGGCCGAGGCCGTCGTGCTGGTCTTCTTTGTGATGTATCTGTTCCTGCAAAACTTCCGCGCCACGCTGATTCCGACGCTGGCGGTCCCGGTCGTATTGCTGGGAACCTTCGGTGTGCTGGCTGCTTTGGGTTATTCGATCAACACCCTGACCATGTTCGCCATGGTGCTGGCGATCGGCCTGTTGGTCGACGACGCCATCGTGGTGGTGGAAAATGTCGAGCGCGTAATGAGTGAGGAGGGCGTATCGCCGATCGAGGCGACCCGCAAATCGATGCGCCAGATCAGCGGCGCCCTGGTCGGCATCGCCATGGTGCTGTCCGCCGTGTTCGTGCCGATGGCTTTCTTTGGCGGCTCGACCGGTGTGATCTACCGGCAGTTCTCGATCACCATTGTCTCGGCGATGGTGCTGTCGGTAATCGTTGCGATGGTGTTTACACCGGCACTGTGCGCCACTATTCTGAAGCCTGTCGCACGGGGCCAGCATATGGCTAATACCGGTTTCTTTGGCTGGTTCAACCGCAGCTTCGAACGTGGCAGCGAGCGTTATCAGGGATGGGTCGGCGCGTTGCTGCGACGTGGCGGCCGTGCGATGGTGCTATACGCCATTTTGCTGGGCGCGCTGGCGCTGGTGTTCATGCGCCTGCCGACTTCCTTCTTGCCAGCCGAGGATCAGGGCGTGCTGTACACCCAGGTGCAACTGCCGACCGGCGCGACTCAGCAACGTACGCTGAAAGTGATCGAACAGGTTGAACATCATTTCTTGGTCGAGCAAAAAGAGGCAGTTGCCTCGGTGTTTACTGTGGCCGGCTTCAGTTTCGGCGGCAATGGCCAGAACGCCGGCATTGCGTTTGTGCGTCTGAAGGACTGGGACCAGCGCAAGGGCGCAGCGCTGAGCGTGCCGGCTGTGGTGGGGAAGGCGACGCGTGCATTCTCGCAGATGAAGGACGCGATGGTGTTCGCCTTCGCGCCGCCGGCGGTGATGGAGTTGGGGAACGCCAGCGGCTTCGACCTGCAACTGCTCGATCAAGGCGGCCTGGGCCACGATGCCCTGATGGCCGCGCGCAACCAACTGCTGGGTATGGCATCAAAAAATCCGCTGCTGGTAGGTGTCCGTCCCAACGGCCAGGATGACACACCTCAATACAAGATTAACATCGATCAGCAGAAAGCCGTGGCCCTGGGGCTGAGTATCGCCGATGTCAACAAAGTGCTCAGCACTGCATGGGGTAGTGCTTACGTCAACGACTTTGTCGACCGTGGCCGCGTAAAGAAGGTGTTCGTGCAAGGCCAGCCCGATTCGCGCATGATGCCGGAAGACCTGGGCAAATGGTTTGTACGCAACGCTAGCGGAGAGATGGTGCCGTTTTCCGCCTTCGCCAGCGGCCAGTGGATTTACGCCTCGCCGCGCCTGGAGCGTTATAACGGCCTGCCTTCGGTCGAAGTGCAGGGTATGCCGGCGCCAGGCCTTAGCTCGGGCGTGGCAATGGCAGAAGTCGAGAAGTTAGTGGCCCAGCTGCCGCCGGGCATCGGTTTTGAATGGACCGGATTGTCGAGCGAGGAGCGCGCCGCAGGCTCGCAAACCACCCAGTTGTATGTCTTGTCGCTGCTGATCGTATTTCTCTGCCTGGCCGCTCTTTACGAGAGCTGGTCGATTCCAGTCTCGGTGTTGTTGGTGGTGCCGCTAGGGGTGCTCGGTGCGGTGCTGGGAACGTGGGTGTTCCACCTGTCGAACGACGTCTACTTCCAGGTCGGCTTGTTGACCGTGGTCGGTCTGGCGGCCAAGAATGCGATTCTGATTGTGGAATTCGCCAAGGAGCTGCAAGACCGGGGCGTTGCCCTGAGCGAAGCGGCTCTGCAGGCTGCGCGTCTGCGCCTGCGTCCTATTTTAATGACCTCGATCGCCTTTGGTCTCGGCGTGCTGCCGCTGGCGATCAGTCATGGCGCCGGCGCTGGCAGCCAGAACGCGATCGGTATCGGGGTATTGGGCGGGATGCTTTCCGCCACCTTCCTGGGCATCTTCTTTGTGCCGGTGTTCTTTGTGCTGGTGCGCGGGTATTTCGCCGTCAAACCGGCCGCCACGCTCGCCGACATTGCAATTGCGAAAGCGAAATAAAATGGAAAAAACGATATTTTGTCTGGCCGCGTTGGCGCTGCTGGCCGGCTGTAGCCTTGCGCCCATATATGAACGCCCGATCGCGCCGGTCGCGGCATCCTGGTCTTCCGGCGGGGCATCCAAGTCAGGTCCGGCCGCCGCCGGCCAACGCGCGGTGGCTGACGTCGCCTGGCGCGATTACTTCGCCGACGAACGCCTGCGCCAGGTGATCGCTCTGGCCTTGCTCAATAACCGCGACCTGCGGGTGTCGGCGCTTAACGTCGAGAAGGCGCGCGCCCGGTATGGGATTGAACACGCGGCGCAGCTGCCGAAGCTGTCTGGCGCGCTGAGTGAGAGTGCGGGACACAGACCGGGCGCCGCGCACGGCGAGGGCGGCATCGACCATCAGTACAGCGGCGGTCTGATAGTGCCGTCCTATGAGCTGGATTTCTTTGGTAAGCTGCGCAGCTTGTCTGAAGCTGAAATGCAGCGATACCTGGGTACTGAGGAAGCGCGCCGCGCCCAGCAGATCAGCTTGGTGGCAGAAGTGGCCAACAGCTATTTGACGCTGATCGCCGATCAGCAGCGGCTTGCCTTGGCGGCCGATACGTTGAAGAGTCAGCAGATCAGCTATGCGTTGAGCAAGCGCCGCTTCGAGGCCGGCACCGCCTCCGGTCTGGCCATGTACGAGTCGCAGACTAGCGTGGAAACGGCGCGCAACGACATGGCAGCTTACACTGCCCAGGTGGCGATGGATTTGAACGCGCTTACCTTGCTGGCGGGCGGCGCGCTGCCGGCGGCCTGGTTGCCGAATGGAGAATTCGGGGCGGTCACCCAACTGGCTGCGATTCCGGACGACATGCCGTCCGCAGTACTGTTGCGGCGCCCGGACGTGTTGGAGGCTGAGCGGACCCTGCGTGCTGCCAATGCCAATATCGGCGCGGCGCGCGCCGCCTTCTTCCCCAGTATGTCGTTGACGGCCTCGGGTGGCAGCGCCAGCGGTGGTCTGTCCGGGCTGTTCCAGCCCGGCTCCTCGACCTGGAATTTTCTGCCGCAGATCAGCCTGCCCATTTTCGACGGTGGCGTCAACCGCGCCAACTTGAACATCGCCAAGATGGAGCGGGACATCGCATTGGCGCGGTATGAGAAGTCGATCCAAGGCGCTTTCCGGGAAGTGGCCGACGCGCTGGCTCAGCGTGGCACGCTCGACGAGCGGCTGGCCTCGCAACAGCAACTGACGCAGGCCGCAGCCAAGAGCTTCCACATCCACGAGGAACGCTACCGGAAGGGGGCTGAATCCTACCAGAATGAACTCGTGTCGCAGCGTGCATTGTATGCCGCGCAGCAAGGATTGATTAGCGCACGTCTGAGTATGTCAAGCAACGCCGTCACGCTATACAAGGTGTTGGGTGGTGGCTGGCAGGCGAACAGCAATTCTTAGAACTGAGGGGCGCTGACCGCCATTACGAACGCACAACATCGTAGTAGTGGCCATCTTGGCGGTTATTCGAGCAAATTGGCCGGGATTCCAAGATTCTGTGAAATAATAGATAATAGAATCTTTGAGGAAACTATGCGAAAAACAATTGCTTGATGTGATCGTGCTGGGCCTGGTGCTGGCCGCGCTGGTCGAGTCGGTGCTGAAGGGGCTGCGCGAGTATCTGCTGAGCCACACGTCGACCCGAATCGACGCGCGCCTGGGGCGGTGGACTGGTGCGGCACCTGCTGGGTCTGCCGCTGGCCTATTTCCGCAGTCGCCAGGTCGGCGCGATCGTCTCGCGCGTGCGCGAGGTCGACCGTCCGCGAATTCCTGACCGGCGCAGCGACGGGTTTAAGCGTGGACCTGGTGTTTACGGTGGTGCTGCTGGCGGTGATGGGGCTGCTCTCACCCAAGTTGACCTGTTTGCTGCTGGTGTCGCTGCCCCTGTACGGTTTGATCGCCTGGCGTGGTACGCCCGGTCTGCAAAAGCGCATCGAAACGATGTTCCTGCACGGCTCCCGCAGCGCTTCGCTGCTGGCCGAGTCGCTGGCGGCGGTGGAAACCATCAAAGGCCTGGCGGTTGAGCCACGCATGGGCCGGCGCTGGGAAGAGACCATGCGCGACCAGGTCGCCAGTGGCTTTGCCGCGCAGAACCGGCAAGTGCTGATCAGCCAGTCGGTGCAATTGGTGCAGAAGGTCGTCTCCGTGCTGATCTTATGGCTGGGCGCACATGAGGTGATGCAGCTCAGATTGACGGTCGTTCAACTGATCGCTGGCCGGTCAGGCCAGTCGGCCGCTGACACGCTTGGTCGACTTGTGGCAGCAGTTCGTCCAGGCCCGGGTCGCCGTTGACCGCCTTGGCGACATGCTGAACCTGCCGTTGAGCAAGATGCCGGCAGCGCCGAGTTGGCGCAGCGTTTACGCGGCGAGATCGAGCTGCGCGATGTCGCCTTCCACTACCGGCCCGAACTGCCGCCAGCACTCGACGGCATCTCGCTGACGATATGTGTGGGCGGCATCCTTGATGAGCCTGCCGAGGCCGCCGCCGCAGGGCGACGGCACCGAAGTCGGCGAACGCGGCGGCAGCCTGTCGGGCGGCCAGCGGCAGCGCGTCGCGCTGGCGCGGGCCCTGCTGACGGACCCGCGCATCCTGATCCTGGACGAGGCCACCAGCGCGCTGGACTACGAGTCCGAGGCCGCGATCATGCGCCGCCTGCCGGAGATTACCGCCGGGCGTACGGTCATCAGCATCGCGCACCGGCTCAACACCATTCGCTACGCCGATTGCATCCTGGTGATGGAGGATGGCCGCGTCGTGGAGCAGGGGTCGCATGACGAACTGCTGGAAGTCGGTGGCAAGTACGCTGAATTGTGGCGTTTGCAGACGGTCGAATCCTTAGGCCGGCGCGGCCCCTTCGTCCGGTCCGAGAATTCGGGCCACGCAGCCCCAGGCTCGTCCTTCGGAGGCATACTGATGGCAATAGATCATTCGCTGCCGCCCTTGGGCAGCCCTTTTTTGAAGGTTCCATCATGAAGCCATCGTCTTCCCTGTTCCTCACCATCGACTTTATCAACGACATTGTTCACCGCGATGGCAAGATCGCAAGCTGCGCGGCCATGGTGGCCGGGCACGGCGTGCTGGAGCGTTGCAATCAGGCGCTGGCCTGGGCTCGCGCCCAAGGCATGCTGGTGGCCCACGTCAAAGTCGGATTCCCGGCAAGCTATGCGAATTGTCCGGAGCGCTCGCCCATTTTTGGGCAGGCGGCGAGGCATGGCGCGCTGCAGCTGGACACCTGGGGCACCTACTTCCACGACGCGCTCGACGTGCGTGCCGACGAGCTGGTCATTGTGAAGCCCCGCGTCGGCGCGTTCTACAACACCGAGTTGGAATCGTTGTTGCGGGCCCAGCGCATAGGCCATTTGATATTGGCCGGCGTTTCCACCTGTCACGCCATCGAGTCGACGGCGCGCGAAGCGCACGACCGCGATTATGGCGTCACGGTATTGGCCGACTGTTGCGCGTCAGCCAGCGTCGAGCGCCACGAGCGCACCTTGTCCGGCGCGTTGGCCAGCGTCGCCGACGTGCGCACCCTGGACGTGCTGCGCGCAGTGCCGTGCTGAGCCGGAGCTGGCGGTGCACGCGCGGTTGACAACCTTATTGCGAGACCGATTCGAGATGCCGCCACTGGGCCGCTCGGCCCTGGTCTTGCTGCCGGCGATCGCCTGCTTTGTCGCCACAGGCGATCCGTTTTGCCTGAAGGCCGGCTTCATCGGCGTCTTGTTGCAGATCGTGGCCGATCAGGCGCGCCCGCCGTCAGCGCTGGTCCTCGTGCACGGATTGGTGATTGCCGGCTTGATCAAGCTGTTCTGCCTTGCTCTGCCCAGTCCATGGAGCTTCGCTCTTCTGTGTGCCGGGTCCGCCGCCCTGGCGGCCTGGCTCGGTCGCTTCGGCGGGGCATGGCGGTCGCTGGGTGACTTCGCTTTCATGTCGGCGCTCTATTCGTGCATGGCCTTCGACGTCAGCCCGGCCGGTGTCGCGGCTGGCTACCGCCATCTCCTGTCTTGGTATGGCTTGGCCTTGGTGCCGCCCATGGCGTTCGCCTGGTGGCGCGGGCGGGTGCCGCAGGGGGCGCGCGCGGCGCGCGACACCGTCGATCGGGCGGCGATGGATGCGGCGATCACCCGGCTTGTTTCGGTGTTCCTGGGTGCCGCCGCGGTGCATTGCTTCCATCTGGCCGATGGTGAATGGCTGATCTGGTCGACGGCCAGCGTGGCGACCGGATCGGTAATTTCGTCGTGGCGCAAATCCGGCGACCGGGCGGCCGGGGTATGCGCGGGCGTGGCTATCGGCGCGGCGCTGTCCTGGCTGATTTTGCTGCTGCTGCCGGACGCCACGCGCCACGGCGGCATGCTGCCTGCCGTTTGCCTGTTGGGCGTGGCCGTCTCGCGCGCCGCCTGCCGCGATTATCGCCTGGCCATTTTCATTCGCAGCATGCTGTGTGTGGTGGCGGCGGTCTTCGCCGGGCATGGCTTTGGCATCGGCCTGCTGCGCATCGAGAACGTGTTATCGGGTGGCCTGATCGGCGCCGCCGTCACGCTGCTGTATTCGGTAACGAGGCAGATCCAAACCAACCCTGGAAATTTTTCGAACTCAGCCCAAGACATGGCGCACTATCGACGATGGTAAGCACTTGCTTCTCTTTTTTATGATCTTCAACTACGGATGTTGGCGCCGACCGAAAACTGACCCAGCCATAGGCATTGGTTCGACGCATGCATCTTCGCGACAAGCTGTCGCTGCACGAGATATCGAAGCGGCTAGGCGGTGTACCGCGCCGGGGCATCTATGACAATATAAAAACGGCGGTCGACAAGGTCGACAAGGTCAACAAGGTCAACAAGGTCGACAAGGTCAACAAGGTCAACAAGGTCAACAAGGGCAGGGGGCGCATCGTCAACGCGCGCTTCGCCGTCATGTGCGCCCACTACCTGTTCGATGCCGACTTCTGCAACGTCGCCTCGGGCTGGGGAAAGGGCGTGGTCGAGAAGAACGTGCAGGACAACCGCCGGCGCATCTGGATCGAGGCGCAGACCCGCCAGTTCGCCTCCTTCATTGAGTTGAACGTGTGGCTCGGCCAGCGCTGCCGCGCGCTGTGGGGCGAGTTGCGCCATCCGGAGTACCCGGCCCTGAGCGTGGCCGATATGCTCGAACAGGAGCCGTCGCAGATGATGCCGATGCCGATGCCGATGCCGATGCCGACGCCGTTCGACGGCTACGTGGAAAGGCCGGCGCGGGTGTCGAGCACCTGCCTGGTGACGGTGAGCCGCAACCGCTACTCGGTGCCATGCGAACTGGCAGGCCAGATGGTGAGCACGCGCCTTTACCCGGGTGGGGTTTCTGTCGTCGCCAGCCATGAGCGTGTCGCCGAGCGTGGCCAGGTCCGCTACGATTGGGAGCATTACATGCCGCTGGTGCAGCGCAAGCCGGGGGGCGCTGCGCAATGGCGCGCCCTTCACTGACATGCCTGCGCCGCTGATCCATCTCAAATAGGGCCTGATGCGCCACGCCGGCGGCGATAGGGTGATGGCGCAGGTGCTCGCCGCTGTACCCACCGCGGGGCTGGCAGCCGTGCTGGTGGCGGTCGAACTGGTCGTCGAGTCCGGCGTCCAGAGCGCCGAGCATGTCGAGAACGTGCTGGCGCGGCTCAATGCCAGCCCGGTCCCGGCATCGGTGGAGACTACTCTACAGCTGAAGGAGGCGCCGGTCGCCAACACCGGCCGTTATGGCAGCCTGCGCGCCAGCGGCGCTGTCGCCGACGTGGTGGGGGCCGATCATGCGTGACGTCGCCACCGAACTCAAGGAACTGCGTTTGCACGGTATGGCCAGCGCCTGGGTTGATCTGACGGGACAGGGCGACAGCGCGCTCGCCGCGTCGCAATGGCTGGTCGAGCATCTGCTGCAAGCCGAGAACACCGACCGGGCTATGCGCTCGGTCAGCCACCAGATGTTCGCGGCCAAGTTTCCACTGCACCGCGATCTGGCCGGGTTCGACTTCGCGTCGGCCAAGGTCGATGAACCCCTGGTGCGCCAGCTCGCTACGCTGTCGTTCGCCGATACGGCCCAGAACGTCGTGCTCATTGGCGGCCCTGGCATAGGCAAGACCCGTCTGGCCATGGCCATCGCCGTGTCTGGCATCGCCTCCAAGGGCAAGCGGGTGCGCTTTTACTCCACCGTCGACCTGGTCAATGTGCTCGAACGCGAGAAGCGCGACGGCAAGGCGGGTAGGCTGGCGCTGTCGTTGCTGCGCATAGAGCTGGTCATTCTTGACGAGCTCGGGTATCTACCCTTCAGCCAGGCCGGCGGCGCCTTGCTGTTTCACCTGCGGTCGAAATTGTACGAGCACACCAGCGTCGTTATCACCATCAACCTGAGCTTCGCCGAGTGGTCGAACGTGTTCGGCGACGCCAAGATGACCACGGCATTGCTCGACCGGCTCACCCACCACTGCCATATCGTGGAGACGGGTAATGAATCGTACCGTTTCCAACACAGCAGCATGGCGGCCAAAGGCAGAATCAAGGCACGGGAACAGAAACGTAAAACTGGCGATACGGTTCCGGGTAGCGCTGGCCCGGGAGGGAAATGAAGGAAAGCAATATAATGGGATAAATCGTTTATGTCGTTAAGTGAGGTAATCAAGAAGAAGGGGAATTCGTTCCGGGCTACGCCCTCCACGAATTCTCCTTCTTTATTTGGTACACTTATCCACAGCCGCTACTCAAAAACGCAGCGCCCCGCCCTGGGGTATTTTTCGATCGGCACGGTGGGTCAGTATTGGAGCAGCGCCAACAGGAAGACGAAAAACAGAGGGAACCTCATTTCCGGAGCGATTTAATTGCATGCGCCCCCTAACCCTCCAATGTGGCGCCGCGCTCCGCGACGTATCAAGGAAACGTCTGGCAGGCGCCCGTACCGGCGGTTGGCGCCACTTGCGGGTACTGCCCGTTCGGTGTCACATACACCTTGCTGGTGGCTGTAAAGCCATCGGCAAATTGGATTTCCGCAAAGGTCGCAGACCAACCGCTCGGCGGCGTGGCAAGATCCAACCGAACCTTGCCGTCGGCGTCGGCTTTGACCTCGGACGGTGCATATTTCACGCCGCAAGCGGCCCTGAAATCGCGCGCCGCTGGGTTGATGGCGACCCAGCGCGTGATCTTCGTCGCCGGTTCGTTGAAGGCGAGCGTCAGCGAGGTGGGCGCGCCGCTGGTGCCAGACAAGGTCTCGCTTACGACGGGCAAGGCGATGCCGCTCTGTATGCGGTTGGTGAAGTTAATCAAGGCTTGTTGCGCCACGTCGAGGACCTGGAAATGATCGGCATTTGGAACGCTCCAGAGCACTTTGGGGCCCGGCAGCTGATCGAAGTACAGCGCTGCGTTGTCGGGCGTGAAGAAGCTGTCGCCGCTGGTATTGATCAGATACTTGGGAATGGCCATTCGGGCCGCATAGCGCGCGGCCTGATAGCGCAGCGGGTCCTCGATTTCCATCAGTTTGTCGAAGGCCGGGGTTCCGATCGCCGCGATGACACCATCGTCCGCATAGGGTTTTAAAGCCAGCGGCCAACTGCCACCGTAGACTTTCTTGGTGTGCTCGAAGATCACCTTGGTATTGAGGATGTCGATAACGAACGGTACCATCGCATCGATTCGGCTGTCGACCAGGGCCGTATGCCAGGTGGTCCATCCCCGCTTGGATGCGCCGGTGGCGATGAAGCTCCGAATGCCAAACTGGACCAGTTCCGCTTGCGCCAGATCCATCGCCTTGACAGCGGCCACCATCATCGGAATATGGAGCGAAGCGAATGGACGTTGCTCAGGATTGGCCAGGAAGCGTTGCCAGGAGTGCGCGACGGCGTCATCCTCGCGGCGTGGGGTGGGCGAGTCGGCGAAGGTCAGAAACTGGTTGGGGACGTCGCTGACGGTGACGATGATCGAGTTGGTCTTGCTAGCCAACTCGGCAAGGGCTTGCGCCGAAAAGTCGCTGGAGGCCCGGACCGGAAAACTTGCCGTGCCGGTGTTGACGCCATTGCTGATCACCAGGAGCGCACGTTCGCGGCGTGGATGAGGTGGTTGGTACAGCTCGACGCAATGGTGCCAGTCGGATGGACTGACATCGCCGGCTTGCCAACGCTGGCTGTCCAGGCGGTAACTGCGAACCTGGACCTCGCCCAGCATCGTGGTGCCGGTCGGTCGATAAGAGAGGGCAGCCTGGTCGTTCGCCTTTTTGCTGCAGAGCATGACCGCATTGAAGCGCCGTCCATTTTCTGCGAAGCACTTATTGGCCAGTGCATCCACGTCGACTGCGGAGGACGGGATCAGATGACCGCCTCCGCAAGCCGAGAGCATCAGCGCGGAGAGCGCGGCGAGGAGATGTGATTTCATTGAGAATACTTTCTTTCATTTCACGACAGCCAGCTTCTATAGCCGAACCTGATGAAGTTGATGCCAGTCCATGCAAGGGATGCGCGACGAGACAGCCTATCTGGGGGCGTCGGACCAGGAAGGTTGCGGCCACTTTTTTCAGACCAAAAGAAAGGCGGGACCTGCCGTCAAGATCGTGTCCCGCAGAGGTGGTGTATGAGTTGTGATTCCCGGGAAGTTGGGCTCGCGCCAGGTTAATGACAGCTGACAGTCGTGCCGGCCAGTTCGCCTTCAGCCCCTTGACGATGGCCGCCTTGAGTCCTTCATGCGCGTCTGAGATGACCAGTTTGACGCCGCACCGCCCGCGTCCGTCTGCGGTAAAACGGTCTTAGTTATGCCCCCTCCTGCTATGGGATTGTCTGTTCCTGCAATACTCCCGCTGCCGGTTCAACAATTGACGCGCGGACCGCACACGCCGCTCCGAGTCAGGTCACTGGCGTAGCATTTCAAGCAAATCGAAGGTGTATAGCCTGTACAGTATTGGAGAATCAAATATGGAACATCGACGTCTCGGTAATTCCGGCCTGCGCGTGCCGGCCCTCAGTTTTGGCACCGCCACTTTCGGCGGCGGCAGTGAGTTTTTCAAGGCCTGGGGCAGTACCGATAGCGCCGCTGCCAGCCGGCTGATCGACGTTTGTCTCGATCATGGCGTCTCCATGTTCGACAGTGCGGACTATTATTCCGCCGGCCTGGCCGAGCAGATACTGGGGAAGGCGATCAAGGGTAAGCGCAACCGCCTGCTGATCTCAACGAAAACCACCTTCCCTTGCGGCGACGGAGCCAACGATTATGGCTCCTCGCGGCAACATCTGCTCGACGCGGTCGATAAATCGCTACTGCGCCTCGGTGTTGACCATATTGATCTGCTACAGATGCATGGCCAGGATTACAACACGCCGCTGGAAGAAACCATGGCCACGCTGGACCAGTTGGTGCGTTCCGGAAAGGTGCGCTATATCGGTGGTTCCAATTTCTCCGGTTGGCACATGATGAAGTCACTCGCCGTATCGGACCGCCGCGGTTACGCACGTCATGTGGCGCATCAGGTCTACTACTCCCTTCTGAACCGTGACTACGAATGGGAACTGATGCCGCTTGCGGCAGATCAGGGGGTGGGTGCCGTGGTCTGGAGTCCTCTGGGTTCGGGGAATTTGACCGGCAAGATTCGGCGCGGCCAGGCGGCAAAACCTGGTACGCGCGGCCATGATGCCGTCGGCAACATTCCGTTATTTGAGCAAGAGCGCCTGTTCCGCATCGTCGATGTACTCGATGCCATCGCTGGGGAGGTTGGCAAGACCATTCCCCAAGTGGCCTTGAACTGGCTGCTCCGACGGACGACCGTGTCGAGCGTGATCATTGGCGCTCGCGACGAGGCGCAACTTATCGACAATATCGGGAGCATTGGTTGGGAGCTGAATGCGGATCAAATCTGCCGCCTTGACGCGGCAAGCGAAGTACCGGCGGCCTACCCGGTCTGGCACCAGCGCGCTTTCCCTATGCTAAACGAGCACGGCTGATTTTGGCTGCCTGCGCTGTCCAGCCTTCGCTATCGGGAAAGTATAGCCATGCCTGGATCCCGTGAGTCCGGCGACATCCAGGTCGGGACAGCGCCTAAGCGACAAAATAACTCTGGGATGCCGATTGTGTCCCCAGAGTTATGATTCCTGGAAGGCTGGACTTCCGCTCAGCTGATCACGGCGGAAAGTCGCGTCGGCTGTGTTTCATAGAGTGACTGCAAGCCATCGAGCTGCATGTAACGCCGCTGCAGAGACCATTCATCGTTCTACTCCAACAAGACAGCGCCGACCAAGCGGATGATGGTGCGCTCGTTGGGGAAGATGGCGACGACGTCGGTGCGCCGCTTGACCTCGGCGTTTAGTCGCTCCAAGGGGGGGCGCAGCTGGACCCGATGCGTCCTCGGGAATGTCATATAGGCCAGCACGTCTTGCTCAGCGGCGTCCATCATGTCGGCCAGCTTGGGCAATTTCGCACGCCTTTGTTGGCGTGCACCAAGGCGTTGCGCAAGAAATGCCGCGGCAGCGCTGCCAGCTCGCGTTTATGACCTTGGCAACGGCCGCCATGAGCCCTTCATGGGCATCCGAGATGCCCAGCTTGACGCCGCGCAGCCCGCGCGTAAGCAGCCCAGCAAGACATCCTCAACGCATCGTCTGTCGAAGCCCAACGCCCTGATCCAGAGGTTGTTCCCAGCGCCAAACGTCGTGCCTTTTCCAAGGCCGAGAAGCTGCGCATCCTCGCTGCCGCAGACGCCTGCGTGCGATAAAATCACCACACTGAACAGCTGGCAGAGTGTCTTGACTGACGGGTCCACTTTAGTGAGCTAGAAGCAATGATCTGGTCCTGGAAAGATTCCGGATTTAACCTCTGCGACATATGCTGTCACGGCGCCGGCGATATCGTTCCGGCCGCTCATAAAATTTTTCACAAAGCGAGCTTTTTTACCAGGAAAGATGCCTAGCATATCGTGCATTACCAATACTTGGCCTGAGCAGTCGGGGCCGGCGCCGATTCCTATGGTCGGTATGGAGAGCAGCTCAGTCATCTCCTTACCTAACTTGGCTGGAATCGCCTCTAGAACTATAATTTCAGCACCGGCCACCTGTAGCGCCAGAGCGTCGGCCTTAAGTCTCTCGGCGCTTTCAGCGGTTTTTCCTTGAACCTTGTAACCACCCATTTGGTGCACCGATTGCGGCATTAATCCGACATGGGCGCAGACGGGCACGGCGCGGGTACGCAGGAACTTAACGGTATCCGCAATCCAGGCGCCGCCTTCGATTTTGATCATCTGAGCGCCCGCCTGCATCAGAATTACCGCGTTGCGGTATGCCTCTTCCGGCGTTGCGTAGCTACCGAACGGCAGGTCGGCCAGCACCATCGCGGAGTCGGCACCGCGGCGGACTGCGGCCGTGTGGTACGCGATGTCGGCGACCGTCACCGGAAGCGTTGAATTGTGGCCCTGACAAGCCATACCAAGCGAATCACCAATTAACAGCACTTCGACTCCGCAGCGGTCCATCAGTGAAGCGAAACTCGCATCGTAGACCGTAAGCATGGCGATACGGTCACCAGCGGTGCGCATGGCGCTTAGCAGCGGCAGAGTAATGGTTTTTACAGCAGGTGGCTTCTCGCTAGCCATGCCTGAAGCGGATACGCTTACCTTATGTGTCGTGGTGGCACTGACCACCGGGGCTACTCCCATCACATCTTTCCCTTCCAGATATCCTGTCATATTAGTCCTTTAGTACCGTTAATAATCCGTTAATCGATAGGACCGTGCAGCACTTAGCGGCAGCGGCCCGTTGAGTAGTGTTTGAGGTATTTTCGGCTGTGGCGAGCGTGGCCGGATCTCCATGGTGGTGCCGATATAAAGTGTCGGCTTGGTGGCGAGAGGAAGTTCAACTGGCGGGGACGTCCAGTTTACGCCGTAACAATTGGCGCGCGCGGTTGATCCTGGAACGCACCGTACCGACCGGAATGAGCAGCATGCTGGCCGCACTGTGATAGGAGTGGCCGTCGAGGCAAACCAGCTCCAGCGTCGTGCGCAGATCGGGGGGGAGCTGCTTGGCAGCGACGAACAGGCGCGCGGCAAGCTGGCGGAACTCGGCCTCCTGCTCGGGCCCCTGCTCGCCGCTGTCGAGTAGTTGCTCCGCCTCCGCCGCGTGTTCCACGGAATCCTGCCACAGGTCCAGGCTGTCCGTGCGCAGCGACTGCTTCACCCGACGCGCCACATGGTTGCGCGCGACGTTGGCGAGGACGCCGTAGAACCAGGTCTGGACTGAACCCAAGGCCAGGTAGTGGTGGCGGCAGCGGAGCGCTTCGAGTATGGCGTCCTGGATAATGTCATCCTGGTTATCTGAGGTACGCTCGTAACGCCAAAGAAAGCGCCTTAGCCGACTGGAGTCGCTTGAGGCCATGCGCGCAATTTGTCGTATATAGGCCATCACCTGCTGTTGCTTGCTATCGAGCTCCGCGTCCATGCTTTGATTTCCGTTGAATAAGTTTTTCTGTGATGGTGGTGACACCGCCGCTAGTGCGGTCGATGGACCGCTGGCGACGGCGCGCTGTCAAGTTGTGAATTTGCACGCCGGGTTGCGTCGCGCGAATTAGACCACGGTGCCGAAATGCTTCTGGGCCGCCGTCGATATCCCGGACCAGTCCTATTGGACCGGGCGTTCGCAGCGACGGCTAACGCGCCCGAGGGCGCCACTCAGCGCGCGCTGTCGAGTTCTTCGATTAGCTGGGTGTATTTTTCCCGGCGCGACTCGATCCGGCGATGGCGCAGGATAAGCTCGTCCAGTTGTTCTTGCGCTTGCCGCGCTGCGTCGCGTTGTCGGTGCAGTTCGTCGCTGTGGCGGGTCAGCTCACCTAGCATGGCGAACTCGTTGTGGCGCCAGAGCGTTAACGCGCTGATCGAGGCCGGCTGCGCCAGCTTGTCGCAGGCGTGTTTCCGGCGCGCCTGTTGCACCTCATTCCGCCGCTGTGACAAGGATTGTTCGAGCCGCTCGGTGCATTGCCTGGCAAGTGCGCAGGTACGCCGCGCCGCCGCGACCTCGGTGGCCGCAGCCAGTCCGCGCAGCAATTGGAGGCGCTGTATTTCCCGGAGGGAGGGCAGGTCTGACTCTGCCGCAGCGATGTCCTCCGGGAACTCCGCCGGAATGCGCCGTGCCGAACGTGTCAGCATGGCGCCCTAGCCACCGGCCAGCTGCAACATGCGCTCGACGCTGTCGTGCCAGTTGGCGCCGATGCGGGTGTCTTGTTGGAGGAAATCGATCACCTTCGGGTGGGTCTTCACCACTTGGTCCATTTCGGGGTCGAGCCCTTCGCGGTATTCGCCCAGACGGATCAGGAGTTCGACTTCGCGGTAGCGGGCAAGTATTTGACGAAGGCGGGCGGAGGCACGGAGGTGTTCGTGCGGGATAATGCCGGCCATAACGCGGCTGATGCTGGGCAGCACGTCAATGGCCGGGTAGTGCCCCTGCTCGGCCAGTTTGCGTGAGAGCAGGATGTGGCCGTCGAGCAGCGACACGGCTTCCTCACTGATGGGGTCCGACTTAATGTCACCGTCCAATAACACAGTGTAAATGGCGGTGATGGCACCCTTGTTTGTTTTGCCAGCCCGCTCGATCAGGCGCGGCAGCATGGCGTAAACAGAAGGGGGGAAACCGGCACGGGCCGGTGCTTCGCCCGCAGCCAGCCCGATCTCGCGCTGTGCCCGCGCCAGCCGGGTTAACGAGTCTATCATCAGCAAGACGTTCAAGCCGCTGTCGCGCAGACCCTCAGCGATGGCGGTGGCGGTAAAGGCGGCTCGCACGCGCTCGATCGGCGGGCGATCGGAGGTGGCGCAGACGATGACAGTGCGGCTTAACAGCTCGGGATCGAGCTCGTGCTCGGTGAATTCGCGTACCTCGCGGCCGCGCTCTCCTATCAGACCCAGCACCAGTGCGTCGATCTGGCTGCCGCGGCCGATGGCGGCCATCAGCGTGGTCTTGCCGCAGCCAGGCGCCGCGAAGATGCCGACGCGCTGGCCCTTGCCTATGGTGAGCATAGTGTCGACGCTGCGCACGCCGGTGGGAAAGACGGTGTCGATGCGCGGCCGGTCGCCGGGCGATGGTGCGTCGGCGATGACTGCGCGTAGCCGCAAGTCGGGTGCGGCGGCGTCGAGCGCGGGCAAGCCGTCCAGGGGCTGACCGAAGCCGTCCAGCAAACGCCCTAGCAGGGCGGGGCCAATGGCAACGCGGTGTGCGCTGCGCAAGGGGCGTATCAAGTAGCCCGCAGACAAGCCGTCCAGCGTGCTCAACGGGGAGAGCAAGGTGGTCGTTTCATTGAACCCCACCACCTCGGCGCGGCGTATTTGCTGCGGGCGATCAGGATGGAACAGCTCGCATTGCTCGCCGATGCAGACATTCGGCACGACCCCTTCCACTAGCGTGCCCAGCACGCGTTGCACTTTCCCCAAGGAGCATACCAGCGTCGTCCGGGTAAAAGCGGCCAGCGACGCCGTCACCTGGGCAGTGGCGGTGTCGCGCCACAGGCTGGAGGAACGCCGGCCTACCATGGCAACTCGATTTGCCGTCTACCAGAGAACAGCAGCTTCCCTGGGTGGATGGCCAGCAGACGGTAGCCACCGGCGCTACCGCCCTCATAGATGACTTGACCGTTTGCCAGCGTGACGTGTGCGCCTGGCCCGCTGACGATTTCCCTTACCTCAAACGGCGGGGTGACGGCCATCGGCACCAGCTTGACGTCGATGGCCACGGCCGAGCCCAGGCTACGGTGCAACGCCGCTAGCGCGCCGTCGAAGCGCCGGGTTTCCGCCTCGTCCAGCTGGGCCTCCAGGGACAGGTGTTCGGCGTCGTAGACGATGCTGACCAGGTCCAGCAAGGCCCGTTCGCCTAATACCCGGACCGCCTCTTTGCGCACGCCTTCAGCGTCGGCGACGGGGGCGTCGGCACCGACGATAGGGGCTGGTTCCGCCGCGCAGGCGGACGTGACCGGCGCTCGCACCGACCAGGACAACAGCCCCGCGCCCGCTGCGAGCAAGGCTAGCAGAGCCGATAGCGCGAACAAGGCCGGCGGCCATCGGCGCCGCAGTCGCGGTGCGGCGGGTGTCGCGGCTTCAGCCCACGCTGGAACTGCACTGTCGTCCCATGGGGCGGCGCGAGCGAACAGGGCGACCCAGGTGCCTCCGACACGCAGCGGCTCGCCGGCCAACATGGGTGCCCCCCCCGCCACCTCCTGGCCCAGCCTGTCGTAGGCCGGGGTGGCCGATTCGAGCAGCCAGTGGCCGTCGGAGGGCAGCAGGCGCATATGCCGCGGCAGGATATCGGGGTCCAGCAGGATGACATCGCAAGCCTCATCGCTCCCCAGCAGCACGGCCTGTGAGTCGAGCGGCAGCGCCGCGCCCGCGTGCAAGCCAGTCAGGACGCGCAGTTCCAGTCCGTCTGGTCCGAGTGTCGGATATGCTGTGCTCATGTCGCGTACTCGGCGTCGAGGGGTCCGGCCGCGTCCGGCCAGCTGACCACGCTCAGCACTTTGATCCGATAGTCGGGCGGCACTTCCGCCGTGGACAGCACGGGCAATTCGTTGAAGCGCTCGCGCAGCAGGTGGCGGGCGTGTGGCCGCAGGTCGGGCGGGCACAGTAGAATCGGGCTCGGCAGCGTCGCCGCAGCCGTCAGTGCCGCGGCGAACTCGTCGACCAGCGCCTCGCTGGCTCGGACGTCGAGCGCCAGCCAGTCGCCATATGCGGTTTGTCGAACCGCCGAGCGCAACGCGGCTTCCAGCTCGGCGTCCAGCATCAGGGCGCTTAATTGTTTGCCGCTGGCGTGTGCATCGCAAATTTCGCGCGCCAGCGCGGCGCGCACGCATTCGTACAAGACGGCGGGATCGCGCTCGCGCGGGCCCCATTCGACCAGCGTCTCCGTGATCGCGTCCACGTTGCGCACGCTGACCTGCTCGCCGAGCAGGCGCTGCATGACGTCGGCCAGGCGCGCCAGCGGTACGCTGCGCTCCAGTTCCTTGGCCAGGTCCGGCGTGCGCGAAGCGATCCAACGGCTCAGTTTTTGCGCCTGCTCGATGCCGAAGTAGCGCGGTCCTGCCTTGACGATGGCGGACCTGAACAATGAGTGCAGGTATGCCCAATACGTTTGTACTGCGGCGGCCGGCAATGCGAGCGCCTCGGCCTGCTCTAACGTCAGCCATGCGCGCACCCGTCCGTCCCACTCGGCGACTTCTTCGGCGAGCCCGTGTGCCAGGTCCAGCGCTTCGACCTGTCGCGGTTGGCACAGCGCAGTCAGCAAGTCTTCGTGCAGGCGCGCGCTGAAGACGCGCACCTCGTCATGACAAAATTCGAAATCGGCATCGGCCACAGGCGCGCCCGTGTCAGCGTGAACGGGGGGGGTGACCATGCCGTATTGGCTGACGAGTTCGTTACGCGCCAGCCGGGCGAGATTGATGATCTGTTGGCCGCGCTCGGCATCGACGTGGGGCGCGATGCGCACCAGGAAGTGGCGCACGACTTCGAATTCGCGCAATTCGGGCACCTCGGCAGCAAGACCGGCGGCGGCGTCCGCGGTGTTTTTTTGGCGTCGGTGGATAATGCCGAGTCCGAGCGCCAGTGCACCGCCCGCCAGCGCGGCAAACACGACCGTGGGCATGCCAGGGAGTAGGCCGAACACCAGCATCGCAACGCTGGCCGTAACCCAGGCCTTGGGATGCGCGGCTAGTTGGCTGGCCACTTCCTTGCCGACGTTGCGCCCGCCGTCTTCGCCGCCGGCGACGCGGGTCACCAGCAGGCCTGCCGTCAGTGACATCAACAGGGCGGGGACCTGTGCCACCAGGCCATCCCCGATGGTGAGCACGGAATACACCCGCATCGCCTCCGCGCCCGGCATGTCGCGCTGCAGCATGCCGATGGCCAAGCCGCCTATCATGTTAGTGAGCATGATGACGATGCCTGCGATGGCGTCGCCCTTGACGAACTTCATGGCGCCGTCCATGGCGCCGAAGAACTGGCTCTCTTGACCGAGCAGCGCGCGTTTTTGCCGTGCCTCGTCGGCTGTCATCGAGCCGCCCTTGAATTCCATGTCGATCGCCAGTTGTTTGCCCGGCATCGCATCGAGCGTGAAACGAGCCCCGACTTCGGCCACGCGCTCCGAGCCTTTGGTGATGACAAGGAACTGGACCACGGTGAGGATCAGGAACACGACCAGGCCGACCACCAGGTTGCCGCCGACAACGACCTCGCCGAAGGCCTCGATAATATGCCCCGCCTCGGCCTCCAGCAGAATCAGACGCGTGCTGGCGACGCTGAGTGCGACACGGAACAGGGTTGTGATCAGCAGCAGGGCAGGGAATGTACTCAGGCTGACCGAGTCTTTCACCTGCACCACCAGCACGACCATCAGGCAGGCCACGCACATATTGATGGCGATGAGGATGTCGAGCAGCCAAGGCGGCAGCGGCAACAGCATGGCCAGTACGATGGCGACCACGATGGCGGCGGCCGCCACGTCGGCCCGTCCGCCCTTGGGCACCAGCTCTCCAGCGATGGCCGCGGCCTCGTGGCGCCAGCGGCGGGGTGCGCCGCTCATCGGGGGGCGCTTGGCGCAGCCAGGACACCGTGCATAGCCGACGGGGCAACGAACCACGCTGCGGCGTTCGTGCCGGATCGGATCTTGAAAAGGGCGTCCAGGTAGTGCAGTTCGGCGACGTCGGTAGCCGGCGAAATTTCGCTGTGGCGTTGGTGCGGGACGTAGCGGGCGCGTTCGGGCGCGGGTGTAGGAAAGGTGTTCATGCCTGTGAGTGATTTTCCGCGAACATTTGGTTCGCTGCATTGCACCCATGGGACAGGGCAAGCCCGATTTCAGGTGCGCGGTGCCGCATCGCAGAACTATTCCCTTCCTGCTTCGCACTAGTCCCCGGGGCGACGACGACCACGTTACCTCAACACACCCACGCTATACCACCTGGAGTTCGGCATGACCAAATTGAACGAGCGATACACCGACGCAGCCGTCAGCGTGCAGCATCTGGAGCACAAGATCCGCACCACGCTGGAGGGAGCTGTTGGTAGGCGGCCGGAGATCGACCGGATGCCGGCCTCGGTTTGGCTGGCCCTGAATGTCCCGGATACCGACACCGCGCTGCCTGCCGGCGCGAGCGCGGACAGCATCAAGCAGCGGATGGGCGAAGCCATTTTTACGCGCTATAACGACATTGTGCTGGAGAACGCGAAAGAGATCCGCGCGCAAATCTCCTCCATTTTCGCGCCACACGCGGGCGCCGCGATCACCCATGCCGTTGGCGACTTCGGGCGCGGCCTGATCCAGGGCGCCAAACCGGACGACCGCGGCGATATTATCGCTGCCATGTTCAATGCTGGTCACTCCTCCAGCGCCCTGAGCGGGATGATGCGCGGTGACATCCAGGCGGCCTTTCATATCTTGGATGAAGGTATCCGCCAATTCGCTGAAGGGCAGGGCAGAGCGCCGTCGGTCGCCGAGGTGGAGGCGCTGGCGGCGCATGTCGAGCAAACGGGCGCAACACGAGCCAAACTGACGGCTGTCGGCACGCCGCTGGAAAGAATGCGTCTGATCGCCGATTTTGCCATTCGCATGGCGGACGAACAAATGCGGCCGCGCCGCGACGTTGTCCAGGCGCACGCCGAAGTCTTGCATGCCGCAGCAAAGCTGCTCAGGGAGCAGGTGTCGGGGCTGGTCCACAAGGTGGCCGACGGCCAGGACGTCGATCCCGGTTACCGCTGGAGCACCCTGGGCCTGCGGTTGAAGATAGGGGGGGCGACGCTGCACAGCGCAACCGATTTTGGCAAGGAGTTCGACCGTTTGATCCTCGACGCGTCGAAAGGTATATTGCGCGACAATCATATCCGGACCATCGGCTTGGCGCCCGACCAGCAGCGACTAATGGAGCATATGAGCCAGGACTTCGTGCACGCGCTCGATCAGGGTGGTGCACAGGCCAGGGCGGCTCTGGGTTGGCTCGGCTTGCTGAACGCCTTCATCCCCGGCCCCCACCAGGGGCTGGCTCGCTCAGGACTGGGGGTGGCGCGTGCGGTCGCCGGCATCGCCGTCCAGGCTGCCATCAGTTTCGACGGCGTCGAGACTGCGGCGAACGCCGCCGGTGAGCGGCGTTTTCAAGACGCTATGCTGCCGGCGGCTAACGGTTCGACGCTCGACAAAAGCCTGGCCATAGAATCGAGCAGAGAGGTACGAAAGATCCTCCGTGTCGATGGCAGCCTCGACCGTGTCATGGCGGGCATCGATGAGGCGCGGATGGAGGGCATTCTTGCGCCGATGGTCGCCGCCGGCGTGGAGCGATTGGGCTTTGTGCGCCGCCTGTTTCCCGACGCCGACAATGCTGCCGCCTTCCTGGCGCAGCACGCCGCTTATTTCGACGTGTTGTTGAACATCAAAGGCACCTTGCAGCGGCAATTGGCGGTGCTCAGACAGGCGCCCGGCGACGCGGCGGTCAAGTCCGGCGCAACGGAGCACGCCCTGACGGCGTTGTCCGGTATCGGCCCCAATTTTGGCGTGGGGCAGGTTGCTCCCGCCGAAAAATTTTCCGCCCTCGTGTCGTTCATGGCAAAGAGCGCCGACCATGCCGTCGCCGTCGGCGCTGACGCGGCGGCGATGCTGCGCCGGCAAGCCGACGCAGTGGCCCACGCCATCGAGCCGGAGCAAGGGCGCGCCGCCGTGCTTGCCACTCTATCGTCGATTGATGGCGTTGCGGCATTGGCCGACGGCATGCAGTTGCTGTCCGAGGGATTGGTCGCTAGGCAGATCGGCTGGGAGTCGGCGCCGTTCCGCCAACTTACCGATGAACTGAGTCGGGCCGTCTATACCGACTACGTGTCCGATCGGTCCGCCGCCGCGAACCGCGTGGGCGCCGTGGCCGGTACTGCCGGCGCTTTGATCGGCGGCGCGTTAGTGACGCTGCCGGTGACCTTTGCCGTTGCCGGCGCCGGCGGTGGGGTAGCCGGCATACTGGCCGGGGCGATCACGCAGGCGGTGATCGCCCCGGTGATAGACAAGGCGGTGCGACTGGCCACCCACCACCTGGTGAAAAGCATGGCCGAGGACGCCGCCGCCGTCGGGTATGTCAGTCGATTGGCGAATCCGGCAGGGACCCTGCAGTCGGTGGAGCAGATAGCCGACACCATCCGATGGTCTCGGCCCAGTCTCGTGGCATTGAGCCGCAACGGACTCAATGCTGTTGTTAAGAAGCGCGTGCAGGACGAGTTTGTGAAAAATGCCGAGAGCCGTTTCCAAATTGGCCGCCTGAGCATTGGCGCCTTGCTGCGCGCTGGAACGGACGCCGCGTCCCATCGCGATCTGCGGGATGTGCTTGATTTCGAAAAGGCGAACGCCGATGTGAGCCGGGCGGCACAGGGCCTTGCAGATCTGGCTGCGGACCACGCGCGCATCGCGACATATGACGCCAGGATAGACACGGCGCGGGCCTACGTGGGCGCGCCCGCGCAGGCCGGGGCCGATCCCCTGGGCGGAATATATGAGGTCAAACAGCACCGGCTAGCCTGGGATAAACACCAGCTGGACTTAGCGCAGGGGCAGTTGGCGCTGGACCACGCCGGTCCTGTTCTGGTCGCCCGCCTGTCGGAAACTCTGCAGCATGTGATGGAGGCGGCAACCTCGCACGCCTTGCCGCCATTGCTGCTTTCCCATGCCGATTGGACCAATCTGATGGCGTTTTTCCTGTACCCGCATGGCGCCCCCGCGATCGCCACTCAGCTTGCGGAGCTTGAGGGGCGCTTGCGGGCAGCGGGGACACTTGCCGTCGGCCCTGAAACGTCCGGCAACTTCTTGGCCCATCTATGCGCACAAAACAATGGCGACCGCGAGCCTGCCTCACTGAGAAAAGCCATCGCGGCGGAAAACCGAGAAATTCATAAGCGCGAAGGCCGGATCGCCGCGCTGGTCGACGACCATCGGAAATATCTGGCCGGCGACACCGGGCAGGTCGCGGACAAGTCGCGGATATATCAGCACTGGTTGCAGGACTATGGCAGCGCCCAGGTCGAAAGACGGAGGACCCTCACGCCGAGTGGACTGGCCGCCATGCAGGTAGGCGCCAAGCTGGTCGCCGGCGCCATTCAACTGCCATTTTCTGTGCTGGGAGGTTTTGGCGGTGCGGCCATCACCAGTCATGTGAGTGTGCCCGAATTGGGCAAGGTCGGTATGGGCGGCGCGCAAGCGGGCCTGTTGCTGTCGTCGATCAATCCCGGCCTGTTTGTGCCGTCTTCTGTGGCGGCCAACTTGGCGACGTCAGTGGTGGGCGCACACCCCGGGTTGATGCGTACCAGCGCAACGTTCGGCGCGCATGGCCTGGACCTGCACACGATCACGGCGGTGCTTGGGGGCGACGTCATAACGACCCTCAAACGGGACGGTGCCCACGTCAAAGGCGTGCCACCGCATCCGCGCGCCGGCGGTGCGCCAATTAATTTTACGGGTGACCTGGCGGCGGCCGCCGAAAAGATAGAGCGGGCCAGCCGTCCTTTGCGCGACATCAAGGCCGGCATCGCCGCCATGGCTCCGGTACCGATGGCGCGTTCGGTATGGCTGGCATTGCAGTCGGCGGCGCCCAGGGAGGGCGCGGCACTGCACGCTGTGATCCGGGCCGAACATCGGCGCGAGGAACAACTGAGCGCTGGTTTGCGCGCCGCGCTCGATGCGGGCGCCGAGGACGACGTTCCCACCCGGCTGTAGACGTGAACTATCGCAGCTGGCTTTCGGTCAGCTGCGTCATTGACGCTATTGTTTAGGGATGGCGCCAGCCACCATCGCCATTGCGCCGCCCGGTAATGAAGTGGCCGTGGAAAAGACGAGGCGGGGAGCAGGGCCGTCCTGCAGGGGCGCCAGCGCTGCCAATCCCGTCAAGTGCACCTCGTCCGTGGTGCGGCTGCCCACGAGGCAGCTGCTGGCGGCGCTGTCAGATTTGACGTTCAAATTCAACCGGTACAGATTTCTGCCACGGTCGATAACGCTGAGCGTGCCGTTCAAGGAGCAGCCCGCGATGCGGCCAGCAAGCGAGCCGTGCTGATCGATTTTCACGAACTGCGTGCCGCAGCGCCGGCAGGCCGGTCGGCCATGGGGCGTTTGCGCCGCGTTCGAGTAGTTTCCCTGCAACTTGTCGAATCCGGAAATACGATAGTTTTCATTGCTATAGCTGAGGATGTATTTGGTCATGGTGGCGCTCGTATCATGGAAATAGATCTCGCTGTTCAGCTTGCTAGAAATACTGACATGGCCGCGCACACCTAAATGCACCAGATCGGTGAATGCCATGATATGGTCGGCCCAGATGTCGCCATTTTTCGACGTGGCAAAACCGGTATGCGTTGGCACGTAATTGCCGGTACCAGTCCCGACGGCCAGATAGAACAGCTGCCTATCCTCGTCCTTGACCGCGTTCTGACCCGACACCAGCGCAAAAGCGGGCCTGCCGTCGGCGTCGGTTCCGAGCCAGACGCCGTCGGCGAGCCGCTGGGGACCGGACTGCGGTGCGGTTTGCCGCATAGTTTGGGCGATCTCGTCCGGACCGGCATAGCCGACCGCCTTATTGTCATCCCCCCCCGCGCCGCAGCCGAGCAGGACGGCACAAACCGGCAAGATGGCGGCGACTCTGACTGCGTTTTGCATGGGTTTCCGTTTTGAGATAAAGGTAGAAAGCATCGCTGCGCGAGAGGGTGTTTGCTTAAGTGTGCGGCAAGCGGCAGCGTGTGCATCGTCAGACGGGAAAATCTAGGACTGATTTACCCCAGGGGAAGCCCGCCAGCTTGCGCCGCGCATCAGAATGGCACGGCAAGTGCGTTGACGAGTTCCGCGTCGACTTGACTGAAGCGCCTCTCCAGACGCGCCAACGCGGCCACGATGGCGCCCTGGTCTGCGCTCGCCACCGCGCACTCCAGGTGCTCGAAATCGTTCCGCCAAAGCTCCCCGCACAGGAACATGAGCATGCTCTTGAGCCGATGGGCCGTCCTGCGGCAGGGCGGGACGGCGGGGTTGGACACGGCCGCGCGCAAGATTTCTCGATCGGCCACCAGGTACTGTCGCACCTGCCTGAGCAACGCGTGCATAGCCGCCTGGTCATAAATATCCCGTAGCTCATCCAGATCCAGCAACGTTTCATGGTGTGGCATCGGGCAAGCTCCAATGTGGTGGAAAGCTGAGAATCATGCATCTTGCCTGTCACGTTAACGGCCGGATAGTCATAGTGGGACTACGGTGGGGATTTGTCGGACCGAATTACCGTGCTTGATCTGTCGGGGCGGCTGTCCACTGTGTTGTATGATGGAATATCTCCCCTTTTCGCAGGATGGCTTTGCATGTGTTTAACGTTGGCCACCACCTCCCTGTTCAGCCATATGCTCGCCTTGCGCCGCTACCTGGCATGGAATATTGTTCTGCTCGTCGCCGGGCTCTTACTGGCAGGTCTGCCGTTCAGCTCCCATGCCGCGTCTGTGTCCGAACCGCGCACGCTGAAAATTGGCTTTGTTAAGCAAGGCGAGCAGTTCTTGCTGCAATACGTCGATGCCTTCGGCGTACATCAGGGGGTAGGGCCCGACACCCTGCGGGCCGTGTTGTCGACGCGGGGCAATGGCATTCTTCAGTACATCCACTACGCCTCGCCCGAGGCCGCCCTGTATGGACTCCAGCACGGCGAAATCGACGTGATGTCCAACATGCTGGATTCACCGGAACGCCGGCGGACTTATTGGGTATCGGCCGGCTACGTGGACGTGCCGAGCGGCGTAGTCCAGGCGCGTGGCGCCCCTGCGACGGACGTGCTGGCCAGCTTGCGTGGGCGGAGGGTGGCGCTGGTCGGCGACGCGTGGCGCAGCTACCTGCAACAATTGTCTCCCCAAGCCGTGCCAGTGCTGTTGCCCACCGCAAGTGCGGCGGTCCAGGCGGTGGCGGATGGTCATGCCGATGCGTATTTCGGGCATTATTTCGCGGGTGTCTCGGAAATCCAGAAAAAAGGCATGGGTTTTTTACAGGCCGTGCAACTACCGGGCATACATCGCTCCTTGCATTTTCTTACCCGGCCGGACGACCGGCATACAATCGAATTGCTGTCCTCCGGCTTGGACGAACTGCCGGTGCAGGTGCGAGCCGATATTTACCAGCGCTGGATGGAGCGCCGACAGGATGTCGAGCGCCACCAGCTGATCTTCAGCGCGGAAGAGCGGGCCTGGCTCGCCACCCACCCGATCTTGAAAATGGGCATACCGGGCTTTAGTACATCCTACGATTATCTGGATGGCGATCAGAACTGGCACGGCCCCGGCACAGAAATCCTCCGCCGCTTCGCGTTGCGGGCCGGGATACGCGTCGAGGCAGTTATCCTGTCGAAGTACGATATCCCGCAAGAGCTGCTGGAGCGGGGCGGTATCGACATCATTCCTTCGTCTACCACCGGCTCGGCCCGGCGTGGCATGCTGGAGTCCTCCGCCTATGCTCACAGCTCATGGGGGTGGGTGCGCAAGCCTGACGATAGCAGTGTAATAAGACGCGTGGCGGGCGTGCCATGGCGCCTGCTGAGCGTTCAAAGCGGCGAAAACTGGACGAGCCGCGAAATCATTCCCAGCGCCGCGACGGCCGAAGCGCTGGCCTCGGTTGTCGCCGGCAGAGCCGACGCGGCCTATGTCAATCTGTCGGCCGCAGCCGATGTGATCAGTCAGTTTTATAGCGGGCGCCTGCATATTACGGCAGGGAAAACGGGGGTGGAATATATAGGTTTCGGCATGCCCGCCGACCACGCGATCTTGTGCGATATGCTCAACCGTCTTATCGGCACCTACAGCGCCGAGGAGCTGGCCGAGTTGGCGCAGGTCGATCATCAGCCCCTGGTATCGGTGGGGTATGATAAACGCAAGGTGCTTTGGAGCGCGCTGCTGATCGCGGCGGCCGTGGTCGTCATCGTGGTCTCGCTGAGCTGGATCAATCACCGCATCCGGGTAGCGCGACGCGGCGCGGAGGATGCCAGGTACCAGGCCGAACTGGCGCGTGCGGACGCCATCGTGGCACGCAGGCAGGCCGAGACGGCCGATCACGCCAAATCGATATTTTTGGCCACCATGAGCCATGAGATCCGCACGCCGATGAATGGCGTGATCGGCGTCATCGACCTCTTGCAAGACACCGCGCTTGACGAACAGCAGCACCGTTTTCTGAGGGTGGCGGATCAGTCGGCGCGCTTGCTGCTGCGGGTGCTCAACGATGTGCTTGACTACTCCAAAATCGAGGCCGGTGCGCTGGTGCTGGACCAGGCGCCGTTCGACCTGTATGAGGTGGCCGCTCATATCGCGACCTTGTTTAGGCCTGCGGCGCTGGAGCAGGAGGTCCGCCTTAGCGTCGCCGTGATGCCACATTTTGACCGTCGTGTGCTCGGCGATGCCGTTCGCCTGACGCAGGTGCTGGCCAATCTGGTCAGCAACGCCATCCGCTTCACCAGACAGGGCGAGGTGCTGGTCGAGTTACGCAATCATCTCCGGCGCGGCGTGCCGCACCTGCAAATGCGGGTGATCGATACCGGTGGCGGCATGTCGCAGGAATTTCAGTCCCGGCTATTCACCCCCTTTCAGCAGGAGCAGGCCGCGGGTAATGCAGGCCGCAGCGGAACCGGACTGGGGCTATCCATCGTCAAGCAACTGGCCGAGAAAATGGGCGGCCAGGTGGGCGTGGTCAGCGCGCTCGGCGCTGGCACCACGGTGGCGGTTGAGATTCCGATAGTGTGGGACGGGCAAGCCACCTTGTGGCCGAATTTGACGGGCAATAGCGCCCATGTGACGGTCGCCTCGCCACTGATGCGCAAGGCGCTGCGCGCGTGGTTGTTGAAGATGGGGATGCGGTCGACGGACAGGGCGTCGGCGACGCTGCTGGTGGCGGAGGTCGGCCTCGCAGGGGTGCGGCTCGAGGTGGCGGGACGGCCGCCGGTGACCATCTCCACTCCCGCTGAATTCATGCGTGAGGCCGCCGACATGTTGGGTGTTTCCGCGCCGCGCAAGGCGCCGCCAGCCGAGGGCTCCGCGAAGGTGGTGCGGATCCAGCCGCTGTCGGGCGATGTGCTGTTGTGCGAGGACCATGAGGTCAATCGCGACATCATGTCCAGACAGATCATCAAGCTCGGCTTTTCTGCCCGGACCGCGGTGGACGGCGAGGACGGCTTGCGCCAATGGCGCGCCCGCCAGCCTGCCATTGTGCTGGCGGACTGCCACATGCCTGGCATGGATGGTTACGCCCTGACGCGGGCGATCAGGACGGCGGAGGCGGAGCTCGGCTTGCCGCGCACCCTGATTGTGGCAATCAGCGCCAATGCGTCGAAGGACGACAACGACGCTTGCCTGGCGGCGGGCATGGACGACTATCTGTGCAAACCGCTGACGCGGCAGATGCTGGCGAACTGTCTGGAGCGCTGGGGCCGTTACCAGGCGCCGGAGGCAGCGGCGGGCGGGCAGCCGGCGGCGTAAGCGGGGCTCCATGCCCGTTATGCCGCACAGGCTTAAGGCGTGGCAAGCGCCTGGTCGGCGTGGTGCGCGGCGATCATGCGCCAGTCTTCCTGAATCGACAGGAATGCGTCCACCATGTCCGGATCGAAGTGCTGCCCCCGCCCACGCGCGATCATGGCGACCGCATCCTCATGGGAAAACGGCTCCTTGTAGACGCGCCGGCTGATCAAGGCGTCGTACACATCGGCCAGCGCCATCAGGCGGGCGGAAATCGGGATCGCATCGCCGACGAGACCCTGCGGATAGCCGCTGCCATCCCATTTCTCATGGTGTGATTGGGAGATCTCTTTTGCGAAAATCAGGAAAGGGGCGGCTTTGCCCAGCCGCGTCTCCGCCTGCGCCAGCACCTCGTAACCGAGCGTGGTATGGGTCTTCATGATCTCGAATTCATCCGCGTCGAGACGTCCCGGCTTGCGCAGGATGCTGTCCGGAATGCCGACTTTGCCGATATCGTGCAGCGGCGCGGACTTGTACAACAGCGCGATATTTTCTGGCGTGAAGAATCCGACGAAGCGTGGATGGTCGCGCAGCCGCTCCGCCAGGGAGCGGATATACAGCTGGGTGCGCAGAATATGGCTGCCGGTCTCGTCGTCCCGGATTTCGGCCAGCGCGGCCAGCGCCAGGATGGCCATGTCCTGGCTTGCCTGCGTCTCCTTGGTCAGGTGCGCGATTTCTTGTTCCTGGGTGGTCTTGCTGTCGAGGGCGAACGGTGGCAGCGTTGCGTGCGCCGATCGCGGCCCGCACGGCAGGATGGTGGCGTGGCGCGATCGCGGCATGCTGATAGCGGTGATGTCTGGGGTATTTGCGTTCATATTGTTCTGCCTGGTCTACGACGCCTCGGCGGACTGGAGCGCGTCTATTGCTGGAGGGGGGCGAATGCCCTGACTCGCAGCGGCACAGGTGAAATCATAGTGGCGATGTGATGATGGAAGCGGAGGGAGCGCGATTTGTCAGACCAAGTTACCGTCTGGCTCACCAGACGATGCATACGACTGAGCCTGGCAGGCACAATTTAATAGGGATTTGGAATATATGCCAAGCACACTTGCATGACCATACCCGGCAACCCGGGAATACTTGGAATAATAGTGACTGTTCAGCAGCTAAGCAGTTAGCTGGATAGGATTGCCGGTGAAGGCGCGTTGCAGGACGGTGAGCATGCCGTGCCCTTGCTTGCGTAGCGTGTCGAGGCACGAGCGGATGACGCAGAAATGCTAGGCACCGGCGAGCGTGCGGAAGCAGCCGGAGATTTTCTGTTTGACCTTGGGCATGCGCACGGCGCGTTCACCAACGTTGTTGGTGAACGGCACAGCCGGGTTGCTGATGAAGCGCAGGACGGCGTCGGCGTGTAGGCAGAAGCGACGTAGAAAATTGGCCGCGACGCTTTGCTTACCACGGCCGCGCTGCCCCGGTTGTTGTTTGGTTTAAGGATGGATCGCTTCACCTTCACGCACCAGGGCGTCGTAGACAGTGCGGAAGGCGGCAACATCGCTTGCATCGAGCGTACGCTGTTGGCAGCCGCGCTGCCGTGCAGACCCGGTTGGCGCCGAGCAGCAATTGCATCATCGACTCGGGCCATTGCTCGCCGGTGACCTCCTTCACATAAACCAGTTCGCGCAACAAGTGGGCATTACATAAGGCATGGACCGAATCATCAAGCCGCCAGTACGGTGCCCAGCAATCATGTACCAACACGCCAAGGCGGTTGGGTAGGATCCCATGTGCCTCGATGGCCGCCATGCCCCGCTTGGCGTGCACGCCGTACCATGTCAGCGTGTCGCTGGCGGCGATGTGCAACCAGTGTAGTTTGCCGGCCACGCGCAGGCCCGATTCGTCGGCGTTCAGGACCGGCGCGGCATGCAACTGGTCGGCAATGCGGTCCGCCGTCGTTTGCAGGGCCGCGCGCGCTTCGGCCGGCCACGCCAGCAGCGTGGCCGGCGAGATCGAGAGACCATAGACATCGTGGATCAATTCGGCGGCGCGTGCGTATGGCAGCATTTGGCCCTGGGTCAGATGCACGCCCAGCGCGCGTACATTAGGACCGTACTGCACCAGTTCGGTCACGTCGGAGGGAAAGCTGCTCACGTGGGTCTGGCCGCAGCGACAAGTCATCGCCAGCGTACGGTGTTCGATGACGTCGAACACCGTGCTGGGCACATCGATGATCCGGCGCCGTTCGGCGACCTCAGCCTGCTCCAGTGGCAGCGCGCTGTGACAGCGCATGCGACGGCTCGCGCAACGAACTCGTCTTCTTGGCCAGTCCATCGGACGACGGCGGTTTGCTCGAATTCTGGCTGGTCTTGTTCACCTTCGACTCCAGCGCGTCCAGGCGCACAAGCAAACTCAAAATGAGCGTGTCCTTCTCCTCGTGCGAGAGGAGGAAAGGTCGGGAGCCGTTGGTTTCTTTGCCATGCCGGCATGATGAACGTGTCTGGAACTGTTTACAACCTTTTTATTGCCGCCATAGCGGCTGAACAGTCACGAATAATATTTCCTGATCGGCTTAAATTATTATCCCATCGCCATTCCATTGATATTCTACATAGTATTTTCCTTTAAGTAGCGGCTGATGAAATTGGAAATATTGCGAAAAAGTCTTTTAACTCCACCATGCATCCCTGCGCCGGCCAGTATCTGAAAGTTCGGATGCATACAGCGTAATTCGGTCTGATTAATAGAGAGAATAATTGCCGTGCCTTTTCTCTTCCCTAGAATTAACTCAGGACAGGGAAAACCATATAGCTGAAAACGACAGCGTCTCCCATCCGTTTTATATGGCGCCGCAAGCAACATATCCAGCGCCGGGTATCTTTTACTTCGTTAACTAGGAGTTTTGCAGAATGAACAATCATAGTGAAAATGGCCTTATTGAGAATTCTATTGGGGCGGCGCCGGTCCCTCGCCCGGCCCCCCCAGCACCGGTTGCCTGGGATCCTGCGCTTGCTGAGGCTGCGGTGCGGGCCGAACTGGTGGCTCAGCGCCAGGCTGACGCCTTGGGCAAGGGCTTGGGTGAACTGATGGAACAATCGGGCCTCAGGTCGGGGCGTTATGTGCCGCTGTTTGGCAGCTATGACGGAGCGAAGCGGGAAATCAGCTTCCTCGACATGAACTCGCCCGGATATGAAGTCAAGACCGTGAAAGTGTTTTCCGACGAATTGAGTGGCGCGCTGGACTATGTCGAAGGCTTGCCGGCGCAGATGAAGGGCGCCTATACAGTGGACGGGGACGGGAAATTCCATCCAGTCGAGGTCGAGATCGAGGGCAGCTTTAGCGGCGCCGAGGGCCTGTTCGCAGGACTGGCCCTTCAGGAGATCATCAAGAAACTCACGGAAACAGATGAGGACGCTTCCGCTGCGTTGAAAGCGCACAGCTACGTCGGCTTCACCAGAACCGGCGTGGCCGGCCTGCAGGATATCGTCAAAGTGGGTGAAATGGTGGGCGCGCTGACCGAGGGCGAACGGTTGCTCAGCGTCGCCGGCAACCTGTCGAAAGCGCTCGAAGTGGGCGGTCTGTTGCTGGATGGCGCTAACACCGGCTTCGACATCTATGAGATCGCCAATGCCAAAACACTGGAGGAAAAGGTCGAGTATGGTACCCGTCTGGGGAACGATCTCACCACGGTGGCGATGGGCGGCGCGGCGTTCGCGGCGGACCTGGCTGGCGCCGCGACGGCGGCCGGCGTCATCAGCGCCCTCGCCGTTCCGCTCGCCGGTCTCGGCATCGGCATCGGCGCGCTGGTTGAACAGGCTATGAAGAATTCCAAGGAGATGAAGGCGATCAACAATTACTTCGACAAGGCCAAGGCAGGCTACGAGAAGGGTGGCTACGATTGGAGTGATGATAAGAAAAACGTCTTGATGCCTCAGGTGGGCGTGGTGATCAGCAAGCTCGACTTCACAGACGGCGCCGGCTATGTCACCTTCGGCGGCAACACCATGGACCAGGTGACGCTGAACAGTGGCGGCTTCAAGCATCTCTCCGGCCGAGTCTTCGATTTGCATGAAGGTTTTGGTGTCACCCATTCCGTGTGGCTGCGGGACAATAGCGACGCGGTGGTATTGCCTTACATGCCGACCACCAAAGGTGATTTTACGTACACGGCGGATAGCACCGGGCGTGCCAAATCCATCGAGGAGATTGACAAGAACAAGCTCACAGACAATGGCGATGTGATTGAATTTAAGACTAGGAACGGCCTCGAAACGTATCAAAAGCTGAGCCGTCGGTTCTTCGATACGACGGTCGAGGTGGTGATGGGCAAGGATCAGAAGCAACTGATCATGCCTTCCGGCGAACACGAGCATGGTGACTATCCCTCGCATGACGGCGGCGATCATTCCACCAACGATTGGACGATGAATTACCAGATCACGGGCGGTGGCGGGAGCTATAGCCTGTCGCTGAGCACGTACGGTGGCGTCACGCTGAACGAAAAGGCGGATAGCAAGTCGAGTTGGATACTGATGCCGGGCGAAAAAATGGGCGACGAGGTCGTCGTCGGTGGCCGCTCCCTGACGGTCGGCGGCGAGTCGATCTCCATTAAGTGCCCTGACCGTACAACCGTGAGGGTGATGCTACAAGATGGCGTGGTGCAAACTGCGGACTTCGCGCAACAAAAAATGGTGGGCGCAGCTCTGAGCTCTGAATGGTTCACTAAGAACCCAGGTGCGACATTCTCCCAGATGGTGGCAGCCGCCAACAAGTATGGTGTAACAGATTTCGATGTGAGCGGCATGCCGATCGGTGGACGTGATGTCCCCGGTGATAATATCCACGGTTTGTCGAACCCACCGCGCGCCAGTAATACCTTGTCCGGCCACTATGACTCAGCGACAGGTGAAGTGAGCGGCATCGACAGTTTTGGCGTCATGCTCAAGGTGAAGGCGGACTCTGTCTTGGCCGAGGACCTTGTCGCGATCTTGCCCGGGCAGCTGGTCCCGACCCTGCTGGGTTTTGGCAGCGAATATTTCAAGCGCAATCCCAAGGCCACGCTGAAGACTTTGGCGGACGAGGCCGCTAACTATGACGCCAAGGATTTCGACGTTTGCGACATGCCGATTGACGGCAGCCTCACGATGTCCGGCCACTACGATGCGCAGGAGCAGAAATTAACTGGTGTTGACGAGCACGGACTTATCTGGGAAGTTGCGTGCCCCCTCGGTTTGTCTGGGAGTGCTTATGCTAATTTCTCGATTATGCGGGGCTTTGCTGGCCCCTACTTCAAGGAACATCCCAACCTCACGTTGAGTGCTTTGGTGGCGGCGGCCAAGCAGATTGGCCTGGGTGATTTCCAGGCATGGGACTTGCCGGTCAAGGGCGGGCGCACCGTGTCCGCCTGCTACGACGCGAAGAGCGGCGTACTGAACGGAATCGACTCGCACGGCGCGCTTGTCAAGATCGCAGAAGATTTTTCCCCGACCCTGCAGGGTTTCGGTGTCGACTATTTCAAGCGCAATCCCGCAGCCACGGTGATGAATTTAGTGGCGGAGGCTGCTAACTACGATGCCCGAGACTTCGGCGTCAGCGGCATGCCGCTAAAGGGCGGCCATACACTGTCTGGCCACTATAATGGGCAGAGTCAGGAATTGAGCGGCACTGACGAGCTAGGCCGCATCTGGGAGGTGACCAACGGTTCGACCAAAATAATCGGCTTTACGGGCATCTATTTCAAGGCTCACCCCTTGAGTCAGTTGAGCGAGATGCTAAAGCCAGCCGATGACCTTGACGGAGGAGATCTCGAGGTGTTAAACCTACCGATCGGAGATAACCTGACGATATCCGGCCGCTACTCCTTACACAGCGGGATCGGGGAACTGATCGGTACCGACCCGAGTGGTGCGATCTTCAAGATCGCGGAAAATCTTACTCCGACTCTGCTGGGTGTTGGCGCTGACTATTTCAAGACAAATCCTCATGCTACGCTGGACAACTTGGCGGCGCTCGCCAAGGCTTGGGGCGTCAGTAGCTTCGATGTGTTCGGTATGCCAGGCAAGGACGGCCATGCGATCTCTGGACATTACAGCGCGAATGCTGAGACGTTGCTCGGGGTCGACCAGGATGGGCTAATTTGGGAGGTCAAGCCTAATCAGAACCCGGCCATGCGCGGCTTTGGCGCGCCATACTTCAAAACGTCGGGGGTCGCGTTCGATACGATGTTGGCCAAGGCCAAGGAGTACGGTGCGGAGGCGTTCGATGTGGACGGCATGCCGATGGCGGATGGACAGTTGCTGAGCGGTCGCTACAGTGCGCAGAGCGGACTGATCACAGGTGAAACCAAGGACGGAGCGATCTATGTGCTGGATGGGCGGCGGCAACCCATGTTGGTGGGCGCGAATCTGGCGGCGCTGCCGCAGGGCGCGGCCATGCTGCCGACACTGATGAAGCTGGCAGCAGGGAAAGCCAGCGTGCTCACCTTGCTGGGCGTGACGGATACGAACGGCAAGCCGGTGTCGGCCTGGTATGATCCGGCCGTGCAAAAGCTGGTGGTGGGTAAAAGTCCCACCGATGCGGCGCTCAGTTACCTGGGCGTCCATAAGGGCAAGGCGTGGCTGTTCGACGCCGACCACGGCCAGTTGCTGTCGACCGCGCCAATCGACAAGACGGACTCGCTCGACGCGCTCAAACAGGTGCCGGTGGCCGAGGCGCAGTACGCCAATCTGCCCAAGCTGGTTTCGGCGACCCGCTCGGGCGCGACCATCGTGGTGCAGACCAGCGATGACGTGACGCTGAGCCTGAATCCAGCGGATCCCGCCGATATCAATGTGCTGGAGGTGACCAGGAACGCGACGGATCACGGCGCCGGACTGAAGGCTCTGCTGGACTCCAAGTACGGCTACGCGCACAACGACGAGACGATACATGTGCGCAGCGACAAGGGAGAACATGCCACGTACAGCTGGTACAACCGAAAGAGCGATAGCTTCACCTCGGAACGCGACGCGGCCGTGCAATATGTGGGCTACGACTCGACGAGCAAGCGCAGCTACCTGTTCGATCCGACCAAGGGCATGCTGTTCGCGGACGACAGCTCGGCCAACCCGGTTGGTATCGTCGCCAAGCATGTCGTGCGCGAGGGCAATGTGCTGGGCCTGGACGGCGGCGTGAGCGCGAATCAGCTGGATAAACTGCAACTGCCCAAGCTTGACGGCGTGGACACCTATGTGGTTGGCACCGACGAGGGGTTGTCGTTCAGGATCAAGGATGGAAAGACCGAGCTGCTGCAGGCCGGCTCGACCTGGATGGCGCAGTATGCGAAGGCATGGCATAACGATGTCATGGAGAACGCCGCCGACAAAATGATTGATTTTCGTCGTACTATTGGTCCCCATGAAAACCTGAAGGTTAGCGAGATAAGGAATTGGATGTCGTCGCTCACCTTGGATCCCAAGGACGCCGAGATTGCCGAGGTGGTCTACCATGCTTTCGGTGATGCGTCTGGCCTTAACATGAGGATTCCCGTCGGTGTCAGCGAGGAAGCTTACGAGACGGGCTTGAATGATCTTCTGAGTGGGGGGAGTGGCGATAGCGTCGAGCTCGATGTCGTCTTCCGTAATGCTGCGCAAAGCCTGAAAGACCACTGCGCTCACTCCGAGGTAGACGCGGCCGTGCACCACATAAATTCTGACCTACTGTCGAATCTGGCGGCTGCTGCCAAGAAATTCGAAACCAGCGATTTTGATGTGGATGGGGTCCCGCTCAAGGGCGGTTACATCCTGTCCGGTCGCTACGACGGGAAGACGGGCAGCGTAACCGGAACCGATCAGCGCGGCATTAGCTGGACGCTAAGCGCAGGCGCTGAGGAACACACACATGAAAACCAGTATGTCGTGGACCAAGCCATGAAGGGGTTCGGCAGCATGTATTTCAAGCAGCATCCCCAAGTCACGCTGGCGGACATGGTGACGGAGGCGAAGGGTTTGGGCGCTGGCGAGTTCGACGTGGTAGGTATGCCGATCGCGGGCGGTCATACGGTGTCCGGCCGCTACAATGCCCAGACTGGAAAACTGCTCGGCACCGATGAGCAGGGCAAAGTATGGGATGTGAAAGGCGTCCTGACGCAGAGTACGCCGTCGGTGCTTGCCGCGGTCGGTCTTTCTGACGTCGCCGCTCCGCAAACAAGCCGGGGCCAACTGGCCCAGGCGATGAGCGCCTTCGTGCAGGACGGCGTCGCCGGCAAGGCGGCGGCCGCGTCGCCCGCCTCGGCGGCCGGGTTCCTGGCCCAGCCATTGCAATCCATTCGACCAAGCAGCAGCCTGAGCTGATCCTTCTGTCTGGTCTGATGTAGCCTGCGGGCGGTGGGCGACCGCCGCCCGTTTTCACGTTCGGCCCCGGGCACTCCCCGGCTGGGCGTGAGCGCGCCGGCCGACTCGGCTGGTGCCGATTGCAAGGGTAATTCGGTCTGAGTAATGGATCGGACAATCGCCATGTATTTTCCTTTCCATACACTGCGTTCGGGACCGGGCAGTTTTCATTGCTGCGTCAACGGTGTTGCCCCTTCGTCCTGGCTTGGCGCCGCCAATACATATCGAACGCCAGATCTTGTTGCCTCACTTTATTAAATTAGGAGTTGTGCAGAATGAACAGCCATGATGAAACTAGTTTGGGTGGAAAGACGATCGCGCCCCTTTCCTTGTCCGGGCCGCGCCCGGGGACGATGACGCCGCTGCCTCCCCCCCAGTTTGCCGAGGCCGGCGTGTGCGCCGAGCTGGAGGCGCAACGCCAGACCGACGCGCTGGGCAAGGGCCTGGGCGACCTGATGAGGCAATCGGGGCTGGACGCGAAGCGCTATGTACCGCTGTTCGGCAGCTATGACGAAGAAACGAAGGAATTGAGTTTTCTGGATACCGGGTCGGCCGGCCACCAGGTGAAAGTCGTGAAGGTGGCCGCCAAGGATCTGTCCGAATCCCTGCAATATTTCCTGGCCTGTTGGAGAATGATAAATATGGCAACGTGTGGGATGTGAAAAGTGACAATAGCCTGAATATGGGCAAGCGCTTCAGCAATCAACCTCCAATGACCTACCCCAGCGATCTCAACGCGGTGGCGCAAATGAACCGGGCCAGGCGATGAGCGCCTTCGTGCAGGACGGCATTGCCGGCAAGGCGGCGGCCGCGTCGCCCGCCTCGGCGGCTGGCTTCCTGGCCCAGCCACTGCAATCCATTCGGCCAAGCAGCAGCTTGAGCTGATCCTTCTGGCTGGTCTGCTGTATGCGGTGGTCAAGTAGCCTGCGGGCGGCGGGCGGCCACCGCCCGTTTTTACGTTCGCCCCCGGGCAATCGCCGGCAGGGCGTGAGCGCGCCGGCCCAGTCGGCTGGTGCCGGCGGCAAGGGTAATTCGGTCCGAGTAATGGATCGGACAATCGCCATGCATTTTCCTTTCAATACACTTCGTACGGGACCGGACAGTCGCCGTTGCCGCGTCATCGGCGTTGCGCCTTCGTCCTGGCCTGGAGCCGCCTATGCATATCGCGCGCCAGATCTTGTTACCTCACTTCATTAAATTAGGAGTTGTGCAGAATGAACAGCCATGATGAAACCAGCTTGGGTGGAAAGACGATAGCGCCCCTTTCCTTGTCCGGGCCGCGCCCGGGGACGGCGCCGCCGCTGCCCCCCCAGTTTGCCGAGGCCGGCGTGCGCGCCGAGCTGGAGGCGCAGCGCCAGGCCGACGCGTTGGGCAAGGGCCTGGGCGATCTGATGAGGCAATCGGGGCTGGATGCGAAGCGCTATGTGCCGCTGTTCGGCAGCTATGACGGGGCGAAGCGGGAAATCAGCTTCCTCGACATGAACTCGCCCGGACATCAAGTCAAGACTGTAAAGGTGGGTTCCGACGAGTTGGGTAGCGCGTTGGACTATGTCGAAGGCTTGCCGGCGCAGATGAAGGGCGCCTATACAGTGGACGGGGAGGGGAAATTCCATCCAGTCGAGGTCGAGATCGAGGGCAGCTTTAGCGGCGCCGAGGGCCTGTTCGCAGGACTGGCCCTTCAGGAGATCATCAAGAAACTCACGGAAACAGATGAGGACCTTTCCGCAGAATTGAAAGCGCACAGCTACGTCGGCTTCACCAGAACCGGCGTGGCCGGCCTGCAGGATATCGTCAAAGTGGGTGAAATGGTGGGCGCGCTGACCGAGGGCGAACGGTTGCTCAGCGTCGCCGGCAACCTGTCGAAAGCGCTCGAAGTGGGCGGTCTGTTGCTGGATGGCGCTAACACCGGCTTCGACATCTATGAGATCGTCAATGCCAAAACACTGGAGGAAAAGGTCGAGTACGGTACCCGTCTGGGGAACGATCTCACCACGGTGGCGATGGGCGGAGCTGCGTTCGCGGCGGACCTGGCTGGCGCCGCGACGGCGGCCGGCGTCATCAGCGCCCTCGCCGTTCCGCTCGCCGGCCTCGGCATCGGCATCGGCGCACTGGCCAAGCAATGGATGGGAAAGGCTGAGCACACCGATAAGATCAACGATTACTTTAATCGAGCTAAAGAAGGCTATGAAAGCGCCGGCTACAACTGGAGCGACGACAAGCACAGCATCCTGGTGCCGCAGACAGGTGTGGTGATCGACACGCTCGATCTGAAAAATGGCAAGGTCACCTTCGGTACGAACCGCATGCATGAGATGAGTAAGGGCGGCGGCCTCAACGGCTTGGTGGATGAGTTCGACGCGACTCACGGCACGGGCGGAGTCTTTGACCTGTGGGAGGGGTTTGGCATCAAGAGTCAAACTGTGGATCTGGATAAGTCTAGCGATGTGGTCGTCTTGCCTTACATGCCGATTTGCCTTGGCTATTTCACTTCCGGTACGGCCTTCGGCAGCAAGAGTACGGCCATCGAAGGTATCAACGGCAAAAAGAAGGCGAATGGCGAGACCATTAAATTCGTCACGCACCACGGCGGCACAAAGTATGAGAATTTGAAGCGTGCATATGCCAACAGCACGGTCAAGGTGGTGATGGGCAAGGTCTCGCAACAACTGGTCATGCCGGATATGGCGCATATGACAGGCGAAGTACCCACTGCCGAAGCCTATCATTCGTTGGATTGGTCCATGAACTACAACATCACCGGCGGCGGCGGCTCGTATGGACTGACGTTGAGCACTTACGGCGGTGTCACCTTGTCAGAGGACGGCGACAGTAACAGCCACAGCCACTCAAGTTGGACGCTCATGCCGAGCGATAAGCTGAGCGAAGAGATATCCGTCTCTGACCACTCACTGAACGTCGGCGGCGAGACCGTTTCCATTAAGTACCCTGACAGCACGATCGTGAGGGTGATGCAAAAAGACGGTGTGATAAGGACTGCGGATTTCAAGGAGCAAAAAATGGTGGGCGCAGCTCTGAGCGCTGAATGGTTCACTAAGAACCCGGGCGCGACATTCTCCCAGATGGTGGCAGCTGCCAACAAGTATGGTGTAAAAGATTTCGATGTGAGCGGCATGCCGATCAAGGGGCGCGAGGTCTCCGGTGACAATGTCTCGGGCTCTCAGCCCTCCCTCGTCAGCAATACCTTGTCCGGCCGCTATGACTCAGCGGCAGGCGAGGTGAGCGGGACCGATAGTTTGGGCGTCATGCTCAAGGTCAAGGTGACGGGGGACCTGGTCCCGACCTTGCTGGGTTTTGGCAGCGAATATTTCAAACGCAATCCAAAGGCCACGCTGAAGACGTTGGCGGGCGAGGCTTCTAACTATGGCGAAAAGGATTTCATTGTTCTCGACATGCCGATTGACGGCAGCCACACGATGTCCGGCCACTACGATGCGCAACAGCAGAAAATGATCGGTGTCGACGAGCACGGGATTATCCGGGAAGTTAAGTATGCTTCAGTTAGCCGTTTCAATTCCTCGACCATGTTGGGCTTTGCCGCCCCCTACTTCAGGGAACATCCTCACCGCACGTTGAGTGCCTTGGTGGCGGCGGCCAGGCAGGGCGGCCTGGGTGATTTTCAGGTCTGGGACTTGCCCGCCAAGGGCGAACACACCGTGTCCGCCTGCTACGACGCGAAGCTCGGCGAGCTGAGTGGCATCGACGAGCAGGGGGCGGCCGTTAAGATCGCGGAGGACCTCACCCTGACCCTGGTGGGTTTTGGCGTCGATTATTTCAAGAAAAATCCCAAGGCCACGCTCGCCGACATGGCGGCGATGGCCAAGGGCTATGACGTCAGCGATTTCGATGTGGGCGGCATGCCCCGCAAGGATGGCCGCCCGATGTCCGGGCACTACAATGCGACTACCAGGGAATTGGTCGGTCCCGACGAGGACGGGATTGTTTGGAAGATCACATCGGAGCGGGCTCCGGCTATGCTGGGGTTTAGCTCCGCATATTTCAAGCCTCCTGCGCGGCCGACACTGGCCGGCATGGTGGCCTTGGCCAAGGCGCACGGCCTCGGCGATTTCGACGCGATCGAGATACCGATCGGCGGCGCCAGCACGGCGTCCGCCCACTACGATGCAACGACCAGGAAATTGATCGGGACCGATACCCACGGGGCCATCGTTGCAATGTCGAATACCCTGGCGCCGACCCTGCTGGGCTTTGGCGCGGCCTACTTCAAGCTGAATCCCCAGCCCACGCTGGATGGCATGGTGACAAGCGCCAAGGCGTTTGGCGGCGCCGACGAATTCGACGTGGTCGATATCCCGCTGAAGGATGGCGGCACCGCATCTGGCCATTACAGCGGCAAGACCGGACAACTGAGCTGCACCGATTCGTACGGGGCCATCGTCACGATGTCGCCGACCCTGACGCCGTCGCTGGCGGGCTTTGGCGCCGCCTATTTCAAACTGAATCCTCACGCCACGCTCGATAGCGTGGTCGCGGCGGCCGCCAGCCGGTATGGCGCGGATGAATTCGACGTCGCCGGGTTGCCGATCGAGGGTAAGCCGGTGTCCGGCCACTACAGCGCAAAGACCGGGAAGTTGGTCGGGACTGACGCGCAAGGACTCATTTGGGAAGCCCAGCGTGGCCGGAGCCCGGTCATGCTGGGCTTTGACTCGGACTACTTCCAGTCCGCCGGGACTAGCCTGAAGGCGATGCTGGCAATTGCCAACGCGTATGACGCGAATGGATTCGATGTGCTCGGCATGCCGTTGAAGGGCGGACGGACCATGTCCGGCCATTACGATGCGACGACAGCGAAACTGTCCTGCGTCGACGGGCAGGGCGCCGTTTGGGAAGTCGGCATGGATGGCGGCCCGATCATGCTGGGCTTTGGCGCCGACTATTTCAAGCAGCATCCCCAGGCCACGCTGGCGCAGATGGCGCACACGGCCGCGGTCGATGGTGCGGCGGAGTTCGTAATAGATGGCCTGGCGCTGCCGGACGGCCAATTGCTGAGCGGCCGTTACAACCAACAGACCCGGATGTTCACTGGCGGGACCAAGGACGGTGCGATCTATGTCGTGACCCCGCCGCAGGAGGCCACCTTGCTCGGCGCGGACATGAGCAAGCTGCCGCAAGGCGCAGGCATGTGGCCGGCGCTGAAAAAGCTGGCGGCAGGCAAGGCGAGCGTACTGGTGCTGGTGGGCGTGCAGGACGCGCAGGGCACGCCGGTATCGGCCTGGTACGACGTGGCCGCGCAAAAACTGGTGGTGGGGAAATCCGCCGCCGGCGGCATGCTCAACTACCTGGGCATCAGCGATGGCAAGGCGTGGTTGTTCGACGCCGCACGCGGCCAACTGCTGTCCACCGCGCCGCTCGACCAGGCTGATTCGCTGACGGCGCTCGCGCAGGCGCGAACTGCCGATGCGCAGTATGAAAATCTGCCTAAGCTGACTTCGGCGTTCCGGCGCGGCGCGGCGATCGTGGTGGAAACCGACGACGGCATGACCTTGCGTCTGAACCCTGCGGACCGGGCCGACATCGAATTGCTGGAGGTCCGCAGGGGCGAGGCGGACCATGGCGCCGGCCTGAAGGGACTGCTGGACAAGTATGGTTACGCGCAGGGCGGCGACGTGGTGCACGTGCGGAACGGCCAAGGCGAGCATGCCAGCTATAGTTGGTACAGCCGGACGAACGGCACGTTCACCTCGGAGCGCGCGGCGGCGGTGCAGTACGTTGGCTACGATACAGCGGGGAAGCGGAGCTACCTGTTCGATCCGGACAAGGAGATGCTGTTCGCCGACGACGGCTCGGCCGATCCCGCCGGCCTGGTTGTCCGGCATGTGGCGCGCGAGGGCAATGTCGTCGGCCTGGACGGTGGCATCAGCGAGGCGCAACTGGGGCGCTTGCGCTTGCCTGCGCTGGACGGGGTCGATACCTACGTGGTCAACCTCGACGAGGGGCTGTCGGTGCGGATCAAGGACGGCAAGACCCAATTGCTGGCGGTCGACGCCAACTGGATGGCGGCGCACGTGCAACCAGGCATGGCGGTCGACTTGTCGCCTTTGCGTGCGCGGGTCGAGCGCGACACGCGCGTCAGCGCGGCAATGGAGCAGATCGACTTCGCCAAGTTCGGCGCCTGGGTAAGCGCTTGCAAGGATGCCGAGGCGGTCGACGCCGTGGTGCACGCGGTCGGCGACCAGTTGGGCATCGGCCGCGCCGGGCGCGGCTACCAAGGCAACGTCGTGGCCGCCCTGGATGCGCTGAGGAGCCGCGGCGCCGATCACTATTTTGTCGTGGATGCCGCGCAGAAGGACGTGCGTGCGCAGCTCGCCGCCAGCCAAAAAGCGCTGGACGATGGCGTCGCGAAGAACAAGACGCATGTCGTTCTGCCGAATCTGGCGGATTGCGCTGAAAGATACGCGACCAGCGCTTTCGACGTGGCCGGCATCGTGCTCATGGACGGTCACATCCTGTCCGGCCGCTACGATGGCCAGCAAGGAGCGGTGACCGGAGCCGACGAGCGCGGCATCCGCTGGCGCCTGGGCGCCGGCCAGGACCCGGCCATGCTGGGTTACGGCGCCGTCTATTTCCAGCACAACCCGAGGGCGACACTGGACGGCATGGTGCGGACCGCCAAGAGCTTAGGCACCATCGAGTTCGACGTTGTCGGCATGCCGATCAAGGGCGGTCATCAGGTGTCGGGGCGCTACAACGCGCAGACCGGAAAATTGCTCGGCACCGACGAACAGGGCAAGGTATGGGATGTGAAAAGTGCCCAGGACCAGACCGAGCTGCCGCTGGCCGCCGCCGCTTGGCCGCAGGCAAACCGGGGGCAGTTGGCGCAGACGATGAGTGTCTTCGTGCAGGATGGCGCCGTCGGCAAGGCGGTGGATGTGCGGTCCGCGCCTGCGGACATATTGCTGGCCTCGCCGTTGCAATCGGTGCGACCGGGTTCTGGCCTGGCGTAGGCCGGGAACATGACCTGACGTAGCCGACGGGCGGTGGGCGACCACCGCCCGTTTCATGAAAGCCCGGTAAGGGCATCGGCCGCTTCCGGGAGGAGTTCTCCTCGCGGCCTCTACCACCACATTTACGATCAAGGATTATTATGCGTTTTCTGCTCGCCGCCGTCACCCTGGCGGCTACCGTCTCCGGCGCCTGGGCCACCGAACCGAAAAACGGTGTCGACTATCTGACGCTGAAGGCCTTCGCGCCCAGCCGCGCCGGCATCGGCGCAAAAGTCGAGGTGGTTGAATTTTTTATGTATCACTGCCGGCACTGCTACACGCTTGAGCCATTGCTGGCCGACTGGGTCAAAAAGCAGGGAGACAAGATTTCCTTCCGCCGCGTGTACCTGGCAGGCGACCCCGCTGACCCGCAGGCGCATGCCTACGTGACGCTGGAGGCGATGGGCAAGCTCGACGCGATCCACGATAAAATTTTCAGCGCGGTCCAGGTGGAGCGCATTCCCCTCGGCGAGGACGAGGCGCTGCTTGAATTCGTGGGCAGGTTCGGCGTCGACAAAGCGGCGTATGGGGAATTTTTCAATTCCTTTGCGGTCCAGTCGAGAATTCGACGCGCCATGGAGTTAGCCAGCACCTACAAGATCCGTGGCGCGCCCAGCGTCGTGGTCGATGGCAGGTACATGACGTCGCCGTCGTTGACCTGGGGGGCGGGGCACAGCGAGGCGCAGGCGCAGCACGCCATGATCGCGGTGCTGGATGCCTTGGTGGTCAAGGCCAAGAGCGAGGACGGCCGGCGCGCCGGACCGGTCGCGGCGGCAAAATGATCCGAAAAACCGGCGGGCGCCAGGCCGGTCTCGTTGGGCGGGGACACCTGGGCGCGTCATTGCGGTAACTTGGTCTGATAAAACGGCACCAAACATTTCGCCGCAGCAATGCCGATATAACATCCCTCTATACCACTGAAGGGCGAGGCCGCAGGCGAACTGCGCCTCGATCGCCCTGAATTCCTTGACGCACCGCGCGCAATCGCCGCACTTTTTTCGGAATGAATTTATGATACCCGACACCTCAGACGAGGTCGCATCAGCCCTGTACTGCGCCACCTGCCTGCTCGATCTGGCGGGCGTCGAAGCACTGGCTGCCGAACCGCAGGCGGGCCGCGTGCTCGCCGCCGAGCTGGCCGACTTCGGCCGCCGCAATCAAGTCAAGCTGCGCCTGAAAAAGCTGGGCTGGCGCAAACTGAGGCCGGACATGCTGCCGTGCGCCTACCGGCGTGGCGACGGCGGTTTCGCCGTGTTGGCCAGGATGGATCAGACCCAGGCGCTGATCCAATCGCCAGGCCAGGCCGGGCCGATGGTGATGCCCCTGGCCGAGCTGGAGGCCGATTGGCGCGGCGAGGTGTTGTGCCTGGCCGGCGCCGCACTGCGTTTCGACCTGAGCTGGTTTGTGCCGGCGTTCGCGCGGCACCGGCGACTGCTCGGCGAAGTGCTGCTGTTTTCCTTTCTGCTGCAGTTCCTGGCCCTGCTGCCGCCGCTGGCCTTCCAGGTGGTGATGGACAAGGTGCTGGTGCATAATGCACTGGCGACGCTGGATGTGATCGTGCTCGGCCTGGTGTTGGCCGCGCTGGTCGAAGCCTTGCTGAAGGGCCTGCGGGAATATCTGCTGAGCCATACCTCGACGCGCATCGACGAGCGCCTGGGGGGCGACCTGGTACGCCATCTGCTGGGACTGCCGCTGGCCTATTTCCGCAGCCGCCAGGTCGGCGCCATCGTCTCGCGCGTCCGCGAGGCCGACACCATCCGCGAATTCCTGACCGGCGCCGCGATGGGACTGAGTGTGGACCTGGTGTTTACGCTGGTGCTGCTGGGCGTGATGGCGCTGCTGTCGCCCAAGCTGACCTGCCTGTTGCTGCTCTCGCTGCCGCTGTATGCGCTGATCGCCTGGCGCGCCACGCCGGGCCTGCAGGCGCGCATCGAGACCATGTTTCTGCACGGCGCCCGCAGCGCCTCGCTGCTGGCCGAGTCGCTGGCGGCGGTGGAGACCATCAAGGGCTTGGCGGTGGAGCCGCGCATGAGCCGCCGCTGGGAAGAAACCACGCGCGACCAGGTGGCCAGCGGTTTTTCAGCGCAGACCCGGCAGGTGCTGATCAGCCAGTCGGTGCAATGGGTGCAAAAGGTCGTTTCGGTGCTGATCCTTTGGCTGGGGGCGCACGAAGTGATGCAACTCAGACTGACGGTCGGACAACTCATCGCCTTCAACATGCTGGCCAGCCAGGCCAGCCAGCCGGTGACCCGCCTGGTCGACCTGTGGCAGCAATTCATACAGGCGCGGGTCGCGGTCGATCGCCTCGGCGAGATGCTCAACCTGCCCGTCGAACAGGACGCCGGCAGCCTGGCGCTGTCCGGGCGCCTGCGCGGCGAGATCGAGTTGCGCGACGTCGCGTTCCGCTACCGGCCCGAGTTGGCGCCGGCGCTCGACGGCGTTTCGCTGACCATTCCTGCCGGCCAGACGCTGGGCATCGTCGGGCCGTCCGGCTCCGGCAAGTCGACCCTGACCAAGCTGGTGCAGAAGCTCTATTTGCCGCAGCAGGGCGAAATATACATCGATGGCCAGCCGCTGAGCGGCTTGAATCCGAGCCAGTTGCGGCAACGCATAGGCGTGGTGTTGCAGGAAAACTTCCTGTTCCACCGCAGCGTGCGCGACAACATCGCGTTGCGCGAGCCGGCCACGCCGCTGGAAGACGTCATGCGCGCCGCGCAACTGGCCGGCGCCCACGATTTCATCCTGAAGCTGCCCATGGGGTACGACACCGTATTGGCCGAAGGGGGCAGTTCGCTGTCCGGCGGCCAGCGACAGCGGCTGGCGATAGCCCGCGCGCTGCTGAGCGATCCCGCCATCCTGATTTTCGACGAGGCCACCAGCGCGCTCGACGAGGAGTCGCAGCAGGTCATCCGCGACAACATGCCCGACATCGCGCGCGGGCGCACGGTGCTGATCGTTGCGCACCGCCTGTCGACGATCCGCGACTGCGACCGCATCGCGGTGCTGGAAGGCGGCAAAGTAATTGAAAGCGGCAGCCACGCCGAATTGCTGGCCAAGGGCGCCACTTACCGCCGCCTGTGGCGCTTGCAACAAGATTTTTCTACGGAGAACGAACATGAAGCTTAAAACATTCTGCGCCGCATGGGCGGACCGTCTCAGGAACGCTGGCGACCGCGCGCGGCCCGACAGCTCTTATGAATTTTTGCCGGGCCACCTGGAAATCCTGCACCGGCCCGCTTCACCATGGGCGCGCGGCGTCGCGCTGTCGCTGGCCTTGTTGCTGTTGCTGGCGCTGGTGTGGGCGATAGTCGGCCGGCTGGACATCCACGCCAGCGCCGCCGGCCAGGTGATCGCCTCCTCGCGTTCCAAGGTCATCCAGCCGCTGGAGCAGGCGGAAGTGGTGGCGATCCGGGTCGGCGATGGCCAGCGCGTCAAGGCGGGCCAGGTCCTGCTTGATTTGAAGCTGGTCGGCGCCGGCGCCGACACGGTGCGCCTGCATGAGCAACTGGCTTTCAATCAATTGGAAAAAAGCCGCTTTCTCGCCCTGCTGGCGAATGACCCGATCGCCGCCTTCGTGCCGCCTGATGGGGCCGATCCGGCGCAGGTGGCGAACACCCGTCTCCATCTTGCCGACGAATGGCAGGTGCTGCGCGCGCGCATGCAGGATCTGGAATCGGAAATCCAGGTCAACACCGCGAACCAGCAGGCGACCGTCCGCGACCTCGATTCGCTCGACAAGGTGCATACCAACGTGGCCACCCGCATGAATTCGCTGCGCAAGCTGGAAGAGCAGGGCATGGTGTCGCGCGTGGGCTTGCTGGAAAAGGACAAGGAGCAATTGGACATCGAGCAGCGGCAGGTGCAGCAGAGCGCGCAGCAGAAAGTGCTGAGGGCACAGGAGTTGAACCTCGCCGACCGCAAGCGAACCTATCTGGCGCAGACCCGGCGCGACTACGCCGACAAGCTGACCCAAGCCAATAACGCGATCATCGATCTGCAGCAGAAACTGGCCAAGGCCGTGGAACGGCAGGACCTGCAAAGCCTGCGTTCGCCGGTCGACGGCGTGGTGCAACAGTTGGCGGTGCACACCGTCGGCGGCGTGGTGACGCCGGCGCAGGTGCTGATGATCGTGGTGCCGGATGCCACCGAACTGGAGGCGGAAGTGAACCTGCTTAACCAGGACGTCGGCTTTACCGTGCCTGGCCAGCCGGTCGCCGTCAAGGTCGATGCCTTTCCGTATAGCCGCTATGGCACGGTGCCGGCCACCCTGTCGTTTGTCTCGCACGACGCCGTCAAGGACGAGCGGCTGGGTTATGTGTTCCCGGCGCGCGTGCGGTTGACGCAGGATTACATCATGGTCGATGGCCGGCGCATGCCGCTGCAGCCCGGCATGAGCGTGGTCGCCGAAGTCAAGACCGACACGCGGCGCGTGATCGATTATTTACTGAGTCCGGTGCGCGAGTATCAAGCCACGGCGATGCGGGAGCGTTAACATGAACACGAACTTGCCCAACCCCATGATGGATCCCGGCTTGCTGGCGCTGGCGCGCGCGGCTGAACACTTCGATGTCGCGGTCGCCCCGCGCCGGCTGGCCCACCGGCTGGGCCGGACCGATGGACAGGCCGACGTCGGCGAGCTGTGCCGGCTGGCGCACTGGATCGGCCTGCGCGCCCGGGTCGCGCTGTATCGTCGCGCCGATCTGGCCACCTTGCCGACCCCGGCGTTGCTTGGAACCCGGCTCGGTTTCGTGGTATTGCTGGCGGTCGAGGCGGAGAGCGCCACGCTGTGGATGCCGGCGCAGGGACGCGAGTGCCGGCTCACGCTGGCCGAGCTGCATGCCATGCACGACGGCACGGTGCTGCTGCTGGGGGAGGCCCGCAATCCCGCCGGGCGGGTGCCGTTCGGGCTGCGCTGGTTCCTGCCGTCGTTGCAGCGCCACCGCAGCCAGTTCGTCTGGGTGTTGCTGGTGTCGCTGGTGCTGCAATTGATCGCGCTGGTTAGTCCCTTGTTCTTTTCCAGCGTGGTCGACAAGGTGCTGGTGAGCCGCGGCATCGATAGCCTGCAGGTCTTGGGGATCGGCCTGCTGGCGCTGGCGCTGTTCGAGCCGCTGTATGGTTTCATACGCAGCTGGTTGTATGGCAATCTGGCCAGCAAGATCAATGCGGAACTGGAGGGTCGGGTTTATGGCCACCTGATGGCTCTGCCACTGAGCTACTTCCGTCACCGCCAAGCCGGGGCGATCATCGCCCGCATCCGCGAGATGGACCATGTGCGCCAGTTCCTGACTGGTTCGGGCTTGACCTTGTTGCTCGACATGGTGTTTGTCGTCATCTTCCTGGCGGTGATGCTGTGTTATTCCGCGGTGTTGACCGGGGTGCTGGCCTTGTCCCTGCTGTTGTGCTTTGTGTTGTGGATGGTGATTGGCCCCTTGCTGCGCGAACGCGCATTGAGCGCCTACGAACGCAACGCCGAAGCCAACGCCTTCCTGATGGAGGCGGTGAGCGGCGTCGAGACCATCAAGACCAGCGCCGTCGAGGAGCGCGTCGCGGCCCAGTGGGAGCGCCGCCTGGCGGCCTATCTGCGCGGGCAGTTCGCCACCAAGCTCATGGGCATTGCCGTCGGCCAGGGGATCGGCTTCCTGCAAAAGAGCACCTCCGCCCTGATGTTGTGGTTCGGTGTGCACGCCGTATTGGCCGGCAAGATGAGCGTTGGCGAGCTGGTCGCCTTCAACTTGTGGGCTGGCCATGTGGTGGAGCCGATCCTGCGCCTGGCGCAGATCTGGCAGGATTTCCAGCACACCCAGATCGCGTTGCGGCGGGTCGGCGATATTCTCGATGAACCTGCCGAGGCGGCCGGCGAGGGCGTTGGCGCTTTGCAGACGCTGGATGGCAAGGTCGCGTTCCGGCAGGTGCGCTTCCGTTACGGCGCCGACAGCGAGGAAGTGTTGAAGGGCTTGAATGTCGACATCGAAGCAGGCCGTTTCATCGGCGTTACCGGCGGCTCCGGCTCGGGCAAATCGACGCTGGTGCGCCTGCTGCAGCGCCTGTACACGCCGCAGCAGGGGCAGATCCTGATCGATGGCGGCGATATCGCGATCGCCGATCCGGTCGAGCTGCGCCGTCAGATGAGCATCGTGCCCCAGGAGAGCGTGCTGCTGGCCGGTTCCATCGCCGACAACATCCGTCTGTGCAAACCGGGCGCCAGCGATGAGGAAGTCCGCGCCGCCGCCAGCCTGGCTGGCGCCGACGCCTTCATCGCCGCGCTGCCGCAGGGTTTTGAGACCGATGTCGGCGAGCGTGGCTGCAACCTGTCGGGCGGCCAGCGCCAGCGGGTGGCGCTGGCACGCGCGTTGCTGACCGATCCACGGATACTGATCCTGGACGAGGCCACCAGCGCGCTCGACTATGAGTCCGAGGCCGCGATCATGCGCCGTTTGCCGGAGATCACGGCCGGGCGCACGGTCATCAGCATTGCGCACCGGCTCAACACCATCCGTCACGCCGACGCGATTCTGGTGATGGAGGATGGCCGCGTGGTCGAACTGGGGCGGCATGAGGAGCTGCTGGGTAATGAAGGGCAGTACGCCAAGTTGTGGCGTTTGCAGACGGCCGAGTCCTGAACGCTTGCTAAGCCAGACGGGGACCGGCTTACTGGCCGGTCCGGGCCGTCGATGGCGCCCTGCGCTTTGCCGCGCAGATCAGGGAGTAGCGCTCGACGTTGTTCATGTCCTTGATATTGTCCGCCTGATTGGACAGGGGATGGCCTTCGGCGCGCACGGCGTCGAAGTCCACCAATACCAGGCAGTCGCTTGAAACGTCGTACATGATGTTCTGGTTCCCGATGTCACCGTGCCTGAAGTCGACCCGGGTTAATGCCTCGTTCATTCGATGGAAGAGCTCGCGCATTTTCCCCTCGTCAAAGATGTTGGCAGGAAGCTGGTGCCTGAATTTGTCGCGCATCGAGGAGTCGCTGGATTCGTACAACTGGAACAGGTTGAGTCCGTTCACTTTTTGTAAGAGCTGTTTCGTCGAAGACGCGAATACAGGCACATTAAAATGCTTCTGGAGCGCTTCGGGCAGCTGTTTCACTTTCAAAAATACCTGGTTCATGCGCTCCCAGTCCGGAACCGGCTCCTTCAAATGCTTGACCACCAAAGAGTGGGCGTTGGGGTTCTTGCGTGCGTACACGCCACCGTATGCGCCCTGGCCCATTTTTTCAGCGGCGTTCGATTTGTTGTCCGTCCCTGCATAGTTGAATAGTTCGACGAATCGATTTTGGCCGCGGTCATACAAATGGTAGGCGCGCTCGCCGGCACTGTTGGCGGTCTTGAGCAAGTCCCTGTTTTCGTAGGTCTTGTGGTTAAAAGGTAAGGTGAATTCTTGCGCATAACGTTCGAGCAGCGGATGGCTGGGACCGGCCGAATTCGATATCAATTTGAAGAAGGGCTCCTCGCGCTGTCGGCGCTGCTGAGCTTCTCCGCCTTCGCGATCGCTGGAGTATTCATTGCGGTAAGACGCATATTGCCAGCCCGGCGCCGACACATCGGAATCGGGACGCCGGCCGGCGGGCACGCCGGACTCCAGCAATGCCGTTTCCAGGTTTTGCACGAAATCCTGGAGCTTCTTGAGCCCCTCCGCTTCGTAACGGCACTCCGCTCCCTGCGGTTTGATGTAAAGGGTAAATTGCGCCCCTCGATAGAGTCGCGACTGCCGGGAGCAGCGCTCCATGTCGGTGACTTTCCAGCTATCTATCGGGCTATCCATGGAAAATAGCAGCGGGGCTACGGCACTGAATGCCGCTGGCAGTTGCTCCGGACGGACGCTGATATGGATCTTATCGCCGGCGTATTGATCGGGCTGCCCGCCGCCGGTTCGACGAACGTGGATGAAGGCATCGGCACCTGGATTGCTCAATCTATGTCCACATTTCTCCTGGATGAATCCGGCCAGACGACCATCGTCATACGTTGGCGCATTGCACTCGCGCCTGAATACGAACTCATCCATCTTTCGCATCTCGTCGCGAAGTTCGTCCTGTTTCGCGAGCAAGTGGTCTGTGGCCGCTTGCCAGGCCGGTTGCGCCGGTGTTTGAGTTTGGATTCCCGTTTGAATCGGCGGTAAGTCCAGATGCAGGTTGAGGTGTGGCCGTGAAGCGCGCATATCGATTCTCCATTCGTATCATGAGCACGATGGGCGCCCACATATGGCCATATAGTGATGTTGATCCCGCATTCAGTTCGATCGGCATTGCCGAGTATTGTATGAACTTATTTCGGCCGGCTTGACACTGGTTTGTGGACGAACCGCCACTTCAGACGTATCGTCCGGGAATCGCTCGATTCCCTTTCCCAAGCAAAACCTCGCATGTCGCGATGAAGCTTGTCAACAAAGGTCAAAGAATGAAGATCGATATAAACTTGACTCCGACAATGAATACCGGCACTAAAGCAGAGCTTGGCAGACCCAATGTCGTTGCCGATGTGCCGTTGGGTGCCGATGTTCCACTTCCTGCTCAACCGTCCGCAGCGCCAGACCCGGAAAATGCTGCTCAGAGTAAGTTTGCCTACGACCACTGGGGCTTTGCCGCCGCCGCCAAGCGCGCATCGACGAGGCAGGCCACCAGGGAATTGACGCCGTCGCTGGGGGACTCCACTTTCAAGGCCGTGCTGGCGCAAGATCCCGCCGTCCAGGCTATGCTCAAGGACCGGCAGGCTGTGATCGACAGTCAGTCCAGGTTGCCTGGAGCGCAAACCCCGCCCTTCCGTTCCGCAGGGAGATTGGCGCTGCATGTTGTAGCACGCGGCGCTGGTGTGGATAGGTTGCTGGCCTCGCCAGTCCCGACCCAGCATCCGGTGGGGTCTTTTTCCTTCAATGCGTATTCCTGGGGATACCGCGACCAATTTCGGCGGGAAGCCAAGACCGCCCCCAAACCTGCGGGGCCGCCCGTCAACCCGGCCGCGCCGCCGTCAGACCTCAAGGGAGGAACGGCAAGCGCTATACGGAATATTGTCGTTGCCAAGTCTCACGCCGCACTGGATGAAGCGCGGGGCGAGTCCGCAGCCCAAGCAGCAGGAACGCATCGGCAACGACGCTCGGCACTGCCAGCCCCGGCTATGTCTTCGGATCCCGTCGTGCTTGACATTACCCAGAGCGATGACACCGGCGATGCAGGCTACCTACAGTTGCTGGCGGACGGGCTGGACGGCTGGGTTGACCGGGCGAAAGCCCAGTCTTTCGCGAGCAGCCCCAGCCGGTTGCTCCAGGCCGTCTTCAAGCATCATCGCCAAACCATTCCGCCTGGGTTTGAGAGCACCCAGAATGTGCTAGCCCTGCGGGATGAGAGCCTGTTGGATGAAGCCGCGTTGTTATATCATCAGTTGCAGGGCAGTGATACGCCTGGCAATGGCAGCACTGCTGCGCCGCCGGTTTTGGAACAGCTCCGCGCGCGTTTCCTGCAGGCCTTGCGTCCGGATTGGGAAAAGCAGCAGGTGTTAGGCAAGTTGTTTGCACCCGTTCAGCCAACCCAAACCACGGCATTTTTCGACGGCTTTTCCTTCCGCAACGCTTTGGGGAAAACATTCGACGAGCTGCTGAGTTCTGTGGATATCACCCAGTTTCCCATGCTTCAGACGTTGACTCCCCAGCAGCGGCACCAGTTTGTCCAGGAAAAATTCAGGGAGATGGGGGAAAGTACGCAATACCGCGTAGGTACGCCGGAGCACTCCCTCGCTTCCGCCGTGATTCGAATACTGAAATTTCAGGGCCGTACCGTTCCGGCGTCTTTCGAGAGCGAGCAAAAACTGCTGGGCGAGTTCAAGCGGATCGAATCCGCCTGGAAGCCCGATGGGCGCGACTATCCGATCCATCCGCGCCTGATGTTCGCTTTGCATCTGGCACAATCGAGCGGCGTTGAGTTGACCACAACCGCCAAGCTGCGACAGACGTACGATCAGCAGGTGGTGCCTCGTGTAGGGGCACGCGTCGAGCTGAATGACGTAGTTCCGCTACGATGGATGGCGGATCACTTGGCGCGCTGGAATAAGGACGGCGTCAACCCGTGGGATCAACGAGGGCCGACGGCCTACACGCAGGCGTTATTGTCGCTTTTCGATACCTTGCACGAAGCTAGTGCAGCTAACGATCCCATCTCCGCATTTGCCACTGAGTTGCGTCAGGCAGGCGTATTGCACGAACGGCTGGTCGGGAATGATTGGCGGGAGCGTGCTCAGGCGCTGCTAAATTATGCGGGCGAGCGCCTGCTAGTCGCGTCCGGCACACCCCCGCAGTTCGAGCGGTCGCGGGCCGCCGCCGCGATCCTTGTCGCGAACGGCATGAGCGAGGACGAGATGGATACGCCGCGCCATTATGTCATTGCTGGCGACAATAGTAATATTTCGTCAAACAAATACGGTGACCGTGTCGATGAATTTCTTGAGCGGGCAGACTGGGGCGGCCTGTCCGGCAGCTACATGAATGTGGGACGCGGCGTGCGCATCAATCCGGGTGCGGAGTTGCAAGCTGCGGAAGAGAGTTTTAACAGCAAACTCACTTCCCATCCCTGGGTGCTGGCGAAGGCGAAGGAAAACCTGCGCATGCGTGCGCAGCCGCTGGGTAAGGGCTTGCTGGATGGCGAAGCACAGCGCATCGCCGCGAACTTCAAGGCGGAAACCGAAAGCCACCGCGCCTGGATGCGCGGGTTGGAGACATGGGTCAACACGGTTCCTGTCCTTGGACCCATCTATAACATTGAGGAAGGTATTCGCCACAAAGATGCGCAGCAAGCTCTCCTCGGCGTGCTCTTCCTTGGCCTGGATATCTTCGATCTCGCTGCCGGCGCTGAACCAGGTGCCGGGAAAACAGGTGTCGGGATAAGGGGCATCTCCCCGCGAAAAAATATTCATGTCGAGAATTTCCAGGAAACCGCCAAAAAGACCAACCTCCCCTTGAATAGTGTCGTCGATCATCCCGATGCCATCACGCTCAACGCCGAACCATTCGATATTGGACAAGTAGATGCCAACGTTCCGCCAGCCTATCGGTCGCTTGCCCAGCAAGTGCGCAACGGGAAAACCGATATCCAGTGGCAGGGTTATGATCTGGTGCATCTGCGCAACGAGAATCGGGTCGTTCCTGTTGAACATAGAGGCGGCTCTTATCACGAAATCGATTGGCACACCACCCACCGGACCCGGAATGCCCCGCTGATCCATCGCGATCCGATGACCGGCGACTTTCGATCCAATGGCGGCTTGAACGGCGGAGTGCGACCTGCGGCAAAGCTTGAAACGGAACCTGAAATTTTTAACGTCAAAGTGTCCGACCGCCTCACGTCGCAACAAGTGGTGCCATTAATGGCTAGCGCATCTGATAATTCTGTGCGCGATTTCGACGCCATATTTTCGAAACACTTCAATATTATTAATCCATTAGGTGCCACAAGCAGCTTCGATGCCAAGGTCTTCTATGGCAAGCTATATAAAGATAGCGCCTCCTTCAGGCGGATCGTCAATCGATACGATAGTTCGAATGCGGCTGCGGGACCCTGGCAAATCTCGGTCGGAGACAGGGGCGTGGGTTGGCCCAAGGCGAATACGGTTTGGGACCAGAAGATCATGTATTTATCCGATGATGCGACGCTTAAACAGATGAAATACATGTCGGCCGATGGGGTGCAAGCCATCACCCCCGAGCAGGCCTACCTTCACGAAATGATTCATGCGCTGACAGGGGCGCAGGATCCGGATCGGGTGCGGGACTTGTTGAATCGTGGCCCGGTTGTTTATCTCACGGACAAAATTTTGAGCGAAGCTGGCTATGGTTTCAAACAGCAAGTGATGTATCGGCGTGAAAATCTTTCGCCGGATGCCCCGCCGCATGACACAGTCGAGTACCACCGCGATGCGGCCGCGCAATCGATGGAAGTAGAAAACCAATATCTAGACAAGGTCCTCGATGCCAAGCTTGTACCGGTTGCAGCAGACACGCTGGTGGAGGGCAGCAAGGTCGAGCACCGTGGCACGGTCAGTGGCGTGAGAAAAACCCTGGATGAAATACATAGCGCCGACGGGCGAGGCATCAATTACAGGGAAGGGTTTGTGGGCAAGTTCAATCAAAATTTTGCCATGTTGAAAGTTATAGATGTTCCGCCAGGAGTAATCGACGACAGGTGGAAAGCGGTGACCGACGTTTATCGCCGCTTATATAAAAAAAGTCGCACCTTTAAAGACTTATTCGACAGGCTGCCCTCCAGGGCTAGCTTGAGCGGTAGCACCGACCCGTGGAAATTCGTTTTCAACAAGGAAATTGCGACGCATGAATTGCCAACAAACCGGGTTGCTCATGGCCTGAATCCCGCCACCCAAAAAGTCTATATTTTTGACGACCACACTCGTTATTTGACTGCCACTGGCTTGAAAGATGTGGAATTTCAACGCAAACTTGCATATGAAATGGTTTGTATCTTGACCGGAGGCAGCAAGATGAAGGCAAGCGATGCCTATCTGAATCGCGGGTCAGAGGTCTTCCTCACCGATAAAATCCTTGAGGAGGCAGGCTTTCATTTCCCTGAGCAGATTGCCGCCGCACTTGCGTCGCCTTCCAATCCAGGTTCGGAGGCGACGCTGCGCTCTTATCAAACGTCGGCCCGGCGCAGCGCAGCGACGGAAGATCGCTATATGAAGTTGAACTTCCTGGATTTACAGCGGAGTCGCGATCACGTCCCGATGTGATGTTGTCGTAGGTGGCTGGTGACTGAATCTCCGGCCACCGGGCCAGGTCTAAAAAGAGCGGCGCAGTGCAATTTTTTTCAACTCGCGCAGCGCTCTGATCAGGGGGAGCCTGCCATATTTCCCCTGCGGGCCTGGTTGTTTTGGCTGGCGTGGCTTGCGCCGACCTTGAAGCGCTTGCCCGCTGCCTCGGCACAGGTTCTCGCTGGCGAGGACAATTGGCACTGCGCTTGCTCCGCCGTCAGCGTACGGGCGGAGCTGCCTGTGTGGCAACGAAAATCGCCGGCCAGAAAGCGCAGGTCGCGGATGAGCAGGCTGGTTTCTTCGTGCATGCTGAGCAGCAGGTCGGCAGTGACTGGGCAGGTCCTGTGGCGAATCTTGCTGATTGTTGATGGGCTTACCCGCAAATGCCGGGCCAGGCTGGCGTCGTAGCGGAGTCCGAGGAATTCCTTGATCGTGTCGAGCAGTCGGTCGGGATTGTAGTATGGATGTTCGGTGTAGGTCATGTTCATCGAGGTATTGGCGCCGGGGCGCGATCGGTTGCACAGGGGGCACAGGACCGATGTTTGCGGTCTGCGCCGTTCGAGAATTATTGTGGAACGAAGGCTGCCGGCGTATGTCCCTGCGGTATTCCCGGACTCATTTACCCCCCGGCCTTGATGGCGCAGGCAGTCAGCGCCTGGGTTCAGGGCAGCCGGGCCAGCGCGTCGGCCAGTTCCGCGTCGAACTGGTTGAGCCGTTCCCGCAGCAGCAGCAAGGCTGGATCGACGCTGAGCGGAGCTTGCCGCAAGGCGTCTTCGAGGCGTTCGAAATCAGCGCGCAGGCGCTCCCCGCACAGGAACATCAGCATGCTCTTGAGCCGGTGGGTGCTGGCCTGGCAATCGGCATAGGCGCCGCGTGCCGCCTCGGCGTGCATGATGGCCGCGTCCGCGCCTAGATGTTGCTGCACTTGCGTGAGGAGCTTGCGCAAAGCCGGCCCTTCATAGATATCCCGTAGCTCTTCCAAATCGAGTAACGCGCTGTCTGGTTGCATGGTCTGGCTCTCTATCCTGATGATCAGATGACATTGTGGTAGCTTTCCGGAACCTGGGCGGCGCTGCTTAGCGCGATTGGAACAGCCGGGTGGTGCCGTCGGGCAGAAATGCCGTGACGCTGAACGGCGGTAGTGTGTGCGCGCCCTCATGGAATGGCTGGCTCTTGAAATTAGCCAGCAGGCGGGTGCCGTCGGCGAAGCGGGTCTGCTGCACCAGGCGGTCGGCGCTGCGCCACTCGAAGCCGGTCAGGGCCTGGTAGGCCAGGCGCTCGTGCAGCGGACGGAAAAAGGCGTCCAGGCGCTTGAGGTAAGGCAGGCGTTCGGAGTTGCTGTCCAGGTTCAGGTTCAGCAACGGCGGCACGTTATACAGCTGTAGCAGCAGTTCGCTGGTGCGGCGCGCTTCCTTGAATTTGAGGATGTCCGTTTCCCAGTGCAGGGTGGTAATGACGCTGTCGTGGAAGGCGGCCTGGAACAGCGGCAAGCGCAGCGCCGGGTCGAAGTAGCGCTGCCGGTAGACCGGCTTGATGGAAACCTGATTGAAGGCCCACTCCGGCGCATCGGCCGGATAGTAGCGGCCCAGGTAGTACGGCGAGGCACGGCGCTCGCGCATGTCGGGGTCATGCCAGCCGAAGCCCATGGTCTCCATGCCATGGCCGAAGGCGACGGCGCTGTTGGCAACCGCGTTGCCGCCTTCCGAACCCACCACCACGCCGAGCGTGCGGGCGACCCAGTCCATGCCGGCGATGCGGTTGGATGCATCCCGCTGCTGCGAGGTCGGCTTGGCCGGGTCGTAGTCATCGAACACCATGCCGGTGGCGTCGACGTCGAGGAACCAGCTGTTGTAGTTGCTGTCGCGCTGCACCGCGCGTACGCGTTGTTCCAGCAGAGGGCGTATGCAGGCCGGATTGGTATAGACGCCGTTGTCCTTGAAACCGCTCTGGCGCTTGCCATCCTCGCGCATCACGCCGCAGTGCTGATAGGCATCCTGGCCCAGGTGCGCGGTGGTCCAGCTGGGATTGATCTGCTGGGGCAGGGCTGTGTCGTAGGAGTCGTACGGACCGATCAGATAGCCAGCCGCGCGCGCCGCGGCGATCGCCTCGGGGTGGGCCAGGCCGGCCTGCATCTCCGGCACGCCTAGCCACAGGCGCTCCAGGCCAGCGCCGCGCAGCGCCTCGACCATCTTCACCGACAAGCCGTCGCCCCAGCGTGCTGGATCGATCAGCGCCCCCCCCAGCTTCGCGGCAATCAGGGTGCGTCGGCGGTCAAGGCTGGCGGCGTCGGCGCCGGGCGCCAGACGTTGCGCCGCGGAGTTCACGTTGGCGAGCAATACGCGTTGCAGATAGCGGTTGATGGCCAGATCGCCTGCGACCAGTGCCTTGCGACCATCGGCGTCGAAGCCGCGTCGCCAAGTCGGCAGCCCGGCCAACGCCGTCTTCAGCGCTGGCCAGGCGCGAACGTCCTGCCGCGCCAGCATGGCGTCGCCCCACAGATAGGCGTGGCTGGCGCCAATCAGGCGGGCGCCGTCGTGGGCCGCTGCCAGCTTGTCCTTGAGCGGCACGAAGCGGCCTTGTGCCTGCAACCAGGCACGATAACGTTTCGCCGGCGCCAGCAGGTCGGGGCCGTCGAGGGTAAACTGGACCTCGTAGTAGCCTAAATCGAGTCGGGTGAATTGATGCCGCGCAGTCAGTGCGATGCCGGCGTCACTTGGTTCGAAGTGTAGCTGGTTGTTAAACGGCGTGGCGAACAGCAACGACAGCACGCGCGTGCCGTGGTCGAAACCGAGCGCTGGCAAGCCCATACCCTGGGTGGTGTCGAGGTCCTGGTAGTCCCGCAGCAGCGCTTGGTGCCAGTTGGCGTCCTGTGCCGGGATGTAGCTTCCTTCGGACAGCGGCAATAGCAGGCCACGGGCGCCGGCCGGCACGCGTGGATAGGTGATCGCGCCGGGCTGGTCGCGCTGGAAGCGCATCGTCAATACCGTGCCGTCCAGTCTGGCCTCGACCAGTACGGCGGCGTCACGCAGGCGCCAGCTGGCTTGGCCACCCTGTTGGCGCAAACCTTGCACCTGATCAGCCGGACCAGCCATCGACAGCGGCAGGGGGGCAGTGCTGCCCAGCTGCGCCTGGGTCGCCAGTGTGGCTGGATCGATGGTGATATTCCAGTTGGCGTCGTTGAGCGTCAGCGCATCTGCGGGTGCTATGGTTGCCAGCAGCGACAGCGCGGCCCAGCGCGCGGGCCAGCGGCGCACTGTGACATCGGTGCGACGGGGGGAGGAAGAAGTATGCATGATTATTTAGTCGCTTTGTCGCTTTGTCGCTTAATCGCGGTCTGTGGCGCAACCAGTAGCGGCCGCTTCACGGTCTGCGCCAGCACAACTCCGAGCAGAGTGATGGCACCGCCGACGATGTCGTAGACGTGCAGGGATTCGCCAAGGAACAGCAATGCCAGAATGATGGTGAATACCGGAATCAGGGTCATCATCGCCGTCGTGCGGCTGGCGCCGAGCTGGTTCACGCCGACCATCCACAGAATAGGCGCCAGTAACGACGCCGGGATGCCGGCGAACAGCACCAACGGCAGACCGGCGGCGGTGAGCGGCGGAGCCGAACGGAACAGGTAGTAGATCAGCAGCACCGGTATGGCGCACCAGACCTGAACCAGCAGCGAGTGCCAGTTATTGAGCGGAATATTCCACAGTTTGAGCAGCACGCCGTAGCAGGCGTAGGCCAGGCAGGCCAGCAGCATCAGGCCGTCGCCAGGCGCAGCGCCGTGGCTGAACAGGGTGGCCGGATCGCCATGACTGAGCAGGTAGCCGAGGCCAAGCAGCGACAGCAGGCCGCCGCATACGCTGCCGACGGTAGCGGCTTCGCCCAGCAGGAGCACGCTGAACCCTACCGCCATCAGCGGCATCGTCGAGGCCAAAATCCCCATGTTGGTGACGCTGGTGGTCTGCGCGGCGATGTAGGCGAGGCATTGGTACATCACCATGCCCAACATGCCCAGCAAGAACAACCGGGGCAGATAGCGGCGCACGACCACACGCTGGCGCCACACCGGCTGGCCGAAGACCAACGCCAGCAAGGTGCCTGCCAGCAGCCAACGGTAAAAGGAGATCGCGGCCGGGTCGATGACGCCGATCGCCAGCTTGTTAACCACCGTGTTGGCGGCCCAGATCAGTACCGCACTTAGCGGGCAAATATAGTGTTTGAGGCTCACGTTGATTTCCTGTTGTTATTGGTTGCTTGAAGCCAACGCGCGCGTGACGTAAGCTTGTTGCACTATGGTACTGTTGGGGTAACACGCCAGTGCCGGCGCAACCGCAATCCCGGACTGATTTACCCTTGGATGCCCCCACCCGCGCGTGGGGAAATATCAGACCGCTTAACCCAGATGACGATCGTTCCCACTTGACGAAGCCGCGCCCAGCGGCCTTGATCAGTCAACCTCCTGCGAGGAAGCTGGCAATCCGGTCGGCCAGCAATTTGTGCGTGTGCGTGGTGGGGTGCAGGGTATCCCAGAACAGGCGCAGGTCCAGGCCGACGCCATGTTTGCGGCGCAATTGTTCGACCAGTTGTGCCAGCCGGGCATTGTAGGCCAGCACCTGCGCGGCGACCTTGGCGCCGTCCTGACGGTATTGAAACGCCGGGGTGCGCGAAACGTCCGGTAAAGTCAGCAACACGATGTGGCGGCCACCTGCGGCCACCAGCTGATTCAAGGCCTGGGTGACGTCGGCGAGTGTCTGGTCGACGCTGCGATGATAGTTGAGCAGGTGGTTGGCACCGATCCACACCATGAAAAGGGGTTCTCCGCGCGGTAACCGCTGGCCAGGCGCATGTACTGCAACATCGCTGCATTGTAGATTTTCTGGGTATCGAACAGGCTGTCGCCAAACGCGAGGATGCGGTCGACCGCGCCATCCGAAACCGGCGGCTCGTTACTCCATACGGTGTAATTGAATGACAGGGCGTTGTTGGCGGCGCCGGCCATCGCGACCGTTTGGTGGATATTCTGTTCGTCCAAGGTGTCGCGGCAGGTTGTCTGTAGCATGTCTTGTCGCGCGTCGCTGTAGAACATGTTCTTCCATTGCAGCGGGCTGCCTGACCACCAGTAGCCTTGGATGCGGACATAGTCGCCTCCCGCGCCGCCGCAGGTTTATCCGGTCAAGTAGTCGCTGGTGAAACACTGCTGCGGTGCATGAACGGATTTCGCAGATGCAAGCAACTTGAAAAATCAGACCGAATTACCCTGTCGGGTATCGACCATGGCGTGGGCCTGTCCAGATCAAATGCTGTCGAGTGCGGTAAAATTCGGCCGGCTTGCCCCATTCTGGGCGTAGCGCGACGATCAGCCACTGATCGATGGAGTAACTTTATGTTGACGAGGCAATACCTGCTTTCTTCCCGCCCCATGCACACGATGCGTATCGCGGTGCTGGACGACCACCCGGTGATCGCGCTCGGCACCGCCGCCTATTTGCGCAGTCAGAGCGACTTCAAGGTCGAACTGGAGGAAACTTCCGGCGATGCTTTCGCGGAGGCCTTGGCGAGGCGGCCGTGCGATACGGCGGTGCTGGACTTTTATCTGCCCGAGGCCGCCGCCGACGGTTTTTATTTTCTCAAGCGCATGCGGCGCCTGTTTCCCGAGCTGGTGATTGTCACCTTTTCCGCCGGCAAAGCCAGCGAGATCGAATATGCCGCCTACCGTGCCGGCGCCAGCGCCTTCCTGCCGAAATCGGCGCCACTGGCGCTGCTGGGCGACGCCATCCGTTTGGCCTCGGCAACGCCGTCGCGTTTCTTTGCTTTGCGCGAGGGCCGCATCGTCGAAGTGCAGCCGCGCAGTGCTGCCGATCAATTATCGGCCTCGGAGGTAGAGGTCTTGCGCCACATCGCGACGGGCCTGTCGGTGACCCAGGTGGCAGAGCGCCTGAACCGCAGCAAGAAAACGGTCAGTACGCACAAACGTAGTGCGATGAGCAAGCTCGGGATGGTGGACGACTTATCGCTGGCCTTGTTCCTGAAGGAGAAATTCGACCAGGGCCATCATCTGTCGGCTGAGGTGCTGTGAGCCGCGCTGCGCGCGTCGGATCGAACCCGCGCCGCATGATATTGGACAGCAACGGTGAAATTGCCCAGCCTTGCGGAACGCTTTCGCTGGCTGCTCGAGAGACCAGCGGGTCACCGATCGTTGTACGCCGATCTTCGCGTTCATGTTCTGCAAACAAGCTCATCCGGGGCTTCATCATGGTGGCACTCGCCATTCATTGATCCATGCTTGATGGTCGGGCTGCGTTGCGTTGACTCACATGCCGGGCACGTGTGGGCTCAGGCGCCGCCCCCTCTGGGAGTGGCCCCTTCAACATCGCCTGTCCGAGCTCCTCGTCGATCTCTTGTAGTCCGCCGGGCGGTGCGGCACCGAGCTCCTGCACCGCCCGGTAGAGCAGGGCCACGGCCCGTAAGGTGTGACTGGGCACGTGGGCTCCAGGCTGGCCGGTGGCGTAGAGTTGCCGCGCCAGACCTGGATACTTGATGATGGGGATGCGACGCTCGGCCGCTATCTTGCGCAACAGATCGGCATCGGCGTCGCGCCCCTTGCCCACGATGCGCGGCAAACCGCCTGCGCGGATGTCGTAGGCCAGTGCCACGGCAATGTGTTCTGGATTGACCACCACGGCCATGGTTCCGGGGGCGCGCGGCGCCTCCATGGCGTTTTGCTTGGCGATGCCCCTGCGCTGGCCTTTCGCGTGAGGATCGCCTTCGGACTCCTTGTGATCACGCCGCATTTCCTGGATATCCATGCGCATGCCACGGTAACTCATATACCGCTGCAGGGCGACGTCAACAAGGGCCAGTACGATGAGCACACCGATGCATCGGCGTTCCACCTGATGCAGCATTTCGATGGCGGCGCTCCAGCCCTGCCGGGGCGACAGGTGGTATAGCTGCGCCAGGCCAGGCAGCTGAGCGCGGATGTGTACGTATCCCGGCAGCAGCAGTGCGGCGATTTTCATCGGCCCTAGCACCGCCATCAGGAATTTTTTCGGTGCCAGCAACTGGCGTAAGTTTGTGGCGACATCGAGCTTCTTGATCCCTTTTCCAAGTGCCTTGGGGGCGACGTTGAAGCCGGTTTGCGATAACGTCGCCAGTAACGACACCAGGGCGGAGACGGCGGCCAGTGCCAGCATGAGCAGCACGGCCGTCGTGAAGGTGGACCAGGCTCCTTCAAGGCGGGCTGGTCCGGGCTGCGCGATCGCCATGATAGCAATCTGCAAGTTGCGCTCAAGCATTTCACGCCACAGCGGCTCCGTGCCGAACACTGTCTCGGCGAGCAGGGAAAATTTCAACAGCTTAGACCATTCCTGGCTGAGGCCAAACTCGCCATTTTCGCGCGCATGGCGGCGTTTTTGTTCGCTGGGCGGCAGGTTTTTTTCGCTCATGGCCGCAACATCCCCGCTAGGCCAGCGCCCCAGAATTGTCCGGCGGCGCCGGCCACCGTGAGCGTCAGACCGGGAAAGCATAGCAGCAACATGAGCAGTGCCAACAGCGCCTTGACCGGCATGGCCGCCTGATAGACGTCCATGCCCTGCACAACGGTGCTGCCGATTGCCATCAGGAATTCCACTAGCAGCAACAGCAACAGCGCGGGCGCGCTATAGAGCAGCGCGCCCGCCGTCATGTCGGTGAAAGCCGCCATCAAGGCGACGCGCGCCGGCGGATCGAACTGTGGCAACGGCGCTAGTGCCGGCCATAGTAGGTAGCTGTCGGCTAAGACGTCGAAAATGAGCTTGAAGACGCCGATGTCGATAAGGTAGACGAGCAGTGCGCGCTCGCAGAACTCGCCCAGGATGGAGGAATCGCTTTGCAATGCGGGATTGATCTGCTGGGCAGCGTTGGCGCCGCGCTGGTTGTCGATCAAGGTGCCGGCGGCGCGTATGGCCCAGAACGGCGTAGCGAGCAGGAAGCCAAGCATAGCGCCAATCAGCACCTCCTTGAGCGCCAGCGCACTGGCATATGACACGGCCAGCGAGTGTCGCTCCAGCAGGCTCTGGAGCAGACAGGCCTGGGGTAGTGAAATCGCCGTGCAAAGGGCCGCGCGCTGCATGCCAGCCATGTTCTGGCGGCCGAGTGCCGGCAACACCAGTGCGCAGCCCAATGCGCGTGGCATCGCCAGCGCCAGCGCGCTGGCCATCAGCAGGAGGCTGTCGATGGCGGGACTGGACATGGTTGTCAACCGGCGCCGGCCAACCGTTGCCGTCGCCGGTGGCGGACGTTCTGCTCGTCCATGAAGCCCTGCCAGCGCAGGTCGTCGAAGCGGACGCCGTAAATGACGACGTCGTCCTCGCGGTCTCCGTTGAGCGCGGCACGCGGTAAACAACCCCAGCGCGCCATGCGGAAGGCGCGCGCGACCATCAGGCTCTTGCGGTTGCCCCCCAGTATCCAGCAAGTGATGGCGTCGAATCCGTGACGCTGCGCTTCGCGGTAGACGTTGCGTACGACCTGCATGGCGACACCGCGGCCGTGCCAGTCACGCCGTACGTAGAGCGATAAGTCGCCGGTGCGGTGGCATACCTCCGGCCCCCAGGCGATGGGGCGGATCTGGGACCAAGCGATGATATCGTCGCCGTTGAGCAGCACCCAGCTTGGCCATCCGTGGCGGCGGCATTCCCGGATCAGCCGATCCATCTCGGCTGGCTCGCTGGCGGCGAGCACAGGCGAGTGACCGCCATCATTCACGCTTTCGTTGTAGATGGCAGCGATGGCGTCGGCGTCTGTGGGGACAGCGCGCCGCCAGGTAAATTGGTCAATTTGTTCCATGTGGGGTTCCAATGTCGGGGAGAGTGTGCGTTGCGACTGCGCCGCGGTGGACACCGGCGGCGCGCCAGGCGCGGATAATATGGCGTACTGCCGCATCGCTGACCGGCGCCGGCGTTGTGCCGGCCAGGTGCTCGTGCGCGGCGATGAGCGCGCAGTCCCAGCGCAGGCGCAGGCGCAGCCAGAGGCCGGGTTGCAATGCCTCGGCGGCAGCGCGCATCTGGCCCATGCCCAGTATCGTCAAGTCGAGCGCAGTGCGCGGATGGGGCGTCGACGGCCCGGAGGGGGGCAGCGGCCTGGCGCGCGCCAACCGCAGGGCGCTGCGCCACTGCGCTAACGGTGCTACCGGCAACATGGCTCTGTCCCGAGTCCATGTGGCCACAAAGCCTTCAGTGCTAGCCCATGTCAGCATGCCCAGGAATAACGCGACCCTGGGCATCGTCTCCTGGTCCATGGCGAGGCCGTCCAAGTCTTGAATGCGGGCCGGGCAGAGCGCTGCCGGCGCCACCGACGGCCATTCCAGATAGTGGCAGAACAGCCAGTAGGTCAGTCGCCTGCCCGCCGCCGATGTGGCGGGCAGGCGTGGCCACTCCGGCGCTCCGGCAGCGGTGTCCAGCCAACTTGGGTGTGCACCTGTCCACGGCTCGAACCACAGTTCGGTCCAGCCGGGGCTGGGTCGTGTCGAGACCGACATCTCAGACGGGGTCATTGCTTGACTCCACGGCGGGGCTGCCTGCGCGCACGCGCCGACGGATGCGCAGGCCGTAGGCGCCGAGCGCACCGGCCGCCGCCAGCGCCAATGCCGGCGCTGCCGCCCACAGGTAAGGCGGTCTGGCACGCGCTGCCGTTGCACCGGGACGCGCCGGACTGGGCGTCGCTGGCACAAACACGATAGCGACGCCTCTGCCTTGGGCGCCGGTCGCCGCAAGGCCCGGCATGCTGGCCAGGATCAGGCGACGTATCCTGTCCTCGTAGGCGTCCGGCTCCCAGCCCGGACGGTATTTGATCATCACCGCACAGGACGACGGCACCACGGGCTCGCCCGGCACCAGGCGTTCCGGCAGCACGGGATGCACCCGGGCCATCACCACCCCGTCGATCTGCGACAAAGTATTTTCCAGCTCCTGGGCGAGCGCGGCAAGATAACGCGCGCGCTCCTCGGTGGGACTGGAAATCATGCCATCCTTTTTGAAAATATCGCCCATGCGGGCGAACGCATTGCGCGGCAAGCCACGCTCGTGCAAGAGGGCGACAGCCGCGGCTAGCTCGGCTCCTTCTACGCTGACGATGTAACCTTGCTTGGAGCTTGCCTTGCCCGCGTAGATGCCATTGCTCAAGAGGGCGGCGACGATATCGTTGGCGTCGCCCTCGCTTAAGCCTGAATACAATGGCACCGAACGAGAGCATGCGGGCAGCAGCAGGCAACACACTAGCGCGACGGCGTTGCGCCGGCGAGCAGAGGAAATAGTGGTCGGCACGGCTTGGTCAGCTCAGCTTGGTGAGCTGGTCTACCGCAGAGACGCTCTTGCCGACGACCTTGGCGAGCAAGTCGTTTTGTACGCCGAGATCGATCAACTCGTTCGTTACTCTGAGCATCGCGGCAGGATCTCGTGTGGCCTGTACCCGTGCCATCTGCGAGGCTAGCGCCTGCCCGCGGTCGCGGAAATAATCGGACAGTGCCCGTAACGGCGCGGCGCCCGCCGCACTCAGAGGGGAGCGCGGTAGCGGTTCGCGCATGGCCAGGTTGAACAGGTCCAGGTCCCGCTGGTCGGCGCGGCCGGACGGGGGCAGGGCGGTTTGGCCGGCGTCCGCCGACAGCGCGGGACCAGGGTCTTGCACCTGTGCGAGACGCACGGCGGCGATAGCGGTGGAGCTCATGGGGTGGGCGCCTTATTCACCGTGACGCTCCTCGACGAGTACGTGTTCCAGGTCGATTTGCACCATACGATTGGCGGCCTCGATCAGGGAGCGGGCCAGAGCCGTTGTGCCGGGCATGGCGTCGAAGGCCTCTTCAACGAAACGAGGCAGCTCATTGCCGTCGATAATTCCTGCCTCCGTACAGCGTTTATAAATGGTGATGGCCTGAGCGTATGCAGCCAGATCCTCCGGATCTTCGTCGGCGCTGGCCAGTTCCAGCGCGGCGGCGTCGGGCGCGAAGTCTGCCATGCCAGACAGGCGTGTGCGGGCGAATACTTGTGTCAGGCTGTCGCGTTGGTTCAGCGACATCTGGGCCGAGCGTATTGTACCAACCAGCATGCCGAGCGCTTTATCAACCACGTGTCGATCGCGCCCCTCCGGTATTGCGCCGACCAACACGAACCGGGCCCATGCTCCGCCGCCCTCCGGCGCAGCGAATATATTGGGGTGCTCGTCCATGAACTGAGCGAGGCAGGCGCGCTGCCTCGCCAAATAGGATGGGATAGGTAATTTATTTACTTCGGCCATGATCGATCCTCAAAAAAACGCCGCGACTGCCAGCCGATGTCGGCGCCGGCAGTCGCGGCAATGGTGTTTACAGAATGGTTTGGAGATTGCTGCCACCCATGGCCGAACTGGCGAGCATGCGCATGAAACTGTCCATCGACGACCCCATCGTCTGAGTCAATCTGGAGATGGTGTCAAACAACATCTGGGACTGCTTGTCATTCAATCCGTTTTGCACATTGTGGCTGTCGACCGTCGAGCTATTGTGGCTGTCCTGCGTGTTATGGCTATCTTGTGTATTGTGGCTGTCGTTGTGGCTATCGACAGTGGAAAAGTTGCGGCTGTCCACCCTGGTGCTGGCGTCGTCGTGGCTGTCTATCGGGGCGTAGCTTTTTGGGCTTGTTGACATCTATGTGTTCCTCCTTTTGCGTTATGTAAACTGCTTATGACCATGGTCCGCTTACAACTGAACCTTGTCGGCCATGCTTTTGACCGCAGTCGCCTGTTGCAGATGGAAGTTAATTTTCATGTTTTGCGCCTGCTGCTGCAGTTGTTGTTGCAGGGTCTTGGAATTGTCGTACTGAGTGTTCAGAGACGACTGGTCAGCGGCGCCCGATGCGGCGGTCACGTCGTCGGCGGTTGCGTCGCCGACGCGATTCTGAATTTGAGCCATGGTAATTTCCTTGAAAAGTAGTAGTCGATTAATGTACGGAAGCAATCCGCATGGAATAGTGCCGTCCGGCGCGGATTTGGTTCGTCGACGCGCATTTTTTTTTGCGTCGGCCGAGCCCGCCAGGGTCTACAGCATCGAGTTGAGCTTTCCGCCCAACATGCCAAGCGCGGATGCGGCCAAACCTGACACCAGCTCCTTCGGTTGGGACAGTGCCGGGCCGGCCGGCAATACGGTGCTGACAGCCTTGCTGACGACTCCTTCGAGCATGGGGGCGGCGATGGCGCCGATTAGTGGAAGCATGTGAATCTCCTTGAGGTTCCGGCGTGCGCCGGGTTGGGAATGTAGGCGGGCATTGGCCGCCTACGGTGGTTGCGCAGCGTGGTAGCCCAGCGTGGCGACGGCCTGCATGGCTTGGTCCGCGAGCGAGAGCAGCTCGAGTCCCATCCAACGTCCAGCCAGCGCCAGGGTCAGGCCCACGGCGAGCAGTTTGCAAGAGAAGGGCAGGGCCTGGTCCTGCATCGACAGTACGGTCTGTAGCAGTGACACCAGTACGCCGGCGACCACGGCCACGGCCAGCGGCGGTGCCGACAACCAGATCACCATCAGCATGCCCTTCTGGAAAAAAGCGATTGTTTCAATCATGCCGTCACCTATGAATAGGACCGTAGCAAGCCGTCGGCCAGCTTGCTCCAACCCTCGAGCATGACGAACAGCAGCATTTTCAAAGGAAGGGAAACCACCATCGGCGACACCATCTGCATGCCCAGTGCCAGCAGGACGTTGGAGAGCAGCAGGTCAATCACGACAAAGGGGATGTAGAGTACGAAACCGATCTGGAACGCCAGCTCAAGCTCGGAGATGACGAAAGAGGGAATGACGATCACGTAGTCGCTGTCGGTGGCCAGGACCGCCAATGGCGTGCCGCGCCACTGCCTTTGCGCCAGGGCCAGAAAATGAGCGCGCTTTTCCGGCGGCGTGTTGCGGACCATGAAGCGGCGCATGGGTTCGGCCGCCGGTGCCAGATCGGCGACGGAAAAGGACTGCGCCCCGGCGCCAGGCAGCTTGGCGGCGGCTTCATTGAACACGGGCGCCATGACGAACAGTGTGAGGGCCAGTGCGACGCCATAGATGGCGATGCTGGGCGGAACCTGCTGCACACCTATGGCGTTGCGCACGATTACCAGCACCATCGACACCTTGAGGAAGCAGGTGGTGCAGATGAGTAACAGCGGCAGAAGTGACAGCCCGGCCAGCACCAGCGCGATGCTGATCGGATCGAGGTTGTTCAGATTCATCAGGTCAGCGTTAAGGAGAGCACCTCGACGGCGAGCGCGCCATCGACGTCGACCAACTCGCCTGAGCCGATGCACCGGCCGTTGGCCAGGATATTGACGGCTGGCCGTGCCGCCAAGCCAAGCTGGATGGCGTCGCCCACAGCCAGTGCGCGCAACTGCCCCAAGCTCATCTGAGTGCGCCCGGCGGTGAAGTCCAGGCTGATTTGCAGCTCGTCCATGGCGGCCGATGGTGCCAGGTTCTCGTTATCGCCTGCAGAAAATTCGATGCTGTCGTCGTGCATAAATGGTACTCCCCATGATTGAAACAGAACTGCGCCAGCGCCGTCCGGCGCCGCGCTCACGTCCAGGTGCAGCGGGCCCAGCTTGATGCGGCCACGACCGTTGGCGTCGAGGTGGCAGTGCTCGATGCGGATCGCGTCGCCGGGACGTAGCGAAGACAGTTCACGCTGCGCCAGGCAGGTACTACCCAGCCAAAGTCGGCCCCGGCATGGCAGGTCGGCGAGGAGATGTGGCATCGCATCGCTTGGCCGTGGCCGCCAACGTTCGTGTTCCAGCCAGCGCAACGCCGTCGCCGCCGCCGCGCGCAGACCGAAACAGTGGCGCTCACCGCAGCGCCCGACCAGTGTCAACAGTAAATCCACCCCCTCCACAAGCGCTACGCCGTCCGCCTCCGCGCGGCACTCTGCGTCGCCCCCCAACGCTGCGGACAACTCCGAATCCAGGCGGGAATAAGCTAGCCGCGCCATGTCTTGCAAGGCCGCCGTCGGCCAGTGTGGGTCGAGCGCAATGCCACTGCCTAGATGCACCAGCGCGAAGCCGCTCAACTGCAGCGGGCCGTTGGCTGTGTGCAGTGCGACGCACGGTGTGCCGTTGCCGGGCCTGTCATCGGAGTTGCGCACCCAGCTCAGCTCGAAGCGCAGCCACGGACACTCACTATCCCTCGCGCGCCACTCAAGACCAAGACCTACCCTGCGGCGCAGCCGCACCCAGGCGCCGGCGAGGCGGCGCAAGGCAAATTTTTTCCGTCGGCGGAGGCTGGGCATGGGAATTGAGGACATAGGTGAGGTGCGCCTTCATGAAATCCGGTCCCGGCGGGCACGGTGCTCATCAGTGGGACTCAGCCGGCGAATAGTTCGTTTGCAACAAAAATGAACCCAAGAGCCCTTGGCCCACACTAGTGCGGCACCGACGCGAAAGTGAGCGCCGACCGTAAGACGATGGAGGTACAACAATGGCGTGGAGTTGGGAATATTGCTGAAGGTATTCGATGCCAAGTCGGTTGCGTACTGCGTCACGGTGCGTTCGCAGGTCATATTGGGCGCTTGCGCTTTTTCTTTCTGGAGCAGTGAAATGAATATAGAGGTGTTGTGGGAGCGGCCTGAGGGCCTGTTGCATGGACCTGCCCCTGGCCTGCCAGCGAGGCTCAGGCCGGCCGCGACTGTTGTGCAAATTGAGTCGCTTGAGTTGGCCATGGACGTAACGTTTCCCTGCGCCACCAGGCGCAACCGGTCATGCTGATCGCCGTCGCCAAGCACTATCGGCTGGGCGCCTGCGGCCCGCTCGCGGCCTGCGGCGTGGTGATTCGGCGCGACATGCTGGAGGCGGTTCGTTCCGCCACCGCGTTACTGGAACGCGCCGAGGCAGAGTCCGGCCGCGTACTGGCGACGGCTCGGGACGAAGCGGAAGGTTTGCTGCGTGGGGGGCGGGACGAGGGGGCGGCATTGGCGTTCGAGGCGCAACAGGCTGTATGGGGCGAGGCCCGGCATCTGCTCGACCAGTTGCGCGGCCAGCGCGAAGCCATGCTGTCGGCGGCCGGCAGCATGCTGGCGCAATTGGCTCGTGGCGGCCTGGAGCGCCTGCTGCTGGACGTGCCAGCAGGTTGGGCGCCGGCCTCGAGCATCCGCCTGGTGCTGCGGGAATGGCGGGCTGAGCGGGGGGGCGATGAGGCCGTATTGCGCGTGCATCCGCTCGACTTCGCGTCGCTGCCGGCCGAATTGCGCGCCGGACCGCGCTGGAGATGCGTGGCAGACGCCCAAGTGGCGGACGGCGGCTGCGTCCTTTCGGTGCGGGGCGTCGATTTTAGCGCGCACTATACGGCCAGTGTGCGCAGTCTTATAGCATCCATGGGGCAGTGCGACAGGCGTGATTTTTTCGAGGAGAGTGTATGAACAGTAACAATCCGATGGACCGTTTCGTGAGCGCTCTTGGCAGCAACATGAGGCAATTCGATGAGATGGTCGCGGACCTGCAGCCGGTCAATCCGGACGACGCACAGACCTATCTGCTGGCCTTGCAGGAAATGCAAATGACGAATTGGGCAGCCGGCGTGGCGACCACGCGCCGGCACGGTTTGCTCAAGAAGATCATGGCGGAAATTCGTTGAGGTGGCCGGCATGCGATCGCCAGTTGGTCTGCGTCGTGCCAACGCTGCGTAGCGTCGCCGCGCGCACTCTCCTGGCGTTGTGCGCTGGTGCGTGTGCGCCACCGTGCGCCGCCACAGTGCCGGCTGCGTGGAAGGAGACGCTGTACAGCTACCGCTCCGGCGCCGGCACCCTCGGCGCGCGCCTGGAGGCGCTGGCGCGCTCGACTGGCCTGCGCTTGCGCTTGGACAATGGCCGGCTCGCCAAGGCCATGGTGGAGCCGGACCCGACGGCCAGCAACCCGGCGGCATATCTGGATCGGATGGCGACGGCGCAGCGGTTCCAATGGTTCGTCTATAACGGCACATTGTACGTGTCGCCCGCCGACGCGGCCGTGACGGAGCGGCTGGACCTTGGTGCGGCCAGCGGCACCGCCGCCAGACAGGCCTTGATCGGCCTCGGCCTGTTTGAGGAGAAATTCGGCTGGGGCGAGCTCGACGAGAACGAAGCGGCGGCGCTGGTGGCCGGTCCGCCCGAATACATCGCGTTGTTGAAAGGCGTGCTCGGCAAGGGGGCCTCCGAGCGGGTGGCGGATGGCCCGCAGTTGATGGTGTTCCGTCTGAAGTATGCCATGGCGGCCGACCACGAGAGCGTTGCGCGCGACCACGTCGTCAAGCAAGCAGGGATGGCGGCGCTGTTGCGCGAAATGTTGGCCGGACACTCAGTCGCTTCCGGCGCTCCGGGAGAGCCAGGGCCGATCGCCGGTGCGCGTCTGGCGCCATCCGTTGCGGTGCCGGGCGGCGCCAGGCGCGCCTCATTTACTCCGACGATCGAGGCCTACGCGCCGCTCAACGCGGTGCTGGTGCGTGACTATCCGGAGCGGCGCGCTTTGTACCAGGATTTGATCGCGGCGCTGGACGTGGCGGTCGATCAGGTGGAAATCCTGGTAACCATCGTCGACGCTGAGAGCGGCACCCTGCGCGACTGGTCTGCCGGCTTGACGCTGAACGGTGTTGGCGGCGGATTGCAGGCGGGCTCCGCCCCAGACGCGCCGAACATCGTGCTGTGGTCGCTTAACAGGCTGAATCTGAAGCTGCGTGCGTTGGAGTCCGAGGGGGCGCTGCAGGTCGTATCAAGGCCCTCGGTGCTTACTCTCGACAACGTCGGCGCCGTGCTGGACATGAGCCAGTCGGCCTACTTTAAACTGGTGGGTGAGCGCACCGCCGAACTCAAGGGGGTTACGGTGGGCACCATGTTGCAGGTGACGCCGCGCATCGTGGCTGGACCAGGCGAGCCGGCCATTCAGGTACTTTTGAATATCGAGGACGGAAAAATCACCGACACCGGCGCCGCCGGCGGCACGCCGCAGACGCAACGCAACGCTATCAGCACGCAGGCCGTGGTACGGCCGAACCAGGCGCTGGTGATCGGTGGCTACCGCCGCGAACAGAACGAGGAGCGTGAGAGTCGGGTGCCTGTGCTGTTCAGGATTCCGCTCTTAGGCCGTTTGTTTGGCGCGAAAAAAAATCGCACGAAGCAGCTCGAGCGATTGTTCATTCTGACCGCCCGCGTGCTGGCCCGTTAGCCTCGGCGCCGGGCTCTCCCATCACCCGAACGGCCTGCCCAGCGGCTAGCCGGGAAAAAAAATGAGGACTACAGAATGTTTGCACCGTTGTCGAACCACAGTAAAGACTTGCTTCAATCGGACTACCCATCGGCCGCCGCCGCACCGCGCGATGGTCTCCTTCAGGAAGGCCTGACCAACGCCGCCGAGGAACTAACGTTTCAATTTAGCGAATTGGTCGAAGCGCGGGACAGGACGCTGGAGGAGCGTTTCTCGGCGGGCGACGAGTTGCATGAGGAAAGCCAGATCTCGATTCACCAAGTGCGCGCCGTACTGCGCCTGATGGAGGGGCGAGATGGCTATGACCGGCTGCGTGGTCAAGCGCGCGTCTTTGCCCAGGCTTTCCGTGAGGGCGAGGCGGGAGTCATGGAACTGCTGTCGCCCAAATTCTTCGCGCCCCACGAGCGCTACGCCCTGCTGCGTCTGGCAGCCGACGTCCTTGACCAGGACAGTGCGGCATCCGGGCGACTGGCCGACGATGCGCGCGCGCTGGTAGACCGACACCACGACCAGATGGGTGGCCTGTTTGCTACGCTGCCCGCGTTGAAACAGGCGCGCGCGGTGACTGCGGGACAGCCGGGCGAGGCAGCCAAACAGTTCCTTCAATTGCTTGCCGCCACGCCCACAGTCCGCTCCGTGCTTGACGTACTGGCCGAAACGGCGGGTGAGGATGGCGCCGGACCGGTACTCAACACCATGCAGCAGACCTTGGGCGGACAAATCGGCTTGTTGGAACAGATCGGCGTGTTTGTCACCGTCAGCCGGCTGGTGGGCGCGGTACGGACCATGCTAGCGTACGGGGGCGAACTGGCTGCTTATCCGGCGGCACCAGCCGTAGGGAGTAATTGCGCCATGTCATTCAAGCACACGCGCGCCTTGATCGACATCGCCAACTCCTCCGTTCCAGGCGGCTTGCTGGACAAATTGGCGGTGACCGTCCTCGGACGGTCGGCACCGGCGGCCAGGTGGCGCTTGTTCAGCGTATTACACCGTCAAGCCAGGCGCTGGCCCAACGAGGTATGGGCTTCCCTGGACGCTAGGGCGCTGGTGCTACAACAACTGGTCCGCAAGCAGCAAGCCTGAATCCGCTGTCGTGCGCGCGGCAGCGTCAATAGCTCAGCTGCGACCTGGAATATTCGGGCCCGGTTGTACAAGTTCAGCAGAAGGAGCGGTTTGCGGGTAAAATTGCCACATAGCAAAGGCGCCCGGCGGTTCTGGCACGCAGCGGGCCGAGTGGGCGATCAAGAACGATTGTTGGAGTGAAGTATGATAACGCATCAATATTTGCTTTCCTCGCGTCCGAAACACACGATCCGCATCGGCGTGCTGGACGACCATCCCGTCATTGCCTTGGGAACGGCGGCTTTTCTGCGCGGTCACGGCGATTTCGACGTCGTCATTGAAAGTACCTCTGTCGACGGTTTCCTGACCGTGTTGGAGCAGCATCAATGTGACGCCGTCGTGGTCGATTTTTATTTGCCAGAGGCGGAAATCGACGGTTTTCATTTTCTTAAGCGCGTGCGGCGTTGTTTCCCAGCGCTGGTGATCGTCACTTTTTCAGCTGGCAATCTCGCCGAAGTCGAATACGCGGCCTACCGTGGCGGCGCCAACGCCTTTCTGCCGAAGTCGGCGCCGCTGGCCTTGCTGGGTGACGCCATCCGTATGGCGGTGACTGCACCGAAGTCTTTTTTCACACTGCAAGACGGCCAAATCGCCAGCGCGGAACCGCACCGCGCGCTGGACAAGTTGTCGGCCTCGGAGGTCGAGGTACTGCGCCATGTCGCCACCGGTCTATCGGTCACCCAGGTGGCCGAGCGGCTGAGCCGCAGCAAAAAAACCATCAGCACCCACAAGCGTAGTGCGATGGCCAAGCTTGGGCTGGCGGACGACTTGTCGCTCGCTTTGTTTCTCAAGGAAAAATTCGACCAAGGTTACAATTTATCGCCAGACGCGTACTAACGGCGGGCGGCAGGACCATGCATGGGATTGCTCTGCGCTCAGGGAAGCCGGGCCAGCGCTTCGGCCAGTTCAGCGTCGAATCGGTCGAGCTGTTGTTGCAGGCGCAGCAGGGTGGTGGCAATAGCCGAGGGCGCGTTGAGCAACGCCGCCTCGACGTCTTCGAAATCGGCACGTAAGCGTTCGCCGGACAGAAACATCAGCATGCTTTTTAGCCTGTGGATCGTGGTAGTGCAATCGGCAAATGCGCCGCTAGCCGCCTCGGTGTGCATGCTGGCGGCATCCGTCGTCAAGTGCTGCCGGACTTGTACAAGCAACACGCGCAGCGCGCCATCGTCATAAATATCCTGTAACTCCTCCAAATCAAGTAGTGCGGCGCGCGATTGTTGCATGACCCCTCCTGTGCCGGTATCCAATCGCCATTGTGCCAGCTTTTCACCGTCCATAGGCTGTACCGCCGGCCTGGCTCCTGAGATCGCAATCTTCCCATAGGCTGGACGCTTGGTTGAACCGGTCGGGTCATTCGTTCCCCGAGTTCGCCTGTCGCGTCGTATTCTTCTAAAAAGGTCACCCATCCCTATGCCGGCAATTAATCTGACCTCGTCGCTGGCGACGGCCCCCGCGGGACAAGCGGGCCGTTCTGGCACGCAGGACCCGGCGCCGAGCGTTCGCGCGCATGCCGAAACAGCGCTGCGGCCCGCTGTCGTGGCGAGCACGCTGGCCTACGACCATTGGGGCTTTGCCGCCGCCGCTAAACGGGCGCCGGCGCGGCAAGCGGGCATGCCCGCCGATCCGGCGGTTCTCTACCTCACCCACGGCCAAGGCGCCGGCGATACCGGCTATCCGTCGAGTCTGCGAGCTGGGTGGATCTGACGAAAGCGCGGCAGTATGCCGGCGGCCCCAGTTCAGCCGGCTGTATGGTAGCAGTACCACCTTTAAACGGCTGGTCAATCAATTCGACGTCGCGACCGTACCTGGCGACAAGTGGCAGGTCATTGTCGGCGATGGTGTGGGCACTGGCCCCAAGGTTTATACGGATTTCGACATCCGTCATTTCTACGTACCCAGCGACGCGACGCTCGCCGGGATGACGTATCCCTGGCTTGGCAGGAACAATGTCGTTAGCCGCGAACAGGTCTATCTGCATGAAATGGTGCATGCCTTGACGGGCGCGCGGGATCCGGAGCGGACCCTCGACTTGCTGAACCGCAGACCCGTGGTTTATCTTACGGACAGGATCTTGAGCGAGGCGGGCTATGGCTTTGCACAGCAAGTGATTACCGGCGTGAAGACCTCGCGCCGGACACGCCGGTGCACGACACGGTTGCCTACCGGCGGGCGGCGGCGGCTGAGGCCATGGAGATTGAAAACCTCTACCTGGATGGCATCTTGGATGCACAGCCGGCGCCGGCCACGCAGTCGATGCTGGTCGACGGCTGCCAGCCCGCTCATCGTTTGACGGTCATGGGCGTAAAAAAAATCCAGGGCGAGTTGTCTCAGCAAACGACGGTACGGTGCAGTGCTGCCATCGAGGACAGCTTTCTGGCGAGTGTCCGGTGAGCGTGGCCGATATATGGCGGCGTACCGCTGACCGCGCGGCTGCTCAGGACAGGTCGGCAAGGGCGCCGACGAATTTCGCGTCGACTTGGTTGAAACGCTCCTCCAAGCGCGCGAGCGTCTGGCCAACGGCGCTCGCCTGGCCACCATGAGCCATGATGGCGTGCATGACTGCCGCGTATCGTGCTGGCGGATTGCCACATACCGCGCTTGGACGGCTATGCGCTGGTGCGCGCCATTCGGGCCGCCGAGTCTGAGTTGGGCTTGGGGTGCACCCCGATCGTGGTGGTCAATGCCAATGCGTCAAAGAATGCCCCGGCTGGCCGGGGCGAAGCAGCCCCTATAATGTGCTACTGGTAACTGAGCGTAAACGTCGCCGCCCCCTTGACCGAGCCGACCGTGACGACATCTGTTGAAACGTATTGAGCGCTCAAAGGTATGTCGATAGCTCTCTTCGATTGGCCAACCAGCCACTGATTGACGGTGCCGGCGGCTGCGGAGTCGGGTCCGAAGGGGAGGGGCTTGCCATCTTTGACGATGCGTAGCGCCACCCCGGTGGCCGTCGAGCCGCTCGCGAGCGACAGATTGTTGGAGGTATTGCCTGGATCGGTCGCGTCTGTCAGCGTCGCGAACACCCTGACACCATCGCCGCAAGTTAAGCCGATGTTGAACGGGGTGCTGCCCACGGTGGCGCCCTTACGCGCAAATGCCGCAGGGCTGACCTTCGGCAGCAGCACATTGATGTTCGGCGTGGTCAGGGTGCAGGTGGGACTGCGGAGTTGCATCGTCAGGGTGACGCCGCCATAATATCCTTGTTTTGTTATTCTATGATTGCTGTCCGTGAAATCCATTACTTTGAAGTCAAAGCTGCCGGTGGCCGGGATTGGGTCTGCGCTTCTTACCAATTGGAAGCTGATAGGGATTTCCATCCTTTCGGGCTGAGTCTGCTCAACTGAGCCGAAGGGATTTCCCAGACTGGGCGTATAGTCTTCGGGAGATAGCCAATGCATGGACGGCCTCATGGAGGTTACCGACAAGCCGATTCCCGCCATGGGAGTTTTCCAAATTTTATTCATCATTCCCGAGAGCCCGCTGTCCTGCCCCACAAGTGCATGAAACAATAGGTCGTAGTCTGGCACTCCCGGCGTGTGAGTCCCACCGGGGGGGGGGCAGTCAAAGGTAACGGTTGCCGTCTTTTGGGGCCCGACCAATTGGCCCGGGCGCATGTTGACGGGCACGGTGACCGTTTTGAAGTCAACGACGGACATAGCCACGATAGTGCAGTGTGGGGGGGCGGCGGCCTGCGCTGTTCCGCCTGCGACGAGTCCGGCAAGGCCCAGGGCGGCGCAACAGACTCGGGTGCCGAGGAAGGTGTTTGATAGCGTATAGTTCATTGGGTCTTTCTCCTGCGGGGAAGGCAAGGTTGGTGGGCCAGGCGCGCGGCTGTGGGCGAAGGACCAGATGCCGGCCTTTTCCTTTTCTAGGTTGGAACGGGACACATGTTTTGCACCACCACCGCTGCGGTAGAAATGTCGAAAAGTATCAGTCACTCTGCTCACGTTTGTTAGTTCATTGACGATGGCTTTTTTTAGGGCTGACGGTTACGCCAAGAGAGATTATTCCGACCCACCATTTCTTGATTCGTATTAGTTCGCGATGTTCATTGAGAGTGGAACTGCAGCGTTGGTAGCATAACTTTTGCGTGGTGATTGAGACTCTCAATAATACGTGAGCATATATACAGTGGTTACTTTGACCGCTCCGGGACTAACCGGACCCCGCGCGACGTATTGCGCGTAGAGGTCAAACTCAGCCTGATTATTCTGGATTTTTCTGACGGTTAATTGATCGGGGGATTGCGTCTCGTCGTTTCTGAGCTGGCGTCCAGTGAGCTCGTCGAAGATAGCCACCTCGACCATTTCCGCATTGCCAGCTCCTAATTCGTTTTTCAAGGCACCTGTTTCCGAGTTAAACATCGCATTGGGTGCCAGTCTGAACCTTACGGTTTGATTCGTTGGGCAATCGCTCAGGATGAGCTTGAACGACGTCCTCCCCGCTGTATCGCCAGCTTTGGTAAATGACTTAATGGATACCTGCGGTAGCATTACCGTGAAATTCTCGGTGCCGCCATTACCTTTAATCGTGCAAGTCGAAGCGGCGATGTTTCCCTCGATAGTAATTGTGGCGTCAGAGGCTTGGGATGTTACCGGCAGAACGGCCGCGATTGTCAGCGTGGTGGTGGCAAGAATTTTTTTTGCGCGTGTCATTTATGTATCTTTTAATTAAATGGAACTGGCAGGCCTGCTTCTTTGGCAGACCTGGCATGGTGTGTTGCGGACGGCAGCATAAGGGCAGAGGCAACTGAGTGCATTTGGGGTTAAAAAGTCTATTCTGGCTTAGCTCCTCTGGAGGACGTTGGCATGGCTATACCCGTGGCCGGATCGTGGGGAGCGACAGCGGTCGGCACGTGCGCGGCGGGGGGCTGCGCCACACTGGCCAAACGGGGGGCAATACATACCACAGTAAAATGAGCGTAGGCGGCCGGTTTCTTGCCCTTGGGCGGAATGGCATAGGCGAAGGTGCAGCTCTCGCCAGCCGCCTTACCCCAATTGGCCGTCAAGAATCCGCGCTCGGCGATGCCGTGCACGAAGGCGCGACTGCCTTGGCCGACGGTGCCGACCTCGGCGCCCTCGGCGTCGAACACGCTGGCGCCGAAAGGCAGCGGCATGCCGTCCTGACGGGCGACGGTGATCAATGCCGCGCGCCCGGTCACGGTGCCGAAATGCACCATCACAACCGAGTTCGCCCGTGGCGCGACCTGCTCGCTGGTTGATTTGAACTCCACCTCCAGAGGTATGCCCTTGGGATCGATCTCGACTGTGTTCAAGCTGTAAGGCGTCAGGTAAGGGATGACCGCATAGCCGCGGCCATCGATATGGACGCCGGCCGCGTTGGCGACACGGGCACCCTTGGCGTCCCGGGCCTCGACGATCCCGACCGTATCGCCGATGTCGTTGGCGAGGGTGACGCCTCCCGGATGGACTACTAGCGCACCGGACGCGCCGGCCGACAATTGCGAATAGCCGGCGCCGCGGCTGGCGCTTGCCGAAAGCGTCGCGTAGGCACTACGGTATTGGCCGTTCAAGCCTAACGTGCTTGAGTCCGTGTCGCGGTTGCCGGTGAGGCCATAGCTGAAGGCGTTGTCGTATCCGGCTGTGCCGGTAAGCACGGTTTGGCTGGCCATGCCTCGTTTGTCCTGCGTCAGGCTCATTGACAGGGACGACGCGTGTTCGCCACGGCCGAGCGGCAAGGACAACTGCGCATAGACACGGTTGTCCGCGCCGCCGTTTAATTGGTCGTGCTGACGAGTCAACGAGACGCTATAGCTGACGTCGCGCCCGAATGCGCGCAGGCTGTTGTTGTAGCCGATATTGAAGTTGGTGAACGAGCCCGTACGGTTCCAGTAGTTGCTTGACGCCCCTTGCAGATAGAGGTTACCGCTTCGGTCGCCCAGCGGCTGGCTCAGCGTCAGTTGCAGCTGATTGCGCTGACGGTCGACGGCCCTGATGTCTTGGCCGGCCGCGAGCAGGTCGCGTGCCGCCGTGGCGTCACTCAGGCCCCAGTAGCCGCTGGATGAGTAGCGGTAGGCGGCCAGCGTCAGATTCGTGCGGGAGGTCGGTAGTAGTTTGCTGTAGCGCAGGCGCAAGCTTTGGCCGAGCGTGTTCTCGACCCCGCCGATGGTTGCGTTGGCCTGGGTAAGGTCGGCCGCAACCGCGCCCAGCGGCGTGTTGAGGGCCGCGCCGCCCAGGACCGCCCAGTAGTGCTCGGCCATGATCGCGCCGACGTAGCCGGTGATAGTGTTATTGATGCCGCGTTGCAGCGTAAATTGGAGCACCTTGTCGGCGCTGCCTTGGTGGTCATTGCGCAACTGCCCCGCTGCGATGTTGTAGCGCATTGTTCCTGGCCGCAGCAATTGCGCCACCGAGGCGAACGGCACCGTGAAGTTATGCTTGTTGCCATCAGCTTCGGCGACCGTGACCGTCAGATTGCCACCGTAGCCAGTGGCGTACAGGTCATCGATCTCGAACGCCCCTGGCGCCACGGTCGTTTCATACAGCGTCACGCCATTTTGCGTCACCGTGACGCGGGCGTTGGTCTGCGCCACCCCGCGGATCTGCGGCGCGTAGCCGCGCAGCGAGTCGGGCAGCATGCGGTCGTCGCTGCCGAGCGCGATGCCGCGCAGACCGACGCTGTCGAAAACGGCGCCGTCGGTATAGGCGTCGCCCAGCGTCAGTTGGCTTTGCAACGACGGCAGGTCGTGCTGGAGGTAGCTTTCGATGCTGTGGAAGGAGCGCTGCCCATCCGATTGCGTTTGCAGGGCTGCCGCGTGGCGAAAATGCCAGGAGCCGATGTTCAGGCCGGAGCGGAGGCGTAGGTAGTTGTTGCTGGTGGAGTCGCCGCCTGGGGTGGTACTGCGATAGGTGTTGGCGTCGTAGGCGAGCGTGCCGGAGGGGACGCCTTCATCCCAAAATTCGGGGCTGACATAGCCCTGAGCATGGCGAAGCAGGGCGATCTGGGGTACGCTTACGTCCAGCCGCAGGTCGGACGAGTCAAAGTGCGTCGTGGCGCCATCGACGAGCGCAGACAGGGTGACGCTATCGCCAGCCTGGGCTTTCGCCAATTCGGCGCGGCTCTTGTCCGACAGCGTGGCGTAGTCCAGGCCGAGGCGCTCGATCAGCGCTTTGTTGAAGCGCGGCGTCGCGTTATCGTCGGCACGCGTGGCGGCAAAACGTACCGATTTGCGCCCGGCCCAACTGCCGTTGATGTACAGGTCGACCAGATACTCGCCCGGTGCCACTGGGTTGCTGCGGGAAAAGCGTGCTACGTCGACCGTGCCGCTGGGGGACTTCATCAGGAACTCGGGGTTAAACTGCACCGATGCTGGCGGCGAGTCCGCCAGCGCCGCCAGCGGCGCATAGGACACGAATGCGCCCAGTATCGCGGCACAACCACGTGTGCGGACGTGGCCAGCGCGAGGGGAGGGGGGCTTTTTGTTTTGCATAAAGTCGCTTGTTGTTGTTGTCAGACGCCCGTCGATGCCGGGTTCGGTCATGCCGTTTGGCCTACAGGGTTGGAGCCGTGCTGACGCCTGGCGTGCCACCACCGTAATCGTTGATGAAGGAATAGTCGACCTTGAGCGGGCCTGCGGGTGCAGTGGCAATATCGCCGACCTCGAAGTCCTGGCTGGCACCCGGCGCGACCATGCCGCCGCTTGAATTTTCGTAGCTTGTCTCGCCCGCTTTTACGCTGAGCTTGTTGAAGGTAACGTGAAAGGGGGTCGGGTTGGTGGCGGACAGGACATAGCCGCCGGTTTCCTTGTGCCGCCAGGCCCAGCTCACCTTGGCCGCAGCGTCGGCGGGCTCGCCCCGCAGACCAGCCGGACGGAAGAATAACTTGATGCGGGAGCGGAATGCCAGTTGCAGCGAGTTCGCCGGTGTATGCGCCGCGCGCGGCGGAACGTCGAGCACGTTGAACCAGAACAGCGACTCTTTGTCCTGCGGCAGCGTTTCGCCGGTATAGATCAGACGCACACTCTGGCCCTTCATTGGCTCGACGCGGAACAGCGGTGGTGACAGCATGAACGGAGCCTTGGACTGGTCTGGCGTTGCCTTCGGATCGCCGTCGTCCAGCCATACCTGGGCGAGCGCGGGGGCGTCGCCCTCGTTGTTGAGTTTGATGGTGACTTCGCGCTCTTTGGCGGGATAGACCACGCGGGTTCCGCCAATGACGATGTTGGCATGGGCGCCGCCGGCGGCCAGCGTCATGGCCAAGGCGGCCAGAGCCAAGCGGGTTTTTTTTCGCACGAGCATTTCGCTATCCTGATGAGTTGGGTTGAATTATGTGAAAGGGGCGCCGCCGCTTCGTATGGACGGGACGGCGGCGCCGGGGCTTACCGGATGGCGCTTACTGGTACGAGATGGTGTACATCGACGAGGTGTTGATCGTGCCGGCAGCGGTTATGCCCGTTGCGGTGTACTGCGCAATGTATTCAAGCGTAGTGGTACCGCCCTTGGCGGTGTCGGCCAACAGAACGCCTTGCGCCGTCTGCCCCAGTTTGATCGGCGACATGTCTTTGTTCAGCAAGGCGACTTCGACATTGGCCGCAGTGCCGGAGTTCTTTAGCGCACCAGTCGCCCAGTTGGTGGAAAGGCCAGGCTCGAAATATACAGCTGCCTTGCCCGCGTCGGAGCAATCGCTCAGCGTGATGTGGAACGGAGTACCGCCCGCCTTGTCGCCAAGTTTGGCGAGTGTTGCGGTCGATACAGGTGGCAGCGTCACGGTGAAATCCTTGCCGGCGCCATTGCCGCTGATCTTGCAGGTCTTGGCGGACAGGCTACCGGTAAACGTGATAGTTCCGTCGGCGGCATGGGATACCGATGGCAGGATCGCTGCAATGGCCAGTGCGGTAGTGGCGAAAATTTTCATACGTGCGTGTGTCATAACTAACCTATTAAAAAAATAGAAAATAAAAAAAGACTGTTCCGCTTCTGACGGCCCAGCCGTTTGTCTGCTGCGGCCGCTATGTTAAGGAGGCGGCAGGAGTGGTGTTGGTGACGGAGTTCGTTTTAGGACCGAATCACCGCCTTGGCTGCGATGCCGCGCAGTTGCCTGGCCTGGGGCTATTACTGATAGACGATGGAGTACACGGTCGAGGTATTGATTGGACCGGCAGTGCTGACGCCCGTCGCTGAGTATTGCGCCATATATTCAAGCGTCGCACCGCCAGCCTTGGCTGCTGCGACGAACGGAACCCCTTGCAAAGCTTGCGGTGCGCCCAGTTTGATCTTCGACTCATCCTTGTTAAGTAAGGCGACTTCGACATTGCTCGCGGAGCCCAGTGCCGTCGAGTTCTTCAACGCGCCAGTTATCGCATTGGTTGTAGGGCCGGATTCAAAGAAAGTCGCGATTCCGCTTGCGGCGGCGCAGTTGCTCAGAGTGATGTTGAATGGGGTTCTGCCAGCGGTCGCGCCTGCTTTTGCGAGCGTTGTAGTCGAGATGGGCGGCAGCTTCACCGTGAAGTCCTTACCACCGCCATTGCCTCGGATCTCGCAAGTTTGGGCACTGAGGATGCCGGTGAACGTAACGGTGCCATCGGCGGCATGGGATGCTAGCGGCAGCATGGAGGCGAAGGTTAGTGCGATGGTGGAAAAAGTCTTTTTGCGAGTGTGTTTCATCAGTGATTTACCAAAGAATTGAAGTGATCCGGCCGGTGTACCCTTTGGCAATCCGGCTGGCTGTTTGCTGCGGTGGCGATACTAAGGGCAGACTGAAACACAAAATCATGGCTGTGTTTTTTTAGGACATAATCACCCCCGGTAGGCTCGAATGTCGAAATGCACAGTGCTCAGGCGATTCGTACCAGGACAGGTTTGACACCGTTCGTCCGATTGTGTCCCTTGGAGTGATATATGAAGGTGGTGCTGGGTTCGGCAGCTAGCCTGAATGTTGCATAAGCCGGCGGAGCGGCAGTGTGCATGTGGTCAACCCTACTATTCGAACGTTGGCGAGGGGTGGCGATTGCGTCCCCAGGTGTGGTGTATGAGTTGTGATTCCTAGGAGGCTGGGCTCCCGCTTAGCTGATCACGGCTGAAAGCCGTGTCGGCTGCGTTTCATAAAGCGACTGCAGGCCTTCGAGCTGCATGTAGCGCCGCTGTAAAGACCATTCATCGTTCTGTTCCAACATGATAGCGCCGACGAGGCGAATGATGGCGCGCTCGTTGGGGAAGATGCCGACGACGTTGGTGCGCCGCTTGACCTCGGCGTTTAATCGCTCCAGTGGATTGGTGGTGCGCAGCTGGACCCGATGCGCACTGGGAAACGCCATGTAGGCCAGCACGTCATGCTCGGCAGCGTCCATCATGTCGGCCAGCTTGGGGAGTTTAGTGCGCAGCTGGTCGGTGACGCTGCGCCATTTGACGCTGGCTGCCTCCGCCGTCTCCTTGGCGAAAATCGTGTTGATCAATGCCACCAGCGCTTGGCGCTGGCCTTTGTTGGCGTGCACCAGGGCGTTACGCATGAAATGAACGCGCCAGCGCTGCCAGCTCGCGTTCATGACCTTGGCGACAGCGGCCTTGAGTCCTTCGTGGGCATCTGAAATGACCAACTTGACGCCGCGCAGCCCGCGCCGCGTTAGGCCACGCAGAAACTCGCTCCAGAACGGTTCGGCCTCCGAGGCGCCGGTGGCTACGCCGAGGATTTCACGCACGCCATCGGTGTTGACCGCCACAGCGATTATTACGGCCACGGACACGATCCTTCCTGCCTCGCGGGTTTTGACGTAGGTCGCGTCGATCCAAAGATAGGGCCAGTTACCTTCGAGCGGCCGATTCAGGAATTCCTTCACACGCACGTCGATCTCTTGGCACAGCCGTGACACCTGACTCTTGGAGACGCCGCTCATACCCATGGCTTTGACCAGTTCGTCGACCGAGCGCGTCGAAATGCCTTGGATATATGCTTCCTGGATGACTGCGGTCAGGGCCTTCTCGGCAGTCCGACGGGGTTCCAAAAAGCCGGGAAATAGCTGCCGCTACGCAGTTTGGGAATTTTCAGGTCGACAGTGCCGGCGCGGGTTTCCCAGGCGCGGTCGCGGTAGCCGTTGCGGCTATTGATACGTTCTTCGCTGCGCTCGCCGTAGGCAGCCTTGGACAGCGTCTCGACATCCATTTCCATGAGCCGTTGCAAGGCAAATTGCAGCGTTTGTTTGACGAAATCGGCATCGGCACCCTTGGCGGCAAGTTCCGTCAGTGCCATAGTAGTGGGGTCGGTCATTGTGATCTCCTCTGAGTTAGGTTGAGTTGGCAAACCCAAACCTACCCATGAATCACAATGGCCGCCTCAACAAAGTTCAAGCCTCGGTGCCGAACTCGGTACCACCTTCATACACCACGCCTGGGGACACGATCTGCTTATCGGTGCCACCTGACCGAGATTCGCGGACTCGCTCCGACGACGATCAGCCAGCATCTATCGACTGCGGATGAGTTTCTTGCTCAGGCCGTGCCAGATGGCATGTCACTCCAGGCCCTCTCGGTACAGGCGGTTGAACAGTTCGTCGTCGCTGCCGGACACGGCTAAAGCGTCAGAGTCTGCAGCATATAGTGGCGTACCTGCGCGCCTTTCTTTGGTTCTGTCATGATCGCGGCGACCTGTGCTAGCGCCTCGATCGCATCGATACGCCGCGCACCTATCGGGACGAATTGCCGCGCGCGCGCTGGAGCGGGATATTGTCCAGGAATTGCCGTGCTTCTGGAACAGCGCGTCGAGCGGCGCATATAGTCCGCCCATCGCTGCGTAGTTTTTGATGACGATACGTTCCATCTCTCACTGCGCGCCGAGCCCTGCGGCGATCTGCGTAGCATCGGGTGAGTGGCCCTTGCCGAAGTTCGACAGGAAGTCGCCGTATTCGTGCTCGAACACGCGCTTGATGCCGGTGTGGCCGCCCTACGCCAGGAAGGCCGCGTACAGGCCGTTGCGGTGGCTGAAGCCGTGGTGCGTGCGCTTGGACATGGCTTCATGCTGCGCCGCCATCAGGCCGCCAGACTGGGTACCGGCCAAGCCGAGGGCGTGCTCGAAGCGGGCAACGTCGAGGCCCAGCACGGCACCGAAGCCGGCGCTGCGCAGCACCAGCGTGTCCGGCGCGTGGACGCAGACCGGATGGTTCCATGCCAGGTGGCGCTCGCCGGCCTTGACGCCGCGCAGTAGGCGTCCTACCCAGCGGGCTAGCATGATGACTCCAGCGGTGTTGATGGTTGCACTGGTTCTGATGGCTGGATCCGGCCGTACGGCAGATGGTCGAGCTGCCTGATTCACGGCCGGGTGGCGCGGTCGGCCAGTTGCCAAGCTTGGATGCGCGCATCGTGCAGCAGCGTCAGGCCGATTTCATCGAGTCCAGCCAGCATCGAGGCGCGGCGTAACTGATCGAGCGCGAACGTGGTCTGTCAGCCGCCGGCAGCACCAGCGGCAGGATGCCATTCTGGTAGCCGTTGTTGGCGAAGATATCGCCGAAGCTGGGGACGATCACGCAGCGCACGCCCATCGCTTGCAGTGCCCATACCGCGCTCTCGCGCGAGAAGCCGCAGCCGAAGTTGGTGCCGGCCAGCAAGATGGCCGCATCACGGAACTCTGGCTGGTTGGGACCGCAGGCCGGATCGGGCGAGCCGTCCGGCAGGCTGCGCAGCGCTTCGAATGCGTAGTGACCGAGCTGTTCCTGCGCGATGCTGGTCATGCGGTCGATGCGGATGATGATGTCGGCATCGACGTTGGCCCGCAGGACGGGAACGGCGGGCCGGTGACGAAGATAGATGGTTGCATGATTAAATCCCGGGTGGCCTACAAAGTTGCGGTTGGAGGTGGAGGCGACCCGCGCCTGCGGCGGAATCTGCTCGCCATTGGCGGCCACGCACATGCTGCAGCCCGGCTCGCGCCATTCAAAGCCTGCTTCCAGGAAGATACGGTGCAGATCCTCGGCTTCCGCCTCGCGCTTCACTTGCAGCTAGCCAGGCACGACCCAGGCGGTGACGCCAGCGGCGACGCGGCGTCCTTGCAGCAGATGAAAACCCGGTCCACTGGCCCGCCGGCCAGCGGTTGGCCCGCCTGCAGTCCCATGTCGTCGAGCGCCTGCTGTCAGTCGTTGCGGCGCGCCTCGTCCGGCGCGTGGGGCGGGCCGGGAACGCGGCCGTCGTATATTTGAATAGATATGTGAAAATAGAGGCATGAAAAAGTCAAAACCCTCCGCCGTTGCGCGGTTCAGCTCCCAGATAATGGCCGTGGTACGCCGCATTCGGCGCGAATCACAGAATGACGCAGAATCCTGGGCGCGCATTTTGTTGCTCGGCGCGATAGACCGCAGCGGCAACCGGGCCACGCCGACCGAATTGGCGCTGAGCGCGGTCATGCGCTCGTCCAATCTGGCGGCGGCATTGCGTGAACTAGATGAACAGGGCTTGATCGTGCGGACGCCCGACACAGCCGACAAGCGCAAGGTTCGGGTGGCATTGACTGCCCAAGGGGAGTGCCTGCTGTATGAAAGCCGAGCTCGCCGCGAACGTTGGCTGGCCGAGGCGATCCGGGCCAGCTTGACTGCGGACGAACAGGCTCAATTGCTCAAGGCTGGCGAGTTGCTCGAACGTATCGCCGCCTATGACGGCCCCTCGCCGCCGATGGACTAATACGGTCTCAACTGGACCGTGGCTGTTGGCGCACGGCCGGCATGGCCACGCTCAGTGCTGTCCGCAGCATGTCGCCCGCATTTTGACACTGACAGGGGAGGGACGATGGCACCGTAATGCTGTACGGTGACTCGAACTACATTGTTGATATAAAGTGAATATTCTCTTCAAGCCGGACATTGATGTCCTTTGGGGTTTGATTACTCCAAAATAGGAGGCATCGATAGCATAGATATGCTAATTGGTGCCCCTGTTGATGGCCACATCAAGACTTGATGGACCGAGCTGGCTTATCAGGACATCCTGTCCGGTAACACGATGATCTATGTGTTCCCATTGTGCGTGCTGCTGGTGTTCCTGGTGCTGGCCGCCCAATGCGAAAGCTGGACGCTACCGCTGGCCGTGATCCTGATCGTGCCGAGGTCCATCCTGTGCGCGCTGATCGGCGTGAAGCTGACCCACGGCGACAACAACGTTCGCCGGCATGCTGAGCGTGACCTTCTTCGGCCTGTTCCTGACGCCGGTGTTCTACGTCTTGCTGCGCACCTTGGCACAGCACTTTGAAAAGAAAAATCGGCCGCCGTCATCGACGCCGCGCCGACCCTGGAAGGGAACCGCTAAGATGAACAACTTGCAGATGATCGCAAAAGGCGTGGCACCGCTGTTGGCAGCGTTGCTGCTGGTGGCTTGCTCCGCGCCTGAATTCAAGCAGCCGCAGATCGAGACGCCGGGCGCCTTCAAGGAAACCCAGACCTGGACCGCTCCTGCGGTGCAGACGGCGGCCGACGGCACCCGCTGGCAGCAGGCGCATGAAGCCGGGCGTCAGGCGCGCGGCGAATGGTGGCTGGCGGCTAACGACCCGGCCCTCAATGAGCTGATCACCGAAGCGACCAAGGCCAACGCCAACCTGGCCGTCGCCGCAGCGCGCGTCAAGCAGGCGCGCCCGATCGCCGACATCGCCGAAGCCGACCGCATTCCGCAGATCGGCGGCAACGCCGGCGCGGCGCGCGAGAAGGCTTCGCCGCTGTCGCTGGGCCAGCCGCAAGGCACGCATGTCCCGGCGGGGAACCTGTTCCAGGCCAACCTGACGGCCAGCTACGAGGTCGACCTGTTCGGCCGCGTATCGTCCAACGTCGCGGCGACCCGCAACGACGCGGCGCAGGTCGAGGCAACCTACCGTTCGGTGCTGTTGTCGCTGCAGGCCGGCGTGGCGCAGACCTATTTCCGTCTGCGTGAAACCGACACCGAACTCGATACGCTGAACCGCACCTCGGATCTGCGCGCCGAAAACGTCAAGGTCAACCAGCGTTGCTACGACCTGGGCGACATCGGCGAATTCGACCTGGCCCGCGCCAAGACCGAACTGGCGACCTCGCGCGCCGAAGCGATCGGCCTGCAGCGCCAGCGCGTGACCACCGAGCATGCTCTGGCGGTCCTGCTGGGCAAACCGGCGGCCAGCTTCACGGCCGGTGTCAGCCCGCTGCTCGACTCGTCGCTGATGCCGAACATCCCGGCCGGCATGCCGTCGTCGCTGCTCGAACGCCGTCCCGACATCGCCGCCGGGCGGCGCGCGATGGAGGCGTCCAACGCCCGCTTCGGCGTGGCTCGCTTGGCGATGTTCCCGCCGCTGGTGCTGAACGCGCAGGCCGGCGGCTCGACGTCGAACACGGTGGCCGATGTCTTCAAGTGGAGCAGCCATTCGTGGTTGATGGGCGCTTTGATGTCTGCGCCTATCATCGACGTGGCCGCAATAAGGCCAACATCGCGCATAGCGAAGCGGCGCTTGATGAATCGATGGACAGCTATCGCCAGAGCGTGCTGGTGGCCTTCGCCGAAATCGAAGACAACCTGGCCGGCCTGCGCATCCTGTCTGGCCAGACCGTTCGAGCTACCTCGACCTGCTCGACGCGGAACGTGACCTTGCCAGCATCGAACGCAGCGCCGTGCAGTTGCGTGGCGAGCGCGCGGTGCCCACCGTGGCGCTGATCCGCGCCCTCGGCGGCGGCTGGGGCGAGAGCGGCGCAGCAGCCACCTGCATGTGCTCAACTGAGCTACAGCCAGTCACCTTGACGCCGCCACCGATGTCCTTGCTGGCATCGCTGGCGGTGCCGCCGCGCTCGGCGATGATGCCTACGTTGAAATCGCGTTATGAGGCAAATTTATTGCCTGCGAATCTGGGGAACAAAATTTGTGACTGTTCAGCAGCTAAGCAGTTAGCTGGATAGGATTGCCGACGAAGGCACGTTGCAGGACGGTGAGCATGCTGTGCCCTTGCTTTCGCAGCGCGTCGAGGCACGAGCGGATGACGCAGAAATGCTCGGCACCGGCAAGCGTGCGGAAGCATCCGGAGATTTTCTGTTTGACCTTGGGCATGCGCACGGCGGGCTCGCCAACGTTGTTGGTGAACGGCACAGCCGGGTTGCCGATGAAGCGCAAAACGGCGTCGGCGGGCCAGTACGGCGCCCAGCAATCATGTACCAACACGCCAAGGCGGTTGGGCAGGATGCCATGCGCCTCGATGGCCGCCATGCCCCGCTTGGCGTGCCGCCGTACCATGTCAGCGTGTCGCTGGCGGCGATGTGCAACCAGTGTAGTTTGCCGGCCACGCGCAGGCCCGATTCGTCGGCGTTCAGGACCGGCGCGGCATGCAACTGGTCGGCAATGCGGTCCGCCGTCGTTTGCAGGGCCGCGCGCGCTTCGGCCACCCACGCCAGCGGCGTGGCCGGCGAGATCGAGAGACCATAGACATCGTGGATCAATTCGGCGGCGCGTGCGTATGGCAGCATTTGGCCCTGGGTAGATGCACGCCCAGCGCGCGCACATTAGGGCCGTACTGCACCAGCTCGGTCGCGTCGCAGGGGAAGCTGCTCACGTGGGTTTGGCCGCAGCGGCAAGTCACCGCCAGCGTACGGTGTTCGATGACGTCGAACACCGTGGCGGGCACATCGATGATCTGGCGCCGTTCGGCGACCTCAGCCTGCTCCAGTGGCAGCGCGCTGTGACAGTGCATGCGACGGCCCGCGCAACGAACTCTTCTTCTTGGCCAGTCCATCGGACGACGGCGGCTTGCTCGAATTCTGGCTGGTCTTGTTCACCTTCGACTCCAGCGCGTCCAGGCGCGCAAACAAACTCAAAATGAGCTTGTCCTTCCCCTCGTGCGAGAGGAGGAAAGGTCGGGAGCCGTTGGTTTCTTTGCCATGCCGGCATGATGAACGTGTCTGGAACTGTTTACAACCTTTTTATTGCTGCCATAGCGGCTGAACAGTCACGGCCATTCTTGATGAGGCGCTGCAAGGCTTCGACTTATACTGACTTCCGACGCGGCGCTCCTACAACAGCGGGGGCGGTATCCAACGCCGGTTCAGCCGCCAAATGGCCGGCTCGGGCGGTACCTTGTCCCACTGCCCTGGCAGAGGACGAACGGAAAGCATCGTGATATTTGCTGACGGATGCATAAGCATCGGGAGCATATACTCTAACCGCCTTTACCATATCGCCATACAACTGGCGCATCCAATCCTCGCTGACAGGTACTGCCAAACGTTCGCCGCTTGCCGCAGCTTTGGCGGACGGGAAAGTTTCGACGAAACTATGATATCCGCCGTAGTTCATGAAGGCCGCGATAGCAAGGCCGGCCGGATGGATCAGTTCTGGATTGTCGAGGAAGTTGTTGCGACCCGCATGCAAGCTCCCCAAGCCTAAGAGCATGACCACCGCGCCTAGCGAATAGGAGCCGGCTGCTGGCTTATCGGCATCCCAGCTCGCTTTGGCTTGCGTACCGTGAAGCTGCCAGCGGCTGGTGCCACTACCATGTGGGAATTGGTGGGCCTGCAAGGTCTCGAGTAGGCCTGCTTCACGGAATTCCTGCGGCATCGCTTGCAGCGCAAATTCAGACAACAGGCCGGGCCTCGACGAATCCGAAATTGGATCGCCGACGCGTTTCATCCCTTGGCGGCCGAATTGTTTTTCTTGCTGCGCATAGTCCGCCTTAAGTTTATTGTCTGCAATTTGGCTGACATGATAGATCCTGCCGGCGCTTTCGCCAACAGGGCGGCCGTCGTCCAGCAGTTGTACGCTGGGATGGCCACCTAAGGATGTGCCATTTACGATGGGGGCCCTTTCCGTTCTGGCTCGCCCCTTAAGATCATTAAACTCTTCATGTGCCAGATTGCTCCGGATGGACGCGTACAGTTTGTCAAAACTGTCTTTGGCTGGCAAAAGAGGGGAAAGCGCCCCCTTGTTTGCCTCAGCGGTTGGTTGTCCATATATAGACTCCCAGACAATGGCGCCAAAGCCATTGAACGCCTTGAGCTTGGTAAGGAGCTCCTCATGGGCATTATTTCTGGACGGTGTTTCTAACCGATTAATTAACCAGTCTTTGCCCGAACCGGTCATCCAGGCATCGGCCTTTGAGATGTCGGTGCACCGACCAATCTGATCCGATCTTGGCGAAAACTCAGTCGTCAACTTTCGATCAAATAGCGCACGCAGTGTCGATACTTTTCCGTGTAGGGTCACCGATGTTGAAGCCAACTCCGTCTCGTAGACTTGACGTATTACGCCAGCTAGAGCTTTGGCATAGACGTCGACTACCTTGCCGACTTGTCCCGGCTTGTCCAGTACTGCGAGGGAAATACCGGCCTCCAGGCAAGCCGCTGGTATGTGATTAAACAGGGTATCGTGCAGCTTGGGCAGGTCTCCGCTTTCGAGCGAAATCGGCCTCCCGGGGATGGCGCCATATTTCTCGAGCAAATCTCCGACGGCTTGTTTATCTTTGATATACGGTGCATCGAATTTCATCTCACGCATGTCAACATGGTTTTTCTTAAAGAAAGCCAGAGCGTTCTCGAGCTCACTCAGTTCGGCTTTATAATGCCCAGTATCCAGGCGGAATGCCTTTGCTTTTCCGGTATCGATTTTAATCATCCCACCAGAGACGATAGGCTTTCCTCCAGTAGTTGTTGTGTGATGTAGGCGTCCCTTCGCATAATCGTGGACATATGCGTTGCCGTTTCGATGAATAACAATTACGCTATAAGCAGGAAGACCAACTTTTCCTGGCGAAGAGGAAGTGTCGATCTGCGCTCCGCCTGCGCGCTGCCATTGGCCACTCTTGATGACGGTCCTGTGTTTTTCAATATCACTATTTTCTGGATATTCAACTTTCGGAATTTCTTTTAAATTGATTTCTTGGTTATTTACTGAGATTTTCAAGTCGGGATTTTTTTCGACCCAGGTAAAGAGATCGTCCGTTTTCTGAGCGCCACTCTCAAGCCAAAGCTTTCTTGCGGCGTTCAGGTGAGCAGCGTACCTATGTTGGGGATCTTTTACCTCAAGCATTACTTCGTCTTCGTCAACCCGGCGTTCACCTTTTGCAGCCAGCGTTGGTATCATGAACTTTACCGCGCTCCTGAATTTTTCTTGACTTTCGGATCGAACTGGCTTATCTGAACTGCTTCCCTGGAATTTGAGATCGGCCGCATATGACGTCGAAAAACCGTTTTGCGGCACTTTATCAGAGGCCGCTGCCAAGCCTTCGTGCGTTGGATTTAGAGCGTTGATTTTCATAAATTGTTTTCCTGATTACTGAGGATTTTTAATGTTAATAACGGACGTGGCGATTTATTTTTTGCGCGCTGCCCAATCCTATTCTCCGTGTGGAAGATATTTTTTTTTGCAGATTTTCCTCAATGTGGAACAAGTGGAGGATAATATCTTTAATGTGATCTGCAGTAAGTATGGCGACTTCGGTTGATTTGCAAAGGCATATGCAATCTGATTTCCAGTCGTACCCTGCCCATGTGCCCTTTAGAAATGAAATGTCAATATTTAATTCCAAGATGTCTGCATGCGTGTATTCTTTATGCTTGGGATGTTCCAGGGGAAGACTAACTATTAATAGACCTTCGCTCTGTAGCAGTTCGATATGGCATTTTCTGCCGGAATTATCCTGAATAACAATTGCTCGATCATTCCAGCGACAATCGATACCTATTTTTCTTCCTAATTCCGAAATTACTCCGCGGACATTTTGGATTATTTCCATTTTTCATACTCTTTCCTTGTTTGACTTGATGCCGGAATTTTGTCGTAGCGTCCGACGGACGTGCATAGGCGACAATGGCGGCCGGGAACGCCGGGTATTTCGAGGTTTCTTTTGTAGTGGTTGTCAAGGGTAAGAAAGTTCGTGACTGTTCAGCAGCTATGCTCCTGGCAGCCTTGCTGCCCAATGAAGACCAGTTGTGCGCCCAATTCGGCGTTTTCTCGCATTACAGTGCACCGCGCTCTATCCGATCTGGAGGCGCTTGATCTATTGGAGAAGCGTCAAGGTAGTGGCACTTTTGTCAGCCCCCGGCTGCCGCCAGCGCGTGCGCCGGCAACGCTTGGGTTTATCGGCCAGCAACAGCAGGTGTCCAGCGAAACCACGGTCACGGTACTGAGTTTTGAGGCCGAAGTCACAGTGCCGCCTGATATCGGGCACCAACTGGAGTTGCGCCCGGAGGCGACGGCGCTACATGTGATGAGATTGCGGAGGCAGTCGGATATGCCGGTGATGGTGACTGACGCTTGGATTCCGTCGCACCTAGGTGTAGCCATCACAAAAAAGCAATTGCAGCATCAGGCATTGTTCGAGTTGTTGATCGAGCAGGGAGTGCGGTTTGACTGACCGTGTAGTGCAGGAAACGACCGCAGTGGCCGCCACTCCCGCCTACGCTGTCTTATTGCAGACAGAGGTGGGGCAGCCTTTGCTCAAGTTGACGCGGATTCTGTATGACCGGGAACGCTGCCCTGTGCAGCACCTCAGCGTACATATGTTGCCTGAACGCAGCCGGATCCTGATGGACGTGTCTGTCGAAGCCCTGGATAGCTGGCCACAGGTAGCATTGTGCATAATACGAGGGGGCGCTGGCCTGACCACCCTTCGGCGCACTATTTATTTGCTATAATAAAATAGCTATGGTAAGGTAGGCAAATGAGGCTTCAAAAACCATCAAATGCGTGGCGCTTAAGCGGCCAAATTATGACCGTAGTGCGCCGCCTACGGCGCGAAGCGCAGAACGACGTCGAGCCGTGGCCGCGCATCTTGTTGCTCGGCGCAATCGATCGCAGCAACAAGCAGGCGATGCCGTCCGAGCGAGCGCTGAGCACGGCAATGCACTCCTCCAATCTGGCGGTGGCGCTGCGTGAACTTAATGCGCAGTGGGTAATCGAACGCATGCCCGACCAGGCCGATAAACGCAAGATCCGCGTGGCGTTGACGGCAGAAGGGCAGTGGCTGCTGTATGAAAGCCGCGCGCGCCGCGAACGCTGGCTGTCCGAGGCGATCAGCGCCTGCCTAACTGCAGAAGAGCGCGCGTTGCTGTTCACGGCAGGCGAAATGCTGGAGCGCGTCGCCGTCTATGAAGGTGGCGCGCCGCCGCTGCCTGTCATGACGGTAGAGGCGGTGCTAGATTATTGTCCGCTGTCCTCGCGCATCGTGCCCCCATTTACAACATCCCCCCATCTCGGTACTGAAAGGATAGACCATGAACACCGCATTTATCGGCCTCGACTATATCGTCGACATCATGCACCCAAGCGGGAAAATCGCGCGTTCGGCCGCGCATGCCGCCGAACGCGGCGTGATCGCTAACGCCAATCAGGCGCTGGCCCTTGCTCGCGAACGCGGCTGGCTATCGATATTGGTCAAAGTAGGATTCGATGCCAGCTATGCCGACCAGCCGAAGCAGTCGCCGCTGTTCGGCCGCGTCCACGAGTTTGGCGCGCTAGCGCTGGGCAGCGCCGGTACAGAATTCCATCCTGAGCTGCATGCCGAGCTGGCAGATCTGGTGATCGTCAAACCCCGCGTGAGCGCTTTTTATGCCACCGGCCTGGATGCCGCGCTGCGGGCGCGTAAAATTGAACGTGTCGTGCTCGCTGGCGTCAGCAGCTCCTGGGCGGTGCAGAGCGCGGCGCGCGACGCCCATGACCGCAACTATCAGGTGGTCGTTCTGGAGGCGGCTTGCGCCGCAGCCAGCGACGCCGAACATCAGGCGTCGATGGCCCTGCTCGGCGCCATCGCCAAGGTCGTCCGCTTCGACGAACTCACGGGCATGTGATGGCGACGCTGGCGCTGCCTTCCATGCAAAACATCCAGCTGCGCGCCGCGCTGGCGCTGGTGCCAATGCTGCTGCTCGTTTGGTGGACCGGAGACAAGGTCTGGCTGCAGGCCACCGTTGTGACGATGTCGACCTTCATCGGCATGGAACGCTGCGGCCTGGCGCCACTGGGCGTGGTGCTGCACGGCATGGCGATCCTTTTCGGCTTCATGGGATTGCTGTGGGCGCAGGCCTACCCGCCGCTGTTCGTGCTCGGCTGCGTGGCGTTGGCGACGGCCGCCATCGCGCTGACCACACACGGCGCCAAATGGCGCTCGGTGGGCAATTTTACTTTTATCCCGGCCGTGTATCTTGCGTGCGAGAGCGGCGAGGGCGTGCCTGCTGATGCACTGCTGGCGCATGGTCTGGCGTTCCTGTCGTTTGCGATGGCGGCGTTGCTGCCGACGTTGGCCTTGTCGGCCGCGCTGCAGGCGCGCGAGCACGGTGCGTGGTCGGGCTATTGGAGGCAACTGCGGCGCAATATCGATCTCGGCGGCAGCAAACCGTGGAAGGCTGCGGCGCTGACCGTGGCGCTGTCTGTGGGCTGCGCCGCTGCGCTGGTCCAGTGGCACCATTTGGGCAATGGACAGTGGGTGATCTGGTCGGCGGCTAGCGTAGTGACTGGCGATGCGGGCAGCGCGCGCATCAAGCTGCGCGACCGCGTGGTGGGTGCCTTGGTTGGCGTGCCGTTGGGCATACTCGCTAGCCAGTTTATTCCGCATAATCTGTTCAGCTTTTGTCTGGCGTCGGTGGCTTCGATCCTGACGCTGGTCGGCTTTCGGCGTTATGTGGTGGGATTCGGCCTGCGCTGCGCTTTCAGCGCGCTGACTATTGTCATTGCCGGGAATGCTGCATCGATCGCGGCTGAGCGGCTGATCAATGTGCTGATAGGCGGCACGATAGGTATAGCATTCGTGCTAGCGGTGCATACCGCTGCGCTGGACGGATTCGGCATAGTGAAGGTCGATGGCGGCAAGCAGTAGACTCACTGCTGGGTTATATCATTGTCGGTCACAGCATGCGCCAGCTGCGCTCAGTGATCGGAAAGGCCAACGACATCAGCACCAGCCGTCTAAATACCCGCTTGTCGGTGTAGGACGCGCCAGTGGAGCTGCGCGAGATTGGTGCCGCGTTCAATGCCATGCTGGACCGTCTGGAAGATGGCGTGCAGCGCCTATCCGGCTTTGCCGCCGACCTGCTGGCGCACGACATGCGCACACCGGTCAACACGCTGATGGTGGAGACACAGGTTGCCCTGTCGCGCCAACGCACAGCAGAGGAATATCATGTGCTACTGGCATCCAACTCGGAGGAATACGAACGGCTGGCGCGCATGATCGAGAACACGCTGTTCCTGGCGCGCGTCGACAATGCGCAACAGGCGCTGCGCCGAGAATCGACGGTGGATCCACGAGATGAAGATGCTCGATGGTCAGGCGCGCGGCTTCATCGGCCCGAGCGCCGCTATTGTAAAGAAACAAGAGCAAGGTATAGTCGCGCGTGCCAAGCACGGTATGCCGGTCTGGCTGGCGTAGCAGCGCATCCATCTCGGCCTTTTCAAGGCAGGTGATCAGGGTCTTGTCCGACCCTCGCGTTATTGCTTGGGGACGGAGCCGGCCAGCATCAGCGTTTTACCTCCTCGGCCAACGCCATTGGTGGAGAAGATCAGACTCTGGACGTTGTCATTCGGCAGGGTCACCAGAGAGGCTAGCCCCGTCAAATTGACCTCGTCCGCGCCCACGGCGCAGATACCGCCAATGTCGGGCTTGGCGTACAGATTAAGCGAGTACAGGTTTTTTTCTGGGTCCATAATGTTGAGATCGCCGTGCAGGATGCAGCCGCGCAGCTCACCGACCAGACCGCCTTTGCTATCAATGGCGAGCCTTGGTGCAGTGCTTGTATCGTAGGCACCATACCCCGGCAGGGTGCGCGCCTTGCGCGAATAGTTGCCATGCAGATCGTCGAGCCTCGGCGGCCGGTTGTTTTCGACGCTATACGTGAGCCTGTATTTGGACATCGTTGTGGCGGTGCTGTTTCTGCGGATATAGAATTCGCTTGACAGGGTATTCGAAGCATCGGCATAGCCGCGCATGCCATGGCACAATATTCCGTTGAGATCGATGACATTCGTGGACTCGATGGCGTTATTGTTGAGCGTCAAATAGCCGGAATAAGTAGCAAGATAACTGTCGGCGCCTGCGTTGTCAGCGAAGAAAAATTGGGTATAGTCCGTCCACATCCCCAAGGGAGCGACAAGCGCGAAAGCCGGGCTACCTTGACCGTTGCTGCCAAACCAGACGCCATCGGCGGCGCGTTGAGAGCCGGCCCGTACTGGTACGTGTTCGACTGTGGTTTGATCGACACGGGGAGTTGCCGGGCCGCCACCGCCACAGCTGAACAGAGTGGCGTAAATGGGCAGGAGGGCGGTGAATTTGAGTGTGTTCTTCACGAGTTTTTCCATGTCTTTTGGTTGGTCGCCTGAATTTTGATTAGTCATTGGAAGCGGCTTGTGTCTGAGCAAATTCGCTGCGGTAGAGGAGCAAGGCGAGCACCGGGAAGGCGCAGCCGATCCAACTGACCAAGTCCCAGCCGCCGGCGGCATAGGCTGCGCTGGTGATCGCCGAGCCGAGTGCACCGCCGGCAAAGAATATCGCCATATAGAGTCCATTCAAGCGGCTGCGCGTGGCTTCGCCAAGGGCGAAGATAGCGCGCTGTCCAAGCACCAGGTTGCATTGCACACCGATGTCGAGCAGGATGCCAGCTGCCAACACAGCAGCTAACGACGTCGAGTGGTGTAGTTTTGATAGCAGGAAGGCGAACGTCACTATCAGCAGGGACAGACTGGTGGCGATGCGGCTGTGACCGCTGTCGGCAAGGCGACCTGCTATGGGGGCGGACAGGGCGCCGACGGCGCCAGCCAGCGCGAACAAGGCGATGCCGTTTTGAGTCAGGCGGAATGTCGGGCCGGACAGCAGTAGCGGGACGGCGGTCCAGTACAGGCTGAACGCTGCAAACATCGCGGCCTGGTAAGCGGCGCGCCGACGCAGGATTGGCGTGTCTCGAAGCAACACCCAGAGTGAGCGAATCAAGCTGGAGTAATTTTGGGCAGTACTTGGGCGACGCAGGGGCAGAAAGCGGCGCAATACCAGCAGCAGGAGCAGCATCAGAGCAGCGGACGCGCCGAACACGGTGCGCCAGCCAAACGCGCCGGCGACCAGACTGGAAACAGGCCGTGCCAGCATGATGCCCAGTAACAGGCCGCTCATGACGTTGCCGACCACGCGGCCGCGCGTAGCGGCGGGAGCGAGGTGAGTTGCAATGGGTACCAGCATTTGCACTGCGACTGAGGAGACGCCGATTAATAGTGATGCGGTCAAGAACCAGGGCGCCGAGGGCCCAACAGTCGCTAACAGCAGGGCAAGAATAACGCCGCCCATGGTCCAACTGATCAGGCGTCGGTTCTCGACCAGATCCCCTAGCGGCACCAGCAGTAACAAGCCGATACAGTAGCCACTTTGTGTGAGGGTGACGATCAGACTGGCTGCTGCGTTACTTAGGCCTATGTCTGGAGCGATCAGGCTGATCAAGGGCTGTACGTAATAGATATTGGCAACAATTAGGCCGCAGGCACAGGCCAGCAATAAGGTCAGCCATCGGGACATACCGGTGCTAGCGACGGAAGCTGATGTGTTCGGAAGGAGATTTTGTTTCCTTGTCCCTTCGGGGGGGATTAATGAGGTCTGCATGACAGAGACGTTTTTCTTAAGTTGGGAAATTTTCTCCGGGATTGCAATCGGAGTGCCGCTACCATGCTGACCTCGAAGTAGCGGCCGCCGCGGTCGATGGTCAAGAAATAGGACCGAATCACCGCGTGCACGTCTATCAGTGCTAGCTGGACTATGCGGTTTGGTAAGTGCTATTGAGCGGCGTGACGCAGTGCGGTTCCATGGGTGAACACGATATCGCAACGCAGTTGGGGCGGCGGTGGGAAAGATCGCTTGCATGGAGACGGTATACAGAACCGTAAAGAGTGTTTGGGACGGGGCGTCGGCTTTACGCAAAATTTACGCATCCGCGCGCTAACCCATTGAAAATATGAGAAGTTCGATTCCGGCTCGGAGCACCAACATACACACAGGCCTCGGTTCGACGATCTTGTTGCGCCTGTTGCGCACGTAGCGCGCGGTCATCGTCATGGTCGTCTGACCGAACTGGTCTTGCGCTGCGATCATGCCGGAGCACTCCTCCTTCCTTTCTGCACCACGTTCAGCGACTCATCCTTCAAGTCGGTTGGGTCGAACTTCAGCAGGCCATTGTTCGCTGCGCCTATCCAGATACTGCCTGCTGTTCACGGTTTCGATTCCGTCGAACTCGACCGGCGGCCGATTGCATGTCATGTCATCAACATTTCATCATTGTTACGTAAGCTGCGGCCTTGCATGACTTCAGTATTCATGTTTCCCCGACAACCGACCTGGATCAATCAAATGCATATTTCCAAATTCGCGCGCGCCCGCACGCAGGTGCAGGCATGAGCCGACGTGACTTCCTCCGCAAAATGGGCAAGTCGGCCGGCGCAAGTGCCGTGCTTGCGACCTTTCCACCGTCCATCCAAAAGGCGCTGGCACTTCCCGCCAACCAGCGCACTCGTAGCCTGCAGGATGTTGAGCATATCGTCGTGCTGACGCAGGAGAACCGCAGTTTCGACCATTACTTTGGCACCCTGGAAGGGGTAAGGGGATTCGGTGATCCCTTTCCGATTCCGGTGATGGACCGGCAAAATCTCTTCAATCGCAAATCGGTCTTCGTGCAGCGTTCTGTCGGAGGGGCGCCGGTGCCTGGCCGGCCCAACTGGCCCCAGGGCAGCGCCATCGCGCCGTTCCGTCTCAATACGGTGCAGGACTTTCCCGTCATGCGCGTGGCCGGGACGCCGCATGCCTGGCTCGACGCCCAGCTGGCGTGGGACCAAGGACGTATGAATGACTGGTGCACGGTCAAGCAGAACCGCGCGATGGGCTATTACGCTGACGCCGACATTCCCTTCCAGTTCGCGCTCGCGCGTGCCTTCACCATCTGCGACCACTACCACTGCGCAACCAAGACCGGCACCAACACAAACCGGCTGTTTCTGTTCAGCGGTCACAACGATCCCCTGGCGGCTGCAGGCGGCCCATCGACGGACAACAGCCGCGACGACTTCAATCCGGACATGTCCACCGACTACTTGTGGACCACCTATCCGGAGCGACTCGAAGCGGCGGGTGTCAGCTGGCAGGTTTACCAGAACATGGCGGACAACTTCACCGATAACTCGCTGGCTGGATTCCGCTCTTTCCGCAACGCGTGGTATCGCCGGCCGGGCTATTCGCAATCCCTGCGCGATCGCGGCACCACGACGCGTGACATCGACCTGCTCAAGGCCGACGTGCTGGCCAACCGCCTGCCGCAGGTCAGCTGGGTCGTCGCGACCGCCGAAGGCTCCGAGCACCCGGGGCCCTCAAGTCCTGCGTCGGGCGCCGACTACATCGCGCGCGTGCTGGACGCCCTGACCGCCAATCCTGAGAGCTGGAGCAAGACGGTCCTGATCATCAACTTCGACGAGAATGACGGCTTCTTCGACCACATGCCACCGCCGGCGGTCCCTGCGTACACGAGTTACAGCAGCAATCCGGCGCAGTCGCAGCTCGCCGGTGCATCGACCGTCGACACGACCGGCGAGTACCATCATGTGCTCAACGGCGCCGATGCGCGCACGCACCATCGCCCCTACGGTCTTGGGCCGCGCGTTCCGATGTATGTCATCTCGCCATGGACCAAGGGCGGCTGGGTGAATTCGCAGGTCTTCGACCACACATCGGTGGTGCGTTTCATCGAGGCGCGTTTCGGTGTGCGCGAGCCGCTGATCAGCCCATGGCGCCGGGCGGTGAGCGGCAACCTGCTGTCCTGTTTCGACTTCGCAAACCCGAACGACAACGGCTTCACGCAACTGCTGCCGGAAACGGCTGCGCGGCGTTCGATGGCGCTGAGCCTGCCGAACACCAAGGTACCCGCAACGCCGACCACCCTGACGGCGCCCGTCCAGGCTGCCGGCGTGCGTCCGGCACGCGCTCTGCCCTACGAACTCCAGGTGCAGGCACAGGTGCCGGCCGGAGGCGGCCAGGTGGAGCTCAGATTCGACAACCTGGGCGAGGCCGGGGCGGTGTTTCATGTGTACGACCGCCTGGCGTTGGAGCAGGTCCCGCGCCGCTATACGGTCGAACCTGGCAAGCAGCTCAAAGGCCAATGGAACACCGCATCCGCCTACGATCTCTGGGTACTGGGACCGAACGGCTTTCATCGCCACATCGTTGGGGACGTGCGCGGTGACGGCAACGCTGCATGGCCGGAAATGAGCCTGCGCGCCGAACGCAGCGCCGGCGAGCTGGTCATCGACCTGGTCAACAATGGCGCACAGCCATGCACCTTCGTACTCATCGCCAACAAGTATTACGCGAGCAAGCCGTTGGAAGTGCGCGTCGTCGCACGCTCGAGGAGCGCCGTCCGGCTTCCCCTGGCATCGAGTTCCAACTGGTACGACTACAGCCTGCGTGTGGCTGGCTTGCCGGGCTGGATGCGCCGCTTCGCCGGCCATCTGGAAAACGGCTTGCCGTCTATCAGTGACCCTGCGATGCGCGGGGCAGCGCAACTTGACCAGTACCGGGTCATTTGACTTTTATAAGGAGCTTCTCATGAAGTGCAGATTTTTCGTTGCCGCGGCCTTGTTCGCCGTGGCGTGTAGTGGCAAGGCTGATGTCATCTACGGTCATAACCTCATTGTCAACGGCGATGCCGAAGCAGGCGTGAGCGGGTGGACCGGCTACCCGGGTTACGACATGGCCCAGTCGGTGGACTATGGCAACAACTGGGTGCTTCCCACCCAGCCTGGCCCGGTCGATCGCGGAACCAAGATGTTCGCCGGCCTCGGGCAGTATGCTGTGGGCACTCAGACCCTGGACTTCGGCGTGGCGACCGCCCGGAACAGTTCCTATTCCCTGAGCGGATGGCTCGGCGGCTGGACCAGCCAGGGCGATAACGCACTGTTCTTTGTGCAGTTTCTCGATGCGGCGAATAATCAGATAGGAAACGCCTCGATCGGTCCCGTCACCCCGCAAGATCGCGGCAACCAGACGGGCCTGTACTACCGGGAGTCCGTGGGAATCATGCCTGCTGGCACCAGCAAGCTGTCGTTCTGGCTGTCGATGGAGCGTCTCGCTTCGAACGACAACGATGGCTACGCGGATAACCTGTCCTTCATCGCGCGGGATACTACCAGCCCGGTACCGGAACCGGGCATGGCGTCGATGTTCTTGCTGGGCTTGGGCTTGTTGGTCGGGGCGCTCCGCCGCAATACGCTCGGCGCGGTTTAACGCGCTGTCGATCAGCGGTAGGGGAGAGGTGCACCGCCACCTCCGCCCACAGTACCCCTGCCGTCCGTGCCAGACGGTGACGGTGGCGCCGATCCCGCCGGTATGGCCGCGATCCATTCGCGAGGAGATCCCTTGAGAGAGAGCGCCAGGTGGTTGGGCATCTCCAGAAACACCGTCCCGCGCTACCTGCGCTCGACCCGCACCATCGGGTGACAATTTGCGTTTTTTTCATATGGACAAACTGTTATGCTGCCCCCGTAGACCAAGTCCGGCCAGAACCTGACGGCTAGATCCGGCAGCCTGACTAAAAAATATCGGAGTGATTCAATGGCAGAAGATGTTGAGATGATGCTGTTCCCATCCCAGGGAGCGTTTGCGCATTGGCTGGCAGCCCATCACGACGGCTCTGACGGGGTGTGGCTGCAGCACTCGAAAAAGGGAGCCCCGGTCCCTAGCGTAAGCTATCAAGAGGCATTGGAAGTTGCATTGTGCTTCGGCTGGATCGACGGCCAGAAGCGTTCGCTCGACGCCCATCACTATTTGCAGCGCTGGACCCCGCGTCGCCCACGCAGTCTATGGTCCAAGGTCAATCGTGAGAAGGTGCTTAGGTATATTGAAGAGGGTAAGATGCAGCCGAGCGGCTTGGCTGAAATCGAGCGAGCGAAAAAAGATGGTCGATGGGATGCGGCATACGAATCGGCTAGCATGGCGAGCGTGCCGCCCGAACTTCAAGCTGCATTCGCTGACCACCCCGGCGCAGCCGAATTTTTCGCCACTCTCAATTCGCAAAACCGCTATGCGGTGTTGTTCCGGGTTCAGACAGCAATAAAGCCTGAGACCAAACTACGCAAGGCACAGGAGTATGCAGCCATGCTGGCTCGGCATGAGACGCTTCATCCGATCATGGCGAAGAAGCGGAGCAAGGCCGACGAGGACGCGACATAAGCGTAAGGGGCGTTTCTTCGCGAAGACGAACTCAAGCGGCCAAGTGCAGGCATTGTTGAGGTAAGCAGAGCGTTGACGGCCATTTGCCGCAGCGGTATTCTTAGTAACATATATTTTATTAATTAATTAACATGCAGATTGCAACGATTATTGGTTTGGCAGGTACGGTGACATGCGCAGGTCTCTTCATTAAGCAAAAGAACTGGTTGCTCGCTACCGCTTTTGTTTTTTCTACGGTGTATCTGATATTGGATAAGGTAATTCACATTCCGGCGGTGCCATATTTTTTGGTTCCTTGGTTTGCGTACTTGTTTTTTGCTCTTGTTGCGTATGAGATTTTTCGAACAGTTGTTCTCAAATAGGTTCGTGTAGGCCGGGAGCAGTCACTATAGATATTCCTATTAAGCGGCTGGTCTAACGCTGAGCGAAGGCCTGCAACGGGTCGCCAGGGGCCGAGCCGGCCGACGGTGAGCGCTGCCGGCCGACATTTAACAGCAATGGAAGGAATAAGCATGACCGTTGGGAAAAAACCGGACGCCGCGCGGTTGGACAAAATTGTGGCTGACGCACGGCGCGCGGCTGACCAGCGCGAGCTGGGCTATCGCGAGCGCTCGCTGAAAATGTATCCGTGGGTGTGTGGGCGCTGCATGCGCGAATTCACGCATACCAATGTGTCGCAACTTACAGTTCATCATCGTGACCACAATCACGACAACAATCCCCCTGATGGCAGCAACTGGGAATTGCTGTGCCTTTACTGCCACGACAACGAACACTCGCGCTATCTTGAGGCCGATCGGGGACATGGCCTGAAATCGGCCGAGGTCGCGCCGGCCACGCATAATCCGTTTTCCTCATTGGCCGGTCTGATGAAAAAGAAAGAGTAACGGTAGGGTGGACCAGAGGCGAGGCGCCGCAACCGGCCACAAGCTGACAGTGCGGACAAAGAAAACTTATACGAGGAATCACTTATGCTTCGCAAATTGCTGCTCATTACGCCTTTCGTGGTGTTTGTTGGATGCGCCGAGGTCCAGGGGGCCTATAACGGTTACCAAGATAGCCAAGAAATGAAGTACGTCAATCAAGCGAAGACAGCATGCGGGCGTTATGGATTCACACCAGGGACCGACACTTTTGCTGATTGCGTTGATAAGAACGTGAACGCTGAAAAGGATAGAGACGCTCTAAAGGCGGCTGCATTTCATTCTGAATCAAAGAAATAGCACAGCCGAAAATGGCCAGTGGCGGACATTTTAAAAAAGGTTAATATGAGGTTGGAATTACGTAGTCATATGGGTCTCGCAGCTAACTGGATGCTTGCAACATTTCCAGTTATATTTTGGTTTTATTTCCTCTCACTTTGGAGGCACTCAAGCTGGGAGGGCCAACCAATATATTTTTTAACAGCCTGTGTTGCTTTCTTACTTGTCGCGTTTGCGGGTATCTTTCGACTTACTAGAGGGTGTGCACTTGCTTCGCGACTAGCGCTCTCATCATTGTGGCTCGTGGTACTCATCCCAGCTTTTTTGTTTTTGGCCTTTAGTGCAGCCATTGACGGCGCAACGGTAATGCCGTAATGGCATAGACCGATACCGGCCAAAAGCGGTCTGTTGAAACTTATGTGAAGCTAGGCATCAATTAATGAATTTCTCTGACTGGTTTTCTCTAACTTCCGCTGCGGAAGATGGCTTCGTAAGCGTTGCAGATGGCTGTGTGCGTTCAGGACTATACGAGCACGGTTTGATTACAGTGCCTGGGCAAAATTTAGCGGCGAAAACCTTGATGCCGTGGGCTTGGTTGATTGGCACAGATGTCGTGGCACTTACCATTACATGGTCCGGCGACCTGTTCTTCTGGTCGCCAAAGTATGAGGCGGTATTTTTCCTTGACGTGCAACGTGGTCAGTCCACCTTTGTGGACCGCAACGTGGATTATTTTTTTAACGATTTCCTTGTCGCAGACGAGATTCGTAACAAAGTGCTTCGAAGTGGTGAATTTAACTCGGTCAACGGTTTGGCTGATGAACTGGAATACGGGCAGTGCTACATACAGGAGCCATGGGCGCGACATGGCGGAGGCTCTAATGCAGGGTATGGAAAAGGCGATATTTACGTGTACTTCTGCTTGGTGTCGCGAGAGGTGGAGATCGACCTGCTGAGCGACCGTCGCGGCTAACGGCCAGCAGCAGACCTTTGAAAACGAAGGATAGCAATGACACCTGAGCGTGAAAGGGAGTATGACGAATTGTTGGCCTACGTGAGTCACTTCGCTACAGTCGTTTGGAAGGTTAGCTCGACGGCGGAAATTCATCCAGCAAAAACAATTGAAAGAGTAGTCGAACAGTTCGGAAAATCCAAAGCACTAGCGGGTTTGCGTCAAGCTGCCAACGATACTGTCGAAGAAACGAACAACTGGAGCAGAGAAGCGAAATCTACTGTTGATGAGGCGTTCAAATCAGCCGGTATCGTCACTGTGTCAGAAATTACGCGTCGATACTCGGCGAGCTACAAGCGCATAATTAAGCGAGGCATCATCAGAGACGAGACGGAGTACTATCTCATTCATGCCGTTTTGATTGACCAAGGAAATTCGGTTGCAAATGACGAGCGAGCTCATCTGCAAAAGCTTACAGAAGCTTATGAGGCGAGAGCCTGATTTCCGAAATCGGCCAGCAACGGACATTGGCCCGGCACCTTTTTAGAATCATATGCATGGATGGGACTGCGATGCCGATCTCATTTAGCTTAGCCCCTTCGAATACAGTCGGAATCAAAAATGCTATCAAAAGAACAGGTTGACGCGATAGGCGATCAATTGCTATACAAAGCTCGAGGTCCCGACGTCGCCCAGGACTCAATCCTACGCCGCTGGAAAAATGCCAATCAGGCTTCCGCTGTATTTATTTTCTTCTTGATAGTGATCCCGCAGTTCTTCGGTATTTGGCTGCGTCACCAGAAAGAAATTTCTAATATTTTCTATTATATTTCGATAACACTACTCTGTATTTTCGGAATCTTCGGCATAGTTGTTGGAATCTATCAAAGAAGAACTCCATTCATAAAAATTGAGGACGGCGTGGTCCTCTGCTACGGAAATGTACCGTGGAGGAAGAATACCTTTCTCCTGTCGGAAGTAAATTTAGTAATTCTCACCAAAAATCCGAGCCGTTGGCGTGGCGCTTACCAGCTCTGGGTTCAGGTTTGCGGAGCCGAACATCGTATTTGGCTCCCCATTCGCAAACCTTCGCCTGTCCCTCTGATTCGGCAGATGCTTTTTACAAACTTCAGAGATAAGTTCATCGAGTCTGAGATATGAGAGACGAGAAAAACTTCAAACAGTTGTCAGATACGTTGCGCTGAGAGGTTAAAGCGTCGGAGATTTCGAAGGTGCAACTTAGGGCGGTTTTGGCCTAGTGTGATAATTCGTGATATTTTCACTTGAACAAAATGCTACTCTGTGGACCATTACCGCGTGGGGCCAGCTGCAGACGTTCAAATAGTCTTTCTAACTAAATTCTCGATGCTAAAAAACAAACAATTTCGACCCGCACCTGCCCTGTGTTTGTTCGGGACAGTTGTAGCAGGGGCAGCGTGTACCAAGTGGATTCCTTCCGATTGGTTCTTAAGCATGCTTGGCTACAGCATTTTGGTTGCTTTGATTTTAGCGTTTCTTGCGACGTTAGATTTGAAAAATGAACGACGACCACCTGTCCCAGTTGCCCTAATGCTTGAAGCGCTTTGGTTGCCTGCGCGTAACGCAGAGATGAATTTCGGACTAATACTATGGGCATTTATGGCGGTAGCTGGTTTTGTGACTGGGATTTTGGTCAGCGCCATGTTACTGCCACTTTTTACGTAACATTCCGACTGAATGCGGCCAAATCCAGGCATTGGTAAATTGCCCTAACCACAGCCTTATCGGAGATGGAATTGCAAATAAGAATTGCAACCATGTTATTTGGTCTCCTATTTTCATCGTCGACTTATGCAAAAGGCGGCAGCGGCGGCGATGAATTCTATATCGTAGTTTCAATTGTTATGGTAGTGGTCGTTGCCGTAGCGATTATTGTGAATAATGCTGAGCGAGCACGGCAAAATGAATTGGTGAAAAATGGGAAAGCGATATTTCTCGTTAGGATATCGAGAACTGGCAGGGTTTATCATAGTATGTCTTGTGGGAAATGCAAGGCCGGGTATCAATTGAGCGAGTCGGAGGCCCGAGGAAGAGGGCTTGCACCTTGTGCCACATGCGGCGGGCGGGGGAAATTCGAAATGCTTTAGCATTAAGGATTTGGGAAGTTAGGGGCATAACTTATTCGCATTTTCCAAACAAGGAGGAGACAATGATAACTAAAATGTCTCTTTTCTGGCTTCAGCAACCGGCCAGCAGCGGACGCATATCGCATTTGAGAATTCAAGGAATAGGCAATAAATGAAAAAGCAAATGTTGATCCTCACAGGACCAGGCAAGGTAGGAAAGAGCACTACCATTAAATGGACCTTTGATGACTTTCTGCGATGGGCGATTCAGAAGAAAAAAGCATCGATCGTGCACTATCTGTATTTAACGGGGCGTGAAGTCGCAGCTGTTATTAGAGTCGGAAAGGAATCAATTGGCATTGCTACTCGGGGTGACTCGGGAACGCAGGTATCGGCCAGCCTCGATTTCTTTGCCATTCATCGATGCAAGGTTGTTGTATGCGCTGCTCGATCAAGAGGTAAACCCACGCCGTTATACACAATTCTTGGCGTTGGCCCGGTCTCGTAATTTCCCCATTGTTTTCGCGGCGACGTAGATCTCTTTCATGCCAAGCCAGATGGTCTTGACGCCGGGTTCGCCGTCGCTTT